>JBNLAN010000016.1:0-112476 GCA_050302175.1 Mariprofundaceae bacterium | reverse complement strand
TCGAGTTCGTAGCTGGATTCGCAGTACTGGCAGGCGATGAGGATTTTGCCGTTGTCGTTCACCAGATCTTCAAGCTGCTCGCGCGGAATCTGTTTGAGAGATTCCGCCATCGCCTTGGCATTGCAACCGCAGCTGTAGCTGTAGTCGTCGCGCCCCACGATCTTGCAACCAAGAGAATCGAAGTGCTTCAAGACGGTTTCCGGAGTCGCGTTCAGTAGCTCTTTGCGGCTGATCTTGGCCATGGCGCGAATAGCGGAGAACCACGATTCATCGTCACAACCCGGCATCGCTTCCAGCATGATGCCTGTGCTGTCGTCGATAGTGATATCGGCCTGGACCTGCACCGATTGGTTGAGATAGTGCAGGATATGATCGGCCATGAAATCGGAATCGTGTTCGATGGTGGAGACATAAGGCTGGCCGAAGCCGAGATCGCGCACCGTGGAGAGGCGGATCGGTTTTCCGAGCCATGCCGAGATGCCGTGTCCGCCCGGGTGCACCGAGGGCTCGTCTTCGTGCCAGTTCATATAACCGCGCACTGCCCCCGGCCTTGCCTCGACCAGAATGCGGCGCATCGGCGTGGTCGGGTCTTTCGCATCGAGCTGCAGCACTTGCCGCACACCGCCCTTGCTGACGGAGAGCAGCAGGATGGAGGCAATTAGCGCTTGCCCGAACAGGTGGCCCGGCTCGCCGACCAACCCGTGGACACGAGTACCGTCGGCCACAATACCGCTGCCACGAATGAATGCGCCGCGAGCCTTCGCTTCCGGCAGCAGGAAGCGAATCAGTTGATCTGCGTTGTCAGCCATGTGTGTACGTCCTTCAGATTATCGAAACAGATGGCCGCTCCGGCCTCCTGCAATTCGTCCGACGAAAAGCCACCGGCCAGTCCGACCGGGAAACTACCCGCGCCAATCGCCGCTTTCATGTCGGCAGTGCCATCGCCAACCATGATCGCATCGGTTGGGTCGACGTTCAGCGCTTCGCAGGCAAGATGCAATGTGTGTGGATCAGGCTTCTGCCTGCGCCCCTCCAGCAGCCCGATAATAGCGGAGATATAGGGCATCCAGCCCAGGTGTTCGAGCTGGATTTCGGCACGCACCTGCGATTTGCTGGTGACGATGGCAACGGGAATCTGCCGCTCGTGTAGCCATTGCAGCAATTCACTGGCACCTTCGAGCGCTTTCACCTCGCGGATATATTCGTCGTGATGCTTGTGGAAAAAAGCCAGGGCCTCTTCCCTGCGCTCGCCGAACAGCGTCACGATACTGCCTTCGCCCTTGCCCGTATGACGCACTACTTCTTCCTGAGTCATCGCAGGCTTCCCCAGCATCTCCAGCGCCTTGTTCAGGCCATACAGGATAGGGGAGAAGCCGTCGACGATAGTGCCGTCCATATCGAAGAAAACGGCGCGGATGCGCTGCGGTGCGCTCATTGCTGCCTCAGGGCGTCGAACTCTGCGAGGATCAGCTCACGGATTTTTCGACTCACGGGGCCCGGTATGCCGTCAGCAACCGGCTGGTGGTTGATTTGCGTGACCGGAAGAACCGCATTGGTGGTGCTGCTCATCATGCACTCTGAAAGTCCCGCTTCCGAAAGTTTCCAGGGCCGTTCTTCAACCGGTATCCCGGCGCCAAGCGCCAAGCGGATCGCCATGTTGCGCGTGATGCCGCCCAGCACGCGATGATCGAGCGGGTGGGTGACCAGTTTTCCATCAATGACCGCAAAGATATTGGTGGCGCACCCTTCCAGTACATGGCCCTCATCATCGAGCCAGTAGGCCTCATCCACCTGCTGGCGCTGAGCTTCGAAGCGCCCGAGCACACTGCCTAGCAGCGCCGTGGATTTGATATCGCAACGCCGCCAGCGGATATCAGAAAGTGTGATGCCTGTGGTGCCGGTTTCAAGTTTTTCGGCGCTCGGCTTTGGCAGCTCACGCGCGGTGAGGATCAGCGATGGGGTGAGGCTGGTGTCGATCAGGTGTGTACGGGGGGCTTGCCCGCGGGTCACCTGGATGTAAATCATCGCGTCACTGAACGGATTTTTCGCATACAGTTCGCGCACCAGCGCCGCAAGCTCCTTCAGCAGCATTGGGGGCTGGATATGGATTTCGTGGCACGAGTGTTCCAGTCGCTCCAGGTGCGGCTCCAGTTCGAGAAAGGTGCCGCCGATGCAGGCGATCACTTCATAAACGCCATCGGCAAACTGGAATCCCCTGTCTTCGATATGGATGCGGGCATCCTCAAGCGGCACGAAATTGCCATTAACCCATGCGGTGAGGCTCAAGGCTGTGCGTTTTCTTCCTGCTCGTCACGCAGCCAGAGACGGAAACCATCCACTTTGCGCCCAAACCATGAGGCCCGGCCAACGGCGTTGGCTGTTTGCATCGGAATGCTGGTGAGAAGTTTGCTGCTGCCTCCCTCTTTGACGAAGGCTTCAATGATGCCGAGATGCTGCTCTTTTTTCAGTGGTGCTTTCACTGGTGATTCATAGCGCAGGCGAAAGCCAACATTGGTTTCATACCCTTTCGGAACAGTGAGCCAGACCGGCGTGGCCGGACGCAACCAGACGCTATTTTCATCGCCCTCAAATACCTCGACTTCACGCCGGATATCCTGTTCTGCCGGGCGGACAGTGGTGAAATTTCGGAAGCCATAATTGAGCAGGATTTGCGATTGTGCTTCTCGTGCATTCATCGTGGCGGTGCCGAGCACAACGGAAACAAAACGGGTCTGATCCTCTTCCGCGGAGCTTACCAGGCAGTATCCGGCCTCTTCGGTGTGCCCGGTTTTGATGCCGTCCACGCGATTATCCCGCCAGAGCAGGCGGTTGCGATTTGGTTGCGTATGATTGGCATAGGTGAACTCTTTCTCAGCAAAAATTTTGTATTGTTCGGGAAACTCCCGCCAGAGTGCAGCGCCGAGCAGCGCCATGTCATTTGCAGTGCTGTAATGGTTATCATCGGGGAAGCCCGTGGCGTTGACGAAGTGAGACTCCTTCATGCCGATCCCGGCTGCTGTAGTATTCATAATGTTGACGAAAGATTTTTCGGAACCAGCCATGTGTTCGGCCAGTGCGATGCAGGCATCGTTGCCGGATAGGGTGGCGATACCGTGCAGCACCTCCCTGACGGTCGGGTGCATGCGCGGATCGAGAAACATGGTGCTGCCGCCGATCTTCCAGGCTTTTGTGCTGACATTAACCTGCTCATCCAGATTCAGGCGGCCGAGTTTCAGATCGGAGAAGGCGACGTAGAGGGTTAGCATTTTGGTCAGGCTGGCAGGTGCAAGCTTCAGGTGCTCATCGTGGGCAGTAACAATCTGACCGGAGCGGGCATCCAGCAGCACCCACGATTTTGCTTCGAGCTTCGGCGCTTGCGGCCAGTCAATCGCCATTGCGGTGTTTGCCAGTAGCAAAAGAGTCAGGGTTAAAATTGCCCGAAGCATTACCATATCCAATCCTCCTCAGGATCCGTTTTCCATTCATGTGTTGTTGAGAGCGCCGGAGGCTGCACGCAAAGGGTATGAGCATGCAACATCAAACGCGAATGTTTTTTCCCCCCGTATCTTGTATCGCCAAGAATAGGGCAGCCGAGCGCGGCGAGATGGATGCGCAATTGATGCGTGCGTCCGGTATGTGGTACAAGCTTGAGCAGGGCGCGGTAACCACGATGCTCGATCACTTCGGCATCGGTTAGGCAGGGGCGGCCAGTTTTTTCGATATGGTAACGGCCTGCCTCATCGCGACTCTTGCCGATGGCCAGTTCAATGTGTTGAGTGTTCCACTTCGGAGCCGGCTCCACCACGGCGAGATATGATTTACTGACTTGCTGCTGCCAGTGGGCTTGCAGATGTTGCAGGAGTTTTGGGTTGGAGCTCAGCAGTAATAGTCCCGAGGTGCCGCGATCAAGCCGGTGCACCGGCCGTAGCTGCTTCGCCTCGGCAGGCTTCATAGCGAGATAGCTGGCCAGTTCATGCGGTAACGTTCCCATACTCCGGTGCAGGGCCTCCTGCGAGTACTGGCCGCTTCGTTTGTGGATCAGGTAGAGGCCGTTTTGCTGCCAGAGAAGCTGGTCCGGCTGGAATGGCGTTAGTGTTTCGTTTTCCAAAATCACGATTCGCAGCGACTCACCGCCCTTGAGTTGTTGCCCTGCCTTGCGGCAGCGTTTTTTATTGATATAGATGCCGCCCTCATCAATGGCGCGACGCAGGCGGCGGCGTGAAAAGGAGGTTTGCTCGGCAAGAAAGGTATCCAGCCGGACACCTCCGGCTTGTTCCGGCACTTGCAGCCGGATGTCGCTAAAGTCGCTCATGCTTTCAAGATAGGGGAGAAGTGTTGAATGGCTTCCTCGTGTGAACCGCACAGCAAAATCGACTCGAAACCGTGATTGACCGACATGATGAGCTGCTTGTGCAGTACATTGAGCACCGGCTCCCACATTTCGCCATAGATGGCGAGTGGACGCGATTCCAGTACGCGGATGGCGAGCAGATCCCAGCTCATGGCCAGCTCGGCCAGAGTGCCGAGGCCGCCGGGCAGCACGAGATAGGCATCAGCCTCCTCGATGAGCTGACGCATGCGGTCGAAGAAATCGTGTGCGCGGGTCTCCTCGCTGAGCTTGTTGCCAGGTGGGGTGGGGAAACGCTCCAGTGTAATGCCGCGCACATGGCCGCCTCCCTTGTGAATCCCTTGTGCGAAGGCCGCCATCATGCCCTGATGGCCTCCGGTCAGGCCATCAAAACCGGCTCGGGCGAGTTTTTCACAGAGTAGTTCGGCATCGTGAAAGCGAGGGTCCTGTTCGGAGACTCGCGAAGAACCGAAAGCGGCGATGGTCGGGCGACGCGGACTCATTCAACCACCACGATGGCATCCGTAAAGCCGTGCTGTTGCAGGGAGAGAATCAAGTTTTCGATGTCGTCGACATTGGGTACCGGTCCAATTCGCACCCGGTACAGGGGCATGCCGTTGCGGGAAGCCGGATGTACCTTAATCGAGGGGTAATAGGAGACCAGAGACTGGCGCAGCTCATTGGCACGGCTTTCGGTCGAAAAGGCGCCCAATTGCAGGAATACGGTACCTGCGGGATATATGCGGGCAGCCGCAGGGCGCGGTGGTGTTGGCGATGGGGCGGGAGCGTTGTGTGCGGCATCCAGTGATTGCACACGTACCCTGGCGGTACCCTGATCGGTGTAGCCAAGACTTTTGGCTGCGGCGTAGGAGAGATCGATCAGACGACCCTTGGCGAAGGGACCGCGATCATTGACTCGTACCACCACCGACCGCCCATTTTCAAGATTAGTGACTCGCACCATCGAAGGCATCGGCAGCGTGGTGTGGGCCGCCGACATGGCATACATGTCGTAGCGCTCACCATTTGCAGTCTTTCTGCCGTGAAATTTTGCGCCATACCAGGAGGCTGTGCCGGTCGCATCGTAACCGGATGCTGTCGCCAAAGGGTAATAGGTGACACCCGCTACGGTGTAGGGCTTACCTACCTTGTGGCTGCCTCCGCTGCCCGTTGGCAGTCGGTCACCTCGTGCCGTGGCGGCGCGATATTCAGCATCGGAGGGTGCGCGATCCTGCGTAGGATATCGGCTGCCGCAGCTTGTGAGGAGAAGGAGTAGAGCTGCTGCTGAGACAATAAGGATTAGCGCTGAACGATGCATGAATCGCAACCCATCATGCCAGCCAGTTCGCTGGCAGCCAGAGCGTAATTGTAGGAGCGGTTCCAGCGCGTGATAACGTGGAAATTGTGGTGTACCAGTGCCACCTTTCTTCCAAGTGCAGTCTGAGAAACGATCAGAGACACTTTATCGTCATCGTTCCAGCCTTCGGGAACGTTCTTCAGACCACGACGCCGTAGCTCCGCCAGAGTATACCAGTCCCGGGTTTCGCGCTTCTGCGCTTTTTTCATCCATGCGGTGTACGGTATTGAGGGAAGCCAGTTGGCAATCGGCCTCCCGGTCTCCCAGCCATAGCGATAAAAGTAGTGTGCAACGCTGTGGATGATATCTGTCGGCGAGTCAAATACATCGCGTCGGCCATCCTTATCCGCATCCACGGCATACTGGCGGAAGGAGGAGGGGATGAACTGCGTGGTACCAAAAGCCCCGGCATAGGAGCCGAGCACCTCTTTGGGGTCTAGCTTCTCCTCTTTGCACATCAGCAAGAAATGACCAAGTTCGTTCCGAAAAAAACCGGCGCGGCGTGGGAAGCCAGCCGCCAGCGTATAGAGCGAGTCGAGCACGCGATCATTGCCGCGATTGCTCCCAAAGCGGGTCTCCATACCAAGGATGGCAGCAATAATCTCAGATTCGACACCATATTTTTGCATGGCGGCATCGAAGATGGCCCGGTGCTTTTCAATATATTCCTGGCCTTTGTCGGCCAGGCCTCTGTAGACAAACAGTGGTCGATAGAGCGCATAGGGTTTTGATTCATAAGGCGTGGTAATACGACGGATGATGCTGGGGATATACTCGGCACTTTCGAGAAGGCGCAGGGTTTCGGCCTGATCCAGTTTGAAATCCTTTTCGAGAGCGGCTGCGATCTCTTCCTTGCTGAAAACGGCTGTTTCCTTGCTGAGGGGGGTGGATGACATGGCCTGTACAGAAGCGGGCAGGCCAAGACAGGCAACGGCAGCAAAGCCCGTTTTGATCAGGTTTCGGCGAGAAATTTCCGCAGGTTCTTCATTGGGGTTGATTGGAGCCGCATGTTTGATCATGCAGGCAATCATAACGAAAAGAAGTGATATTAAAAGCGCAGCAGCAGTGAGGCCTCGCGACGCAATCAGGAACTAGAAAACGAGTTCGCGGCGCTCCGGCAGCCCTTCCATATCACTAAGCAGTGTTTCGAAAATCTCGGTGCGTTGCCAGACGTCACCAATTTTGCTGAAGTGCGTGAGTACGACAAGAGGGTTACAGCCCACAAAAGCGATCATTTGCCCGGAATCGGCAAGCAGGTTGCTGATATGTGCTGGGATTTCACTCAGGGCCGCACCAACAACAATGACGTCAAATTTTTGCTTTCCAACCGCTTTTTTAATCTCGTTCTCTTGCATGGCATTGATGTTCACGACTTTTGCATTGTCGGCACCGTGGGCGCGAAGATTATTGACGGCGAGTTCGGCGACTGGCTGATGAATCTCACAGCTCAGCACATTGGCAGCATGCATGGCCAGCAGGGCGGTCAGGTAACCAGTTCCGGTTCCGATTTCGAGTACGCTTTCGGTTCCTTGCAGGTCGAGCGCCTGCATGATGCTGGCCTCTTGCAGCGGTGAGAGCATCTCCTGCCCGCAGGGTAGTGGCACGTGCCCTTCCATATATGCGAGGTTCCGCACATTTTCGGGCAGGAAGTTCTCTCGTGGCATGCTTTGTAACGTGTCCAGGACGACAGGATCCAGTACTTTGCAACAGCGAATCTGATACTCCACCATATTCCGGCGTGCCACATCGAAATTAACGCTGCTCATGCAATCTTCCCCCTGCCTGATTTGCGTACGCAAGATTGCAGGAGTCCGGTGGCAAATTCAAGTTGTTACATCAGCCCCGGTTTTTTTTCTTTGGAGGCACAAGCTTGTAATTTCGCAGCACCTGATCCTGTTTGCCAAGGCTGCCCATTGGGGCAACGACAACACCGTCGATACTGATTTCCAGAGAGGCTGCATTGCCACAGGTCAGAATGAGTTCAGGTGAATTGCTTTCAATGCTGAAACGTTCATTGGCCTGTGCCAGCGCCTCTTTGATAGGAAGAGTCTCTTCCTTTTGCGGATCAACAATCTGGAGCCAGACCGGCGTTTCCCCGGAACGGAATACATAGGTGTGCAGTGATGATCCTGCTGCTATTTCCGGCGCAGGCGCTGCCTGTGTTGTTTCGGGTGTCGGAACCGCAGGCGTGGCAGCTGCGACGGGCTGGGTCTCTTCCTCTTCCATGACTGATACATCGGTCTCTGATGCGGCCTGCTGTTGCTCACTTGCAGTGGGGGTCACAGGCACCATCTCTTCGTCGCCCTGATTAAAGACATTGAAGAGAATGAAGAGCAAAACAAATGCTGCGGCAGTGCCCATGGCCCAGGTCTTGGCCGGGGCGATAGGCGGGTCTGGAAAGGTCAGTGGTTTGGTCAGACGGATTTCACCGGACTTGAGGTGCTGGATGTCTTCACCAAGATCAACCTCGAGATAGCTTGAGTACTGGCGCAAAAAGCCAATGGCATATGCCTCGCCCGGAAGGCCGCTCCAGTCACCATGTTCAATGGCTTCTAGATACTCGGTATTTAGCTTCAGGTTATTGGCGACATCCCTGATTTGATATTTCATCTGCTCTCGCTTTTGTCGCAGGCGCTGACCAACACTTTTTTGCAGCTCTTCGCGAGAACCTGCAGATGCTTGATCGTCCCTGATGTTGGCATGTTGCTCTTCGGCGTGGTTAGTCATGGCTGTTAATTCCCTCAAGTTCGTCACTGGCCCACGCTTTATCGAGCGGGTCAGTCGCTTTGCTTCGGTAAGTTTTCAGATGTTGTCTTGCTTTTGTAAAATTTTTCTGTCTCTTTAATACATCAACGAGACCTTCAAGAGCGGCTCTGTTTTGCGGCTGCTCAGAAAAAATGGTTTCATACATGGTCCGGGCGTAGTGCAGGCGATTGAATTTCAGATATGCATTGGCTTCTTTGAGCATGGCCAGTGTTTTTTGATTGGGGTTGATCAGCGTAGCCTGACGGTAAGCGGCTACGGCGTCGTTGAATTTATCCTGCGCAAGCAGTGCGTCACCAAGATTTAGGTAAACCATATCCTGACTGCGGTAACGGGGATCTTCCAATGCCAGCCGAAACTGTTTTTCAGCCAGTTTGGGTTTATTCATCTGTAGCAGCAGACTGCCATAATTATTATAGATCGAAGAGGATGGGGAGGCTCGCAATGCCCGCTTGTAGGATTGCTCGGATTTTTTCAATTCGCTGCGCAATCGCCATGCATAGCCCAGCGCGCTCAGGGTTTCGGCATGGTCAGGACGGATTTCATCAGCCAGCAGCAGCTCTTCAAATGCTCTCGGCAACTGCCCCCGGGAAAGAGCGTCAATGCCCACCTTGTAGTGCAAGTCAGCCCGTTTAGCGGTTACAGGATCAACTTGCTTGCCGCCACATGCGGCTGGCAGTAGTGATGTAAGTATCAGGGTGGCGATGATGAGTCGCCTCATAAAAAACGCTCCACCAGTGCATGGATGGGGCGAACCGCATCGTCATCGTGCTGCTTAAGATCAGTGAAAATGCCATGCTGTAGCGCATGCTGGCAGCCGGAAGGGCACGCGCTTTCCA
This sequence comes from Mariprofundaceae bacterium, assembly GCA_050302175.1. Taxonomy (GTDB): domain Bacteria; phylum Pseudomonadota; class Zetaproteobacteria; order Mariprofundales; family Mariprofundaceae; genus JBNLAN01. The sequence continues at coordinate 103,169 of JBNLAN010000016.1, read as the reverse complement.
ACGGATCGTGTTCGGCGAAGAAAGTCTTGATCATGGCCTGCGCTTTCTCGACGTTCGCATGCATAATTTCGATGATGGAGCTCACATTTACGTCTTCTTCTTCTTCATGCCAGCAGTCATAGTCGGTGCTCATTGCCACTGTGCTGTAACAAATCTCCGCTTCGCGGGCGAGTTTGGCCTCGGGAAGGTTGGTCATTCCGATCACATCCATACCCCAGGAACGATAGAGTTCGGACTCGGCCCTTGAAGAGAATTGAGGACCCTGCATACAGATGTAGGTGCCGCGTTCGTGCAGGGTGATATCGGATTTGCTGCAAGCCGAGAGCAGTGCATTGCGCATGCGGGCGCAGACCGGATCGGCCATGGAGACATGCGCGACAATCGGGCCGTCAAAAAAGCTTGATTCACGGCCATGGGTGCGATCCACGAACTGGTCGACCAGCACAAAGTGTCCCGGAGCGATCTCTTTGCGCAGTGAGCCAACCGCAGAGATGGAGATGATTTGCGAAACACCCGCCAGCTTCATGGCGTAGACATTGGCGCGGTAGTTGATTTTGTGAGGTGGAATCCGGTGTCCTCGGCCATGGCGGGGGAGAAAAACCGCTTCGTGGCCATGGATGTCGGCCAGAATCAGGTTGTCGGATGGTTTGCCGAATGGCGTCTGAAATTCCAGCTCATCGAGTACCCGAATACCCTCAATACCATACAGGCCGCTGCCGCCGATAATTCCTGTGCGTGCTCGTTGCATTTTCCCTCTCCCGAGGGGGCAGGCCATCGCTACGATGCGGATTTAAGTTGCCCGCAGGCGGCCATGATATCCTGTCCCCGTGATTTCCGTACGGTGGCACGAATACCCCTGTGAATCAACTGTTTGGCAAACCGATCCAGCTCCTCTTTCGGGGCACCGACATAGGGGCTTCCGGGATAAGGATTGAACTGGATGAGGTTGATGCGCTCATTCTCCAGTCGGACAAAATGTGCGAGCGCATCGATATCTTCATCGCGGTCGTTGATGCCGGAGAGAAGCACATATTCAAAGGTGATATGGCGTTGCTTGCCGAGCGGGTAGCCAGCCAGACACTTGCGTAATTCGGAAAGCGGATATTTTTTGTTGATGGGTACGAGCTCATTTCGTAAGGCGTCGGTGGCTGCATGCAGTGAAATCGCCAGATTCACCGGATACTTTTCGCCCAGACGTTCAATCGCCGGGATCAGTCCCGAGGTGGAAACGGTGATACGTCGCCGCGAGATGTTGAGCCCCTCCTCGGACATCAGGATGTCGAGGCTGCCATGCACGCCAGTTTCATTTGCGAGTGGTTCGCCCATACCCATGTAGACCACATGGGTGACGGTATTGGAAAGTCCGTTGTCGAGAGGGTCGCTACGCAAATCCCGCATCACCTCCAGCACCTGGGCCACGATTTCGCCACTGCTGAGGTTGGCCTCAAACGCCTGCGTACCGGTATGGCAAAACGGACAATCCAGTATGCAACCGACCTGTGAGGATACACAGACCGTGCCGCGTTCCACTTCCGGGATGTAGACCGTTTCAATGGTTTTGCCGGAGGCCAGGGCATAGACATATTTGCGCGTGCCATCTTCCGAGACCTGTTTGACTTTCTGTGTAAGCGGCTCGCATATCAGCTCGGTGGCTATTTTTTTACGCAGGCCTGCCGGCAGGTTGCGCATCTCATCAGGGTTCAGGATTCCCTTGTTGCGCCAGTCGAGGATTTGTTTGGCACGAAAGCTTGATTCTCCCCACGACACAACCAGTTGTTTCATCTCTTCAAGTTGCAGGGAAGGGAGTTGTGGTTTGGTTGACATGGCGGTGGATGGTATCTGCAACTTGCGCAAAGATGTAGTCCTTGAGCTCGTCGTGGCCGGAGGTAGTTTGTCCGCTATGCAATTGGCCACAACTGAGCCCGTCGTCATCTCTGAAGCAGATTTTGAAACCATGCTGCGTTTTGCGCGTTGTATGCATCAATTGAAGTTCCGGCCTGAATACCTTGCGGCACTTGATGCAGAGTTGCCGGCCACGGCCCGGATCGACCCCGGCATGCCCAGTGTGTTGATGGGGTATGATTTTCACCTGACGGGGGCGGGGCCCAAGCTTATCGAGATCAACAACAATGCCGGCGGGCTGTATGTAAAGAGCGAGACGTGGATCCCCCAGCCCGATCACCCGGCGCTGGCCGGTAGTCTGGAAGAGCGGCTGCTCGGGATGTTCCCCTCAAGCTGGCAGCACATTGCCATTATGGATGAAGATATTGAAAAGCAATTCATGTTTCCCGAGATGAAGGCTTATCAAGAGTTGCTGGAAAATGCCGGCCGTACCGTGCTCGTAGTCTCTCCCGAAGATGTCCGGCTAGGCACAGATGGCCTGAATGTTGAAGGGGTGCATCTGGATGCAATCTACAATCGCCATACCGACTTTTATCTTGAGTCGGATGCGCTTGCACATATTCGCAGTGCTTATGAAAACGGCGCGATTCAGCTGTCGCCCAATCCTCGCAGTTATGCGCTGCTGGGTGACAAGACGCGCATGGCGGACTGGTGGCGCCCCGGTTTGCTCGATGGCATCGTTTTTGCGGATGAGCTTTCGCTGATTCGTTCTGTGGTGCCCGAGGCGCATCGTCTGTCCGAAATGGATCGGGGGCAGGCATGGAGCACCCGGAATAATTGGGTTTTTAAACCGGCAGCGAGGCATGGCGGTAAGGGTGTGCTGCTTGGGAAGTCGGTGAGTCGCACTCGCTTTGATGCTATGCCGGACGCGGAGACAGTGGTGCAGCAATTTGTGCCGGCAAGCCATATCGAGATTGGTGGAGAGTTGTTCAAGTTCGATATGCGATTGTTCATGCATGGGGAGAATCTCATTGCTGTAGCGGGTCGTGCATGGCAAGGGCAGGTAACCAACTTTCGCTCGGAGGGGAGTGGCTGGGTGCCGGTGGCGGTGCGTTAAGAGAGGGTGAAGAATAGCCGCAGGGGGTGTTTATTGTGGCGATAGGTGTGGTAATTCCGGTTCTGAATGAGTGGCAGCGGGTTGAGTCGCTGCTTGAAAAGGCGGAGGAGTGGCATGTCGGCGAAGTGATATTTGTTGATGGTGGTTCGACCGATGGCACGCAGGATATTCTCGATGCGCTGGGGGCGCACTGGATTGCCAGCAGGCAGGGCAGGGCGCTGCAGATGAATGAGGCCGCCAGGCGTGTGCGTGGAGATATTCTGGTTTTCTTACATGCCGATACGGATGTCGGTGAGGATGCTTTCAAACTTATTTCTGTGTTGTTTGAGCGCTACCCTGATATTGTGGGTGGGCGCTTCGATGTGCGGTTATCAGGCAAAGGGGTGATGTTTCGAGTGATCGAGTTTATGATCAATCTTCGTTCCCGTCTGACCCGGATCAGTACCGGTGATCAGGCCATGTTTGTGCGCCGCGATGTGTTTGAGTCACTGGGTGGCTTTCCGGAACAACCAATACTGGAAGATATCGAGTTCTCCAGACGTCTGAAACGGGCCGGGCATGTTATATGCCTTCGCAATAAGGTGGTGACCTCAAGCCGCCGTTGGGAGCAACATGGCATTTTTCGTACCGTTCTGTTGATGTGGAAAATCAGACTGTTTTACTGGTTTGGGGTGAGCCCGGATCGGCTTGCAAAAATGTACAGGAACGATGTGCGTTGATTGTCATCATTATGTGCAAGGCGCCACTGCCCGGGAAGGTGAAAACCCGTCTGGCCGTTGAGTATGGAGAGGAGGGAGCGGCCGCGCTGCATCAAAAGATGGCGGAGATGGTGATACGGCGCGTAATGGATATATTTCCGATTGTATGGCTTGCTGCCGACGATCCTTCTCATCCGTTTTTCACACAAGTTCCCTGCCATGTAGTCGCGCAGGGAGAGGGTGATCTTGGTGCGAGAATGTGCAGGCTGATGCATCAGGGGTTTGATGAGGGGGCGGATGCCGTATTGTTTCTTGGCACAGATTCGCCGCACATGCCCGGTTTGCGCTTGCTTGAGGCGCAGGATGCGCTACGTGAGTATGATGTGGTGATTGGCCCGGTGGAGGATGGTGGCTACGATCTGATAGGCATGGCCGCGCCCTGTGATCGTCTATTTTACGAAATCCCCTGGAGCTCTTCACATGTGTTTACTTCAACCCTGTCACGAGTTGCTGAAAATGAACTCTCCGTCGAATGTCTTGAAGTGGGTTTCGATATCGACACGCCGGAAGATTTCCGCCGCGCCTTTCCTGAAGGTCTTCCCGCTAGTTTGACAGCTGAGTCTGAAGCGTCTAAATAAGCACACAGATAAAATTTCGGGGTAGGTGATGCCACTACAAGCCGACGGAGTGCTTATTCAAAGGGCTCTGAGTCTTGGGCTGAATGGATTCAGTTCGAAATCATCCAGGAAGGAGGTGATTCGTGCGATCCAGCAAAAGCAGGAGCTTGTTCCTTGCTATGCGAGTGATCATTGCATGGGTGGGAAGTGTAAGAAATCTTGCGAGTGGGGGGCGGAATTCGACGGGCTGGTGGCAATCTGGATGCGCTGAGGCGCTAAATACTTAATTCGTGTCCGGAAGTTCGGAAATATAGTTCTTCAAAGCCGCATAACGAACAGGTTTACTCATAATCGTAATTCCCTGTGTATGCAGCCCGGCCAGCCCGGCCTCTTCGGCATAACCGGTGACGACGATGACCGGCACGTCGGTAATCTTGCGCAGTCGTTCAATGAATTCGGCACCGTCCATTTCCGGCATGCGAAAATCGGTGATAATCATGTCGATATCAGGGACATTTTTAATCACTTCGAGGGCTTCGCTCGGACTCATGGATGACATCACCTTATGCTGCATGTGCCTGAGCAGGCTCTCATGCACGCTCAGAACCTGAACGTCATCATCGACCAGCAGTATATTCAGGCTTCGTTCTTCCATAACCGGCATCTCTCCATTGCTGCTGCGCGTCAAACAGCCGATGCACGACAGGCATGAATTTAATCAATAACCAAGTAAGTATAGCAAGTTTTTAATCTTTCTGCTCGAAGTAGTAACGGCGCATTTTGCTAAGGGGATTGTTTGGTTGCGGCCTGTGCCGTTTGCTGGATCAGTTGCTGCAGCAGGTTGAGGCGAACCGGTTTTTCCAGCACCTGAATATCCGCGGCATGGAGCTTTTTAAGCTCAGGGTGTGAGGCGAAACCTGTAATGACAATGATCGGCGCGCGGCTTAGAGATCGCATGCTGGTGAAGAATTCACTGCTTTCCATATCAGGCATGCAGAAATCGCTGACGATGATTTCGGCCTTTTCCGGAGTCTCCCGGATAATCCGCAAGGCCTCCTCGCAAGTGGCGGCGGTGGTGACGAGATTGGCATAGCTGAGAAAGCGGCCGTAGGCCTTGAGGACCCGGTCATCGTCGTCGATTAGTAGTACTTTGAGCATTCCCATGTCGGCGCTCCTTGGGATTTACACCCACAAAAGTGACAATAGCACGCTCGGATGACATGGTTATGATCCAGGTCACCAGTATGAAAAAGCGCAGACTGAGTTTACATGCAAGGGTTTCGACGTATCTTCCCGCCATGGAGCATGACAAGCAAGCCCGAGCACGGCAGCAACGAGGCTGGCTGATGTACGATTGGGCCAACTCGGCCTTTTTCGTGACGGTGGTTTCAGGCTTCTTTCCGGTTTTTTTCAAGCAGTACTGGGGAGCTGCCCTTTCACCTAATGAAAGTACTTTTTGGCTCGGCGTGGTCAGCGCGCTCGGAGGGTTGATTATTGCGCTATTTGCGCCGGTGCTTGGGGCAATTGCAGATTGCGGCGGTCTAAAAAAACGTTTTATCGGCTGGTTTACAGGACTCGGTGTGTTGACGACGGCAGGTCTGTTTGTCGTGCAGCAGGGCGATTGGGTTATGGCGGCGGTGTTGTTTATGCTGGCTTCGATCGGTGTGACCGGCGCGATTGTTTTTTACGATTCCATGTTGGTGGATGTGGCTGAAGTCAAGGATTTCGACCGGGTTTCCGCTACAGGTTATGCATATGGCTATATTGGTAGCGCTTTGCTGTTTACTGTGAATATAGGGATGACGCTCAGACCCACATGGTTCGGGCTCAGTGATGCGACTGCGGCGGTGCGTGTGTCGTTCTTGATGGTGGCGGTATGGTGGGCACTGTTTTCGATTCCTTTGTTCGTTCGTGTGCAGGAGGCTCGCAAAGCGCCGTCGCAGGGAATGCATGCGGCCATTGTTTCTGGCTGGAGGCAATTTCTCGATACCTTTCGGCACCTTCAGGGATTCCGCAGGGTGCTGCTATTCCTGGCTGCGTATTTTCTCTACATCGATGGTATCGGCACAGTGATCCGTATGGCGGTCGATTATGGTCTTGCTCTCGGTTTCGCCTCGGACGTATTGCTGGGTGCACTGTTGTTAACCCAATTTGTCGCATTTCCAGCGGCGCTTGCTTGGGGGAGAATTGCCGTTTGGATCGGAGCCAAGCGGGGTATTCTGATCGGTATCGCTGTGTTTACGCTCGCCTGCTTATGGGCCATGTATATGGAGAAAGCAACCGACTTCTTTTGGTTGGCCGGTGTGATCGGTTTGGTGATGGGTGGCGTGCAGTCGCTCAGTCGCTCGATGTATGCACGTCTGATCCCGGCGGACAAGGCAGCCGAGTTTTTCGGTTTCTATAATATGCTCGGTAAATTTGCTGCTATTCTCGGGCCATTTTTAATGGGGCTGGCCAGTATACTCACCGGTAGTGCACGCCTCTCTCTTCTGGCTGTCGTGTTGTTGTTTGTAGCCGGTGCACTCTTGTTGTATTTTGTGCGCGAAGATAAACCGCCATCGCGTGCTGCGACTGTAAATCGGTTATGATATCAACGGAGGGTTCCTGCCATGATTAATTTTTTGATTGCGCTTGGTGTGTTGGCGCTACTTCTTATCGTCTACGTTATTGCAATTTACAACCGGCTGGTAAAGTTGCGCAACCGCTTCAAGAATGCGTTCGCGCAGATCGATGTGCAGCTTAAGCGCCGTTACGACCTGATTCCGAATCTGGTCGAGACCGCCAAAGCCTATTTAAAGCACGAGCGCGAAACGCTGGAGGCAGTGATCGAGGCGCGTAATCAGGCTCTGGGAGCCATGAAGAAAGTGGCACGCAATCCCGGCGATATGGGGGCGATGAAGGCGCTGATGGGTGCCGAAGGTTTGCTCGCCGGTGCGCTTGGGAGCCTGAATGTGGTGATGGAGCAGTATCCTGATCTGAAGGCAGATAAAAATATGCAGCAGTTAACTGAAGAGCTGGTCTCAACCGAAAATAAGGTGAGTTTTGCGAGACAGGCCTACAATGATGATGTGATGGTCTATAACACCCAGCGTGAAACCTTTCCCGATATCATGTTCGCGCCGTTGTTTGGCTTCAAAGAGGCTGGACTATTCGAAATCATGAATCCCAAGGAAGCCGAAGCCGTTCGCGTAAACTTCTGATCCTTGTAGATCATCATGGACTTTTTCGGCAATCAGGAGCTTGCAAGAAAAAATACAGCCTTGCTGGTTGCGTTATACCTCCTGTCAATCGCATTGATCGTTTTTGGAGTATATGCAGTCACTTGGTTTGCCCTGCCATTTTTTGGCGTTGGTAAGAATCAGTTCTGGGATATTGAGCTGTTGCTATGGGTTTCAGTAATTACCTCTGCAGTGATTGTCTCGGGAAGCATATACAAGATGCATCAACTGTCGGAGGGCGGGGGTGAGGCGCTTGCACGCATGCTCGGCGGAGCACGGTTAACACCTGATATTGATCGCCCGCTTGAGCGGAGGTTACTGAACGTTGTTGAAGAAATGGCTATTGCATCGGGCCTTCCCGTGCCTGCTGTATTCGTGCTCGAACAGGCCGGGATCAATGCATTTGCTGCAGGTTTCTCGTCGCGCGATAACATTATCGGTGTTACACGTGGCGCAATTGAGATGATGAGCCGTGATGAGTTGCAGGGTGTCATTGCCCATGAATTCAGCCATATCCTGAACGGCGATACCCGCATGAAAATGCGTATGATGGGTGTACTGTATGGCATTGAAATGGTCGGTGATATCGGCATTGCGCTGATGACTTTTCGCAGGGCCACCATCCGGCATCGGACAGGCAGACAGTACGATGTCGGCAGCCCTTATCTCGGGTTGGTAATTCTGGGTCTGTTGTTGTTTTCCATTGGTACGCTTGGGATGATTTTGGCTGACTTCATCAAACGGGCAGTACTGCGGCAACGCGAATATCTTGCAGATGCCGCCGCTGTACAGTTCACCCGCAATCCGGAAGGCGTTGCAGGCGCTTTAAAAGTGATTGGTGGATTCAAGGAAGGTTCTCGAATCAATCACGCGGCGGTCTACAAAGCCAGCCATTTTTTCTTTAGCAATGCGCTAAGTTCATGGCTATCACAGGACTGGTGGGCAACACATCCACCACTGGTTGATCGTATCAAGCGTATTGACCCCAGGTTTAATGGGAAAATCGAGAAGGTGAATACACGGCATCGCATGCTGGCGGTAGAGACGCAGGCGCAGAGCGTTATGGGCTTTGCCGAGATTGTGGCCGGCAAGATGGGAAATTCCGAAGTGGCGACCTTAGGCGTCGATCAGCTGATCGAAAACATCGGCAACCCGAACTGGGAGCATTTGAAGGTGGCTGAGGCCATTGCCGTACGGATACCGGATCGCCTGAAGAAGTTTTCACACGAGCCCTACACGGCAAGGGCAGTAGTTTATGCATTGTTGTTGGATGCGAATGCCAAGGCGCGTGCCGTGCAGCTCGATATTCTCAAAGAGCATGCCGATCCGGCTGTGTTCCGTGAGACTCTCGAAGTTCAACCGATTGTGGGGGGGCTTGCCCCGGAATTGCGTTTGCCTTTAATGGATATCGTATTACCCACGCTACAGCAGTTATCACACGATCAGTATCGTACGTTTAGGGGCACTGTGAAGCTGCTGATCAAGGCGGATAACAAGGTAACGCTGTTCGATTACACGATTCATCGCATCCTGTTGCAGCATTTGGATGGATATTTTTCGGGTTCCTCGAGACCCTCCACCGAGAAAGTCTACCAGAACATCGATAATCTATTAGGTGATTGTTCCTGTGTGTTGGCAATGCTTGCCCGTGCCGGAAAGTCAAAAGTGGCGCAGGCGTATGCCAAGGGCATGCTTCGACTGGATAAAAACCAGCGTTATACAGCATTGCCGGATGAGGAGAGCTGTGGGCTCAGACAATTCGATCAGGCATTGAAGAAGTTGCGCGTGGCTTCCCCTGCTATCAAGAAACAGGTGTTGATTGCATGTATCGAATGCGTGGTCAGCAATGATCATGTCTCGGTGGATGAAGCGGAACTGCTTCGTGCCGTGGCCGATGGTATGGGTGTGCCGATGCCTCCATTCCTGCCAGGGCAGTTGCTTTAGGTTGTGTTGCTACCAGAGAATATTCGAACATCTTGAGTTTCGTTTTCTCTAGGCCCACAATCCAGCGATGGCGGAGAGTGAAGGGGCCAGTTACCCGGCCGAGCAAGATAGTGAAGGACTTGTCAGGTTCGAACAGGTCAAGCTGCTTTTTTCAGCATTACCGCTTACGCTTTCCCTAACTTTTATTATCGCTCCCTTTTTGGCGTTTCTTCTTTGGGATGTCATTGATCATACCGTTTTACATATCTGGCTAACTTCCATTCTAGGATTCTCTCTACTTCGTGGCTGGCTCGCTTTTGCCTACTATGGCGCATCTCCAGAATCGAAATATTCCAGGAGCTGGCTGACGCTCCTGTTGATCGGCACAGTTTTGGCTGCGGTTCTTTGGGGAGCACCGGCCATTATTATGTTTGCTGAGGATTCTGTAGTTCATCAGGCCATTGTGACTCTCATGCTCGGCGGGGTTGCCGCTGGTTCGATGACATCGCTGTCGCCGATGTTGCTTCCGGCCATTACTTTTATTCTGATTACAATGATTCCTTTGGTCATACGCTTTGCCTATACCGGGACGGAGCTCTCCATCAGTCTGGCAATGTTGGTCGGACTGTTCATCATTATGATGATTCTCAATTCAATTCGGATGAACCGGAATATTCTCCAGAACATTATTTTGCGACTGCAAAGCCAGGCGAGTGAAGAGGCACTAAGAGCGAGCGAAGAGCGATTCAGGGAGCTGTTCCAGGGCAACCGAAGCGTTGAACTGATTATCGATCCGGCTGATGGAAGGATCATTGAGGCTAACCGGGCAGCCGAAAACTTTTACGGTTATGAGCGTGAAGCGCTGCTGTCGATGAGAATCAGTGATATCAATATGCTCTCGGAAGCAGAGGTAGCTGCGGAGATGAGGCGCGCTAATGAGGAAAAGCGAAACCACTTTCTTTTTAAACACCGGCTGGCCAACGGCGAGGTTTGCGATGTCGAGGTCCACTCCGGTCCGATTCAGTGGAATCGGGAACGGGTTCTATACTCCATCGTTCATGATATTACGGCACGTGTCGAGGCGGAGGATAGGCTTCGCAAACTTTCACAGGCTGTCGAACAGGCCGGTGAATCGGTTATCATTACCGACAAGGATGGTGTGATCGAATATGTTAATCCGGCTTTTTCCGACATTACCGGCTATCTGCCCGAGGAGGCGATTAGCAAGACACCAAGAATTCTCAAAAGCGGCCAGCAGACAGCACAATTTTACCAGGAGCTGTGGCGTACGATTACCTCGGGAAAGATATGGAAAAACCAGATGGTCGAACGACGAAAGGATGGTTCGCTCTATCCGGCGGTGATGTCGATCGCGCCGATTTTCGATGAAAACGGAGAGATCACTCATTATGTAGGCATTCAGCAGGATATGAGCGAGCACGAGGAGCTTGAGAACAAGTTCAGGCAGGCCCAGAAAATGGAGGCGCTGGGCACACTCGTTGGCGGTATCGCACACGATTTCAACAATATGCTTGCCGGGATCGGCGGCAATGTCTATCTGCTTAAGAATAATCGTGACGTTATATCTGAGGTGGAGGAGCGGCTGGAGAATATCGAGGGGCTTACATCCAGGGCGGCCACCATGATCCAGCAACTTCTGGCATTTGCACGTAAAGGACACGTCGAAACGATTCCCTTCGGACTCACTTCGTTTATTAAAGAAGTATCCAGACTGGGCAGGACGAGCATTCCGGAAAATATCGATTTCCAAATCAATATCTGTACCGATGAACTGGTGATCCGCGGAGATACCACACAACTGCAACAGGCGGTCATGAATCTATTGAATAACGCTCGTGATGCGGTTACCGATGTTGAGCATCCGGTTATTTCGCTGTCACTGAACAGATACGTTGCCGACACGAAGTTCAAAAAAAGTCACGATACGTTGATCGGCGACCAGTTCGCTTTGCTGACGGTAGAGGATAATGGTGTAGGTATCTCAAATACTGATCTGTCTCATATCTATGAGCCTTTTTTCACAACCAAGGAGGTTGGTCTGGGTACCGGATTAGGGTTGTCGATGGTTTACGGCTCGGTCATCGGGTTGGGAGGCGCAATTGAGGTGGAGAGCACGCCGGAAGAGGGAACCTGCTTCAGGGTCTACCTACCTTTACTTGATGAAAAACTTCCACTCGATAAGGGCTTGGACTCGGAAGAGATTGTCGATGGAGATGGAGAGCTTCTTCTGGTCTGCGATGATAATAATCAGGTCCGGGAAATGCTTAAGAGCGTATTGGAGCAACTTAATTATCGGGTTATAACGGCAATGGATGGCCTCGAAGCGGTCGAGAATTTCAAAGCTGATCAGGAACAGATCGACCTGGTGATCATGGATGTCGTGATGCCAAGGCTAGGCGGGGTCAAGGCGTATGAACGTATTCGTCGCATCAAGCCCGAAGCGAAAGTTATCTTCGTGACCGGATACGATAAGGATGCTGCTTTGAAAGGGGAGAAGCTGCCTGAGCAGTGTATCGTGCTCTCCAAACCCTACAATTTGAGCGAATTGAGCCAACTTGTCCGAGCACAAATCCGTCCAAATACAAAACAAGATAGTCGAAAGACAGGATCAGACTCCGACACTGCCGCGGATTGAAGCTCCTTATTTATTGCTAGAGGCGCGCTTTCGCTCGTGCTCTTTCAGGTGGCGTTTGCGCAAGCGGATATTTTTCGGAGTGATCTCCACCAGCTCATCATCCTCGATAAATTCGATGGCGCGCTCCAGCGTTAGTTTAATCGGAGGCACCAGGTCGATAGAGTCATCTTTGCCGGAGGCACGCACGTTGGTGAGTTTCTTTTCCTTGGTGGCGTTCACAACCAGATCGTTGTCGCGGCTGTGAATGCCAATGATCATGCCTTCGTACAGTTTTTCGTTGCCGCCGATAAACATTTTGCCACGCTCCTGCAGTTTCCAGAGCGCATAGGCTACTGATTCTCCATCGGCCATTGATACCAGCACACCGTTGGTGCGGCCCGGAAGTTCGCCAATGAACGGGCCGTAAGCGTGAAAAAGATGATGCAGCACACCAGTGCCGCGGGTATCAGTGAGAAATTCCGAGGTATAGCCGATCAGGCCACGGGTAGGACAGGTGAATTCAATACGGGTAGTGCCATCGGGGTTGTTCTGCATGTGCGTCATTTCGCCGCCGCGTTTGCCGAGCTTCTCGATGACAGTTCCCTGATATTCGGAGGGTACATCCACGGTGACATGCTCGTATGGCTCCTGCTTTTCACCATCGATTTCGCGCACGATCACAGTCGGGCGAGAAACGGCCATTTCGAAGCCTTCACGACGCATGTTTTCCAGCAAGATACCGATATGCAGTTCACCACGCCCCGAAACCTTGTAGATATCAGCTGAGTCGGTTTCTTCAACACGCATGGCCACATTGGTGCGAATCTCCTTCATCAGGCGATCACGAATCTGGCGGGTGGTCACAAATTTGCCTTCGGTGCCTGCAAGTGGAGATTTATTCACGTGAAGTTCCATGGTCAGAGTGGGTTCATCCACCTTGATCACCGGCAGTGCGATCGGATTGTTGCGATCAGCAATGGTTTCACCGATATGGATAGTTTCAATACCAGCCACGGCGACGATATCTCCCGCCTCAGCAGAGGGGATTTCAATGCGCTGTAGTCCTTTGAAGCCAAGCAGTTTGGTGACGCGGAAGTTGGATTGGGTGGAGTCGGTATGCACAACGGTGATATCCTGTCCCGGCTTCATGGTGCCATTGGCAATACGGCCAACAACAATACGCCCGATGTAGTCATCCCAGTCGAGTGTGGTAGCCAGCATCTGCAAGGGTGCCTTTGGGTCGCCTGCCGGTTGTTGCACGTGCTTCAGAATGGTGTCGAACAGGCAGGTGAGATTGTCGGACTCATCTTCCAGCTCCATTTTGGCATAGCCGTTTTTAGCCGAGGCATAGACCACCGGGAAGTCCAGCTGCTCATCATTCGCACCCAGTGAGGCAAAAAGGTCGAAAGTAGCGTCAACCACCTTGTCCGGGTTTGAGCCTTCGCGGTCGATTTTGTTGATGACCACGATGGGCTTCAAACCAAGGCCGAGTGCCTTGGAGGTGACAAATTTGGTTTGCGGCATCGGGCCTTCGCGGGCATCGACCAGCAGCAGTACACCGTCCACCATATTCAGAATGCGCTCCACTTCGCCGCCGAAATCGGCATGGCCAGGGGTGTCGACGATGTTAATCAGGGTGTCGCCGTAATTGATGGCAGTGTTTTTGGCGAGAATGGTAATGCCACGTTCGCGTTCGATGTCATTGGAGTCCATCACGCGTTCAGAGATTTCCTCACGAGAGGAGAAAGTGCCGGACTGCCGGAGCAGGCCGTCAACCAGTGTAGTTTTGCCGTGGTCAACGTGGGCGATAATGGCGATATTGCGCAATTTGCGGGTCATGGGAGATACCTCTGGGGGCGGAGTGGGCGCGCATGGTATCCATGCGATGCATTGTGCGAAAGGTTTATTTTTTGCGCTATGGCTCTGATATGCCTATCTTAGTAAAAGGGTGTATATCATCCTCAGGGGGTAAGCCGGTGCCGGATAAACAAGGATGGTGGGGTAAACTGTCTGCGATTCGTGCCATGTTGCCCAACCGTATCGGCCGTATCATTGTTTATGGTCTCCTGGTTGGCATGGTTGTGGTGGTATCACTGGCTCTGTGGTTGCTGCCTTATGAGTTGCGCTATGGTCTTGATGCGACCCTGGAGGAACAGGGCCTGCATTCGGAAGTTGGTGATGCCAGTCTGAACCCTTTCACCGGGCATTTCGCGCTTAAGGACGTACGTATTCTTCAGGGAGAAGAAGCCGTGTTTGAGCTTGATGCATTTGATGCCTCCTGGGACTGGTGGCCGATGTTTCATAACCGTATCGAAGTGTCGGATATTTCGATTGCCGGGTTTCGCGTCACCGTTAGCCAGTCCAAAGATACCGGCTTGCTCATTGCCGGGCTTGCATTGCCCGCACAGGACGTTGTAACAGCGGAGGCGGAACAGCCGTCGAATGGGGAGCCCTGGTATCTGGTGCTTAATTCCTTCCAGCTGGAAGACTCTGAAATACGCTATATATCGCCCCAGTTCAATGAGACTCTTGGCATCCAGCATGTGCGTTTGAAAGGGTTGCATACTCAGGATACAGACAAACCGTGGAACTTTGATGTGCTGCTCAATATTGCCGGAGGAAATATTGGGATAAAGGGTGAGGCCAAACCTCTGGCTAAAGCTGCAACTGTGCGTGGTGATATCAGGCTGGAGGGTTTTGATTTGAAGTTGTCGCGCAACAAGCGTGGCAAATGGAATTTTGCGCCATTGCTGGCGATGGCTGGTTGGGAGGGCAAGGCTGCTTCCGGGTCTGCAAAAGCTGAAATGAGGAATGGTAAGCCCCCGGTGCTGAGTTACCGTGTGGGCAGTATCGAGCTGGCAAACAGCAAACTGCGCTTTTCGGATGATTCGGTTTCACCGCCATTTGCTACCGTTGTTGCAATCAGGACTATACGGTTGGGAGCAATTGATAGCAGCAAAGCTGCGCAGAAAAGTCCACTCACTGTGCGGGTAAAACTCGATCAATACACTCGAATCAACGCCGATGGCTATGTGAAACCACTGGCAGCCAAACCGACGCTCAAACTCAAAGCAAAAATAACCGGACTGGAACTGCCGCCGCTCTCATCCTATACCGGGCCGGAGCTCGGCTACAATCTGGCCAGCGGTCAGCTGAATGCCGATATCAACTTACGTATTGAGCAGGGAAAAATTAATGGTGAAAATCAATTGAAAATACGTCAGCTGGAGCTGAACCCCACCGATTCACCGATGATGGGGAAACTGGAAAAACAGCTGAGCATGCCTGTGGATACGGCGCTCGATTTATTGCGCGATAGCGATAACAACATTGAGCTGGAAGTGCCTGTGAAGGGGGATATCAGTAATCCGCAGTTCAGTTTGGCGGAGACCATTAACAAAGCGCTGGGCGGCGTGTTGATGCAGGCAGGCGTCTCCTATCTTAAGTATGCTTTCCAGCCTTATGGAGCGATTATTTCGGTGGTTGAGATGGCTGGTGAGGCGACAGCGTTGCGGCTGGAGCCTCTAAAATTTCAGCCCGGAGAGTTCAAGCCGGATGTGTCCATGCAGGAGTATCTCGGCAAGATTGCGAATGTGCTAAAAGAGAGGCCCGAGCTTCATGTTCGTCTGTGTGGCAAGGCTACCAAGGCGGATTTGCTGTGGCCGGACTTTGTTATAGCCAAACGGGAAAAGGAGAAGACACCACTTGACCCCAAGGAGAGAGAGGCATTGAGCACGCTGGCGAAGCAGCGCGCTGATCATGCCAAGGCTCTGTTAGTGCAGAAGCATGGCATTGAGGCGGATCGCTTGCTGATTTGTCTGCCGGAAGTGGATGAGAGCAAGAGAGGGGAGCCGAGGGTCGAGCTGTTGCTGTAGTGAACTATGAGTTCTGTCCGGCGACGATATCCCACCGACCGCCCTCAGTCATTACCACCCTCAGATGGTACAATTCTCATTATATATAATCTGGCTATACTCAATAGTGCCTGTGATGCGGTTTGGGCGGGAGATGTCTCGATGAAGATTATTGAACGTTGTCCGGAATGTGGAAAGGCCTATCTGGTCCAAAAATACCCGGTGCTCGTGCATGTCACACTTTCGATCCTTACGCTGGGTTTGTGGTTGTTGCTATGGCTGTATATTTCCTGGAAGGAGCATCTGAGCGCCAAATGTCCGGCATGCAATAAGGAGCGTGCTTTTGTTTCCAAGTGATGAGCGGTGGAGAGGCTGTTCTTATTGTTTGATATGTATTGAAATGCAGCCTAGCTGTCGAAATAGACCCCTTCAAATACCTTACTGGCCGGGCCTTCAAGCCGGATATCATCCAGCGAGCCCGAGACACGCACCTCACCCCCCGGCATTTCGATGGTTTGTGGATTCGTGTGCCCATCAATATGCCAGATGGCTGCTGCTGCTGCGCACGCACCCGAGCCGCAGGCCAGCGTGCGCCCTGCGCCCCGCTCAATGATGTCGATATAGACATGGTCAGCGATCTGACCGGTGATGATTTCGATATTTCTATCGGAAGGAAACTCTTCGGTTGCCTCGAAAAACACGCGGTGCTGGTTGCCGATATTGATGTCGACATGCGCCGAGGTTTGATCCTCCACTATGGCGCTGCCCATAGCGACTGAAATTCCGAATTCGCTCCGGCTTGCCAACACCGTGCGGTCGGCAAGCGTAATGCGTACACTCTTTGCACCGGATTCATCCAGTAGTAACTGCCCCACGCAACGCAGGCCATTACCACAGTTGGCGGCTTCGCTGCCGTCATTATTAAAAATGCGCATGCGGGCATTTGCATTCTCATCCGCAAATAGAATCAGTAGCTGGTCACAGCCGATGCCATAGCGGCGTTCGGTGATGGTGCGTGCGAATTCCTCTGTTAGATCAGGAAGTGTTTGCTTGCGTCCGTCCAGGATGACGAAATCGTTGCCCTGCGCCTGCATTTTTGTGAAGGAAATTGAACTCATGCTTTACTGTGCTCCACGACAACAGAGGTATAGATGCCGCCGCGCACATTAAACAGGACTTCCAGACGCAGGCTGCGCGGATCAAGTAGCTTGATCAGGTCGTCTGCTATCATATTGGTCACTTTTTCGTGAAAATGCCCCTCATCACGGAAGCTCCAGTAATACATTTTCAATGATTTCAGCTCGACGCAAAGCTGGTCGGGCACATAGGAGAGCTTGATCTCTGCAAAGTCCGGCTGCCCGGTTTTCGGGCAGAGGCAGGTGAACTCCGGTGAGTCGATGCGTACGGTGTAGTCGCGCTCGGGATTCGGGTTCGGGAACGTTTCAAGCTCCTTACTTGGACGGGTAGACATGATTAAACCTCGAAATGTTGAATGATATCGGTATAGA
Source organism: Mariprofundaceae bacterium (assembly GCA_050302175.1). Lineage (GTDB taxonomy): Bacteria > Pseudomonadota > Zetaproteobacteria > Mariprofundales > Mariprofundaceae > JBNLAN01. Next base: position 85,757 of record JBNLAN010000016.1, on the reverse strand, counting down.
TACTGGTCAGTGTGACGAGCTCGTGTAGCGCCACACGTTCGTTGACCTGATGAATAGTGCTGTTGGTAAGGCCAAGTTCGGCGACGGGAACTCCTGCTGCGGCCAGAAAACGGCCATCGGAGGTGCCGCCGCCAGTATCTTGCAGGGTTTCGATACCTGTGATGCGCGAAATACTGGCGCAGACCAGATCAAGGAATGGCCCGTTTGGAGTCGAGAACGATTCGGCTGAGTGATCCCACTGAATGTTGATTTCGACACCTTCGCAGGCGCAAAGAATTTTTTCTTTGATGGCAGTAAAGTCGACTGACGGGTTGTAGCGAATATCCATACTGAGAAAAGCGTGGCCGGGAATGACATTCATGGCGCCGGTGCCAGATTCGATATTGGTTATTTGGCAGGTTGTCGGCGGGAAGCCCTCGGCTGGCGCGCCCCAGTCAATGGCGTTAATGCGCTGGATGATGTCTGCAGCGCGGTGAATGGCGTTGTCAGCATCCTGCGGATAGGCGGAGTGGCCCTGCTGGCCGATGATCTCGATGCGGGCCTGCACCACGCCGCGCCGGCCGCGGCGGATCACATCGCCGACGTGTTGAGAGCAGGAGGGCTCTCCGACAATCGCTGCATCAGGGAGCGAGCCCTGTTGTTGCAGGGAGTTCACCATATGGATGGTGCCGTCAATTGAGTCGCCCTCTTCGTCGGAAGTAATCAGCAGTTGCAGGGAGGGCAGGGGAGTGCCGTTATCAACAAGCTGTTGAACGGCAGCGATCCAGCAGCCGATAGCGGCTTTCATATCCTGTGTGCCACGCCCCCAAAGCACATCTTCCACAATCGCAGCGGAAAACGGGGGGTGTTGCCACGCCTCTTCACGCCCAACAGGCACCACATCGGTATGTCCGGCAAAGGCCAGAGTGCAGTCGCGTTCGCCGGGGCGTAAAAAAATGCTGTTGCTGACACCGCCTTTATTGATCGGCTGACGAGAGAAACCAAGCGGGGCGAGTTGAGACTCCAGATAATCCTGGCAGCCGGCATCATCCGGTGTAATCGATGCGCGGCGAATAAGCTCGACGGCATAGCGAACAGCCGGATGCTGGTCGGTTTTCAGCTGGTTTACAGGCATGGCGGCACCCTAATGCAAAGCGGCATGGCTTGGTACTCTCTTTGCTCGCTTATTTCTTCTGCGGTGCTCCCTTTTCTGTCAACTTGTATTCAGCTTTTTTGATCTCAATTTTTGCACTGCCAAGCAGTTCATCGAGCCAGGCGGAGAGCGCCTCTTTCTGCAAAATATTAACAATTTCACTGCGCGCCTCATCGATACTCTTGCGACCAGCCGGCCGTTTGCCCAAAAGTTCAATGATATGCCAGCCAAAATCGGTTTTTACAGGCTCGCTAATATCACCTGTTTTCTGGAGTGAGAAAGCGGCTTTTTCGAACTCCTTGACCATCATGCCGCGGGAGAACCAGTTCAGGTCACCGCCGCGGGATTTGTTTTGATCATCCAGTGAGTGCGTGGCAGCCAGCGCTGCGAAATCGCCTTTGCGCCGAAGCTTACGCAGAATCAGGCGCGCCTCTTTTTCGCTTGAGACCAGAATATGGCGAACTCTGATCTGCTCGGGGATATCAAAGGCTGCAGGATGGTTTTTGTAATATTTATTGATTTCCGACTCGGTGGGAGGAGGCAGGCGCGATGCCTGCCAATCCTCAAGTGCCTCAATGAGAATGTCGTCGCGCGCACGCACGATGCGTTCATGCACGACAGGATCTTCCAGTAAACCGGAATCGGCGGCACGCTGGCTCAGAATATGCCTGCGCAGCAGCACCTGCAGAATCTGTGCGCGTGCATTCGGATCGCTTCCGAGATGCTGAAGGTTTTCAGGCAGGGCATGAATCTGCATATCGATATCCGATTCATAAAATGAATAGTCATTTACGGTGGCGATCACTTCGCCCGTGCCTTGTGGCAGTGGTCGGATATCCGTGCCTTGTTGCTGGCACGAAAGCAGGAAAAGTACGCTGAGTATGGCAAGGTAGCGAAACATGGAGACTCCAGTGTTCAGGATTGGGGCTCCTCTGCGGAGCAAGTTGCGCTAGAGTAGCGCGCTCGCCAGCCGTTGCAATTTCGGCGTGAGAAGATTCGGGAGAGGTATTGATATGTCACCTATGGTCATGGCTATTCTGGTCCTGAGCCTTTACATGCTCTTTTTTCGGTTCTATGCCAAGGGATTGCTTGCACGCCGGGTGTTCGGGCTAAGTGACACGGAACCAACACCGGCCCATCTGTTGCGGGACGATGTCGATTATGTGCCGACCAATAAATATATCCTGTTTGGCCACCATTTTGCGTCGATTGCCGGGCTTGCGCCGATGCTGGGTCCTGCCATTGCCGTGATCTGGGGCTGGGTCCCTGCCTTGTGCTGGGTCGTGTTCGGCACGCTGCTGATCGGTGCGGTGCATGATTTTTCGGCGTTGATGCTCTCTTCGCGCTTCAGAGGAAAGAGTGTGGGTACAATTTCCAGCGAAGTAATCGGTCCACGCACGCGTTTGCTGTTTCTGCTGGTGATCTTCTTTTTAGTGGCTCTGGCGATGGGGGTGTTCGTGCTGGTGATTTCCGGTCTGTTTGCAGCCCCTGATGCTGCCAATATCCCTGCAACAGCGCATCCGGAAGCGGTGTTTCCGACTTACGCACTGATGTTGATTGCCATGCTGATCGGCTTTCTGGTGTACAAGCGGAATATGCCAGTATGGCCGCTGATTGCGGTGGGATTTGTATTGATGTTGCTGACTACATGGGCCGGGCTTGGTATGCCGGTTACAGGAATCTCTGCATCGGTCTGGACCTGGAGTCTGCTGGTATATGCCTTTGCCGCCAGTGTGCTGCCGGTATGGTTGCTGTTGCAACCGCGCGACTTTCTCAATTCACTGCTGCTCTATCTCGCGCTTTTTTCGATGCTGCTGGGCTTTTTTATGCTTGATCCCGATTGGGTCGCTCCCGCTATTAATCCCGAGCCGGTCGGTGCGCCTCCAATGCTGCCGTTCCTGTTTATTGTGATTGCCTGTGGTGCGGTCTCCGGGTTTCACGGACTGGTGGCATCCGGAACCACTGCCAAGCAGCTGGATAAGGAGAGCGATGCACCGTTTGTGGGCTATGTTGGCATGATCGGTGAATCTTTGCTGGCACTACTCGCCGTGTTGGCAACCACTGCCGGCGCCTTTGCCAGCCGGGCTGATTGGGAGGGGTTTTATGGCTCGTGGGAGAAGGCCAACGGTTTGCACCAGAAACTCGGGGTGTTTATTCAGGGGAATGCCAATTTTATTACGCAACTTGGCGTGCCGTACGATTTCGCTGCGGCATTCATCAGTGTGGTTGTGGTCGGTTTTGCCATGACCTCGGTGGATACCGGTGCGCGCCTGTTGCGCTTCAATCTCGAGGAGATTGGCCAGACAATTGGTGTGAAAGCGATGGAAAATCGTTATCTGGCAACTTTTCTCGCCGTTGCAGCAATTGGCTTTTTTGCCTTTTTTAAAGTGGATGGTAAGCCCGCGGGACTATTTCTGTGGACTCTGTTTGGCACCACCAATCAGATACTGGCGGGGCTGACGCTTTTGACGGTAACCATCTATCTGTATCGTAAAAAGAAGCCGATTCTCTATACATTGCTGCCGATGCTGGCGGTGCTGCTGACCACCATCACCGGTATGGTGATGGGAATTATCGGAGCTGTTGATAAGGAGCAGTGGACCGTTGCCGTGGTGGGTAGTGTGATTTTTCTGCTGGCGGCATGGGTGCTGATCGAGGCCGGCATGGCGGTTGCTGGGATGCGGAGAAACCCGATGCAAACGAATGCCGATCAATAGCACTGGGATGGGTTATGTAGGAGACAGGAACTGGAGCTGTTAGGTACGAAGATTTTGGCACAGTGGCTGTTGCCGCCCGGTATACTGGTTGTGCTGATCGGGATCGGTACCTGTTTCTCTACGAAGCGCTGGGGTAAGGTATTATTAGTGTTCGCAGCTGCCTCTCTATGGCTGCTTGCGACCGAACCTGTGCGCGATGCTCTGGTTGCGCCGCTTGAGAATCATTACCCGCCCTTTTCAGAGTCGATGCTTAAAGGTTATGCCGCCATCGTGGTATTGGGAGGCGGGCGCAACGAAATGGCGCCAGAATATGGCGGTGCGGATGCACTTAGCGATGCATCGCTGCAACGTATCGCTTATGCCGCATCTCTGGCAAAACAGACAGGGCTGGATGTCTATGCCAGCGGAAGGATGCCGCTGGCGAATCAATCCGGAGCCACCCGTGCCGAGGGCGAAATCATGCGACAATGGTTGCTGGATGTGGCGAATCTGGCCCCGGAACGTGTTCATGCCGAGGTGAAATCGCGAACCACATGGGAAAATGCTGCGATGATGGCAACAACGCTTTCCGGTCATGGCGTGGAGCAAGTCGTGCTGGTGACCTCTGCGACACATATGCGGCGCGCGCAGTGGAGCTTTTTCCGGGCGGGGCTCAAAGCAGTGCCGGCGCCATGTGCTTATCTGCAGAAGTTTACGCCCTATGATGCGCGTAGTTTTATGCCCTCATTTAAGGCATTTAACGACAGTAGCACTGCGTTGCACGAATACCTTGGATTGCTCTGGTACCGCCTGCGGTACTAGTCGTTATTGCGGGAAAATATCCGGGAAGGTCATCTCCAGCCGTGCCAGCTCCTGTTTGATTTGCGAATAGGCTGCAATATCGGTTAAAGGCAATTTGAGTGGGTGGTGCAGAATGCGTTCCGATTCATCGACATGGCTGCGTATGTCTTTCGACCAGATATTCCATACTGAATCACCGATACGATCATGATCCAGCAGATCCTGAAGGATGATGTGGGACATATGAATCAGCATGGAAGAGGCCTGGATGTCCGTCGGCCACTGCTCGGGGTGGTGCCAGTCAGGGTGATGGTGGAAATAGATAAAGCGGTGCACCGATCGAGGTAGCTTCCAGTGCAGCGCCAGCATCATACCGGCGTCAATATGGGTATAGCCGAGCGTATCCCACTCTGCGCGCAGAGCAGGCGTGCCGCTTTCGATGCTGCGGCGTAGCGCTTCGAGATTTGCTCCGCTCTCAATGTGCAGAATCACCAGCTTACCGATATCGTGTAGCATGCCAAACAGGCTGGCCGAGTGGCGGTCTACCACGCTGGCGTAGTCGCTGAGAATACGGGCAAATAGTGCGATGGCCTGACTGTGAAACCATATCTGCTGGATTTCATTATCCGATTTATTGCCATGGTTCCCAAGTTTTGGCACCACATTTTGCAGGATCAGGTCGTGTGCGGCGTTCATGCCAAGGCGAGTAATTGCAACGGCAACATTGGTCACGCGGGCCGAGTCGCCCATGTTGTATGCGGGCGAATTGGTGAGCGCGAGGATATGCTCGGTGAGTACCGGGTCCTGCTCAATCGCCTGCCCAAGATCCATCGGTGTAGCCTGTGGATCATTCATCAGATCCTGCACCTTGTACCAGACCTCAGGCAGGGGCGGGATGTCCCTGATTGCTTTTTTCAGGCGGGTCAGCACCTGTGCCGAAATTGGTGGCGGGGAGCGCAGATCAAGCGGAAGAATATCCGGCGCTAAAGGAGACGTTTTACGAAATGCCCACAACATGCTGTTGGGCGGAGGAGGCGCGCCTTTTATATCATGGGCGCTTAAATCAGTCCCGGAGGTTGTGTCAGTGAAGTTTTCACCGCTGCCATCCTCTTTTTTCGGTCGCTTGCTTTTATCCTCATTTAGCTCTGAGAAATCCAGCTGCTTTTTAAGGTTGTTCTTGGAGCGAATCTTCTGCAGCGGAGCCGGTTTTGCGATGCTTTCAATCGTTTTCAGAACCTCTGCGCAGCTCTGCGGACGATCATCCGGGTTCTTTTCGAGCAGCGCCATGATCAGGTCGGAAAGCTGGGCAGGAATATCGCCATTATGATTCTTCGGTGGCTCGGGCGTCTGGCGCACCTGCTTCTCCATGATTTCGAATTCACCGCCGCTGTACGAGATGAATGGGAGTACGCCTGCGCAGATGCGGTAGAGCATAATACCAAAGGCATACAGGTCGGCACGGGCAGTGACCTCTTTGCCGGTGATTTGCTCCGGCGACATATAGTAATATGAGCCGACTGTGACGCCACTCTGTGTAATGTCTTTTCGGGCATCCTTGCTTTTGGCGAGACCAAAATCCAGCAGTTTGATGCTGCCGTTGTCTCCCAGATATACATTGGAAAGCTTCAGGTCGCGATGCACAACATGCTGGTCGTGTGCGGCAGAAAGGCCGGTCAGGATGCCTTGCGAAAGGGTGACGACTTCGGGCCAGGATGGAATCTTGCGGAAGTTCAGATAACGCTTGAGCGAGCAGCCTTTGACCAGCTCCATGACCATACCCATGATGCCGTTGCCTTCGTAGACTTCGATCAGGTTAATGATATTCGGGTGGTGAAGTTGCCCATGCATGTGGGCTTCGCGGCGGAAGCGTTCGACCTGTACCGGGTCTCCCAGCAGATGCTGGTGCAACACCTTGATGGCCACATCGGTGTGGTCGTTTTCGTCAATGGCATGGTAAACAACGCCCATACCGCCTTCACCGATTTTTTCGACCAGACGATAGTGGTCGAGCAGGGCAGGTTTTCCATCATGTTTGAGGATAGAGCGACATGAAGTGCAGAACACCTGTTTGTCATCAAAATAGTTACCACACGAAGGACACTGCATGAGCTTGATTCTCGATAGCCGTGCATATTCGTCAAGCGAAGAGTGAAGGGATTATTTCACTTCTTGGTTTGGGTATCGAGGTCCATCTCCTCCAGCCAGCCGTTACTCGCATCTTCAATGCAGTCGGCGAACGGAATGTAGGGCTTGATATCGAGTACAGGGGTGCCATCCAGCAGGTCATGTCCCTGAATATGGATTTCCAGGCCTTTGATCTTCACCAGCCTGACCGCAGACAAACCAAGGCTGTTTGGGCGATGTGGCGCCCGGGTTGAAAATAGGCCGCGGCGCGTGCGCGGGCCGCGCGGTGGAATTACTGTTGGATTCCAGCCCTGATTCAGATGCATCCAGTAGATCACCCAGATATGAGAAAAACGATCAAGGTCGGCCAGCGCCTTGTCGAAATTAAGCCCTTTGTTCAATCGAATGATGCCCGGCACATCGGTTCGCAAGGCGGGCTGGCGCGGGGCGGCGAAGCGCTCCTTGAAAGGGGAGTCGGTATAGCCGATGGGTTGCAGTGTGATATCACCTCCCTCGAAGCTTAGCTGATCTGTGTAGGTTTTTGGCGGTATGTTTTTACCGGAGCGGTGATCTGATTTCAAAATGGCGCTTCGGGAGGGTCAGGCGGGAATGCTATCTTGGCAGCATACTTCGATATCATCATCTTTCATGCGAATAATTGCATGCCCGCCTTTACGCAGTTCGCCGAACAGAATCGCTTCGGCCAATGGCTTCTTAATGCGATCCTGAATCAGGCGCGCCATCGGTCTTGCACCCATTTGTGGATCATAGCCGTGGCGTGCCAGCCACAGGCGTGCATTCTGGTCGAGCTCAATCTCCACGTGCTTCTCCTGCAGCTGGGTTTCCAGCTCCATAATCAGCTTATCGACCACATGCACGATGGTCTCCTCATCCAGTGTGGCAAACGGAATGATCGCATCCAGGCGATTGCGGAACTCCGGCGAGAAGATACGTTTGATAGCTGCAGTGTCATCGCCGGCACGCGGCTTCGGCGTAAAACCGATGGTACCTTGTTGCATTTCGAAGGCGCCTGCATTGCTCGTCATAATCAGGATGATGTGCCTGAAATCGGCAGTGCGTCCGGCATTGTCGGTCAGCTTGCTATGATCCATGACCTGCAAAAGCACATTGAAAATATCGGGGTGCGCTTTTTCGATCTCATCGAGCAGCAGTACGGCATGCGGTGATTTATTGATGCTTTCTGTGAGCAGGCCTCCCTGCTCGAAGCCCACATAGCCTGGAGGCGAGCCGATCAGGCGGGAGACGGCATGCGCCTCCATATATTCCGACATATCGAAGCGAATCAGGTCGATGCCGAGGATGCGTGAAAGCTGGCGAGCCACCTCGGTTTTGCCCACACCGGTGGGGCCGGTAAACAGGAAGGACCCGATCGGTTTTTCCGGATGGGAGAGTCCGGCCCTTGAGAGCTTGATGCTGGCTGAGAGTTGGCGGATGGCCTCGTCCTGCCCAAATACCGAGAACTTCAAGTTACGTTCGAGTTTTTCCAGCGCCTCTCGGTCGCTGGCATTGACCTGTGCATTTGGTATACGCGCCATTGAGGCGATCACCTTTTCAATGTCGGTGACGGTGATCTGTTTTTTGCGCTTGCCGGCACCGCGAATGCGCACGGAAGCACCTGCTTCGTCGAGCACGTCGATAGCGGAGTCGGGCAGGCGCCGGTCGGTGATATAGCGTGAGGCCAGCTCAGCCGCCGAAACGATTGCTTGCTGACTGTAGCTGACACTATGGTGATCTTCGAAACGGCTTTTCAGGCCGCGCAGAATGTGAATGGTGTCGTCGATACTCGGCTCATCGATATCGATTTTCTGGAAACGACGCGAGAGCGCGTGGTCTTTTTCAAAAATCTGCCGAAACTCCTGATGCGTGGTGGCACCAATACAGCGCAGCTCTCCGGACGCAAGGGCAGGTTTCAGAAGGTTGGAAGCATCCATGGTGCCGCCACTGGCTGCACCCGCACCGATAATGGTGTGAATTTCATCAATAAACAGGATGGCATGCTCCTGCTTTTTGAGAGACTTGAGCACCTCCTTCAGGCGCTCCTCAAAATCGCCGCGGAACTTGGTGCCGGCCAGCAGGGCGCCCATATCCAGTGCAAACACCTGTGCGTTGGCCATCACATCCGGAATGTCACCTTGAACGATTTTCAAGGCTAGTCCTTCGGCCAGTGCGGTTTTGCCTACGCCTGCTTCGCCAACCAGAATCGGATTGTTCTTTCGGCGGCGGCAGAGGATATGTACCAGACGCAACAGTTCGGCATCGCGGCCGATCAGAGGGTCGATTTTTCCGGCCTCGGCCTGTTGATTCAGGTTGATGCAGAAACGGTCGAGCGGGGCGCCTTTGGGTTTCTTTCCCTCGATCTCGGCCTGCTCGTCAGCGGTTTCGCCTTCAATGCCCGGCTGATCCTGCTTCACGGTGCCGTGCGCCATATAGTTGATGACATCAAGACGGGTAATATCCATGCCGGCAAGATAGTAAACGGCGTGCGACTCCTTCTCTGAAAAGATAGCAACGAGAATATGCGCGCCAGTAACCTCAAGTTTACCCGAAGCCTGCACCTGCATCACCGCGCGCTGGATGACACGCTGCAATCCGACGCTGGCGGTAGTTTCACCGTCATCCAGTGGAAGCATTCGTACATGTTCGTCGATATAGCTGCTCAACTGGCTCTGCAGCAGGGGGAGGTCGGCCTTGCAGGCCTCAAGAACTTTTTTTGCGGAAGGATTGTCGATAAGGCCAAGCAGCAGGTGCTCGACAGTAACAAACTCGCTTCGGCGCACGTGTGCTTCCTGAAAGATGTCGTTCAGTGTTTGTTCAAGGTCTTCACTCAATATGCCCATGGGCCAACCTCCGCCTTGCACGTAACCTTTTTATTCAGCCTTTTCAACGGTCACTGCTCTTTTCGAGACTGCAGCGTAACGGGTATCCGTTTTTCTGACTGTGATCTTCGACCTTGTCCACCTTACTTTCAGCAATGTCGTGCGGATAGATGCCGCATAGCGCTTTGCCATGATGATGGATCTGCAACATCAGCGTTGTCGCCTCCGCCTCGGATTTATGAAAGAATCGAATCAGGATATCAACCACAAAATCCATAGGTGTGAAATCGTCATTTAACATATAGACCCGATACATCGGGGGCTTTTCCAGCTTGGGACGCCCGGTACGCGTCTCCACATCCGAAGCATGGGTTATAGAGGTTTTCAGCTCACTCATAATGAGTAGCTTACGCATGCAGGCAATTTGCTTCAAGCTGGTCGTACAAGGGGGAACGATGGCAGATTTACAATGCATCCTGTGGGATGTGGATGGCACGCTGGCTGATACCGAACGAGATGGGCATCGTGTGGCTTTTAACATGGCCTTTTCGGAAGCCGGACATGATCGTGAATGGGATGTGCCAACCTATGGGGAGTTGCTGGAGGTGACTGGCGGCAAGGAGCGTATCCGATATGATATCGAACGCGGTGACATGACAGAGATGCCCACTGAGCAGATTGCCAATCTGCATGCGCGCAAAACCATCCATTACCAGAATCTGATAGCCGAGGGGCGTATCCCGCTTCGCCCGGGCGTGCGCCGTCTGCTGGAAGAGGCCTATGCGGCAGGCATTACGCTGGGTGTTGCGACCACCACTACGCCTGCCGCACTTGATTCCTTGATCGAGCACTCTTTGGGACGCGAGTGGTTTGACCGTTTTGCCGTACTGGCTGCGGGTGATATTGTGCCCGCCAAAAAACCTGCTCCGGATATTTATACCTATGCCATGCAGCAGCTTGGGGTGCATCCGGAAGAGACGCTGGCGCTGGAAGATTCGGAGAATGGCCTGAAATCGGCCAGGGCGGCAGGGGTGAGGTGCGTGGTGACCGTTAACGATTATACACGTAGTCACGATTTCAACGGTGCAGATCTGGTGGTCTCCGAGCTGGGTGAGCCGGGGGGGGCTGCGGTCGAGGTGCTTGCCAATCCGCATAAGCTGGACGTGCATCATGTCGAGCTTCGCCATTTAAAGGAGATCATGGGTGAGTGATTCGTTGTTCGATACGCACTGCCATCTCGATTTTCCACACTACACGGATGATCGCGAGGCGGTTTTTGCGCGCATGGACGAGGCCGGTGTGGAAGGATGTGTTGTGGTCGGGGTCGATTACGAGCATGTATCACGTTTGAAGGGGTTGGCCGAGGCGCACAATCATGTCTGGTTCAGCGTCGGCATTCACCCGAATCACGAAATCGAACACGAACCTTCCGTCGATTTGTTATGTGAGCTTGCCAATCATCCTCGTTGCGTAGCAATTGGCGAGACCGGGCTGGATTTTTTCCGGCACCATGTCGATCCGGCTGTGCAGGAGGAGCGTTTCCGCACCCATATTCGAGCGGCACAACGGCTCGATAAGCCCGTGATCGTGCACAACCGAGATGCCGACACTGACAGTATCCGCGTGCTACAGGAGGAGGAGATCGGCGAAAGCGGTGGTATCATGCACTGCTTCTCCGCTGACTGGGAAACAGCGAGTGCTGCACTTGATCTCGGCATGTATATCTCTTTTTCGGGGAATGTGACCTTCAAAAACAATCAGGCTCTGCGTGAGGTGGCGGCGAAGGTGCCTCCTGAGATGTTGCTGATCGAAACCGACGCGCCCTATCTGGCGCCTGTGCCGCACAGGGGGAAGCGCAATGAGCCCGCTTATGTACGACACGTGGCGGAGTGCCTTGCCGAGGTCAGGAGTCTGCCGGTTTCCGAATTGGCACGGCAGACTACGGATAATGCGCGCCGCGTGTTTCGGCTCACCTGACGTTTCCGGTTATTGTGGCCGAAAAAGTCGTTTTTATTATCAATCCATATAGTGGCGGAGGTCGCTGTGGGCGACTTTGGCAGCGGCTTGAACGAGATGCTCTTGCCGGGCTGCAAGAGGCGGAAGTGGTAATGACTGAGCGTGAAGCTCACGCCAGTGAGCTTGCGCGTATGGCGATTCATCACGGTGCAACCCGCATTATTGCGATAGGTGGCGATGGCATGCTCAACGAGGTGGTGAATGGTTTTTACGAAGATGGTCGTTTGCTTAGTTGTGATACGATTCTGGGTGTGGTGCCGACCGGAACCGGGTGCGATTTTGCGCGCAATTTAGATTTGCCAACAGGAGTGGCACAGGCCATTCGTTTTGCGCTGGAGAGCCCTGCCGCTTATTGTGACGTGGGGCTTGCTCGCTTCGGGATCGCGAATGAATCATGCCATAAAATCGTCTCCCGATATTTTATCAATGTTGCGGATGTGGGGCTGGGAGGCGCTGTAGCAACGAGGGTCAATCGCTCCGGCAAAAGACTGGGCGGCAAACCCAGCTTCATCCTGAGCACTTTGCAAACACTTGCCAGCTACCGGCCCGAAGCGATGGAGTTGTATGTGGATGGTGAATTCGTGCCGCTTGGCAAACGGCAACTGCTCATCGCAATTGCCAACGGTAGCTATTTCGGCGCAGGCATGTGTATAGGCGAGCAAGCGCGTCTGGATGATGGTGTTTTCGACATTGTGGTTGCCGACCAGATGGGCGTGTTTGAGCTTTTTTCGGCACTGCTGGCGTTGCACCGCGGCAAGACCCCGAAATCTCCGCGTATTCGGCATCTCCGTGGCCGGGAGGTTCACATTGAGTGTGGGAAGCATGTTCTAGCTGAACTGGATGGCGAGCCCTGTGGGGGTGGTTCGGTGAGTATGACAATGCTCCCCTCGCAAATTCGGCTGGCTGGGCTCGGCTACCCATGATCGGATCTGCTGCTGCGGGGAGCAGGGATTAACCTGCCAGTACTTTGCGGATCGCCGCCTGTAGCCGGCTAGCCTGGAATGGTTTCCGGATCAGTGGTATTTTGGCGATGGTATCAGGTTGCCCCCGGTGCCCTTCATCGGGGTCAAAGCCACTGGCGAAAAGAATACGTGCCTTTGGGTTTAATTTGAGCATGGCGGCAGCGGCCTCTTTGCCGCCCATCACAGGCATGACAATGTCCATGACAACGATATCGATATCGTGCATGCGTTCCTCGTAGATAGAGACCGCTTCTTTTCCGTTTTGTGCGACCAGCACCTCATACCCAAAGCTTTCCAGAATCCTCGGTGCGGTGGTGCGCAGAGCACTCTCATCGTCGACGAAGAGGACAGTTTTCCCAATCCCCGTTTCCGCCTCCTTGGCATAAATTTCAGTCAGATTTTCAGGCAGGGTGGTCGATTGCTCTTCAATCAAGGGCAGATAAATACGAAATTCGGTGCCTTCCCCTTCCTTTGAAAAGACGTCAATGACACCTCCATGCGATTGAACGGCGCCGTATACCATAGCCAGCCCGAGCCCCGACCCTTTGTCGGGCCCCTTGGTTGAAAAGAATGGGGTGAAAATATGTTGCCGGTTTGCAGCGGAGATACCCATGCCATTGTCTGCAACGGTCAGACAGGCCATGGGGGCGCTCGCGATTTCCGGATGCAGTTGCAGAAATGATTCGTCTGGCTGGTAGTGGGTCAGGCCAAAATGGATTGCAGGTGAAGCGGTTTCTTCCAAAGCATCTCTGGCATTGTTGGTCAGGTTCATGATGATTTGCTGGAGCTGAACCGGGTCGGCTTCCAGCAGGAGCTGGGTCTCTTCGATGTGCGAGCGAATTTCGATATTGTTTGGGATGCTTGAACGCAGAATTTTGATGGTCTCCTTCAGGAAAGGTCCTATAGCGATGGGCTGGCGATCGATCGTCGTTTTGCGTGAAAAGGCAAGTAGATGGGTGATGAGGTCGGAGGCGGTAAATGCTACTTCTTCCACAGTGTCTATTTTTTCGTGTGCGAGAGTGAATTGTTCGGGGATTTCCATTTTCGCGATGAATAAATTCCCTGTCATGATTGCCAGCATGTTGTTGAAGTCATGAGCGATACCTGAGACTAGCGTTCCAAGCGCCTCCATCTTTTGGGCATGATAGAATTGCTCCTCCAGCCGATGCTTTTCAGTCAGGTCGGTATGAATGCCAACAAAGTGCGTGATATTGCCTTCCTCATCCCGAATAGGCGAAATGGTTTGGGTGGCAGGGTAGAAAGTGCCGTCCTTGCGCCGCTCGATCAGTTTGCCTTGCCAGATACCACCGGAAAGAATCGTTTCCCAGAGCTTTTCATAATAGCCAGTCGGCTGCTTGCCGCTTTTGAGAATCCGGGGATTCATGCCGATGGCCTCTTCTACCGTATATCCGGTGAGTCTGGTAAAGGCCGGGTTGATATATTCGATCTCACCGTCGCGATTGGTGATCAGGATTGCTTCGGCAGCTTGTTCGATCGCTTGCGACAGTTTCCGTAATCGCTCCTCCGCCTTGATGCTGGCGGTGATATCCTGGAACGTCAGCATGATGGTTTGACCTAACGGGATGGTTGTGCGGGTGATTTTCGCTGTGAAGCGTTTCTGCCCCAGGGTTTTTAACTCGATTTTCTGAAGATCGCTGGAGAGGTGTTTTCCCGGCTCCGATAGCAGGCCGACAAGCCCGGATGTGTCGCCTTTGTTTTTCACCATGTCGAGCAGATTTTTACCAAGCAGTTCGCGATCCTTTTCTGCGCCGAAAAGCTCCAGGGCAGTGCGATTGGCAAAGGTGATATTATTGTTGTGTATCAGCAGAATCCCATTGGGCGAGGAGTGAACCATTGCCAGATAAAACTTTTCGATTTCCAGCATCTCTTTTTGCGTCAGGTCTTTCTCGATGTTGCCGAGTGCTTTTTTCAGTTTACGATTGCTCTCCACCAACTCCCGGATCAGATATCTGGTGATATTCTGAAAAAAACAAGAGCGGGAAAGCAGGCCGCAAAGCCGCTCCTTTTTGTCGACAACACCCAGATAGATACTTTTTGTGGATAGCATCTGCTGCAACGCCTCATGTGCGATGGTATCCGGTGAAGTCAATTGAACAGGGTGCATGATATCGAGCAGCGGCGTGGTTAGCGGTATCTCCTTGCCGAGTAGTTCGGGGATATCGCGCTCAGTGATGACACCGAGTGGGCGATATTTTTTATCGACGACGACAAGGCTGCCAATTCTCTTATCGGCGATCGTTTCGATTGCGGCGAGCAGTTGCGTATCGGGCATGATTGTGACGACATCGGTGATCATGATGTCGGCGGTACTCTGGTTGCGCATCAGGTCGGTCGTGCCGACAGCATCCATAATATCGGTTTCGGTAATTAATGCTTCGAGTTTCCCCTTTTTATCAACAATCGGAATATGACGGATGCCTTTACTGGTCATTATGTCCAGTGCCTCCATCAGAGAGTAACCGGCATCGATTGTGATAAGCGGCTGCGTCATGCTTTCGGATATGGGGCGGTGCAGGGCATCCCTGTTTCTGAGCAGAATGCCGGGAATATCCCGTGTTGTTACGATTCCAACCGGCTTATGATTTTCGCAAATAATGATGCTGGATACCTTGTCGCTGTTCATTATTGCAATGGCAGCGGAGAGCTCTTTGTCCGGCGAGGCCTGTAGCACCTTCTTAGTGCTGAACTGTTTGACCGACTGATAAAGCATCCCCACTCCTTCCAATTTGTGCGTTAATATTACTGCCTGCGCCTACCACTGATCATAGACGCAGTGATAAGTAAAATCATTCCGGTGCTGGAGCATGTCTGCGTTTGCGAAAGAAAGATTTTAGTAAACTGCTGCACTCTTCCGCCATGATACCGCCCAAGACCTCGGGTTGGTGATTCAAACGAGTATCGTGGAGCACTTGCGATAACGACTCCACAGCTCCCGCTTTGGGGTCTGCAGCACCGTAGACGACACGCCGGATACGTGCGTGCACGATCAGCCCGGCGCACATCGTACAGGGCTCCAGCGTGACATAAAGCGTTGCACCGGTAAGGCGATAGTTTTGGACTGCCGTACAGGCAGCGCGGATGACGCGCATTTCGGCGTGTGCCGATGCATCGTGCAGGGAGATCGGGGCATTATGTGCAGCGAATTCACGCCCGTCGTTCAGTATCAGCACGGCACCGACCGGAACTTCGCCCGATTCAGCGGCGAGCTCTGCCTGTCGCAGCGCTTTCTGCATCATGGTAAGATCGGTATTCACAGGAAGGGATTTAACGCGGACGATAGTTCGTCGGCTTTTTTGCCGTGGCTGGCGCCTGACCAAAACATTTTGTTACGCATTCATTGATTCCCTGTTTGTTAATGGCAGGCCAGAACGAACGGTCGACCTTCAGCCAGCGCTTGGCGATTTCTTCATCCAGGCCTTCAGCAAGAATGGCTTTGCGAAGAATCTTTTCACGCTCGAGGGCCATCTCTTCAGTTATCAGCATATGCATATGCGCCAGCGCCGGCGGCTCACCGCGATAGTGGTTCGGACCGCCGAAACAGGCTACCATAAAATTGGTTTGCTTGCTGATCAGGGCCTCTTTGCTTTTGCCGTAGAAGAATTGCCCCAGCCATTCGTCCTCGAAAATCTCGTTATAGAAACGGGTATGTACATTACGCACGATCTCCGTATCTCCGATCGCCTCGAGCAGTCCGGCATCGAGATGCATGGTCTCTTTTTCCGGTTGGCTTGCCAGCCACTCAGGGTGTTGCCGTATGGAACTTTTCATAATGGACGTGACCTGATCGTAAGTGCTAATCCATGCCGTACGAAGTTCGTCGGTGAATTGATCGCCGAGTTGTTCCGAAAGCGCTGCGATTAAAGCCTTTCCGAAGGGCTCGATGTGTTCTGGCTGGAGTCCGTATGTCACATGCCTTTGGCTCAGGTGTTCAATCGTTGTATGCATCTTTTCGAGATGCCGGATGCTTCTGAATGTCGCCATCATATTGATGAACTTTCTGTTCAGAGCGACGGCACTACCATTGAATACCGTCGCTTGCGCAGGATCGATCAGGAAAAGGTGCGTATAGAATTTGGTATGTAGCGAGCTCATCATTGGCATAAGCATTTCAATATGCTCACGGACCATTTCCCGGTGTTTACCCTGCTGATGCAACTCTTCATCCGTCATCTTTACTATCCCTTGAGGCTTGTTGCTTATGGAGGACGCGAACCGTTTCGTTGTCCTGGAAGGCTTGTTGTTCGGCAATCTCTTTCGCTGTCTGTAAAAATTCCGGTGATGCGTCGGCGATATCTTCGAGCACATCCCTGGGGATGGTCAGCAATGATGTGCCGGTTTTGGCAACGAGCTGGTTGGGAGTTGGGGGGTTACCAAGTACTTTTTCGGCCCCGATCAAGGAACCGGAATAAAGGCTTCCGGAGTAATGCTGCTTACCTCCCAGCTGGAAGTAACACTCGACTTCACCTGAGAGGATAACCGCGGCAAACGGACACACCTGATTCTCCTCTTTAAGTATCTGGGGGGTGTGAATTCGCATCACTGTCGTTTGTTCGGCGATGACAATTCGCTCCGAGAGCGGAATACGAAGGAATGCCGGGTTATGCCCCAGACCCGTGATTCTCTCTCGCAAGGTGCCTTCTTCTTCAATCAGGGATTCCAGTTCAGGGTATCGTGCCAATGCCTCGCGCGCCTGTTGCGCATTGAACTGAAGTACCAGGGCATTGCTGTTGGCAAACACATCGGCGGTACGTACGGCACGATCCTTAATCAGTACACTCATTCCAACCAAGTCCCCTCGTCTGACCAGATTGAGCAGAGTGGGGCCCGATGTCTGGTGTCCGGATGACAGGAAAATGGCAAGTTCACCTTCAAGCACCAGGTACATTGCATCTGAAGGCTCGCCGGCCCGGAACAGAACTTCACCCTCCTTGAGTCTTTTTCTCCGGCTGCGTTTGAGTAATCCATCTTGCGCCTGCTTATCATTTAACAACAGGAAAGGGCCATCGCCGAGGCTGCGTAGCGTCTCCTCCTCACCGCAAACCCACTTGCCATAAGTCTCCATGAGTTCATGCGCCTCTTCCGTACGGGCGGTGTTGGTCAGACGGCGGAACAAACGCTGAATGATGCGACGAGAGTGTATGATATGCCCTGCTCCCATCAAGGCATCGGCATACTCTCTGAGGATACGCGGATTGCCAGGATGAAGCTCGGCCATCTCTTTCAGTTGTTCAAGCTCCATCGGTACCAATCTTGCTCCTTGTTGACGGGCTGTCCCAAAATCTTTTTGAGAATGGTTGACTTGATCGGCAAGCCGGACGATAAACCATGTTCACAGCCTCTGTGTATCGATAGTAGTAAAGAGGGAGAGGGTAAGCAATGGAGTTGAAAGTCGAGCAGTTTCTGGAAGAGACGCGTCGGACGAATGACTTTGTCTGGATGTCCATTATTAACACGGAGGGCCTTGCTGTGTGTCAATCCGGTACCGCCGAACAGTTTGAGCTGGCGGCGCTATTGCCCGAATGGGTTCGTCGCGGCGAACAGATAGCCAATGCCTCAGGAATGGAGGCCGGGTTAGGAATCGTGTGCATTGTTCCGAAAGGGGGGCCGCATGCCTTGTTGCTCAGGGGGTTCGATGCAGGTGAAAGCCACTTTATTTTGCTGGTGGCTACTGTCAGAGTGCCCTCAAAGGCCGCACAGCTTCTTAGTGATGTGTGTGGCAAACTGGCCGTGCTAATATGAGACAATGCGTGTTCGGCACAAGGTTTGCTAAAGAAGCTTTATCAACTGGAAGTGCAGAGGGGTATGGCACATGATTAAGCTCACCGATCAGGATGTTTCAATCTGCGAACGAGAATTAAGTAATTTGGTAACAGAGTCGGATATGATTGCCGGGGCTGTGCTGTCCTCACAGGATGGCTTGCTGGTTACCAGTGCTTCCACCGACGCAAGTATCGAGCCGGACTCTATTGCCGCCATGAGTTCATCGTTGTTATCGCTTGCCGATGCACTGGCCGGGCAGGCTGGCAAGGCGCTGGTCGACAATGTGATCAGTCAGGCTGAATCCAGCACCCTTGTACTTCTACATGCCGGAGGGCTAATTCTTACTGTGATCGGTAAGGCGGAAATCAACGTTGGCCTGGTATTAACCGCGGCTCGCCGGACTGCAAATTCGATTAACAGGGCAACCAAACGCTTTGGGGAGGAGATCAGGGGTCTCGATATTCTGAATAACCCGGAAGCATTGTTAGAGCGAGTCAAAAATGAAATGATCGAAATGAAGAACAGGAGCGCGCATGAGCACACTAAATGAGGTATTAAAGACGTTGGTTGATGATGTGGATGGAGGCTTGGCCTGCTCGGTCGTTGATCTCGATTCAGGGTTGATGCTGGGAGCGTATCACACCGTTCCATATTTTACACAATCCTACATTGATGCGGTGGCAGCTGCAGCGGTTGATATGTTCCGTGGCAAGACCGTATCAACTGTTGAGAAACTTTTAAGTGCCCAGCGAGGGGTAGAAGTAAAGAACAGCATTCAGGAAGTGCAGATGTCGACAGAGGCGACCTACCATTTTATGGCGATCGCAAAAGATAAGCCCAATGCGCTGGTTGTGATGGTCACTTCCAGAAAGGCCAATCTTGGCATGGGCTGGACCGCGATGCGTCGCGCCCTGGTTGAAGTGGTTCCATTTTGCCCCTGAGCAAAGGGGGTGTGATAGCGGGGAAGGCGGCCTTGGGCCGCCTTTTTCGTTTTGAGGGGAGATTATATGCCGTTACGCAACCGTTGCATAAGTTGTCCGGGGAGCCGATGCCGTCGCATGTCCCGGATGGTTTCATCAAGATCATAATCGATGATTCTCATTTGTATTTTGTGGGAGGTTGGGCGAAGAATTGCAAATTCCGCCCCCGGAATGCCTCCTCGCGGTTGCCCCACAGACCCGGGACAAATGAGTGAAGTTTTATGCAGGATGGCGTCATGTGCCCCTTTGCCGTAGCGAATGTTACCTTGTTTAAGCCAGTAGATACCCTGCAAGTGAGAGTGCCCGTGCAGGCAGAAGTCGAACTGGTTGGCCTGTAACCACTGCAGGTTGCGTTCGGCCGTGCGGTCGTAGATATAAGCATTGAAGAAGGTCGGGTCCATGGGTGCCCCATGCATAGCAATCCATGGTGGGAAACGCCATTGAAGCGGTAACGCAGTTAGCCAACGTTTATAATGTTCATCAAGATGGTTGATGGTCCATTCTGCGGCGATGAGCCTGCTTCCCTGCATACTTGCTACAGGCACGCCCGTGCCGACAATATGGTCGTGATTGCCACGCAGGCAAGCTGCGCCGCGTTCGCTTAATAACTCAATGCATTCGGCCGGATGAGGGCCGTAACCGACAATATCGCCGGCAACCATGATTCTTTGGATATTTTGTCGATCGAGTTCTTCCAGCACCGCACGCAATGCTGGAAGATTCGCGTGCACATCAGCGAGTACACCGATTGGCTCATCTTCGTTCAGCCATGTGCTGACTTCCGTTGTATGGGGATGCAGCGCGTCCGACTTATGTGACGATTCGGGTTGCACATTGTGGCTTGCTTCCATAAGTTCCTGGCGACAATGCTCGGCACATACCTGTGCTTGGTTATGCAGGAATTGTGAACCGAGGTGTTCATAGACAACATGGACCGAATCGATGCCGGGAGTATTGTCGAATGCCTCGTGGATTATGGAGGATAGTTGTCTGCCAAGTTCCCGCGCCTTTGTTTCATCGAGCCAGCTACCGGAATAGTGCCGGAACCAGCCGGCAAGCATGTGCGTGAATGAGAGGAAGTGATCCCATGTATAGAAGTCGTCATCGAGATAATAGAGGCGGTTATCATCGGCTAATCCGAAATTAGAGAGACCTTCATCGAGACGATCCTGAAAGTTGGCTGCGTGTGAGATATAGATTTTGCAAACTTTGATGAGCCAGCTCATGGCCTGCGCTGGCCCGCACTGCTCGATTAGTACATGCAACGGTTGCATGCGCGGGGTAATGTTGCCCGCATGCCAGGTTTGATCCTGCTCGATGAGAAACCATGTTTTATCAGGATGGTAAAGGCCGCTCTGGCGATTTTTTTCAAGATTGTGCATTACCCACGAAGTGGCAATCTTTTCGTCAGAGAATCCTCCCCCCATATGCAGTTTAAGAATGTGGGTGGCTGAGGCTTTGATGCTGGTGATCGGCTTGCCAGTAAAATCTCCGCCATGTGTCAGGCTTTCCTCGGATGCAGTAAGTAGTGCGGCAATACAGGATGCCGCTTCCTGTTTTCCGGAAATCGAGCCGATGATTCTGATATCCCCATCCATTTCGGCACGTTAATGGATGTGCCGGTGCCTGTCGATGTCATGAGGGTGCCATCATCTCCAGTCTAGTGTTGGCGTGAAAAATGCTATGTATTCTGAAGAGCCGGACTTGCGATATCCGAGAAAATTCGGGTGAGGGGCAAATGCCTTATCATGTGCTTAGGGTACGTAATCGCTTCCGAACAGTCGCTTGCTTGCGGCTGGCATATTCAGGCTGGGGGTTGTTGTGATGGGCCTTGAAACAGGTGAGGAGTTATAGATGCCGAAGCAGGAACAGGCGAGTCATGAACTGAAACACCTCGATTTGTTGCGTAAATTGTTGGCTAGCGGACAATGTTGGGAAATAAATTTTGAAGGTAAAGATTGGAATGCCCACCTTCGCATTGAGCACGGTATGCTGGAAGGGGAGGGCGAAGCCGTTGCGTTGCTGAGGCAGGTGATTGAGAAGCCGGTGTTACGTTTTCGCTGGAATCCATCGAAACCGAAAATTGTTGTGCCAATGGAAGCCAAGATGGTGTTTACCCGGGCTTTAGCGGGATTGCATCTGCATCACGTGCGTGCGGCAGTGTTTCGACAATGTTTCTCCAAGCTGCCACCAGTGCGCCTGAAGGCGGCGATAATTTTCCGCCTGAACCCGAAAGATTTCCATGAATACCAGGTGCTGTATCAGATGGGCCTTGCTGAGCGTGGCGCCAACCTGGGTTCATACCTTGACATCACGGATGCGGACATGATGCTTCGCAAGCTGCGCATCGTGATCACATGTTACTGCCTAGGCTATTTTTTGCCGGTTGCACAGAGAAGTGTCGCCAGGGTCAGTCGTCCTGTCGGTTTTGCCTCACGCATTCTGGCACGACTGCGAGCTGTTGCATGATAGTGGTTTTGCAGGGATAGGAACTAGGGAGCAGGTCCATGGCAATTGCAAAAATTATCATCTCCGGCCCATTCGGCTCAGGTAAGACAACGCTGATTCAGCATGTCAGCGATGAGCAGTTTTCGGGCAAGGATGTGCCCACCACGGGCGAGCTGTCCCAGTTCAAGGCCATGACCACTGTCGGAATGGATTTCGGTATTCTGAAGGTCGATGACGAGCTATCCGTACACCTGTTCGGTACGCCGGGGCAGTCCCGTTTTGCCTTTATGTGGAAGATACTTTCCAAAGGGGCTTTGGGCGGCGTGTTGCTTGTCGATACTGTTGCCGACAGGGCTGTCAGCGAAGCCAAAGAGATGATTCAGGTATGGAAGGATATTGCAGACTTTCCGGTTGTGATCGGAGCTACCAAGCAGGATTTACCGAATGCCATGCCTCTGGAGAAGCTGGCTGCAGAACTTGATTCAGGTGATATACCGATTTTTACGGTCGATGCGCGCAAGCAGGAAGATAATCGTATGCTGGTGATGGCGCTGTTGCAGGAGATATTGCTGGCCGAAGAGAGCGATCTTGCAACTGGAGATGCGCTGGAATTTTAGTTTGTGCGCGATTTCGCGGTCATTTTTGGATCGAGCAGATCGCGCAGACCTTCGCCTAGCAGGTTGTATCCCAGTACCGTGATCAGGATGGCGAGCCCGGGATAGAGCGACATCCACCAAGCGATATCAAGATTGTCCTTGCCCTCGGTTAGCATGTTGCCCCACGATGGGTCGGGCGGCTGCACGCCCAGCCCCAGAAACGACAGGCCAGACTCAACCAGTACGGCTCCTGCCACGCCCAGCACTGCGGAGACCAGAATAGGCCCCATGGCGTTGGGCAGCATGTAGCGCAGCATGATGGAGATGGAGGAGACCCCAAGGCTCTTCGCTGCCAGCACGAACTCACGCTCCCTGAGGCTCAGGAATTCGGCGCGCACCAGCCGCGCAACACCCATCCACGAGGTCAACCCGATCACGATCATGATGTTCCAGATCGAGGGTTCCAGAAAAGCAATCACAGCCAGAATCAGGAAGAAGGTGGGGAAGCAGAGCACCATGTCGGTGGTGCGCATAATGAGCGTATCGATGCGGTTGCCGTAGAAGCCGGCTGTCGCCCCCAGCGCAATACCAATGAGGATGGCGATGCCTACAGCCACAAAACCTACCGCCAGCGATACGCGTGCGCCGTAGAGCATGCGTGAGAAGATATCGCGGCCCAGTGTGTCGGTGCCGCAGAGATGCTCGAGCGAAGGCGGCAGCAGGATGTGCTTCACATTGAGATCAGTTGGGTTGTAGGGGGAAATAAAAGGGGCGAGTAGTGCCAGCAATGCCACAGTGCCAACAATCGCACCGCCAGCCCACAGCAGAGGATGCGCCCTGGCGCTTTGCATTAGTGCCGAGCGGTTCACGATTTCCCTCCATGCCGGATGCGCGGATCGGCCCAGGCGTAGGAGAGATCGGCAATGAGGTTACCCAAAAGCGTCAGTACCGCACCGATCACCGTGATACCCATGACCACCGTATAATCGCGGGAGAGCACGGCTTCGTAAAACAGGCGCCCCATGCCCGGAATCGAGAAAAGATACTCCACAATTACCGAGCCGCCGATGAGCCCCGGAATGGAGAGACCAAGCAGTGTGATAATGGGCAGCAGTGCGTTTTTCAGCGCCAGCCGGTAGCGGATCGAGGTTTCCGGCACGCCCATGGCACGTGCCGTTGTGATGTAGTCGGAGCGGATCACCTCCAGCATGCCGGTGCGCATGAAGCGACTCATACCGGCCAGCCCTCCAATTGCAGATACGAACACCGGCAGGATCAGGTGTTGCATGAGATCGAGTTGTTGTTCGATGAAGCCCATCTGCTTCCAGTTATAGTCGTGGATGCCCGATACCGGCAGCCAGTTGAGGTTTACGCCGAAGGTGAGCATCAGTAGCAGGCCGAGCCAGAATGAGGGGATAGCGAAGCCAATAAATACGAACACGGTCATACTTCGATCGAACCATGAGTTTTGCCGCACACTCGATGCAATACCGATAGGAATGGCGATCGCCATGATCAGTGCCATGGCGAGGATGTTGATCCATAGAGTGATCGGCAGTCGCTCGGTGATTTTATCGAGCACAGGGCGATTGTCGGAGGAGAATGATTTCCCGAAATCGAGCACAGCCAGACGCTTCAGCCACATCCAGTATTGCTCAATGATGGGCTTGTCCAGCCCGTAGTAGGCACGCAGGCGCTCGATATCCTTGGCCGAGATTTTGGGGTTGAATTCAGCGCCGACCACAGCTGGCTCACCCGGCGCCAGATGCATCATGCCGAAGGAGATAATGGTGATGCCGAGCAGGAGCGGCAGCATGCCGAGTAATCGTTTGGCCAAATATTGCTTCACAGCTCGCCATCTTAAACATGCGGTCATATGCGTCCAGCAAGGATTGTTTCTGCTATATGCGGCTGGGAAAATTTCTTGACCGGAATCAGTTAAACCTCTGGAATGGCGATTGACAACTGGAGTTGATGGGAGCCCATGGGAGAGGAGAGCCAATCATGAGAGAAAAGAATATTGCACTCGCTATGCGATGCTTGTTTGGTGCGGTGTTGCTATCGCTGTTTGCAGCGGCCTCTATGCCTGCGTATGCCAAAGGCACAGAGAATCGCGAGTTCCAGCTACAAGGAAATGGCACAGTCCAGTTTGCGGTGCCGAAGGCATGGAAGGCTGCATCCGAACAACCGGATGACTCGCCTTACCCGACCATTACCTTTTCGCCCAGATCAGGGGCTGGTTTCACTATTCTTGTAACACCGATGTGGGCACCGCCTGGAAAAGAGTTACCCGGTGCGGAATTTATGCAGGCGCAGGTGGCAGCAACTGCCAAAGAGGCTGAGGCCAGTGCAGTTGAAAAAAATATCCGGGTGAAAGAGCTCAAAAGCAAAAGTGCAAGAGGCTACTATTTCACAGCAACTGATCGTGCCCCCAAACCGGGGGAATACAAATATCTGACTCAGGGGATGGCTCGCACCGGCAAGCTGCTTATCACTTTCACGATTCTCACCAATGATGGACAAAGTGATATCGTGGATTCAGGCCTGAAGGTGATCAAAGCTGCGACTCATGTTGAGGGTGGTATCTCTTCATTGAAGCAAATTAAATCCAGATATCGAATCACTCTTCCCACCAAAGAGTCGTTTCTTGAATTTCCGAAAGGCGGGCTCCATGTGGAGATGGAAGACAATGCCCGCCCGTATTATTTCCTGACCGATAAAAAGAGCGGGTTAAATGTTTCGTTCAACTTTGAACCAGCGCGTAAATGCCGCAACAGCAAAGAGTGCCGGGATTTTCTGTTGGGCAGACTGAAGTCCGGTGGCTCCGGCAGGAGTGACTGGCAGAGCTCCAAAGTCGGCGATGTGTTTGTGTCTGAATATACATTGGGGCAGGTGAAGGGCATGGATCTGAAACAGCGCAATATGAATGCGCACTATGTCGTGGATGGAGTCTGGGTGGATCTGCATCTCTCCAAGGTGGACTATAGCGAGCCGGATCGCGCTCTGTTCACGAAATTTGTGCAGTCGATTTCGTTTGGTGGAAAAGGGCTCTGATCCCATTGACCATTGATGCTCTGTAATGGAAAACAATGTGAGGGGATAATGATTCATTTTAAAAAAGCCATATTCTTTGCTTTCCTGTGCGTCGCTGGAAGTGCGGTTGCTTCACTAATCAACGCTCAGGCTTCGAGTGCCGCAGAGAAGGGGAAGAACAATCTGGACGGTATGCGGATCGTTCTGACCTGGAGTGACA
This sequence comes from Mariprofundaceae bacterium, assembly GCA_050302175.1. Lineage (GTDB taxonomy): Bacteria > Pseudomonadota > Zetaproteobacteria > Mariprofundales > Mariprofundaceae > JBNLAN01. The sequence goes on along the minus strand of JBNLAN010000016.1, from coordinate 60,131 downwards.
AGCCATGGAATCTTGATGCTCATCTTTTTTATCCGGGTAACCACGTTTACTTCAATGCCATGACAGGAGATGGCGCGTCACTGGATGTGAACGATACCAATGGGTACGGGCCTGAAACGATTACGATTAATCGCAGGCGTCATGGTCAGCGTTATATCTATGCCGTGCATGATTATGCGAGCAAGTATGAGTCAAATTGGCGCGTGCTTATAAGTAGCAAGGCTAAGGTATTTGTTTATGTCGGGGATAAGCTTATCAAGAGCTACGCCGTGCCTCCGGTCGGCCCCTGGCCGGAACCGGAATTTATGGCAGCCGGCAATTTCTGGAGAGTTTTCGCGATAACCGAAAGTGGTGAAATCGAAGACATTAACAAGCTGGGTGACGTGCCATTCGATCCGGCCTCCAATATGAGTAATTTGAGTTTGGGGGGCGTGGATGGCAAGGCACCGCAGGTCATTTCATATTATCGAAACGATCCGGAAGCTGCGCGGGAATTGAACAAAAAAGGCGAAAAAGCATATCGTGCCCACAATTACGATGAGGCGATTCGTCTGTATCGTGAAGCGGTCGAGCTCGATGGAACTTATGCTCAGGCATTTGGCAACCTGGGCCTGGCCTACCAAAAGGCCGGGCATATAGAGGATGCAATCTGGGCAAATAACAAAGCAATCGGATTGGCATCAGGGGAATCGGCTTCGGCTATTCGGGCAAGTGCATCTTATAATAACGGCAGGATTTATGAGGAGGCCGGTCAGTGGAGTAAGGCGCTGCGTGAATATCGCGTTGCCGATATGGTGAACAAAAGCCCTGTATATGCCAATGCGATTAAGCGTATGGAACAAAAGGTCGACGGCAAATAATGGTTAATAGGCGAATAACGGCTCTGACCCCTTATCCCTTTGATTTTGGGCTCCAGCAGGTTGGAATCAATGTATTTACCAGTGCAAAAGCTCGGGGTATTCCCAACTCCATCCACGGTTTCTTCCATTTGAAGTGGGTTGCCCTCAACCTGTTCCATGTGCTCCCGGGTTAATTTCACGTCCGGCTGTAAGAAACGTTGGTGATCCTTTCCCGCCGGATGTTGCTGAGTGTCGTTTTAAGCTATGAGGAATGCTTAATGTATGTATTTGAAATTACGCGTGGAAATAAAGTGCATTATGTGCCGATAATATATGGTATGGATGAATCTACTGGTCAAGATTATCATTTGTTGCCCATTTTACCTAAAGACAAACTTCATGCCTTTAGCAGTATAGAGAAGACTCAGCAAATCGTTAAATCAATGGGATATGATAGCAAGGTCAACTCAGTAGAAAAAATAGATTTGGATAAAATATATAATTGGGTAAATCAACAAAAAACTGCACATGTAAACATTGAAGAATTAGAATTGTTTAGGGGTCTCATGATATCAGTGTCATTAGAGAAAAATGACGATAAAATAGAGAAGATTGATCACTATGGTATAAACCCTCTAGCAGAGGAGATATTTCTTAATCCAAAACTCGCCAAGTATGAACAATTAAACATGCCAAAGGTTTCTCAGGAAGAATTGCAGGAAAAAGCGAATACTCCGAGGTTGAAGGACTATTTTAGAGAGCTGCTCATTCACTTTGATCGTATTGTTATTTCGGGGGACACAAATGAATAAAAGGGTAGCGTCCCCTTTTTCCTCCGTGCAGTTGGTATGCTTTCATCTTCCCTAGAGCATCAGATTCCGGAGCAGATGTTCAGCACATCGGCAGCGCCGATCCAGGCAGTTTCAACCATGAAGCTGTTTAGCGTGGCAGCCAGTCAGGGGATGCCTGTCTATCAGATCAATCAACAGAACGCTGCAACAGTCATTCCAAGACTTGCCCTTTCTCCATTCGCAATGGGAGAGATCAATGCCGCAGTTGCGGCAGGCAAGGAAGTCACTGCACACGCTTCAAACCTTACAGTAGGGGGCTGGACAGGGGCGGGGTATGCTATTGTCGATCCGATAACAGGCGATGGGCAATACCGTATTAGTGATGGCATGAATGGGGGGAGAACAGACCATAATATATCTGTCTGGATAGGATCAGTGCTGAATCAAATATTCCAAATGATAAGTGGCACGGCTTATGCGGGCGAATTAACGGTGGTTTATAAAAGTTATGAAGATTGTATGCTTGTAAATATTTCACTGATTTTCCCATTACTCCTCATATTAGGTCTTTTTGCGCAAATCGCATTAATGAGAGGCGCATTTATTGTCGCACTATTGGCAGTAGTTCTAGCGATTTCAGCATTCGCATTAGTTGCTTATTCTTGTCAGCAAAATCAGAGGCAGAAAAGATGAAAATGGATTCTTTGACATTATCAATCTCTCTTTTTTTAGCATCTATTGTTACGTTTATTCTCAACTTTGTTGGTTATAGAATTCAAAACCTATTATGGACGGTTGAACTTACGATTCTTGTGGTTATCTCAATATGTTTCGTCTTAATAGGGTTGTTAGTTTTTATTTTTTCAAGGAAGACTAATAAAAAGAATAAATGTTTATATACTTCTTTCTTCCTGTGGGTTGTATTGGTGTCTGCTTCGATTGTCGTTAGTGATAAAATCTCGAATATATTGCTCTTAGCTGGTGTTTTTATCACATATGTCTCACTCCATAAATTGATAGCTTCAGCCTATTCTCGGAAATAGTAAACATAGAAGGAAGGGGTCAGGTTGAACTAGCCCGGGTTTAACGATGTAGAAAGCGATGTAGAAAGGGTCAGGTCTTGAATGTTGAATCGGTATTGGTAGTTTGACTTAATGGCGAGACCGTTGCGAATTGAATATCCGGGTGCTGTTTATCATGTGACAGCCCGAGGGGATGGGAGAGAGGACATTTACGTGTCTGATGAAGACAGGGAGATGTTTCTTGAAGTGCTGACTCTTGTGATAGATCGGTTGGGTTGGGTTTGCCATGCCTGGTGCCTGATGACGAACCATTACCATCTGATGATCGAAACCCCCAAAGGTAATTTGAGTCAGGGAATGCGCCAGTTGAATGGGGTATATACGCAGCGGTTCAACCGGAAGTACTCAAGGGTCGGGCATGTTTTTCAGGGTCGCTACAAGGCCATTTTGGTGGAGAAAGATGCCCATCTGTTGTCGCTTTGCCGTTACATTGTGCGTAACCCTGTTGCGGCTGGCATGGTCAAGGATGTTGAGGCGTGGCGTTGGAGCAGCTATCGGGCTACGGCTGGCACGGAAAAGGCACGCAAGTTCGATAGTGTGGATTGGGTGTTGGAACAGTTTGGAGGCAGTCGAAAACGTTATAGGGAGTATGTAGCTGATGCTCCGCTGACGGATGCACCTTTGCTGGGATCGGCGGGATCGAATGTTCTGGGAAGCGATGAGTTTCGTGAGGGTGCGCAAAAGAAAGTGAAGGCAGGGTCTGAAGTACCGAGAATGCAGAAACATATTGCACGGCGGAGCCTTGAAGACCTGGTGAATGAGGAGCATGAGCGGGGAGCATGGATGAGCGAGGCGTACAGGGGTCAGGGTTATAGCATGCGTGAGATAGCCGATTATGCAGGGGTTCATTATTCTCTGGTGAGTAAGGTGATCAAGGCGTGGGAGGGGCGATGATTCAATATTCAAGACCTGACCCCATGAGTATAATTCAATATCGGCTGGTTGGTGGACTAAATGGTGGAGGAAGCTGTGGATTGAATGGTGGAGGTTGTGAGAATTGCGGTTGGATAGCAGGCCTCCTTTTTTTCATTGGATTCGTATTATTAATACCGTCGATATATTTTGAACTAGCCATAATTCTATCCATGATTGCAACAGTGATTCTCCTTTCCAGTGATGTTCTCAGCTCAATGAATTGTGATAACTGGCCTGAAATTGTATTGACCGTGGTACTTCCAATGTTGTTCCTATCTGCCCTGATACCTATATTGTTTTTTCCAAACGTTGCTGCCATGGCATGTGCTGCGGCGGTTCTTGCTATTTTTTGGGTAATTCTATTTAGCCAACTATTAAAGCTCTCAACGGTTTGCTGGGGGAAGAAATGAAAAACTGTCCAAATTGTGATTCAAAGATAACTATTCGGGATTATCTTCCACTGCTTTACAGTAATAAAGGAGTTTTATGCAAGTCATGTAACAGGGTGATTTCTAGGTCTATGAATACAAGAGACTTTGCATTATTTTTTTTTCTATGCTTGAACGTCAATTTATTACTTTTTAGATTTTACACTAGTGCCGAGTCTATATTGCAATTATTCCTTCTTGGCGTGCTGGCATTTTTTGTCTCATATATTCTTCTTTTGATCACGCTCTACAGAAGTATTTCGCTTCTTTCTGTGGATGAAATTAAGCGTAATGAAGCCATTTCATCCGAACGTTCTGTGTCAGACAAGTAATTAAGTGTAGAAGGGGTCAGGTCTTGAATGTTGAATCGGTATTGGTAGTTTGACTTAATGATGAGGGAAAATCGGGGACAGTATACTATTTCTTGTGATTGCCGGGTGCATGCATGAATCCATCTATGCATAATCCGGCGCATGATCAGGCAGGGTGATTTATCGGCATTGAGGGGTGTGCGCGTGATTGCTGCCATGAGCGGCGGCGTGGACTCCTCGGTGATGGCGGCGATGCTGAAAGAGGCGGGCGCGGACGTGGTCGGCGTGTTCCTGAACGTATGGGACTACTCGCGCGATGATGTGGAAGGCCACGGCAGCTGTTGCTCGCTGGAAGACTCCTACGACGCCCGCCGCGTGGCCGATACCATTGGGATTCCATTTTACAGCATGGACATGCGCGAAGCATTCCGGCGCGATGTGATCGACCCGTTCATCGCCGACTACGAAAGCGGGCGCACGCCCAACCCCTGCGAGCGCTGCAATCGTTTCGTGAAATTCGGCGCACTGCTCGAAGCCGCCGACGAACTGGGAGCCAAATACGTGGCGACCGGCCACTACGTGCAGCGCAGCGACAACGAATCCGGTGTGCATATCTTCAAAGGCAACGACCCGGTGAAGGACCAGAGCTATTTCCTTGCCACCATCAACCGCGAGCAGGCGGCACGCATTATCTTTCCTGTGGGGCACCTGGAGAAAAATGAAACCCGCGAACTGGCGAAGAGGTTCGCTTTGCCGACTGCCGCCAAGCACGAGAGCCAGGATATCTGCTTTATCCCGGCGGGCGACCGCATCGCCTTTTTGCAACGGGAAGGGGCGAAGGCGGGCTTCGTGCCCGGCAATATCGTGGATCGAGAAGGCCGCATCCTCGGTCGGCACGCAGGCATTGCGCACTATACGCTCGGGCAGCGAAAGGGGCTGGGGCTTTCCGGCGGGCCATGGAATGTGGTGGCGCTAAATGGCGACAAAGCCGAGGTGGTGGTGGCGCACCCGGACGAAGCGATGATTGCCGGGGTGACGGTTGGCGAACTGAGCTGGATACGCGAGCCTGCCGCGGGCGAACCTGTGGAAGCCAAACTGCGTTATGCCTCGAAGCCTGCCGCCTGCGAATTTTCGCGGGAGGATGGCAGGCTGCGTGTGAGCTTTAGTAAATCGCAACCGCCCACTGCGCCGGGGCAGGTGGCGGCTTTTTATGCCGGAGACGAACTGCTCGGCGGCGGCATCATCGAGCGGGTATTTCAGGCCGAGGAAGTTGGGGTAACATAGGTTCGATTCCTTTTTTGCCCGAAGTGCTTGGAAGTTCGGTAGGGCTGGACTATAGTGCCGCGACAATTTTAACACAGCGCAGTTTATGCGCTTTTTTCTTAAGCTAAGAGGGGATTTTCATGGCTGTTCAACGTACGCTTTCAATTATCAAACCGGACGCAGTAAAGAAAAACGTCATCGGTGACATCATTCGCCGTTTCGAGGAGAACGGCCTTTCGATTATCGCCACTCGCATGTCGCATCTTTCCGCTGCCGAAGCAGGACGTTTTTATGAGGTTCACAAGGAGCGTCCGTTCTACAACGACCTCTGCTCGTTCATGAGCTCCGGCCCGATCCTGGCGATGGTGCTGGAAGGCATGAACGCCGTGAACCTGAATCGCCAGCTGATGGGCGCCACCAATCCGAAGGAAGCCGAAGCGGGCACCATCCGTGCCGATCATGCCGACTCCATCGATGCCAACGCCGTACACGGCTCCGACTCACCGGAAAATGCAGCGATCGAAATCAACTTCTTCTTTGCCGATCTCGATTTGCACAGCCGCGCCTGATTTATAGATTCGAGGCATGAGCGAAAAAAATAGTGCAAAGCCTGAGGCAGCTCCGGCTCCTCAACAGGACGAGAGCGAACAGGTTCGCGTTCGCAAAGGTAAACTGGAGGCCCTCCGTGCGGAGGGCTTCGCCTATCCGAATACATTCCGCCCCGATACCAGCAGTGCACTGATCGCCGATCGCTATTTTGAGCGCGATGCCGAATGGCTGGAGCAGGAACAGGTGCCGGTTGCCGTGGCCGGGCGCGTTATGGCGCACCGTGTGATGGGCAAATCGAGCTTTGTGCAGATTCAGGATGGCGAAGGGCGTATTCAGCTCTTTCTTAATCGTGATGCCTTGGGTGAAGAGGTCTACAACCCGACCAAGAAGTGGGACCTTGGCGATATTGTCGGCGCCAGGGGCGTATTATTCCGCACCAAGACTGGCGAGCTTTCCGTGAAAACTTCTTCAGTCGAGCTGGTGACCAAGTGCCTGCGCCCGTTACCTGAGAAGTGGCATGGGCTCTCCGATAAAGAGACCCGCTATCGCCAGCGCTATGTCGATCTGATGGTGAGCCCGGAGTCGCGCGAAGTTTTCCGCGTTCGCTCCAGGGTTGTTTCGTCGCTGCGTCGTAATTTCGAAGAGCTGGGCTTTATGGAAGTGGAGACACCGATGCTGCAAACGCAAGCCGGTGGCGCTGCGGCTCGCCCGTTCACCACGCACCACAATGCGCTGGATATGGAGCTCTTCCTGCGCATCGCTCCGGAGTTGTATCTCAAGCGGCTGGTTGTCGGTGGCTTTGAGAAGGTGTTCGAGATTAACCGCAATTTCCGTAATGAAGGGCTGGATGCGACGCATAACCCTGAATTTACCATGGTGGAGTTTTATCAGGCCTATGCCGATTACCGCATGGCCATGGATACTACCGAATCGCTGATTCGCCGCGCAGCAGATGAATTGGGCATTACAGAAACCGAATGGGATGGCGTGTCGATCGATCTCTCCAAGCCGTTCAAGCGCGTACGGCTGGATGAGGCGGTATTCGAGAAGCGCCCCGATCTTAAAGGGCATGCCACCGACAAGGCGCTGCTGGCGACCGTATGCCTGCAGGAGATGCCGGACTTTAAACCTTTAATCACCTGGAAAGCAGGACACTATCTGGTGGCCTTGTTCGAGCATCTGGTGGAGCAGCATATCACTGACCCAACCTTTATTACGCACTATCCGGTGGATGTATCGCCGCTGGCGCGTCGCAATCCGGAAGAGCCCAGCGTGACCGACCGCTTCGAACTGATTGTGGCAGGCAAGGAGATCGCGAATGGCTTTTCCGAGCTGAATGACCCCGACGATCAGCGCGGCCGTTTTGTGGCTCAGGTGCAGGCCAAGCAGGCCGGTGATCTCGAAGCACCGCCGCTGGATGAGGATTATCTGCGGGCGCTCGAATATGGCATGGCGCCGACCGCGGGTGTTGGCATCGGTGTGGATCGTCTGGTAATGATGCTGACGGGCCAGCATTCGATCAGGGATGTGCTACTGTTTCCGCATATGAGGCCGGAATAGGCCGTTGAGCAATCGCCATTGAGTAATCAATGTGCCGTCAAGGAGTCGCAATGTTAGCCGAACAGATCATGACCACGGAGGTGCTGACGGTACTTCCTGACGACGAAGCCGCCAAGGTGATTCCCCTGATGAAGGAGGGCGGAGTCAGGATGATTCCGGTTGTCGACAGCGATGGTAAGGTGGCGGGCATGATCAACAGCCTGTCGCTGCTCGGGCGGATCGTGCCGAAATATATCGCCAGCGGCGATCTGGACGGGGTCTCCTACGCACCCGATATCGGGGTATTCAAGCAGAAATTCTGCCAGCTGCGCGAATGCAAGGTTCGCGACGTCATGGAGCCGAGCCCGACATTGGTGCACCCTGACGATTCGCTGCTTTCGGTGGCTGCGGCACTATTCACGGAGGATCGCTACGACTGTGTGATCGTGGTCGACGACGACAACCGCCTGTGCGGGGTGATCTCCGCCTCCGATATCCTGTTTCGACTGAAATTGCTGGCTGAAGACGAGGAATGCGATGCATAACGCTGGCTCGGAGCATCTTGCACAGGTGATTTTCGGCCTCGATCCGGCATGGGTTGCGGTAACCATTCTGTTGTTCGTTTACGCCATCATTATGATGGAGAAGTTCAACCGTGCCGTGCTCTCCCTGCTGGGTGCCGGACTGATGATTCTGTGTGGCGTGGTCACCCAGCAGCAGGCCGTGGCCGGTATCGATTTCAATACCATCGGCCTGTTGACCGGCATGATGGTGATCGTGGCAATCAGTCAGAAAACCGGCATGTTCCAGTATGTTGCGATCAGATCCGCCAAGGTGGTGAAGGGGAACCCCTGGGGTATTCTGGTGATGCTGTCGGTGGTGACGGCTGTGTTCTCAGCCTTTCTCGATAATGTAACCACCGTGTTGCTGATTGCGCCGGTGACCTTGCTGATTACCGATGCGCTGAATGTGAAGCCATATCCGTATCTTTTTGCGCAGATACTTGCATCGAATATCGGCGGTACTGCCACGCTGATCGGTGATCCGCCCAATATAATGATCGGCTCGCAGGCGGGGCTTAGTTTCTACGATTTCCTGGTCAATCTGGCTCCTATTATCCCGTTGATCCTTCTGCTGACTCTGGTTGTGATCTGGTTCATGTTCGGCAAGGGACTGCATGCGACCGATGAGGCCAGGGAACTTGTGATGCAGTTCAACGAAAACGAGGCGATCAAGGATGTTCCTTTGCTCAAGAAGAGCCTCGCAGTGCTGGGATTGGTGATTGCCGCTTTTACCGCTGCACATGCGCTGCACCTCGAACCTGCGAGCATTGCCATGTTCGGCGCAGCCGCGTTGCTGTTGCTACAGACCCTGGGACGGTCGCTGCCGGAGAAAGATCACGCCTACGAAGAGATCATGGCCGAGGTGGAGTGGACCACGATCTTCTTCTTTGTCGGCCTGTTTATCGTGGTCACCGGCGTGGAGCACACTGGCGTGATCGGGTTGATGGCGGAAAAGACCTTGCAGCTGACCGGCGGGGATTTCAACGCCACGGCTGCAGCGATTCTTTGGGTCTCTGCCATTGCTTCCGCCGTAATCGATAATATTCCGTTTGTCGCCACCATGATCCCACTGATCGAAAACATGGCGCCGACTTTTGGCGGAGAGGCGGCGATTCAGCCTTTGTGGTGGGCTTTAGCGCTCGGGGCCTGCCTTGGCGGTAATGGTTCGCTGATCGGTGCTTCGGCCAATCTGATTGTGGCCGGATTTGCCCAGCGTGCCGGACACCCCATTGGTTTTATTCAGTTCCTGAAACACGCTTTCCTGTTGATGTTGATAAGCATCGTGATCTCACACATCTACCTGTACGTGCGATATCTGAATTAGGCACTATAGTAGTCGCATGACCTGGTTTTTGCGGCCCGCGATGATTCTTTCGTTCTTGCTTATTGTGGCAATAACGGTTGGGTGCGCGCCAAAACAACCGGTGATTCAATTGACTGCTCCGGCACATATTGAGGCGAAAGCTTTTTTTGATCTGTTGCAGCTTCAGGCCGAAAAAACGGGTGCTACGAATGCCGCAAACATGAAGATCCCCGGATATCCCTACTTACGTATGGATCGTTTCTGGGTTGAAGCAGGGCATTTCGCAGAAACACCTGCGCAACAGCGGCTCTGGTTCTCTCAAGTGCGCGCTATGGGGCTCGAAGGTATTGAGGCGGAAATCGAGCGTCTGCCGCATCATTCGGTGTCTGAATTTTCTTCTGGCACAAATGCCATATCCCGGGCAGAGCTTAAGCAGATGGCCTCCATCTATGCGAAACAGCTTGCCATGCAATGGGATGATGCTGCGATTAAGCAATTACGACAAAACATTATGATCCCCGATGAATATGAGACTTGGCGAGCCTGGGTTGGCCTTTACCCGGTTTTGTACTTTCCTGTGCAGATTGGTGTCGATGGGTGGCAGCAGGAGATTAGAGATATGGGGAAAACCCTTCCCACTCTTTTCGAGATGCAAGGCGGCATGGCCTTCACGCCGCCTGCTGTGCAGGCCGAGCCTGATGTCCAGCTTTGGCTCAAACGGATATCGAATAATGCATTGAACATACCGTTGCCGGATGACTCTTCACAGACAGGCGGAGTGGTAGCTTATTTTGCACCTGTTTGGGCAACGGTTAGCAGGGAACCGTACGATAAGCTCGGTACTCCAGGTGCAGGAGCGGGAGAATTTCGTGAAGAGCCCGTTGTTTATACATATTTCTCCCATACCTATGTTGGAGATAGAGCATTACTCCAGATTAACTATGTCGTCTGGTTTTCTCAGCGCATGCCGGAATCGTGGATCGATATGACTGCTGGTGCACTCGATGGGCTCACCTTCAGGGTAACTCTGGATGATGACGGAAAGCCTCTCTTTTTCGATACGATGAACAATTGTGGCTGCTACCACATGTTTTTTCCTGTGGGGGGAAAGGTTGAGAGTGCAAAGGTGGTTAATGGGGTCGAGTCGGCTTTTGTGCCGCACTGGCTGAGTGGAGAAAAGGCGCGGCAGCGTATTGTCGTGTGGTATGAGTCAGCGGGGCATCGCACGATCAAACTGGATGCCATCACTCGCCGGAATCAGCAAGGTTCTGTTGGGAGACTTCAATACAGTATGAGGCCATACAAGACGCTGGAGGCAGGCAAACTGTTTGATCAGCATGGCCTTGTTCCGGGCAGTGAGCGAGCTGAGCGCATTCCTTTTTTTGGCTTTGGAATTCCCAGTGTTGGCATTATGCGGCAGCGTGGGCATCATGCGACGGCATTCATCGGGCGACGGCATTTCGACGATGCGCGTTTGCTGGAGCGATTTTTTGAGTTCAGTCTGGCGAAAGAGAGGCCGGGAAGGAGATAAGGAAAGGTATGTCGAACAGCTATGAGTGGATGCTGGCCCGGCGCTATCTTCGCTCCCGTTCCGATGAGCGTTTCGTATCACTGATTAGCTGGAGTTCCGGTATTGGTGTGGCGATCGGTGTGGCTGCCCTGATCATCGTGCTGTCGGTGATGTATGGTGTGGATCGCGAACTCAAGGATCGCATTCTCGGATTTTCTTCACATGTCGATATTCAGGGTTCCGGAGACACCATCGGGAACTGGCGCGAATGGTTAAATATTGCCGAGCGGCTTCCAGGTGCGGAAAGTGTGACGCCATATATCTCTTCGCAAGTGCTGGCTTCGGCAGGCTCCAGAGCGACTGGCGCGATTCTGAAGGGAGTGGACCCCGGGCGCGAAATCAATATTCCCCGACATATAGTACAAGGTAAATTTCTGGAGAGCTCCGGTGTTGGCGGGTCGATATTTCAGGTAGTGATCGGTAAGGAACTGGCCCGAAAGCTCGGGGTCGGTGTGGGAGACCGCATTCAGCTTGTTTCGCCGTCGGGAGGGGTCACGCCATCCGGACTGGCTCCGCGTGCACGCAGTTTCGAGGTGATCGGTATCTTCGATTCCGGGTTCTACGAATATGATGTCGGGCTTATTGTCTCGACGCTTGCAGGGGTGCAGCGCCTGAATCGACTGGGCGATCGCATCACAGGAATTGAAGTGCATTTGCAGGATCGCAATATGGCCCATGAGGTGGTACAGATCGCCCGGGTTAATCTGCCTGCGGACGCATGGGTTTCCGACTGGATGCGGAGGCATCGCTCTTTCTTTAAAGCTCTGCAGATGGAGCGTGTGGGCATGGGAGTGATTCTCTCCCTGATCGTGCTGGTGGCCGTATTCAATATGGTCGCTTCGCTGGTTATGGTGGTTATGGAGCGCCGTAAGGAGATAGCTATCCTGAAAACGGTTGGCGCCACGCATGCTTCGGTGATGCGAATTTTTCTTTTGATGGGGGGCTTACTTACTGGCCTGGGAACCTTTTGTGGAGCTGCCGTTGGCTTGCTTGTTGCTTGGAAGCTGGATGTTATCGTGGCATGGATTGAGCAGGTTACAGGGGTGACATTTATGTCGGGAGATGTTTACTATATCGACCATGTTCCATCCAGTGTGGATCCGTTTTCTGTGGGGGTGATTATTGTGGCCAGTCTGGCTGTAGGCATTGTGGCGACTTTTTATCCTGCGTGGCGGGCAGCGGGGATTCCGCCCGCTGACGCATTGCGCTCCGAGTAGACGGGTATGTCAGTTGCACAATTAAGAAACAGCGCCAAGAAAGCGCTGCTCGACGGTAAATACAAAAAGGCGCTGGAGTATTTTGCCGAGCTGCACAAAGAGGAGCCCGGAGACCTGCGCACTTTTGTGAAGCTGGCCGAACTGCGTGAAAAAACAGGGGATACTGACGGGGCCGTCAAGGATTACCTGAAAATCGCCAATATCTATGCCGAACAGGGCTTTGCCATTCAGGCGATTGCGATTAACAAGATCATTTTGCGGCTTGATCCGACCCAGACCCAGGTGAAGGATAAGCTGAAAGAGCTCTCCAACGAACGAGGCGACGATTGGGCGATCAGCACGATCTCTTCTGTCGATTCGATTAACACTACAAATATCAGCAATGTCGATAAGGCCAAACTCTCATTTGAGCGCACACCGCTTCTTTCCGGTTTGTCGGGCGATGAGCTGGAAGCCTTCATGGACTCTTTGCAGTTACGCAGTGTCGATGCCGGAGACTACCTCTATAAGGAGGGCGATCACGGCAGCTATCTCTATATTATCGGCATGGGGAGTGTTCGTCTGGAGACGCGTGACTCCTCCGGTAATATGCGGATGTTCTCACACCTGATCGAAGGCGACTTTTTTGGTGAACATGCCTTTATGTCGCGCACGAACCACTCCGATGCAGCCATAGCCGAGTCCGAATGCAGCGTATTGATGATCGACCGTGACACCTTTGATGCATGGGTTGCAAAATATCCAAGCATTCAGAATACGGTTGAGGATTTCTATCGCCGTCGGGTATTGGCGAGAGTTTTGGCGATAACCCCTGTGTTCGAAGGTGTGCCGCAGGATGCCAGGCTTGCGCTGGCTGATCGTTTCGAGTTGCGCACGTTTGCCGCTGGAGAGAAGATTGTCGTCGAGGGTGAAGCAGGTGATACCTTTTATCTGGTTCGCTCGGGTATCGTGAATATTTATACGCACGATGTGAAGCGGCCCGGCGAAGAGGTGTTCCTCGGAAAAATGGGCGAGGGTGGATTTTTCGGTGAGGTGGCCTTGCGGACCGACCGACCCCGTACAGCTACGGTTGCAGCCGAGACCGATGTTGAGGTGATGGAGCTTAAGCGCGCCAGTTTCGATGAGCTTGTTGCGACCTATCCGACCGTGCGCAAAATTGTTGACGCCTACCAGAAGCAGCGAGTGCAGGAGACCATCAAGGCACTGTTGAGTCGCTAGGGTTTTATTCGTGCTCGAAGTTAATCAGATTCATAAGAGCTATCATGCTCCGTCTGGGGAGGTGCCGGTATTAAAGGGCGTCAACTTCTCCATACAGAAGGGCGAATTCGTTGCGATTGTCGGTGAGTCCGGCTCGGGGAAAAGCACCCTGTTGCAGGTGGTCGGTACGCTCGATGTTGCCGATTCAGGAAGTGTGGAGCTTGATGGGGAGTCCCTGCTGGATATGCAGGCAAAGCAACAGGCGGCTGTGCGCAATCGCAAAATCGGCTTTGTCTATCAGGCGCACCATTTAATTCCCGAATTGACGGCACTTGAAAACGTGGCGTTGCCCCTGCTGATTCGTGGCGAAAAACAAGAGGCGTACCAGCGTGCCGAAGCCTTGCTTGACAGGCTAGGTTTGCAAGAGCGTCTGCGGCATGTGCCTTCCCGGCTTTCGGGCGGAGAGGCGCAGCGGGTGGCTGTTGCAAGAGCTCTGGTGGGGCGCCCTAGGCTTTTACTGGCTGATGAGCCGACGGGAAATCTCGATGAAAAAACCGCGGCTGAGGTCTTCAGTGCTATGCGCGAATTGTGTGCGGAAGAGGGGGCGGCTGTGGCGATGGTGACCCATAGTGAGAAGTTGGCGCAGCTGTCTGATCGGCGCCTGATGCTGAAAGCAGGAATCATCGAAGAGTCGATTCGGTAAAAGCTTTGACAAATCAACATGTTCTGCTAACCTCCGCAAGTACTTTCTAAATTTTCGGAGCAAGGTGGATACTTTGACGAAAGCTGAAATTGCCAGAATAGTTCACGAACGGGTTGGCCTTTCCAAAAAGGAGTCGGGCCAGATTGTCGATGCGGTTCTGGATGTTATTCGTGGCTCCCTTGAAAAGAGTGAGGACGTCAAGCTTTCCGGCTTCGGTCACTTTATGGTGAGAAGTAAAAATGCCCGACGGGGTCGCAACCCCAAAACCGGCAGTGAGATCACCATCTCTTCCCGGCAGATCGTCTCATTTCGTGCCAGTCAGGTTCTGAAGAAACGTTTGGTGGAGGAGGCTGAGTGAGTACACAGCTGCAGCAGCTTCCTAACCTTGGTATCGAAGCTCCGGAGCTTCCCGATAAACTGTTTTTCTCGATTCGTGAGGTCAGTGACCTTTGTGGTGTCGAGCCCCATGTATTACGCTATTGGGAAACCGAGTTCCGCCATATCAAACCGGTTAAGAAGAGCGGTAATCGTCGTTTCTATCGCCATCGTGACGTGCATGCTGTGCTGCAAATCAAGCACCTGCTCTATGATCTGAATTTCACTATACGGGGTGCCAAAAAGCGCTTGATGAATGGCGATATTTCGGAGATCGTTGAACAAAGCGATGCTCAGGATACGCTGAAGGCCTTGAGGAAAGAGCTGGCTTCGATTCTCGAACTTCTTAATGACTAACATTGCCGGCATTTGTTTCGCACAGAATCGGGACGTAGCGCAGCCTGGTAGCGCACCAGTCTGGGGGACTGGTGGTCGGAGGTTCGAATCCTCTCGTCCCGACCATTCTTTACTAATCCCCATACACATCTAACCCGGCAATTATCGCCATGCTCGGAAACAGCCTTGTCACCTACGAGCGACCGCGTCGACGCATGGTGGAAGAACAGCTCAAACCACGGGGCATTACCGATCCTCGCGTGCTGGAAGCCATGCGGAGTGTGCCGAGGCATCTTTTTGTCGATCCTGCGCTAGCCAGTCGCGCCTATCATGATTCTGCACTGCCGATCGGCTCGGGCCAAACGATTTCTCAGCCCTATATGGTGGCCAAAATGAGCCAGCTTCTAGAACTGAAGGGGCAGGAGCGGGTACTGGAGATCGGTACGGGGTGCGGTTATCAGACCGCCGTGTTGTCCCGGTTGTGCAAGCGGGTGTACAGCATTGAACGTATCCAGGCGCTGCATGAACGAGCTAGGAAAAATTTAAGACAGGCGCGGCATGCCAATGTGATGCTGAAGTGCGGTGATGGCCGTCTGGGCTGGGAAGATTATGCGCCGTTCGATGCGATTCTTGTGGCTGCAGGAGGGCTGGCACCGGATGTCTGGCTTGAGCAACTCAAGGATGGCGGCGTGCTGGTTATGCCGGAAGGCGATGCGGGGCAGCATATTCTGGTTCGTTTGAGTAAATCGGGCGACAACATCATCCGGGAAACATTCGATTCCTGTGTGTTCGTACCGTTGTTGCAGGGAGTTGAAAATCACTGATTCACATGAAGAGATCGGGCATGTACCTCGTCTGCCATTATTGAGGCGCTGGTATCACTGGACGCTGTCGTGGGCTGCACATCCACATGCTCACATCGCGCTGTTTGTCATTGCCATGATCGAAGCCAGTGTGTTCCCTATTCCTCCCGATGTCTTGTTGATTGCCATGGCTCTGGCGCGGCCGGAGTCTGGACTCCGGCTGGCACTGGTTGCAACCGCGGGTTCCACCTTTGGAGCCGTTATTGGCTATCTGATCGGTATGCTGCTTTTCGCGGCAGTGGCGGAGCCTGTTCTGAGCTTTTATGGCGCGATGGATACGTTTTCGAGCGTGCAGGGTTATTTTACCGAATGGGGGGTCTGGTTTGTCATGATTGCCGGATTCTCACCGATTCCGTTTAAGGTGATCACGATTGCTGCAGGCGCATTCGATTTTGCCTTTTTGCCGTTTATTTTGGCTGCCATGGTCTCCCGGGCGGCACGCTTTGGTATGGAGGGTGCATTGCTTCGCTGGGGTGGAAATTACATGCGCGAACTGGTTGAAAAGTACTTTGAATGGATTACGGTGCTGGTCGTAATACTGGTTGCGATGGGCTTTGCAGGTTTATGGTATATGCGATAAGAATTCTTTTGCTGTTTGCGTTATTGGTGAGTCTGGCAGGCTGCTACAGGACGACGGTTCCTGGCCGTCTTCCCCATGCGACCGGCAAGCTTACATCCGAGCATACCTATCAGGTTCGCCGGGGGGATACCCTTTACAGCATCGGTAAACGCTTTGGGATTGATTACAGGCTGCTGGCTCGCCGCAATCGTATCGATTCCTCATATGCGATCTACGTCGGGCAGGAGCTGTTTCTGCATCGCACTGCACCCCGTGCCGAGTATATGCCGATTCCGTCTACTCAGGACAGCCGCAAGCCTGCGGAGAAACACCCGAGCAGCCAGCCACAACAGACAACAGCCGTGTCGCTGCCTCCAGCCAGCAATGGCCGTAAATTGCTGTGGCCGCTCAGTGGAAAAGTCACCAGTCATTTTGGTAATCGCAATGGTCGGGCGCATGATGGCATCGATATTGCTGCAGCGGAGGGGACGCCTGTTCGAGCCGCTGGCAGTGGTGAGGTGGTGTATTCGGATCATCGTTTGGCCGGTTATGGAAAGTTAATCATTATTCGGCACGGTCACGATCTGTTTACCGCATATGCCCACAATCAGCGCAACCTTGTTAGCAAGGGAGCAAAGGTGAAAGCAGGTGATGTCATCGCAAGGGTTGGGCAGACCGGCCGGGCAACAGGGCCTCACCTTCACTTTGAAGTGCGGCGCGGTTCCACACCGGTTGATCCGACCGCTTACTTGCCCAGATGACGAAAATACGTTTTGGGTATAGCCTGGTGTTCGGGGGAAAGCATGGCGAAGCGTCACAGTGTGGATTCAATGACTCTGTATATGCGCGAGATTTCGCAGCATGATCTTCTCACAGCTGAGGAGGAGGTGGAACTTTCTCGTGCAATTGCAAAAGGTGAAAACAGTGCGCGTGAGAAGATGATCAATGCCAATCTGCGTCTGGTTGTGAAGATCGCACGCAGGTATATCAATCGCGGGTTGGCGCTTCAGGATATGATCGAGGAGGGAAACCTCGGGTTGATGCGCGCGGTTGAAAAGTTTGATGATGGCTACGGCTGTCGCTTTTCAACCTATGCAACCTGGTGGATCAGACAGTCGATCGAACGCGCCATAATGAATCAATCTCGCACTATTCGTCTGCCCGTACATGTGAGTAAGGAGTTTAATGCCATGATGCGGGTCGCCTCGAGATTGCGCGCCGACCTTGGTCGCGAACCTTCCGAATCTGAAATTGCAGAACTCTCCGGTAAGAGCGCACAACGGGTTCAGGATTTGCAGCATATCAACCTGCCAATGGAGAGTGCTGATGTGGTGTTGCACAGCGATGGCGATTATACCATCTACGATATCACTGAGGATGAAAAGGCTGAGAGTCCATCCGGGCACTTTGATGAGATGGTGCGTGATCAGCTGATCAATCGCTGGCTGGATCAGCTCAACGATAAGGAGTCGGAAGTGGTTCGCCTGCGGTTTGGGCTGGAAGATACGAATGAGCCATGGACACTCGAATCCATCGGCGAGCATATGGGTGTCACTCGTGAACGTATTCGCCAGATTCAGGTGGTGGCGATGCAGAAGCTTCGCAAGCTGGTCGAATCTGAAAACATTAGTCTCGAAGAGATGCTTTAACCCGTAAATTAGTGATGCAGAATTGATTCTGCACGAAGCCCCGGTATGCTTCCCTGATACTTGCTTGATCGGGAGGAGATTTTTGAATACTCACACAGCACAGGATTTGCGCGACTATATACGCGACATCAAGGATTTCCCGAAAGAGGGTATCGTTTTCAAGGATATTACGCCTCTTTTAGCTGATGGCGCTGCGTTTCGCGCGTCGATTGATGCGCTGGCGGAGCAGCTACCCGAAGAGGTGGAAGTGATTGTCGGCATGGAGTCCAGAGGCTTTCTGTTTGGTGCTGCACTGGCGGCTCATGTCGGGCTTGGGTTTGTGCCGGTACGCAAGCCCGGCAAGCTGCCTGCCGATACGCACGGAATCGATTATGAGCTTGAATACGGCATGGACAGGCTGGAGATTCACCGCGATGCGCTCAATCATGGGCACAAAGTGGCGATTGTTGACGACCTGCTGGCTACAGGGGGTACGGCCCGGGCGACGGTTGATCTGGTTCGCGCGCTTGGAGCCGAAGTTTCCATCTGCCTTTTTGTGATTGAGCTCGATTTCCTCAAGGGGAGTGAAAGGCTTCACGATACCCTTGTGCGCAGCCTGATTCATTACTAGGAATTATTTCCGTTTTCTCGACGTTTAAAGGTTTATTTGTTGACGTCGGCAGGTATGATTGGACTCCAATTTCAGCCCTCGTAGCTCAGCAGGATAGAGCAACGGTTTCCTAAACCGTAGGCCACAGGTTCGACTCCTGTCGAGGGCACCATGATTTAGGCATTTCGCGCTTTGGAGGATTCCCGATGGTGGAAGAAAATCTGAATACAGCAGTTCCTGTTCTGATCGAAGAGGAGATGCGACGCTCATATCTGGATTACGCCATGAGCGTGATCGTCGGGCGTGCGCTTCCGGATGCGCGTGACGGCCTGAAACCGGTGCATCGCCGTATCCTTTACGCGATGCAGGATCTTGGTTCCACGCATGATAAACCGTTCAAGAAATCGGCCCGCGTGGTTGGTGATGTGATCGGTAAATACCACCCGCATGGCGATTCAGCTGTTTATGATGCTTTGGTTCGAATGGCTCAGAACTGGAGCATGCGTAATGTGCTGATCGATGGGCAGGGCAACTTTGGCTCGGTCGATGGCGATTCACCTGCGGCCATGCGTTACACCGAAGCTCGCATGAGCAGGCTCTCTGCCGAACTCCTGGCCGATATCGATAAGGACACCGTCGATTTTTCGCCCAACTACGATGAATCACTGAATGAGCCAAAAGTACTTCCCGCCAAGTTCCCTAATCTTCTGGTAAACGGTTCAACCGGTATCGCCGTGGGTATGGCTACCAATATCCCGCCACACAATCTGGGCGAAACCATCAATGCAACCATAGCACTGATCGGTAACCCAGATCTGGGGGATGAAGAGCTGATGGGTATCATGCCGGGACCGGACTTTCCGACCGGTGGCTTTATATATGGTCGTAAAGGGATGCGCGACGGCTTCCTCGAGGGGCGTGGCTCCGTCACCATGCGCGCCAAAGCGATTGTGGAAACCCACCAGCGCACTGGCCGCTCCTCCCTGATTGTCACGGAACTGCCATATCAGGTAAACAAGGCCAAGCTCATCGAGCACATTGCCACGCTGGTGCGCGAGAAAAAACTGGAAGGAATCTCAGATCTGCGCGACGAATCGGATCGCGACGGCATGCGTATTGCCATTGAGCTCAAGAAGGGTGAAATCCCGGAAGTGATTCTCAATAATCTCTACAAGCATACGCAGATGCAGTGCAACTTCGGCACCAATCTGCTGGCGATTGTCGATGGGCAGCCGAAACTCTGCAATGTGCGCGAGCTGTTGCTGCACTTCGTGGATCATCGCCGGCAGGTAGTTACCCGGCGTTGTCTGTTCGATTTGGCCAAGGCCGAGGCCCGCGCCCATATTCTGGAAGGCCTGCTGATCGCGCTCGATAATATCGATGAAGTGATCAAGTTGATCCGCGCCAGTAAGGATGCAAAAGAAGCCAAGGCTGGATTGATGGGTCGCTTCGGGCTGTCGGATGTGCAGTCGCAAGCTATTCTCGATATGCGTCTGCACCGCCTCACCGGGCTTGAGCGCGACAAGATCAAAGCCGAGTATGAAGAGGTGCAGGCCCTGATCACACGCCTGAAAGCTATCCTGGCCGACGAAAAGCTTTTGATGGCTGTGATCGTGGAAGAGCTGGAGGCCGTGCGTGACCAGTATGCCGACCCTCGGCGCACCGAGATCATGGACGAGACCGCCGAGCTATCGGTCGAGGATCTCATCACCGAAGAGGATATGGTGGTGACCATTTCCAACGAGGGTTATATCAAGCGCAATGCGGTCAGTCTGTATCGCGCCCAGCGCCGCGGTGGCAAGGGCAAGACCGCCATGGCAACCAAGGAAGAGGATTTTGTGGCGCGCCTGATGGTGGCTTCCACGCATGACTTTCTGCTCTTTTTCTCCGACCGGGGCCGGGTGTTCCGGAAAAAGGTGTATGAAGTGCCGCAGGCCGGACGTGCTACGCGCGGTAAGGCGCTGGTGAATCTGTTGCCGCTCGAGAAAGATGAACGGATATCTGCCACACTCTCCATTCGAGCCGATTCGGATGAAGAGGGCTACATCGTGATGGCTACCGGTAAGGGGCTGGTGAAGAAGACCAGCCTTGCCGAATACAAAAATATTCGCAGCAACGGCATCATCGCCATCAATCTGGACACGGATGACGATTTGATCGCCGTGGTTTATTCGCAGGGCGAGCAGGAGATCATGCTGGCATCCAGCGGCGGCAAGGCGATTCGCTTCTCTGAGAAGGATGTGAGGCCGATGGGTCGTGCTACGCGCGGTGTGACCGGCATGCGCATGCCGAAAGGCGATACGGTGATTGCGATGACTCTGGTGGTTGAGCGGGCTTCGCTGCTGGCGGTTTCCGAGAATGGCTTCGGCAAACGCACATCAGTCGATGAATACCATGCGCAGAATCGTGGTGGACAGGGTGTGTTTACGCTCAAGACTGGTGGGCGAAACGGCAAGATGGTCGCTGCCTTGCAGGTTGTCGATGAGGATCAGGTGATGATGATGACCGATACCGGCCGTCTGGTTCGTATCAAGGTGGATGGCGTCTCGGTGATTGGGCGCAACACACAAGGTGTGAAGCTGATTGATTGCACACAGGATGAGCGTGTAGTGGGCGCTGTGCGGGTGGTCGAGAAGCAGGATGACGCCGAGGACATCATCGGCGAAGAGGACGAAGGCGGTGAAATCACTGAATGATTGATCGCAAGGATTTTCGAACACAATTTGAAACGATGCAGGCGGCGCTAGCGCGTCGTGGCGCTGAGGTCACAGGGCCGGAGAGTCCGTGGGGCAGGGCACGTGAGCTGGATGTGCGCCAGCGGACGCTTAAGAGCGAACTGGAGCGCTTGCAATCGGAACGCAACAGCGTCTCCAAACTGATTGGCCAGAAAAAGGCCAAGGGCGAGGATGCTGCAGATGAATTGGCGCGCATGGGTGAGGTTTCACGCCTTGTGAAGCAGCTTGAAACGGAGACAAAAGAGGCTGAAGAGGCTTTTGCCGGTACGTTGCTGGAGATCCCGAATCTGCCGCATGCTTCTGTGCCGGATGGCACCAGTGAAGAAGAGAATGTCGAAATTCTGCGCTGGGGAACGCCGCGAACCGATGAAGTGCCGGCGCACTGGGATATTGGCACCGATCTCGGCATTCTCGATTTCGAGGCGGGGGCGCGTATTTCCGGTAGCCGTTTTACCGTGCTGCGGGGGCTTGGCTCACGCCTTGAACGCGCGCTAATGCAGTTCATGCTGGATACCCATGTCGACAAGCATGGCTACGAAGAGGTGTGGACTCCGGCGATTGTGCATAGTAAATCGATGACCGGTACCGGCCAGTTGCCGAAATTTGCAGAGGATAGCTACAAGCTCGAAGGGGAGGATGCCTATCTCATTCCAACCGCTGAGGTGTCGGTGACCAATCTGTACCGTGAGCAGACGCTGGAATCATCCCAGTTGCCGATTCTGAACTGCGCCTATACACCGTGTTTCCGCCGTGAGGCGGGCTCAGCCGGGCGCGATGTGCGCGGCATGATCCGCCAGCATCAGTTCGACAAGGTGGAGCTGGTGCATCTCTGTGAAGCTGACAAAGCGCTGGAGCAGCTTGAGAAGCTCACCTCGCATGCCGAAGCCGTCCTGCAGGCCTTGGAGCTGCCGTACCGCAAAGTAGTGCTGTGCGCTGGCGATATGGGCTTTGCAGCAGAAAAAACCTACGACCTCGAAGTGTGGCTGCCGAGCCAGCAGGCGTATCGCGAGATCTCATCCTGCTCCTCCGTTGGTCAGTTTCAGGGCAGAAGGGCAGGTATTCGCATGCGCGATGCCGACGGTAAAATGGTACCAGTTGCTACCCTGAACGGTTCCGGACTTGCTATCGGACGCACGCTCGTGGCAATCCTGGAAAATGGCTGGCAGACCGATGGCAGCGTATGTATTCCTAGCGCTTTGCAACCGTACATGGGCGGTTTACAGGTGGTCACAAATCGTTAGATTGTCGCGACTTGAAAAAGTGATGCATCTGGAAGGGTGGCAGAGCGGCTGAATGCACCGGTCTTGAAAACCGGCAATGGGAAACCATTCGTGGGTTCAAATCCCACCCCTTCCGCCAGCAAAATAAGGAACAGGAGGCATGGTGAATAAACAGTATTTGATCTCACTTGCCGGTCTGTGGTTTTCTGGCATCGAAAAACAACGGAGAGATGGCTGAGTGGTCGAAAGCGGCACCCTGCTAAGGTGTTATACCAATTATACTGGTATCGAGGGTTCGAATCCCTCTCTCTCCGCCACTTTGCGGATCGTTATCTGCTGCCTGTTGCTCTCGCTTGCCAGTTGCGGTGAGCAGGAGAGTGCCGATATTGAGTGGCAGCTGCCGCTGACGGCGCAGGAAGATGCGCATGGCAGCGATAAGGGCGGTGTTGAAGGCGAAGTCCCCGTCTGGGCTGTGAAGCCGGGTAGGGCAACGCTGGTGCTGCTTGATAAGGCAACCACGCATTTGCTGGAGATTGAGATAGAGCTCGGTACTCCTGTTCCTGTTCCCGCACAGAATATACAGATCAACCTGCTGGGGTTGGCAAGTGGATTAAGACTGCAATCAGGGTCTTACATTCTGGATGAAAATGTGCATAATCCCGCCGCGTTTGTTGAGGTCGTTCAGGGCGAAGAGATAATCTACCGTGGATGGCTGTATCAGGAGTTCCCGGAACTATTCGGGCCGGATTCTCCCGATTGGAAACTTTGGCTGAAAAGCATTAGTTTCCAGCCGCTTTCTGCAAAGGAAGCAAAAAAAGGTTAATCAGGCTCCCTTAGCTCAGCTGGATAGAGCATCTGACTACGAATCAGAAGGCCGGGCGTTCGAATCGCTCAGGGAGCGCCATTATAGGTGAGGGGCTGCGAAAGCAGCCCCTCTTTTTTGTGCCCGCCTGAAATTTGCATGAATCCATGCTCACAGCCAGACGAATATGCTAATTCGCAACCACTACATTACATTCCAGAAAAGATTTGCCATCTTCGACGATTAAGGATGTTGCTGTCTTCGTGATTTGAACATTGTAAATATTCATGGTTTTCTTGGCGGTTTCCAGCGCACTATTGATGCATTGGAAATGAGATGTGCTCGTCAATTCGTTGCCAGGAAGCATATAGCGATGAGAAAACGTCCGGCCTTCTGCTGAATCATCCTCAGACATGCTCTCCTTTACAGAATGATAGGCACTCTTGCCTGCCTCTACGGTATCAGCCACCAAATGTTCCGGTGCTTCGATGGTAACGCAGGCGGAAACGTTCAATAATATTGCAATCGCAAATACTTTTCTCATGGCTCGAATCTCCTACTCGCTGTTTGCCATTGATTTACCAAAGGAGCATTAGATTTTCAGTGCAGGAGAGAATCCCGAAGGGATGTCTACGGGTGAATCTCATATTACTCCTTAAGCGATATGACTATAAGTGGCATGTTGCATGATGGCAAGCACACCGATCGTTCCATGTTGTGGCAAAGTAAGTGTTTGGTATCGAAGACAAAGCCCCGCCACTGGCAGGGCTTGTTGAAAGCTAATTTACAATCAGGCGATCTGCATCAGGCATTCGTCCGGGTTGACGTTGTCGCCAACCTGCACATGGATAGTCTCGACAGTACCGGAGACCGGCGCGTGTACCGGGTTCTCCATTTTCATCGCTTCCACCACCAGTACCATGTCACCAGCCTTGACAGTATCACCTGCTTTAACGTTGATGGAGACAATACGGCCCGGCATCGGCGTGGTCACATCGTTATCGGAACGCGCCTTTGGGCGCTTGGAGCCTTTTGAAGCCTTGTTAGCATCGATATCTCGCCCATCCAGAGTCGGCACTACTTCGGTCAGTGTCTCGATAAACACTTCCTCTAGCACATTATCAACCTTCACGTAGAAGGGGCGATTTTCTTCGCTGCGATGGCCGGTCCCCTCGATTTTGATATGATACTGTTCACCGTGAATAGTGACGTTAAATTCAGTCGGCGCCAGCCCAGGTGTTGCTGATGTGGCAGGGGCTGCTTCCGGTTCATCCAGTGGTTCCGGTTTGAAGTTGCCCGACTCACGCTCCTCGAAGTATTCGAGTGCAATGGTAGGGAACATGGCATAGGAGAGCACGTCCTCCACGGAGGTTGCTTTGTCGCCGACTTCACGGGTGAGCTGGTCGAGTTCATTCTCCAGCAGGTCTGCCGGACGCACATTGATCGGCTCTTCATCACCCAGTGCGAGCTTTTGTACGTCCGGGTTAATCTCACCCAGTGCCTTGCCATACTGTCCGGCCAGATATGCCTTGGTCTCGTTGGTGATCACCTTGTATTTTTTGCCGGAGACGACATTAAGCACTGCCTGTGTGCCGACAATCTGGCTGGTCGGTGTGACCAGTGGTGGATAGCCGAAGTCCTTGCGAACGCGCGGAACCTCTTCCAAAACCTCATCCATGCGATCGAGTGCGCCTTGCTCTTTCAACTGATTGGCAAGGTTCGAGATCATGCCTCCGGGGATCTGATTGCTTTGTACTCGCGTATCCACGCCAGTGAAATCAGATTCAAATCGTTTATATTTCTTGCGAATTTTTCGGAAATAACTGGCGATATCCTGAAGCAGGTCGAGATCGAGTCCTGTGTCGAATTCAGTGCCGGAGAATGCTGCAACCATCGCTTCGGTCGGCGCATGTGAGGTGCCACCCGCCAGCGGACTGATAGCGGTATCGATAATATCGCAACCGGCATGCACAGCTTCCCACTGCACCAGTTCCGCCATGCCTGCAGTTGCATGGCAGTGCAAATGCAACGGAATATCGACAGTATTTTTCAGCGCAGTAATCAGCTCCTTGGTTGATTTGGGCGTGAGCAGGCCCGCCATATCCTTGATGGCGATGGTATCGCAGCCCATATCTTCAAGCCCTTTCGCGAGATCGATAAAGTGGGGCAGGGTGTGTACTGGACTGGTGGTGTAGCAGATACAGCCTTCGGCATGTTTGTCGTTGGCTTTGACCTGCTTGATGGCAACGCGAACATTTCGTAAATCATTCATGGCATCGAAGATACGGAATACATCCACACCATTGGCGGCCGCCATATCGACGAATTTTTTGACGACATCATCGGCATAATGACGGTAGCCCAGAAGATTCTGGCCCCTCAAGAGCATCTGGATCGGTGTGTTGGGTAGCGCCTTATCCAGCTCACGCAAGCGCAGCCATGGCCCTTCCTTCAGGTAACGCAGGCAGGTGTCGAAGGTGGCACCACCCCAGGCCTCAATCGACCAGAAGCCGACTTGGTCGAGCTTTTCGCAGATCGGCAGCATGTCATCAAGGCGCATGCGGGTTGCCAACAGCGACTGGTGCCCATCACGCAGGGCCAGCTCGGAAATTGCCAGTTTATGGGGCTTTTTGGTCATTCTTTATCCTCTCTCAATTACAGGCCGGCATGGGCGGCGATGACCGCAGCCACGGCAGCAGCGATATCTTCGCGGGCTTCAAATGGGGTGTATTGTAAAAGCTCCGGGTGCTCTTCCAGAAAACCGGTGTGAAAGACTCCAGACTTAAAACCCTCTGATGCAACAATTTGCCGGTAAAATGGCAGGGTGGTCTTGACGCCCCGAATATCGTATTCGCTTAAGGCGCGCAAGGCGCGGGCGACTGTTGTTTCCCAGCTAGGGCCCCAGATGGTGAGTTTTGCGCACATCGAGTCATAGTGGGGCGGGATGGCATAGCCAGGATAAACACAGCCATCGACACGTACGCCAGGGCCACCCGGGGAAAAATAGCGGGTGATAGTGCCCGGCTTGGGCAAGAAATCGTTTTGCGGATCTTCGGCATTAACCCGGAACTCAATGGAGTGGCCATCGATGCGTAGGTCATTTTGCGTAAACGGCAGTTTTTCACCCGAGGCAATGCGTATCTGCTGTGCCACGATATCAACACCGGTAATCGCTTCGGTGATCGGGTGCTCCACCTGTAGGCGGGTATTCATCTCCATGAAGTAGAAGTTTTTGTCCATGTCGACCAAGAATTCGACAGTGCCTGCGTTTACGTAATTCACAGCCTTTGCCGCTTTTACCGCCACTTCGCCCATCTTTTTGCGCAGTTTTTCATCCAGATAGTTGGATGGGGCGATTTCGATCAGCTTCTGATTTCGGCGCTGAATGGAGCAGTCACGCTCGAACAGGTGCACTACATTGCCATGAGAATCGGCCAGAATCTGGAACTCGATGTGATGCGGCTCGACGATGCACTTCTCCATGAAGAGTTCGTCATTACCGAATGCCGCCGCAGCTTCTCGTTGGGTGATGGTGTAGTTGGCACGCAGTTCTGCTGCATTATTACAGCGCCGGATGCCGCGTCCGCCGCCGCCGGCTGCTGCCTTCAGCATCACTGGGTACCCCATCTCTTTGGCCAGTTTTTCAGCCTCTTTTACGCTGGAGAGGGAGCTCTCCGAGCCGGGGATTACCGGTACCCCGGCTGCGATCATGCTGGTGCGCGCCTTGGTTTTGCTACCCATATCACTAATGGCATCCGGACCAGGCCCAATATAAGAGAGTCCTGCTTCCTGAATGGTGCGAGCAAAGTCCGCGTTTTCCGAAAGAAAACCGTAGCCGGGATGAATGGCGTCGCAACCTGTTTTGATGGCGATGTCGACAATACGATGGATGTTCAAATAGCTTTTAACCGGGTCAGGGCCGATCTGAATTGCCTTATCCGCCTTTTTTACATGCAGGGCACGGCTGTCAGCTTCGGAATAGATCGCGACCGTTTCAATGCCGAGTTCACGGCAGGAGCGAATAATGCGGATTGCGCACTCACCACGATTTGCAATCAAAATTCGTTTGAACAAAAAAGCCTCCTGTCCGTCTCGCCGGCGCTGCATGATAGCTTCCGAAAGCCTTTCGGACAAACCTGCACTTATCCCATTGGCTGCTTCATGCTATGTTTGCCGCGCCTTGTTGTTGCCACCGGCAGCAAAACGCATATTCTGCAAGCGTTCCAACGTTTGACGAAGGAGTTACTAATATGTTCGGACTCGGTGTGCAGGAGTTGCTGCTTATACTGGTGATTGTAGTGGTGCTGTTTGGTGCCAAGAAACTGCCCGAGGTTGGGGCTGGGCTGGCTCGCGGTATCAGGAATTTCCGCAAAAACCTCTCGGAGAATGATGCTGATGCTAATCAGACCGACGATGCCAAGGCCAACAGCGACGAAAGTAAAAAATAGTATGATGATACTTCGCTTTTGCGCGGAGGTTGGGCATGCCTGATATCGGTATGTTTGAGCTGATTCTGATTGGCGTGGTGGCGTTTGTTGTGCTTGGGCCAGAGCGCCTGCCCGATTTTTTTCGCCAGATTTCGGGTTTTGTCCGACAGGCCCGGGGCTGGATAGATGAGGTGCGCAGCCAGTGGGCGGAAGAGGTTGATCAACTGAGTGCCCCGGTCAAAGAGACAGGGCAAATCGTGGGTCAGGAAGTCAAAAAGGCACTGAAAGAGGGCGATAAAAAATCACCGCCGGTAGCCAGGGAAAAATGAGCGGGCAGGTCCCGGGGGCATCGCCCGTGCTGGCGCATCTTAAAGAGCTGAGCTTCAGGTTGAAGGTCGTATTGCTGGTATATATTGCCGGTGTCGCCGTGTTGATGAATTTTTCCGATACTGTGTTTTTCTATTTGTCGATGCCGATCCGTGAGGCGTTACCGGACGGAACTCCGTTGATTTTTCTGAATGCGCCCGATGTCTTTTTCACCTATCTGAAAGTTGCGTTGCTGTTAAGCCTGTTTGCAACAGCTCCCTTCACCTTTTACCATATCTGGGCTTTTGTGGCACCGGGGCTTTATCAGCATGAGCGCCGGGTATTTCTCGGTTATTTCCTGCTCAGTGTGCTGTTGCTGTTTGCAGGTGGCGCTTTTGCCTTCTACATTGTTTTTCCATTGATTTTTAAATTTTTTCTGGGCTTCTCTACCGAGACCATTCAGGCAATGCCCGCCATCAAGGAGTATCTCTCGCTATGTTTGAAGCTGTTGTTTGCATTCGGGCTCAGCTTCCAGATTCCGATAATTGTGATGATTCTGGTGCGGCTGGGGTTGGTTGAGGTACAGACGCTTGCCACAAAGCGCCGCTACATCATTGTATGGTCGGTTATCGTTGCCGCGATTTTAACTCCCCCGGACATTATCTCCCAGATTCTGCTCGCGGTTCCGATGCTCCTGCTATACGAGGTCGGCATTCTGCTAGCCAGGCTCGGTAAGGGCTCAAATGCGGCACCCTCTCAGGAGCCGCCTGCTGAAACATGACAGGATTTTTCTAATTTACATATAGATAATATATTTATATAAATTAAATAGTTAAATCGCCTAGTTAATGTTCAATATAACCTGCCTTAAGGCCTCATAGACAACCACACCACATGCCGTCGACAGATTTAGTGAGCGCACTGGTGCATCGCTGCGCATGGGGATGAAGATCGGTTGCATCGCTTCCCGGACATCATCGGGAAGCCCGCGACTTTCCGGGCCGAACACAAGCACATCTCCTGGCTGGAATGATGTTTTCCAGAGCGACTGTCTGCCTTTGGTGGAGAGGGCAAACCAGCGTTCGGGATCAGTATCATGCAACTGTTCGCGCAACGCACTCCAGTCGCGGTGCTCCTGTACATTGAGATAGGGCCAGTAATCGAGACCGGCTCGCCTGAGCTGCTTATCATCGATTTTGAAGCCCAGCGGATGCACCAGGTGAAGCTGGCAGCCAGTGCAGGCGCAGAGACGAGCAATATTGCCAGTGTTCGGCGGAATTTCCGGCTCGAATAGCACGATATGCAGCGGTGCCGGGGTTGTTTTTGACATAAAAAAGAGGCAGGCACAAAGGCCTGCCCTGTAATTGAATGATTACCGCTTAATCCAGATGCTCGTTGATGAATTCAACCAGCTTGGACTTGCTGACTGCGCCAACCTTGGTTCCCTGTACATTGCCTCCGGCAAAAAGCATCAGGGTAGGGATACCACGGACGCCATATTTGCCAGGAGTGTTAGGATTATCGTCGATGTTAATTTTGGCGACGGTAACCTGCGCTTGCATCTCTTCAGCAACCTCGTCCAGAATCGGCGCAATCTGCTTGCAGGGACCGCACCATGGCGCCCAGAAGTCCACAAGCACAGCCTGCGGGGCTTTTAATACATCGTTATCGAAGCTTTCGTCGCTTACATGAATGATTTTGTCGGATGA
The DNA here is from genome assembly GCA_050302175.1 of Mariprofundaceae bacterium. Lineage (GTDB taxonomy): Bacteria > Pseudomonadota > Zetaproteobacteria > Mariprofundales > Mariprofundaceae > JBNLAN01. The sequence goes on along the minus strand of JBNLAN010000016.1, from coordinate 30,291 downwards.
CATCAGGTACCCTCATTTGTGTAGTCGGTAGGCCGCATACGTTAGACCGAGGGAGGGGTAGCGTCAACATGACAGACCGCCAACAAGAGCTGGCGCGGATCATCCGCGATGAAATCAATGAAAATGGAGGCTGGATTCCATTCAGTGAGTTTATGCGCCAAGCCCTTTATGCTCCTGGGCTGGGCTACTACGAGCAGGCAGAGGTTTTCGGAGAGGCGGGTGATTTTGTGACAGGCGGAGACATGGGGCCGTGGCTGGCGCTTGGTTTTTCCGATTTGATCGAGTGGGGCTGGCAGCAACTGGGTTGCCCGCAACACTGGACTTTGCTTGAGCAGGGCGGAGGTAGCGGTCGGCTGCTGTGTGAAGTCGCCAAGAATCTTCGGGAGGGAGCGTTACCATTCCCCGAACTCGTTGCTGTTGAAGCCAGCAGCAATATGCGTGCGCGTCAGGCAGAGGCATATCGAAATGCGGAGATCGAGGTCAGCATCCATGCCGGGCTTGATGATCTTACCGCTATTCCCAACTGCCTGATGATCTGCAACGAATTGCCGGATGCGTTTCCGGTGCGCTGTTTTTGTTATCGTGACGGAAGCATATATGAGCGCGGTGTGTCCTGTGATGATGAAAGGTTTATCTGGTGCGATTCCGATACGCCGTTAACAGATGGACCGGAGATTGGCGCTGATTTAACTAGGGAATGGCCTAGTGGGTATATCAGTGAATGGAATCCCGGGCTGGAAGCATGGCAGAGAGAAGTCGCAGCCTTCATGGAGAAGGGATATCTCTTCTGCGTGGACTATGGCTATACCCGGCAGGAGTATTACCGCCCCCAACGCATTGAAGGCAGTCTGCTGGGCCATATTGGTCACCAGACCACAACCGACGTACTCAACGATCCCGGCAGCATGGACTTGACCGCCCATGTCGATTTTACGGCCTTGTCACGTCATGGCGACAGAAGTGGTTTGAAGTCTGCCTGCCTGATGCCGCAAGGGTTGTGGCTGGCTCAGTCTCCTTCGGTTCAGGCTGCGGTGCAGGCGTATGCCCTTGGTGGCAAGGAAGACGACATCAAAATGCTGGCTCATGCCAAACGCATGATGCTTCCGTTTGGTATGGGGGAGATATTCAAGCTTCTGATTCAGACCAAAGGCGTGGAGGAGGCGATGCCGCCCTATTTGGCGCAGCTTGCGAGCGCCAATAAATTTAACTCACTTTAAGTGATGCGCATCGCTTGACATATAGTGGCCCACTGGAACAATCCATCCCCTATGCGCTGCCCCTCTTGTGGAATAGATAATCCTGAAACCCGTAGCTCCTGCGCGAATTGCGGCGCGGTTTTTCTTAAAGATAATGAATCCCTTCGATTGGGGCCTTATCGTATGGATTCCAAGCTTGGCGAAGGCGGCATGGGTATTGTTTATCATGCCATGGACGAGAAGCTGAATCGCGAAGTTGCCATCAAGGTTTTGCATCCGCATCTGTTGCGACACAATGATTTGAAAGAGCGTTTCCGCCGGGAAGCGCGTATGCATGCCAAGATTATTCATCCGAATATCGTTACCCTGCTTTCTCTGTATGAGGATGGCGAGCATATGGCGCTGATTATGGAGATGGTGCGCGGGCGTAATCTCAAACAGTATATGCGTGAAAAAGGTGGTCTGGAGCTGAAGGATATTATTCGCATCAGTAGCGATATTCTTTCCGGACTCGATGCGGCACATAAGCAGGGCATGGTTCATCGGGACCTCAAGCCTGCCAATGTGCTGCTTTCGGTTGAGGGAGCCGTCAAGTTGATGGATTTTGGTTTGGCCAAGCCGGAGCAGGGCGAGGAAGACCTGACACAAAGCGGAGCCACGGTTGGCTCCTTCCGTTATATGGCGCCCGAACAGATCCTGAATCAGGATGTGGATGCTCGAACCGATCTTTATGCTTTCGGTATTCTTCTTTATCAGATGTGCACGGGCAAACTTCCCTTCGATGTCTCTTCATCAGGGGGCGGCGAGTTCGAAATCATGGAGAAGCAGATACGCGAACCGCCTTTGCCACCGCTGGATCTGAATCCGGCACTGCCTACAGCCATGTCCGAGCTGATTTTAACACTACTTGCCAAAACCCCTGCAGATCGTCCAATGAATTGCGATGTGGTCAAGCAGGCCTTGCTGCGTATCTCCATGCATGCAGAGGGTAGTAAAAAGGCGGCTATTCGTATCCCTGATCCGGGCGAGAAGCCCGACAATCTTCAGATTGCCAAGGGGCTGATCCGGGCGCTTGTGTTGCGCACTCGTCGATTGCTGATCAATGCCTGGAAAAAGGTTTCCAACAGCAGTCAAGAGGCTACTGCAGGTGGATTTTCGGCAGTCGCTAAGCGCATCAGTGAGCAGGCGAAAAAGGGCTTTGAAAAGCTCAGGCTTGGTTTGAAGCAATTGCTGGAGCAGCTACGCATAAAAGTAGGCACAGCATGGGAGCAGCTTCCGAAGGCGTGGCATGCCCCAGTCGTCTGGGCAGGAGTGTTGATCGTACTTGCCACGGTTGGCTGGGTACTGATCAGCCTCCTGAATTATGCTGAAGAGCAGGGCACCCAGCGTGCGGGAAGTGCGGCTGACACGACAGTAGTTGAGGAGAAAAAACCGATAGAAAAAGCGGCTGCCAAGGAAGAGAAGCCATCGACACCGGCGCCTAAAAAGCCATCTTCCAGGTCGCTGACATTCAGCGCTGAGTATCAGGTGAAGCGCAGCGATAAATCTTCTGTGGATGCTTCCGGTTCGCATGAGTTTAAAGGCGGTAGCTACGAGTTTTTCAGCGATCTGTCGCGTTGGAATCGCAGTAAAAAAACCGGCTGGACCCAGCTTGATCTGAACAGGCCGACCAAGCTTTCCATGATTCGTCTCTACAAGGCGAGTGTGGGAGACAATAGCTTCAAGGGCGGCATGATCCAGCTGGAAGTACAGGATGGCGGAGGCCGCTGGCACAATCTGATGCTGCGCCGTGATGACGATGTTGATGTGCGCCTGACATTCCGCCGTCCGGCAAAAGCTCTGAGGAGTGTGATTGCCGTTCGTCTGAGCTTTACAACCACATCACCGATCACCATCGGGCCGATTGAACTCATTCAATGACAGGGTGAGTTTAGCCACCTCTCAAAATAACATCATCAAAGGGTTTGTCAGAGACCTCCTCCCCGGAGGGGAAGGCCTGGTGGATAGTGATGAGGGTGTTTTCCTGATTCCGAATACGGTTCCCGGCGATCACATTACCTTTCAACCGCTCGATAAACGCCGTGGCAGCCAGCGTGGCCGTCTGTTGAGCATCGAGAAAGCCTCACCCAAGCGAATCAAGCCACCCTGCGATGTTGCAGAGTTATGTGGTGGTTGTGCCTTGCAGCCCATCTCTGAACCCTCGCAAATAGCTTTGAAATCGGAGTGGGTCAGACAGGCATTTCATCCCTGTGTGAATGAAACGACGGTATTTCAACCTGTGGAGCAACTGAGTGGCGCAACCCGGCGTCGTATTCGCTGGTGGCGGGGCGAAGATGTTCAGGGAGGGTTTCTTGGTTTCCGTGCCCGTAGCAGCCATCAACCTGTTCGCCAGAATCGCTGCGGGGTGGTGCACCCGGCTGCCTTTGCATTGAAGGAGTCGATTCAGGCATCCATTCCTCCAGAGGTCGCATCCGTGCAAGTCACGGTTTTAGACGATGGACTGCATGCGGTGCTGGAGGCGAGTGAAGATACCGCTCTTCCCGAATCGCTTGTTGCACCAGATATCATGGAGGTCGCAGGGCTGCCGATCCAGTGGTGGGTACAAGACCGCAAGAGTTTACGCCCATTGGTGAAGCCCGTGCATACCCTGCATGATCGGGTGCCTGCCGGAGAGTCATGGATCACGTTCCGCATCGGGCCAGATGATTTCGTGCAAGGCCAGGAGGCGGGAAATATTGAGTTGGTTCGACAGGTTCAACAGTGGTGCCGGGGCGCACATCGTGTTGTCGACCTCTTCTCGGGGGTTGGAAATCTGTCGTTGCCGCTGGCGGCTCTTGGTATGCAGGTGATTGGCGCTGAAGTGCGTGCCCAGAGCGTCTCGCGCGCCAATGCCAGTGCGAAAGAGATGCAGCTCGATGCCCGCTACTACGAAGCGGATCTGTTTGGAAAATTCGATCTGGAACCCTTTACTGCCGCTGATGTACTGATTCTCGATCCGCCGCGTAAGGGTGCGCGAAAGGTTTGTGTTTCGATGAACCGCCTGCTTCCTGCTTGCATCATCATGATTTCGTGTGACATTGCTTCAGGTGCGCGGGATGCGGAAGAGCTGATGCGGCAGGGTTATTCTCTGCGTCAGTTGCGAGCACTTGATCTCTTTCCCTTTACTGGTCACGTTGAAGCCATGAGTCTGTGGAGCCGATGAAAACGCATCTGATAATCGTCTGCACCTTGTTGCTGTTGACCGCCTGTCAGCAGGCGGGATCGCCTGCGGATACCCTGCGCGTGGGGTTGTCGCAGGAGGTGATGACGCTTGACCCGCGCTTTGCCACGGATGCGGCCTCGCAACGTATTCAGGAGTTTTTACACCGTGGGCTGGTACGCATGGACGCACGCTTTCTGCCTGAGCCTGACCTTGCCGACTGGCAACGCCCCGAGCCACTGCTCTGGCTTTTCACCCTGAAAGAGGGCGCAAGGTTTCATGATGGTAACCCTGTTACAGCGCAGGACGTTGTTGCCACTTTGCAAAGTATTTTGAATCCCGATACGCGAAGCCCACACCGCTCCGGCTTTGAGGCAATTGAGAAGGTCGCAGCGATCTCGGATCGGGAAGTATCGATTCGTTTGAAACACCCAGATGCCTCGCTGCTAACGCGCCTGAGCATGGGTATCCTGCCTGAGAAGCTGGCTGCACTGCCTCAGCAGGCCAGGAATATTGTGGGATGCGGGCAGTTCAGATTGATGAAATGGGATGCTTCAGGGCTCTGGTTGCAGCGCATCACCGCCGAAGCAAGCAAGGCCAACAAGCTCGTTTTCCTTACCGTTAAGGATTCGGTAACACGCAGTTTGAAAATGGCGCGCGGCGAGATTGATTTCACTCAAAATGATTTGCCGCCGCACCTCTTGCCCTATTTGAAAAAGCAGGAAGCATTGAGCATTCAGAGCAGGCCATCGACCATTTTTAGTTATATTGGACTCAATCTGCAGGACGAGCGCCTTAAACAAAACGATGTGCGGCGGGCCTTGGCGCTTGCTATCGACAGGAATCGACTGAAAAAAGCACTGTTCTCCAACCTGCCGGTCCTTGCCGAGACCATCCTTACTCCCGGTCATTGGGCATACACGGATCTGCCTGCCACCCCTTTCGATGCGGCGGAAGCCGAATCATTGCTGGATAAGGCGGGGTACCCGCGCAATGAGGCGGGTATCCGCTTTACCCTGAACTACCGTACCAGCACCGATCCGGCTCGCTTGGGCATGGCTACTGCCATCGCCGATATGTGGCAAAAAATCGGCGTCAACGTCAGCATCGAATCACTGGAGTGGGGCGGTTTTTATGCGCGTATCAAGCGCGGTGATTTTCAGGTTTTCTCGCTCTCCTGGGTGGGTATCGTCGATCCGGATATCTACCGGCTGGCGCTGCATAGCAGCATGTGGCCGCCGAAAGGCGCAAATCGCGGACGTTATGCCGATGCAGAGATGGATCACTGGCTCGATGCTGCCGGTGAGGCTTCCGATCAGGCTGCGCGAAAGGCGCTGTATGCAAAGATTGAGCAGAAGATGCAGGCCGATCAGGTCTATATTCCATTGTGGTATGAGCCTGTGATTGCGGTGTCAGGCCCTCGTGTGAGTGGATACCGGCCTTCGGCGACCGGGAGCCTGCTTGGCCTTGAGGGCGTTACGCTGAACTAAGCGCAGCGCTTCAGAATAGCTGAACTTTTCTCCTGCATTGAACTCAGTTCCTCCTCAGTATAAGGAGAGGGTGGCAGATTTCCCCACACCGGCGCCGGCCATGCCGGATCACCCTTGTAGCGCACCACATGATGAATATGGAGCTGTGGCACCACATTACCGATGGCAGCGATATTGAGTTTGTCGGCAGCAAATGCTTCAGCGATGGCTTTTGCAAATGCTGAGGATTCGCGCAAAAACTGTTGCTGATCGGCGTCGGTCAGCTCGAATATCTCCCGCAACGCTTCCCGGCATGGCACCAGAATAAACCACGGAAGCGCGCTGTTATTCATCAGCAGTACCCTGCACAGCGGCAGATCGCCGATGACGATACAGTCTTTTGCCAGTTGCGGATGCAGTTCGAACATGGTGGCGAGGCTTGCATTTTTTCGGTGTATTGCAAGACGTTTGACGGTACGATGCGCCCATGTTTACAGGCATCATCCTGGATGTGGGCCAAATTCGTTCCATCGATAGTGAACCCGATCAGTCACATATGGTTTTCTCTACCAGCCTGGATACCTCCGGCTGGAACCTAGGAGACTCAGTGGCCGTGGATGGCTGTTGCCTGACCATCACCGCATTCCCGTCAAAAGATGCTTTTTCTGCGACATTGTCGCGGGAAACCCTTGCGCTGACACATCTCGGCTCTGCAAAAGAGGGACAGCGAGTGAATCTTGAACCGGCATTGAAAATGGGCGATGCGCTCGGTGGGCACCTGGTCTCCGGGCATGTCGATGGCATTGGCAAAGTGGAGAGCGTGAGCGAGATTGGCGAACATCGTTGTTTTCGTTTCAGTGTGAGTGAAAAACTTGCGAAATACATCGTGGTAAAGGGTTCGGTTGCCATCAATGGCGTAAGCCTGACCGTGAATGAAGTGAAAGGAACAACCTTTACGGTGAACCTGATTCCACATACGCTCGAGCATACCAATCTGGGGGTGCTTTCAGCAGGCGATGCTGTGAACATCGAAACCGATATGATCGGGCGTTACGTTGAGCGCCTGCTAGAATTCAAGGGCGCAGTATAATTATTCCGATTACAGATCGCGGATTATTTCCGGAGGAAACATGAGTTTGGCCAGTTGCGAGGAGTTGATCGAGGAGTTGCGTTCCGGGCGCATGATTATCCTTGCTGATGATGAAGATCGAGAGAATGAGGGCGACCTTGTGATGGCGGCAGAGTGGGTTACCCCCGAAGCTGTTAATTTTATGGCAACGCACGGGCGCGGTCTGATTTGCCTTGCCCTGACGCAGGAGCAAACGGATAAACTGAACCTTCCCCTGATGGTGACCAACTCCAACACCAAATTTAAAACCAATTTCACGGTCTCGATCGAGGCTGCGGAGGGCGTTACCACCGGTATTTCGGCATTCGATCGTGCCCATACGATTCGCACTGCTATTGCCGAGGATGCGAAGCCTGCCGACATTCATACGCCAGGGCATGTGTTCCCACTAGTTGGGCGTGATGGCGGGCTTCTGGTGCGCGCAGGGCACACTGAGGCCAGCATTGATCTGGCACGCATGGCGGGGCTTAAGCCTGCCGGTGTGATCTGCGAGATCATGAACGAAGACGGCACCATGGCGCGCATGCCCGAACTGAAAAAGTTTGCCAAAAAACACCACCTGAAAATTGGCTGTATTGCCGATGTGATTCGCTATCAGTTGAAAAACGATTCGCTGGTGAAGCGCGAAGTGGAAGTAAGACTACCGACCGAATTCGGCGAGTTCCGCATGGTGGGTTACAGCAATGCAGTCGATCAGGCCGAACACGTGGCGCTGGTGATGGGCACTCCATCGCCGGATAAGCCTTGTCTGGTGCGCGTGCACTCCGAGTGCCTCACTGGCGATGTATTTACCTCACGCCGTTGCGATTGCGGACATCAACTGCATGCTGCCATGCGTCAGGTTGCCGAGGCAGGAGAGGGTGTGGTGCTTTACCTGCGGCAAGAGGGGCGCGGCATTGGCCTGATTAATAAGCTCAAAGCTTACGGCTTGCAAGACGAGGGGCACGATACGGTCGAGGCTAACAAGAAGCTTGGTTTCAAGGCCGACTTGCGCGACTACGGCATCGGTGCACAGATCCTGCGCGATCTGGGATTGCGAAAACTTCGATTGCTCACCAATAATCCGAAAAAGATCGTTGCGCTGGATGGCTACGGGCTGGAAGTGGTTGAGCGTGTGCAACTGCAAATTGATCCGCACGCGGATAATATTACCTATTTGAAAGCCAAGCGGGACAAAATGGGGCATTTACTGGATATGGAATCATGAGCATGGACGCGCCGCATCTGGCGGGCAATGTGGATGCTTCTAAGCTGTCGGTTGGCATCATCGTCAGTCGATTTAACAATGCCATTACCGAAGCCTTGCTGGACGGGGCGCTGACAGCCCTGAAAGAGCATGGCGCCGATATGGATCGCGTGCGCACCATGTATGTGCCCGGTGCCTTCGAAATCGGCACGATTGCCGCGCGTATGGCCGACTCCGGTCGTTTCGATGTGATTGTCTGTCTGGGCTGTGTGATTCGCGGTGACACTGCACATTTCGATTATGTATGTCAGGGCGCCATGGATGCTATCGGTAAAATTGCTCAGCGCGGTGACGTTGGTGTTGGCAATGGTGTGCTGACCGTGGATACTGAGGAGCAGGCTTGGGCGCGAGTGGGCGGGACGCATGGTCACAAGGGTGCGGAAGCAGCGCTCACGGCGGTTGAGGTCGCACGCCTGCTGACAGAGCTGGGGGGATAATGGCTGATAAAAAGAGATCGGGGAAGAATCGGCACAAGTCGCGCGAATCCGCCCTTGAAGCGCTTTATGCCTGGACTTCCGGCGGTTGCGATAATGCGGCGATTCCGGCGATCCTGGCGGATCGGATTCAGGAAGAGGAGCGCATGGATCAGGATGTCGACTACCTGCGCGAGGCTGTCATGGGCGTTACCAGCGCCCACGAAGCGATCGATAGCGTTATTTCTGAGTTCCTGCAGAAGCGCAGCATGGAAACCGTTGCGCATATCGAGCGTAATGTGTTGCGTCTGGCCGTATGGGAGCTGCAAAACAGACTGGAGATTCCTTACCGCGTAATCATTAATGAAGCTTTGGAATTGACGCGCGCCTATGCCGATGAGCCGGCGCGGGGCTTTATTAACGGCGTGCTCGATAAGATGTCCAGGTCCCTGCGTGCGCAGGAAATCGGAGCCAGTGGTCGAGGATGAGCGGAGAGCGCAAGGCGCCATCCGAGTTTGAGCTGATCCGGCAGGCTTTCGTCGAGAACTCTCCACCCATTTCACAACAAACTACGATCGCCAATGGTGATGATGCTTCCGTCCATAGCCTCGACAAAGGCATGGAGCTGGTGGTTAGCGTCGATACCTCCATTGCCGGCGTGCACTGGCCGCACGATCTGCCACTCAAAATCGCTGCCGATCGTGCCGTATGCGCCGCATTCTCCGATCTGGCTGCCATGGGCGCGGATCCTCTCTGGTGCTGGATTGCTGCCATGGCATCATCTTCAGGCTCGGCCACAGAGATGGGCGATGGTGTTAACGCGGCGCTTTCGCGCTTTGGTATCGAGCTGGCAGGAGGAGATACCACCCATTCGCCTGTTGATGCGCTCTCTGTCACTGTAGCAGGGCAGTTGCCGAAGGGCAGCGCCATGCGCCGGGATCAGGCCAAGCCAGGTGATCTGGTTTGGCTGGTGGGCAAACTGGGTTTTTCAGAGATTGGCTTGCGCAAATGGCTCAACGGCAAGCGAGAGAGTTCCTTCATCACTTATTTTGCCAAAGTTTCGCCAAAGCTCGAAGCAGGCAAGCGCTTGCGGGAGCTGGGCGTGCATTGTTGTATCGATGTCAGCGATGGTTTTTTGCAGGACGCCGGGCATATCTGCGAGGCATCGAATATCGGCATGCAGATTCGTCTTGGGGATTTCCCCGGCTGGGAGCGCCTGTCTGATAAGTTGGGGAAGCGTCTGGCCATTGAATGTGCACTGGCAGGCGGAGAAGACTACGCGCTGCTGTTCACCACAGGGGCAGATATGAAATTCCTTGAAGATTTTGCCATCTGCATCGGCATTTGCACCGAAGAGCCGGGTATCTCTGTGCAGTTGCACGGCGAGAGTATTGAGCTGCCCTCCATCCCGGGGTACGACCACTTTGGCTGACACCCTTTCTCACACTATTTATCGCTGGATTGCGGCTGGCTTTGGCAGCGGTTGGCTACCCAAAGCGCCTGGCACCTGGGGAAGCATTGCCGCATTGATTCCCGCCTGGGCCATGCTCTATTTCTGTAGTGTCACTTCACTGTGGATTGCCGCTGCAGCGGTCACGATCGTCGGTTGCGCGGTTTGCTTTGCGCTCCTGCCCACACTTGCCGACAAGGATCCCGGCTGGATCGTGATCGACGAGTGGGCCGGACAGTGGGTAGCGCTGGCGTTGGTATTCGGCGTCGACAGTTTCAATTGGTTATGGTTTGCGCTCGGCTTTGTTGCCTTCCGGCTTTTCGACATTCTTAAACCATGGCCGGTGTCGTGGGCCGAACGCGCCGGCCCTGCCTGGTGGAGTATTATGGCGGATGATGTGGTGGCCGGGTTTTTGGGCGGTGGTGCTTTGGCAGTCATACGTGTGCTATGGGAGCCGGCATGAATCAAACCGTACAACTCATCATTAGCGAATCGGGGCGCGCAAGCCTTGCCACCGCAGGTATTACAACCGGCTGGATCACCGCCTGGCTGTATACGGCGGGAGCCGCCAAGGTTGAAGTCCTCTCCTACGAGGAGGATGGCTGGAAACCCGCTCCTGCAGGCTGGCAGGTGTTTTATGCCGATGAGCCGGAGCTTATTCGAGCTGCGCTTTCGCATCATGCCCGCATCGTTGTGCGTGAAGATAATCGCCGCAGCCTTGCCGGTGCGAAGGAGATTCCGCTGGGGGACCCGGAGCGCATGGCATGGGCCTACGAGGGCAAATCCGGACACAAAGTGTTGCTGCTGCCACTCGGCGATATCGCCTACCAACGGGAGAGCTGGCTTTCACATATCCGCGGCGATAATGCGGTGAACCCGGTTCAGATCTATGTCGGGGATGATGGGCTCTGCCTTGAGCCAGGCCTGTGCGCCATCATTGATCGGCGGGGAATGCCTTCCGGCCCCATCTTGAATGAGAATGCATGGCTGCCGGAGGAGCAGGTGCTGATGGCGCTTCGCCGCTGCAATCTGAAATTGCGACTGGCCGAATCGTGTACGGCCGGGGGAGTTGCGGCCCGCATGGCGCGTATTCCGGGGGCATCCGAAGTGCTGGATTGCTCCTGGGTGGTTTATAGCAATGAAGCCAAACAGAAGCTTTTGAAAGTGCCTGCGCGGCTGATCGATAAGCGGGGGGCTGTGAGTCGTGAAGTTGTTGAAATGATGGCTATCAAAGGCTCGGATGACGAGGCCATTTGTTTGGCTATCAGTGGTATTGCAGGCCCGAGTGGTGGCAGTGAGGAAAAACCGGTTGGCACAGTATGGATGGCAGTTTCGGGGGCGAAGCATCCAACCCGCTCCCAGCAGTTTCTTTTCCATGGTTCGCGCAGCGAAATTCAGTCGCGATCAGTTGTTGCTGCATTCGCTCTGCTGCTCGGCATGCTGAGCTGAGCCTTTTTGGGTGAGCGGGAGTTCCCGTACCTCTTTCTATTGACGTGAAAATCACCCAACCTAAAGTAGTGCGACTTTTCGGGCCACTCGCCCTGATGGAGCAGATGTGGGATTAAGCCGATGAAATACAAACAAATATTGATCTTGATGTTAAGCGGAGTGCTTCTGTCTCCAAATATCTCTATTGCCGAGGAGATAACTTCCTGGGAAGCGCTCAAGACAGAAGCTAAATCGTTACCGTGGATGTATCTGACAGATGACGGGATACCTCTTTCGACAAGTCATATTGTTCGTACGTCGGAACAATTTCTTCCTGCTGTTCTGAATTCATGTAGCGATGATGATATTGAAGCACTCTACAAAGTGGCGCATTCTGCTGTTTTATTAAAGGATGAACCTGAACGGCTGGATATTGCGACAGCAATTGCAGGATGCAAAGCGGGGATAACGGCTTTGCAATGTGATACGAAAAGAGTCGCCAGGCAGCAGCCTTTAAGCACCTCATACCCTTTATTTAGAACATGTAATTCATATAATTTGCAACCTGATGCAAACAACCGAAGTGACTATGAAACTTTAGTTGCGCTAGAAAAAGAGATAGAAACCGAACTGAAGAAACGCTGCGATGTTTCTATCGAAAACCAACTGAATATTTTCAAGAACTGTGCTGGTCAAAGACGAATTATTGACCTGATTCAGAATCCTGTGGTTCAGGAGGAGATCAACAACCTCCCGGCGATTACAAAAGGTGTTGTGGAAGATGGGGGTAGCGAACTCTCTCGCTACGATGTGGCCTCCTATATTTTTAGTACGCCTGAAGCCAATGAGACGGAAGAAGAGACGCTGTTGAGAATTCGGTACGCATATGAACTGTACAACACTTTCCCGGCAAATATGGAGGTATGTCCTGATTCAGAGCTTGATCGAGGTGCAATTGGGTGTTTTGGCAAAACGCGAATTTATTCAGGTGTTCAGAGTATAATAGACCGCTCAATCGTACCTAACTTTGATGTTTCAAAGTTGCATAAATCCGAACTGCTGCAGTTACGTATGCATGAAGCCGGAATGATCGATGCTCCGGATCAGCCAGCATCTGTGAAGTTCGCGAAATATCCACCGCCGTTAGTGCCGAACTGGAGTGAGTATTTCGAGAAAGACCGCTATACAGCAGAAACAGGCATTGTACTTTCGGATGTTCCGGACGAAAAAGTTGTCGAAGACCAATATACTCAGGTTAAAACTGAACCCAAACCCGTTACCAAGGCTCCAGCACCCATGTCGGCACCTGTTTTTGAACCTGAACGGAAGAGTCCATTGCCTGGCCTGGTGTTCTTCGGAGGCATCATCGGTTTACTTCTCTATGCATGGTATGCGATCCGTCGCAGGCGGAAATAACTGATTCGACAATAGGGAATCACAGATGAAAATATTGAAACGCATATTAATTTTATCATTGTTGATTTGGCCATTGGAAATAGCGGCGCAAATTGATGATGCATATCTGCTTTGGAAGCGAGAAGCCTTGGCTGAATTGTCAAAAACTCCAATTGATGAAGCTGGAACGACAACATACGCATATCGAGCCGTTACTCCGGAGATGAGAAACTTATTGATCAAACGTAGCAACGAGGCCGATGCATTTACTGCGCAACATGGAAATGATCCTGTTGTTTGGTGGGTATTAGGAGAGTTAGGGCGTTTAAAACGAGGTCTGTATCAGTTTGATCTTGTGAAAGAAGGTAAAACATATCATCTTGATGCTCCTGAGAATCAGGCGTTAATCAAAGAATATCAGGCCAATCGGCGCAAAGCCCTTGATTTGGATGAAGTCCCTGATGCTCCGGCTCATTTAACACGTGAAATGTTGGGGACAATGGCTGATGATGTTCTGTCACCGCCAGACATTAAACAACGCGCACTGAAAAAAGAGCTTGAAATAGCCAATGCGGGGTCGCAGCCAGTCGATAATCCGGACTATGAGTGGCAAACCTATGAGGTTTTGTTAGGTAATTATGTAGAACAGAAAGATTACGACAAATATCTGGAAACCGTGAATGAGATGATAGAGCGTTTTCCTGACAGTTCTCGTATGAACGAATTGGTGGAGTACAAGCGGCAAGCAGAAGCTGCGATTGAAAAGCGCGACCGCGAAGTGGCGAAATAGGCTCAGGCGCAAATAGGAGCTTTCTCTTGACGTGAAAAGCGCCCGACCTAAAGTGGGCATAACCGCAATATAAGGGAGGACTTATGGCGCACGGAATTCCGGTTATTCTCGGCCTGTTTGGTTTGGTCACAGCATTTTTTCTTTACTGGATCGTAAAAAAATATCCGGCAGGTGAGGGAAAAGTCACCGAAATTGCCGGTGCGATTCATCTCGGCGCGATGATTTTCCTCAAACGCGAATATTCCATACTTGGTATTTTTGTTGTCGTTGTTGCTGCATTCCTCGCCTACTATCTGGGCATAAACACCACCATCGCATTTCTGGCCGGTGCAGGCTGCTCGGCTCTGGCCGGGTATTTCGGCATGTTCTCAGCGACCAAGGCCAATGTACGCACAGCCATTGCTGCGCAAAACGAAGGTACAGCGGCAGCACTCGATATCGCCTTCTTCGGCGGCTCCATCATGGGGCTCACTGTGGCCTCTTTGGGGTTAGTGGGGCTTGGCACGCTCTATCTTTTCTTCGGCGGCGATCCTGAAACCGCCCATGCTATTCACGGCTTCGGCATGGGAGCCTCGTCGGTAGCGCTCTTCTCGCGTGTGGGCGGCGGTATTTTCACCAAGAGCGCGGATGTTGGTGCTGACCTGGTCGGTAAGGTCGAAGCCGGAATTCCCGAAGATGATCCCCGCAACCCAGGTGTGATTGCCGATAACGTCGGCGATAATGTCGGCGATGTGGCCGGCATGGGCTCGGACATCTTCGAGTCCTATTGCGGTGCCATGATCGCCACTATCGCTATCGCCTCGACCATGACGGCGGATGCACTTGATCCTTTGGGTACACAGCAGGCGCTGATGTTCCTGCCGCTGGCGCTGGCAGCAACCGGATTGATCTGTTCGATTGCAGGCATCGGGCTGGTGCGCATTTTCTCTACGCAAAGACCGCAAACGGCGCTGCGTATTGGTACGATCGGCGCATCGGTTTTGTTTATCACTATGGCCTGGTTTGTAGATGCATGGGTGGGCGTCTCCAGCGATATCTGGTGGGCTGTTGTATCGGGAGCCGGTGGTGGCGTGGTTATCGGCATGATTACCGAGTACTACACGGGTGGGCCACCTGTTCGCCGTATCGCGCTCTCCGGCGAAACCGGGCCTGCGACTGTGATGATTACGGGCCTGGCAGTCGGCATGCAGTCGGTAGTGATCCCGATGTTCACTATTTGCGCCATTATCTATGTTTCCACAACGCTTTGTGGCCTCTACGGCGTTGGTATCGCGGCGGTCGGCATGCTTGCCACGGTGGGTATTACCATGGCCATCGATGCCTATGGTCCGGTGGCTGACAACGCTGGCGGTATTGCCGAAATGGCCGGCATGGGCGCGGAAACCCGCAAGATTACCGATTCGCTGGATGAGCTCGGCAACACCACTGCGGCTATCGGTAAAGGCTTTGCCATCGGGGCTGCTGCACTTGCTGCGCTGGCGATCATCAGCGCTTATGTACAGACAGTCTCGTTGCACAACAGTGGCTTCAGCCTGGAGCTGAATAATCCGCTGGTACTGATCGGCATTTTTGTCGGTGGCGTGTTTCCGTTCTGGGTGGCAGCCATGACCATGACCGCGGTCGGCGATGCCGCTTTCGATATGATTAAGGAGATTCGTCGTCAGTTTCACGAAATTCCCGGCTTGATGGAGGGCACCGGTACACCGGACCACGCACGCTGTATCGATATTGCGACCACAGCGGCACTTAAGCGCATGATTTTGCCGGGCGTGTTGGCTGTGACAGCGCCTGTAGTTGTCGGTTTCGGCATTGGCCCTGCTGCTCTGGGTGGCATGCTGGGCGGGGCTCTCGTAGGCTGTGTGTTGCTCGCCCTCACCATGGCAAATTCCGGGGGGGCCTGGGATAATGCCAAGAAGTATGTCGAACACGGAAACCACGGCGGCAAAGGCTCG
The DNA here is from genome assembly GCA_050302175.1 of Mariprofundaceae bacterium. Classification (GTDB taxonomy): domain Bacteria; phylum Pseudomonadota; class Zetaproteobacteria; order Mariprofundales; family Mariprofundaceae; genus JBNLAN01. The sequence goes on along the minus strand of JBNLAN010000016.1, from coordinate 14,624 downwards.
GAAGTGCATAAGGCTGCGGTTGTGGGGGATACGGTGGGGGACCCTTTCAAAGATACTTCCGGCCCCTCCATGAACATTCTGATCAATGTGATGGCGATTGTGAGTCTGGTGATTGCACCGCTACTGGGCTAGAATCCCGGATATAAATTCAATGATACGAGGTGACATAATGTCAGATGATGTAAAGGAAAACCTGAAAGACGTCGAAATCTGGATGCGACTGATCTACATGCTGATGTTCGGCCTGTTCTTCTACGTGGCAGAGATCGTGCTGTTTATTTTGGTTGCACTGCAGTTCCTGCTCACACTGTTTACCGGACGCGCCAATGCGCGCCTGCTCGATTTTGGCAGACAGTTATCCGACTATGTCTATCAAATTGTTCGGTATCTGACCTATGTTAGCAACAGCAAACCTTTCCCGTTTGCCGACTGGCCGGCGGAGGCTGCGCACTCCGCGCCTGCGGAAAGCACCCCTGCCAAAAAAGCAGCTCCTGCCCGCAAACCGGCCGCGAAAAAAGCCGCTGCGAAACCGAAGACGGACGAATAGATAAGAATCTGCAAAGAGCCTGGCAACAGGCTCTTTGCTTTTGTCACGGGGAACACGATGCATCCCGAATTTCATCTCGATGAAGAACTGATCCACTTGAACAACGCTGCGGTGGCGCCATGGCCCCGGCGCACCTTGCAGGCGATCACTGCATTCTCTGAAGAAAATATCCGCTATAGCTCAAAATATTTCATGCAGTGGCTCAACGTGGAGCGCGAGTTACGTACGCGCCTGAAGCACCTGCTAAATGCCGAGAGCGCGGACGATATCGCCCTGGTGAAAAACACCTCGGAGGGGCTCTCTTTTGTTGCCTACGGCCTGCAGTGGCAGACAGGAGAGAATGTGGTTTCCAGTAATCAGGAGTTCCCCTCCAACCGTATTGTCTGGGAATCTCTGGCAGCAAAAGGGGTTGAATTCAGGCAGGTCGATGTGTCCGGTCTCGACCCGGAAAGCTCTCTCATCGCAGCCATCGACGAGCACACTCGTCTGCTAACCATCTCATCCGTACAGTTTGCCACCGGCCTGCGCCTGGACTTACAGCGGCTTGGTGAGGCTTGTAGAGAGCGTGGGGTGCTGTTTTGTGTGGATGCGATCCAGTCGCTCGGCGCTATTTGCTTCGATGCACTGGCCTGCCATGCCGACTTTGTGGTGGCAGATGGGCACAAATGGATGCTGGCCCCGGAGGGACTGGGTGTTTTCTACTCATCATCGCAAGCGCGCGAACAGCTCAGCCTGACGCAGTATGGTTGGCACATGGTGGAGCGAAAAGGTGATTTTGATCGCACCGACTGGGAAATTTCCAAAAATGCAAGCCGCTTTGAGCCCGGCAGCCCAAACATGCTTGGTATCCATGCCCTGAATGCCAGCCTCTCCCTGCTGGAGGAGGAGGGGATGGAAAAGGTGGAAGCCCGTGTGCTTGCCTGTGTACGTGTTTTGATGCGCGCGATTGGCGAGTCACCTGTACTGGAACTCATTACGCCTGAATCGGAAGGGCGCTTTGCTGGCATTGTCACCTTTCGCCATCGCAATCTCGATGCGGCAGACCTGCACCGTTATTTTCAGAAGCGTGGGGTGCTGTGTGTGCAACGCTTCGGCGGCGTGCGCTTTTCACCGCACTTTTATTTGTCGGAGTCGCAACTGGGCAGGGTCGTGAAAATGATCTCGGAGCTTACCTGAAGGACTGTGAATAGACCAAAAACACAAGGAAATTCCTTGCAGTTGACGGCGCGGACGCTAGTCTGCCCGGGCTTAAGCACGGAGGTCTGAACAGCATGTCCCAGCGCACCAATTGCGGAGCATTTCGTAAGAGCGACATCGGCAAGAAAGCCATGCTTTCCGGTTGGGTACAAACCAATCGTGACCATGGTGGCGTGATTTTCCTTGATATCCGTGACCGCTCAGGTGTTGTGCAGGTTGTGGTGCACCCCGATACCGCCGCCGAACATAAGCTTGCACACAGCCTGCGCCAGCAGGATGTAATCAGCGTTGAAGGCGAAGTGATTGCACGCAGTGCGGAAACCGTAAACACCAAACTCCCCACCGGTGAAATCGAAGTGAAGGCATCTTGCCTGACCGTGCTCAATCGCTCGGAGACCCCGCCATTCATGATTGAGGATGATTGCGATGTAGGTGAGCAGGCGCGCCTTGAGTATCGATATCTCGATCTGCGTCGCCCGAAAATGCAGAAGAACATGATTCTGCGCCACAAGGTGACGCATGCGGCACGGACTTTTCTTGATTCGCAGGAGTTTCTCGATGTCGAGACTCCGATCCTGAACAAATCCACCCCGGAAGGCGCCCGCGATTATCTGGTGCCATCCCGTGTGTATCCCGGCTCCTTCTATGCATTACCGCAGAGCCCGCAGATATTCAAACAGCTGCTGATGGTTTCCGGCATGGAGCGCTACTATCAGATCGCTCGCTGTTTCCGCGATGAAGACCTGCGTGCTGATCGCCAACCGGAATTTACTCAGGTGGATCTCGAAATGTCATTCGTTGGCCAGGAAGAGGTGATGGCGCTGGCGGAAGGGCTGATCTGCGCCATGTTCGAGGCTGGAACCGGAGAAAAGCTCTCTGTCCCGTTTAATCGTCTCACCTGGCACGATGCTATGGAGCGCTACGGCCTTGACCGTCCGGATGTGCGCTTCGGACTGGAACATCTGAACATCACTGACCTGATGAAGCAGGTGGAATTCAAGGTATTCCGCGAACCTGCCGACAAAGGTGGGCTGATCAAAGTAATGCGCGTACCGAATGGCGGCGAGCTCTCCCGTAAACAGATCGACGACTACACCAACTATGTTTCCATCTTTGGCGCCAAGGGGCTGGCATGGATCAAGGTTAACGATAATTCGAACCTGCCGGATGGCCTGCAGTCACCCATCGTGAAATTTTTACCGGAAAACATTCTGGCTGAAATTCTTGAGCGTTCCGGGGCTGAAAACGGTGACTTGCTGTTTTTTGGGGCCGGAGATACCAAGGTGGTCAACGACTCACTTGGTCATCTGCGCGTGAAGATCGGGCACGATCTTGGCTTGATCAAAAAGGGAGATAACCGCTTTGTCTGGGTGGTCGATTTCCCGATGTTTGGCTGGAATGCTGATGAGAAGCGTCTGGAGGCATTGCACCATCCGTTCACTTCACCCAACCCCGAAGACCTGCTCAAGCTCGATTCTGATCCGCTGGATGTACGTTCGGTCGCCTATGACCTGGTCTGGAATGGCACCGAGATTGGCGGCGGCTCGATCCGTATTCATGATCCGGCCATGCAGCAGAAAGTGTTCTCGTTGCTTGGTATTTCCGAAGCAGAAGCCGAGCAGAAGTTTGGTTTCCTGATCAAAGCGCTGCAGTATGGCGCACCACCACATGGAGGCTTGGCATTTGGTTTGGATCGCGTGTTAGCTCTGATGACTGGTGCGGATTCGATTCGTGATGTGATTGCATTTCCGAAAACCCAGAAGGCATCCGACCTGATGTGTGAATCGCCATCTGAAGTAAGTGAGACACAGTTGAAGGAGCTGGGTCTGCGTAAGCGCCGCCAGGTTTCCGTAGATAAGCCTGAGTAGCAAACGCATTACATCATCCTTTGACTTTACAGAAGATACGGCTAATGATTCAGTTGGGTAAAGATGAAGCCTGCCGGAGGCTCTATTGAGAACGCTGATTCTTGCAACTGTACTGATGTTTCTTGCTTCGTGCGGCGCCAAGCCGCCAGTGCAGGAGATGGCCGAGGCCCGCACAGCGGTTGAGACCGCTCAGGCCATTGACAAGTCATCAGTACCTGCCGACCGGGAGCTGAAGAGCGCAGAGCAGGCATTGCAGGAAGCTTCCGAAGCCATCGAATTGCAACAATATGAGAAGGCCCGGGCTTTGGCCATTCGCGCCAAGCTGAAAGCGCAAAAAGCAGCACACCTGAAACAGGTTTCCGATTCGAAGTAATCGCCACAGTACTATTTATCGTTGGGAGCAGCCATGAGCTTTGACAAAATCAGGATGCCGGAGTTCGGCGAAAAAATTAGCATGGGGGCTGATGGCAAGCTGCAGGTTCCCACGCAGCCGATTGTCACCTTTATCGAGGGTGATGGCACAGGCCCCGATATCTGGGCCGCCTCACAACGCGTTTTGGATGCTTCCGTGGAAAAAGCCTATGGAGGCAAACGAAAAATTGCCTGGATGGAAGTCTTTGCAGGCGAGAAGTCCTGGAATATGTATGGCAAGAATGACGATGCCTGGCTGCCTCAGGAGACGCTGGATGCCTTCAGCGAATATCTGATCGGCATCAAAGGACCACTGACTACGCCGATTGGTGGTGGTATCACCTCGCTCAATGTTGCCCTGCGCCAGAAGCTCGATCTCTACACTTGCCTGCGCCCGGTCAAGTATTTCACCGGCGTGCCAAGCCCGGTCAAGAAGCCGGAAGATGTCGATATGGTTATTTTTCGCGAGAATTCCGAGGATATCTATGCCGGCATTGAGTGGGCGGCGGGCTCCAAGGAAGTGAAGAAGGTGATCGATTTCCTGCAGAAGGAGATGGGTGTCACCAAGATTCGGTTTCCTGAGAGCTCCGGCATCGGCATCAAGCCGGTATCGCAGGAGGGCACCGAGCGCCTGGTTCGCGCTGCCATCCAGTACGCGATCGATACCAATCGCAAGTCGGTGACGTTGGTGCATAAAGGCAATATCATGAAGTTCACCGAGGGCGGCTTCCGTAACTGGGGTTATGAACTGGCGAAGAAGGAGTTCGGCGCCAAGGAGATCGACGGCGGCCCGTGGTGTGAGCTGCCGAACGGCATCGTCATCAAGGATGCGATTGCCGATATCGCACTGCAGCAGGTTCTTACCCGCGCCACAGAGTTTGACGTCATCGCCACGCTGAATCTAAACGGCGACTACCTCTCCGATGCACTGGCAGCGCAGGTGGGCGGTATCGGCATAGCACCCGGTGCCAACATCAATTACGACACCGGCCACGCTATCTTCGAAGCGACCCACGGCACGGCACCGAAGTATGCAGGCAAAAATGTCGTGAATCCCTCATCGGTTATTCTTTCCGGCGAAATGATGCTGCGCTATATGGGCTGGACTGAGGCGGCCGACCTCATCCTGAAGGGAATTAATGGTGCGATTGCTGCCAAGACCGTCACCTACGACTTTGAGCGTTTGATGGAGCGTGCGGCCAAACTTTCCACTTCGGAATTTGGAGATGCCATCATCGCACATATGGATGGTCTCATTGATGCCACGCCGGAGGAGCAATACGACGAACTGGCCGAACGCTTCCGTCAGCTCTACGAGTCAAGCACCGAGAAGGGTGCCGAAGTCATGCAAATGGCTATGGAGAAAGCACGTGAGCAGTTGACTGCCGCGGGCAAGTTCACTGAGGAGCAGGGGAATAATCTTAAGCTGTTTCTTGAGCGGGACTTCAGCCAGGCGGCTAATGCCATGCGCGAAGAGGCGAGCAAGCGCCTGAATATAGGTCGCTTGAGCGCCGGAGCTTTATCTTCGATTACCACTCTGCTCAATGTTGCCGGACAAGCGATCAATACGATTGCCAATAAGGCGGACAAAGCCTTGAACTTCCGCTCAGGTGAGATCACTAGCGCCGGCACGCTGACCTGCAAGGCGTGCGGCAATGTGATGCACTTTAAAAAAACCGGGAGAATTCCGCCTTGTCCAAAGTGCCATGCCACCGAATTCAGGAAAAGTTATTAGGGTCGCACAAGGGGATTCATAAAAAAGGAGCCATCTGGCTCCTTTTTTAATGGTCACTTTTTATTAGATTACTTTCGAGAAGCGAACCTCTTCCTGCTTTTTACGCAGATGTTCATCGAATACCATGGCTATATTGCGGATCAGCAGGCGGCCTGCGGGAAGTACGCTGAAGCCGCGATCTGTCAGTTTTAACAGGCCGTCTTCCTGCATTGGAATCAGGTCGGAAAGCTCTCCGGTAAAGTGTGCCTTGAAATCGATTCCAAAAGCTTTTTCTACCATTGAGAAATCCAGACCGAAATCGCACATCAAACGCATAATCACGAAACGGCGAAGGTGATCTTCATCAGTGAGGGTATAGCCACGCTGGATGGGAAACTCCCCATCCTCCAGCTTCTGGTAATAGAGCTGCTGATCCTTCTCATTCTGGAAGTAAGAGCCCTCGATAAAGCCGATGGATGAGATACCAAAGCCGATCATGTCGGCATCCGCATGCGTGGAGTAGCCCTGGAAATTGCGCTGTAGCTTACCTTCGCGCAAAGCCACAGCCATTTCATCATCCGGTTTGGCGAAATGATCCATGCCGATGAATACATACCCGGCAGCCAGTAACTTTTTGATGCTGTGCTCCAGAATCGCCAGTTTCACTTCTGGCGCCGGGATATCGGCCTCGTTGATACGACGCTGTGGCATAAACATGTGCGGCAGATGTGCGTAGTTAAACAGGGCTATCCGGTCCGGAGAGAGCTCGATCACCAGGTCCAGCGTGGCATCGAAGCGTTCCATGGTCTGTAGCGGTAGGCCGTACATCAAATCGATGCTGACCGAGTAGAAGCCCTCCTTGCGGGCATCTTCTATCACACGCCGGGTGGTCTCGATCGGTTGAATACGGTTTACGGCTTTTTGCACGACTGGATCGATATCCTGCACGCCCATGGAGAGGCGGTTGAAGCCGACTTCGCGCAGTACTTTGATGGTGTCGGGGCCGCACTCGCGCGGATCAATCTCGATGCTGTATTCGCCTTTGTCGTTTGCTGCGAAGTTAAAGCGCTCGCGTAGTCCGCTAAACAGGCGCCGAATTTCGTCATCGTTTAAGAAGGTGGGTGTACCACCTCCCCAGTGAAGCTGGGTAACCTGGCGCTTTTTGCCAACAAGGGCTGCCACCATATCCATCTCTTTCTCGAGATGATCTAGATAGGGCGGGGTGAATTCACGATTCTTGGTGACAATTTTGAAACAGCCGCAGTAGTAGCAAACCGTGTCGCAAAACGGGATATGCACATACAGCGAAAGCGGGGCATCGGAGGTCGCCGCACGCTTTAAAGTCTCCGAATAAGTTTCGGCATTGATGTTTTCATGAAACATCGGAGCGGTCGGATAGGAGGTGTAGCGCGGTCCTGCCTTGTCGTATTTCTTGATTAACTCGGTGTCAAAAACAGGAACACCCCCCGCCTGTGGGCGAGGGGTGTCGTTGGAAGGGTTACTCACTTCGTTTCTTGCCTCAAATACTCAATGATATCCTGAGTGTTGTCGTCGGTCAGGTGATGACTCAAGTCGTTGCCGGCACGTGTGATATGGCGACCGTGGCGGATACGAAGATCAAGCATGTGGTCATCCAGATCCATGATGGTTTTCTTGCTGGCAGCATTACCGATCAGCTTGATGGCTGAAGGGGTGGCATGGCAGGACTTGCAAAGCTTGCTGTAGAGTTTTGCCCCTGTCTTGGGGTTTCCGTTACGCGCCAGAGACTGCACATAATTGGCAATATCAGCGATATCTTCATTGGTAAGCTGATGGCGCTTCTCAGTCATCAGGGTTCCCCTGCGACCATAACGAATAGTATGAACTTTCTCCTTCAGGCTAAGCTTGCTGATCACCAGGTTTTTAGCACCAAGGCCTGTTCTGGCCCGGCCATCCGTACCATGGCAGGAGGCACAAACCGCCTTGAAGCGCTTTTTGCCATTCGCAAGGTTTGGCTCATAAGTAAATGTCCGTACATACTCGACTACCGCTTCGATTTCCAGTGGATCAAGCTTGTATTTCATCGGCGCCATTTTGGTGCGATGAGTACCGTGCGTCACGATACGCCGCATTTCATCTTCCGGCATATAGGCTGCAATGGCACGCAGATTCCGTGCCGGAAATGGCTCCAGTTTTTTGCCATAGTCGCTGACGGAACCATCGTCTCCATGGCACTTGGTGCAGTTGGCTTTAAAAAGCGCAGCGCCATCCGGCATGTCATCTGCTGCCATGGCGGTGCCGGTAGATAAGGCCAGAAATACTAAACCTGCAACAAACATTTTATGCATATCCCCTCCCGTGAATTGCGAAATGATCGGCTAACCTATTGTTGAGAACCGATATATGCAACAAGCCCCTTAATCGGCTCATTCTTTGGTTCCCGTTGTGTTTTCGGCACGGATAAAGGCCACCAGCGCATCGATTTCTTCGGCACTTAACTTTGAGCTAAACTTCGGCATTTTGTTGCGGCCATCGCTGATAGTCGTCTTCAGTGCTGCTTCGTCCTGAGTCATGCCTTTAACTGCCGGCCCCATCGCTTTCTTGTCCATCTTGTGGCAGATGCCGCATTTTTTCTTGAAAAGCTTGGCTCCATCGATATCAGCTGCCATGGCTGAACCTGTAGCTCCAAAAGCGATAACTGTGGTGAGTGCCGCGAGGGCGATTGTCTTTTTCATCTTGTTTAACTCCTGTTTTATCAAGCAATACTAATTTCAATCTCTGTTTGAGGTACGTGTACATATTTCAGTCTATGTGTGAAAATTACGCTTCGGCAGACTCCTTCCTTGTGGGCTTGGGGACCCACATCTGATACAGCGATATAAGAATCTGCGCGCATAGCGAAATCCCCATCAAGCCACCAGCGACTACCACCACGTATGAGAAGCCGGGAATAACCTTGGTGATGTACCAGGCGAAAACGTCGAGCAAAATAGCAACGAAAGGTATGACAACCATTACGCGCTTGATGATCGGGGCCATTTCGCACAGCAAAAAGATGCGACCAACGAAAAACAGGATAAAAGAGATGCCGAAGAGGTGTATGTGTGAGACCCGCACCAGCGTTTGTACAGAAGCGCCGGTATCCCCGGCTTGTGCAAATTCCATCACCTCCTCGTATGAGGTCAGCGGTGAAAGGTTCATGCCGGAAGCATCTGAGTGGCACATGATACAGCGCTCATTCATAATGGGGGCAACTTTCTCGTTGAATTCATCAACATCTTTGCCATTATCGAGCCATTGAAAAATAATCTCTTTCTGCTCAGGTGACTCGAGATTCCCCTCCATTGGGCCGTTGAGAGCGGTCTTCAAACGGGTTTGATCCTGCAAGCCGTAATAGGCGATTTGCACATCTTTGACCGATAGTCCCGGTTCGCCGTCACGCCCCTGATGTGAGTTATAGAGATGGCCCATTGCAAACAGGTAACCAATGCCCATACAGATCAGGAAAGCGGAGTCGAGGATTTTCTCACTAACGGAAACATCGGAAAAACGACGGTAAAGAGCCACGGGAGAAGCCTCCATAAAAGTTGTTGGCAGTATAACTCACCCGTACGCGATTTCAATGTGCAGAGGGTAGCTGCTTTTTACACCACGCCACGGCCGTCTTTTTATTATGAATATCACCTTCAAGCTGCGCTTCGTAGGCGGCGCGTAAAATTTTTGAAAACTTCGGCCCTGGCTCCAATCCCAAATCGATCAGCATCTTTCCGGTTACCAGTGCTGCAGGTATCTGCTGATGGATTGCCTGCGCTTTGGCCGCATCCAGCCAGGCTTTGGCTGGCCGGCTGGCTGGCATCGGTGCACGCCCTGATGCATCTGATTCGACCAGTGCTTCCCACATCTCGATTGTGACCGGAGCCAGCCGGGCTGAAAGCCTGCGTACCGCACGTTCGGTGGGTTCCCCATGCATATGCGTCATGTGTTCGCGAATCAGTGGCGCGACATGCTCAATCAACTTGATTGGCGCACCAATCCGTCGCAGCAGACGCTGTGCAATCGGCACGCCTGACTGGCTGTGTCCGACGGAAGTGATTTTTCCACTCTCATCTGTTTCGGTAGTTTCAGGCTTGCCGAGGTCATGTGTCAGCGCGGTAAACAGCAGTAGCAGGCGCTCGAAACCAGTCCAGTTGTAGCGACGAGCAATTTCAGCCGCCTGGTCTACCACCAGAAGAGTATGTACCCAGACATCGCCCTCCGGATGCCAGCGAGGGTCTTGTGGGCAATCGGAAAGTGCTTCCAGCTCCGGGTACAGGGCCAGCCAACCTGAGGCACGCAAAGCTTTAAGGCCAAAAGCAGGAGTTACAGCATGCGCCCATTTCTCCCACTCAACCCAAATTCTTTCAATCGGTAGCGAGGAAGCCTCAGGCAGTAACTGTCGGCAAAGTTTTGCTGTGTCTTGGTGTAACTCGAGCCCGAAACGGGCGGCAAACTGCATAGCTCTGAGGGGCCGCAGAGGATCTTCACCAAAGGCATTCGAGACATGCCGTAATATGCGCTGCTCAAGATCACGCTGTCCGCCATGATAATCAAGTAGCTGTTTGTCCACAGGCTCATACATCATGACATTGATGCTGAAGTCTCTGCGAGCAGAGGCGATTTCAGGCGAGAGCTGGGGGTCGGGTTGTACGGAGAAACCACGGTGCCCGACATCGGTTTTTATCTCGGTACGGGGCAGGGCAAGATCGATTTCCACATCGTCCAACCACAGTTTGTAAACCCCGAACTGTTTACCTACCAAGGTAAAGCGGCCGAGCTTTGCAAGCAGCTTCTCCAACGATTCGGTTGCCAGTCCGTAAACTTCGATGTCGAAGTCTTTCGGAGTGTGGCCAAGCAGCATGTCGCGCACGCAACCGCCGACCAAATATGCTTTCCCACCTTCCGCATGCAGTGATTTACATGCTTTGAAAACCGCATTGGGAATCAGTTCGCGGAACGATTGTTCGACAGAAGACATACCCGCCATTCCACGTTCGACAAGCGCACAAAGCAAGTCTATCTTCAAGCTATGGTAATATTTTATCCAAGGAGTATCCAATGAAGCTGTCAGAGATTCCGCATGGGGATGCCAGATATTTTCCGCGTAAAAAATTGACCGTGGTTGGCTCTGGCAATGTGGGCGCCACGGCGGCATTTCTGGCCGCACAAAAGGAGCTTGGCGACATAGTCTTGTTGGATGTGGTGGAAGGTATCCCGCAGGGAAAAGCGCTGGATATGTATGAAACCTCGCCGATCCAGGGTTACGACGCCCATATTCTCGGCACCAACGACTATGCTGACACTGCCAACTCCGACCTGGTGATCGTCACCGCGGGCATTGCTCGCAAGCCCGGTATGAGCCGTGACGACTTGCTTGCCACCAATGTGAAGATCGTGGCCGATGTCACCCGCAATATCGTCAGGCACTCGCCGAATGCCGTGTTGCTGGTGGTCACCAACCCGCTGGATGCCATGGTGTATACGGCAAAGCGTGTCTCCGGTTTTTCGCGCAGCCGTGTGATTGGTATGGCAGGCGTGCTCGATTCGGCACGGATGCGCGCCTTCATCGCCGAAAAACTCGAAGTTTCGATCGAGGATGTCTCCGCCTGCGTACTCGGCGGCCACGGCGATACAATGGTGCCGCTGCCGCGCTATTCAACTGTAGCAGGCGTTCCGATTATCGAACTGCTAAGCCCGGAGGAGGTGCAGCAAATTTGCGAGCGTACGGCGCAAGGCGGTGCTGAGATCGTGCAGCTCCTGAAAATCGGCTCTGCATTCTATGCGCCAGGCGCAGCCGTTGTCGAAATGGCTGAAGCTATTCTACATGATAAGAATCGTATCCTGCCTTGCGCGGCCTATCTGGAGGGCGAGTTTGGCGTCAATGGTTATTATATGGGGGTGCCGTGCAAGCTTGGCGGTGGCGGTATGGAAGGGGTGATGGACCTCAATCTTACCGAGCCGGAACAGGCAGCGCTTAATCAATCGCTTGAAGCTGTGAAAGATCTTGTTGCACAGGTCGATGCCTTCGGTATTTTCGACTAGGGTTTGCATCCAATTAACATAGGGGGAGTCTACTGTGCTGGACCGTTCGTTCGACTCGGTTAAGTTTCAGGGGGGATAATGAGATATTTTATTGTTTTTTTTGGCGCGATATCAATTCTATACCCGACAACTGGAATTGCTGGAAATAATTCGAACGAATTCTCTCATGACTATCCGGAAATTGGCATTACAAGCAATCTGGCATCAGATGTAACCTCAGAGAACGAACTACATATTCTTGGTGTGGGTCCTGATGCTTTTCAGGCTGGGGACCAAGTTTGTTTGTCATCGAAACGTGGGGAAAGCGAAGCCTATATCGAAGGATTCGGGATTTTTGACAGTTTAGCATTACCCCCTGAATCAAAGTGGGGTGGGGGGGAGTTTGTAATGCCGTACGTGAAGCCCGATGATTGGAATATTCTATTTGGATCATCACACAATGCGTTGGCAGTCAAAGGGTCGTGTAGTGATATCTTTGAAAAAATTGATGTGAAAAGAGGGGACTTTTCAATACTTCCTGAGCAAATAAGACTAGGCCTGTTTGAAAAAGCCAGACAGATACACCTAAAGAAAACTCGGAAGTTTCTAAATGAAAGTTCCGGGCGTGATCCGAAAGAATATATACTGGCAAAACAGGCGTTAAAGGGTCAGGTAAAGCTGAAATTTACGCCGCAGGCTGGTATCGAAGTGTTCGATTTGGGAAGTTCTGCTATTGCATATGCATCATTTAGAATTGACCCTGATGTGGATGGTGGGTTGAGCTGGTTAGGGGGCTATCAGGAATACCAGTTTCTTATCTACTATGAAAAAGGCTCTGATCGATTTTCGACTTTAGACTACCATGGACAAGGTACAGAAGGGTTTCTGCATGTTGTTTCAGTAGCAAAATTAAAAACAAATGAAGTGATGATCGTTACTTCTCGTAGTCAACCTGAGGACAATCTCCTTGGATTATACAAGCTTGAGAAAAATAAAATGGTCAAAATCAATAAAAATTGGTAGGACATCCGTGAACATACATGAGTATCAGGCCAAAGAAGTCCTGAAAAAATTTGGCGTGCCGGTGCCGCAGGGGCATCTGGCGACCACTGCCGACGAAGCGGTCTCTGCCGCGCAACAACTTGGTGGTGCCGTCCAAGTGGTTAAGGCGCAGATTCATGCGGGTGGGCGTGGCAAGGCAGGTGGCGTACGCGTCTGTAAATCGCTCAATGAAGTCCAAACAGCAGCAAACGAAATGATCGGCATGAAGCTGGTGACCAAACAAACTGGCGAGACTGGTAAGGTTGTGCATAAGGTTTATGTCGAGCAGGGGCTCGATATTTCCAGAGAATTTTATCTCAGCCTGCTGGTGGATCGTGAGGCCGAAGCGGTTTCGTTTGTCGTCAGCCCTGCAGGCGGAATGGACATCGAGCAGGTGGCAGCCGAGCAACCGAATAAGATCATGACGCTACCGATTGCAGCCACTGGCATAGCAGAGGCATCTTCGTCCAAGATGGCTTTATTCCTGGGGCTTAGCGATTCGAAAGTGTTCCACAAACTAGCCTGCAACCTCTACGATACATTCTGTAAGAGCGATGCTTCGCTGCTCGAACTCAATCCTTTGGTCGAACTAGGTGACGGCCGGTTAATGGCGCTCGATGCCAAATTTGTTGCTGACGACAATGCTCTTTACCGACAGCAGGAGATTGCTGCCATGCGCGATCTCACCGAAGAGGATTCGCGCGAGATCGAAGCCTCCAAGTCCGGCCTCAACTACATCGCGCTCGATGGCAATATCGGCTGCATGGTCAACGGAGCTGGGCTTGCCATGGCAACGATGGATATCATTCAGCTCAAGGGCGAAAAGCCTGCAAATTTTCTCGATGTCGGCGGCGGAGTTACTGTCGATGCCGTACGCGAAGCATTCAAGCTGCTCTTCACCGACGATCATGTGAAGGCCGTGCTGGTCAATATTTTCGGCGGCATCGTCCGCTGCGACATCATCGCCAACGGTTTGCTCGAAGCGATCAAAACCCACCCCATGAGAGTCCCGGTGGTGATGCGACTGGTTGGCACCAACGAGGAGGAAGGGCGCAAGATCGTGCGTGAAGCCGGGCTCGATGTGCGCTGGGCCGATAATCTCGATCAGGCTGCGGAGCTTGCGGTAGGAGCGATTCAATGAGTGTATTGGTCGATAAAAGCACACGCGTGATCTGCCAGGGTTTTACCGGCAAGCAGGGCACTTTTCACTCTTCGCAGATGATCGCCTACGGCACCAACTTTGTCGGCGGGGTAACACCGAAGAAGGGCGGCCAGACTCATCTCGATCGCCCCGTTTTCGACACAGTGGCAGAAGCGATCAGTGCAACCGGAGCCAATGCATCGGTCATCTACGTGCCGCCGCCGTTCGCCGCTGCCGCCATCATAGAGGCAGCCGCTGCCGGTATCGGTGTCATCGCCTGCATCACCGAGGGCATTCCGGTGCTGGATATGCTGAAGGTGAAGGAGCATCTGAAGGGTTCCGATTCGGTACTGATCGGCCCCAACTGCCCCGGCATCATCACGCCGGGCGAGTGCAAGATCGGCATCATGCCGGGTCACATCCATCTGCCGGGACGTATCGGGGTGGTATCGCGCTCCGGAACACTCACCTACGAAGCGGTAGCGCAATTGACCGAGACGAAACTCGGCCAGAGTACCTGCATCGGTATCGGTGGAGACCCGATCCACGGCATGAACTTCATTGATGCGTTGAAATTGTTCGAGGCCGATCCCGAGACCGACGGCGTGGTGATGATCGGCGAGATCGGCGGTTCCGATGAGGAGAATGCCGCGGCTTATATCCGCGAAC
>JBNLAN010000015.1:0-21488 GCA_050302175.1 Mariprofundaceae bacterium | reverse complement strand
GGCTTCGCCCCCAGCTCGCGCAGTTTCGCCTCGGCGTCACTGCGACTCATCGATTCCAGCGTGCCGGTGACCACCACCGTTTTACCTGCCAGCGGGTGATTCGCATCCACCACCTTGGCGGCCAGCGGTGCTGGCCATGCGCCAAGCTCCCTGAGCGTGGCAAGCACATCCCTGTTGTGCTCCTCCTCGAAGAAGGCGCGGATGCTAGCCGCCACCTCGGGACCGACATCGGGCACCTCCTGCAATGCCTCCATATCCGCTGCTTCGATCGCCTCCATGGAGAGAAAATGCCCGGCTAGCTGGATGGCCGTGGCCTCGCCGACATGGCGGATACCGAGCGCAAACAGGAACTTCGGCAACGGTCTCGACTTACTCGCATCCACCGCCGCTCTCAAATTGGAAATCTTCTTCTCCCCGAAGCCTTCACGCCCGTTCAGCAGATCGAAATCGAGCCGGTAGATATCGGCGATACTGGCAAGCCTGAGCAGCGAGCCTGCCGGCTCATCCGCCAGCATTTCGATCAATTTATCGCCCATGCCTTCGACATCCATGCCGCCGCGCGACACGAAATGCTTCAGCCGCTCGCGCACCTGCGCCGGGCAGGAGAGCCCACCGGTGCATCGCAGCGCCACCTCACCCTCTTCCTGCAGGGCATGCGCCCCGCACACCGGACAAAGCGCAGGAATCGCAGGCGCGGTCTGCCGTGTAGCCTGCCCTTCGACCACACGCACCACTTCGGGAATCACATCACCGGCGCGACGCACCACCACACGATCACCCTCGCGCACATCCTTGCGCGCCAGCTCCTCGATATTGTGCAGGGTGGCGCGCGATACCATCACGCCGCCCACCTTCACCGGCACCATCTCGGCCACCGGAGTGATCACCCCGGTGCGGCCGACCTGCCAGATGATCTCCTGAACTCTCGTTTCCACCTCTTCGGCAGGGAACTTATGCGCCACTGCCCAGCGCGGTGAGCGGGAGAGCACACCGACCTCATCCTGCAGGGCAAAGGAGTCGACCTTGTAGACCATGCCGTCGATCTCATAACTGTTGGAGGGGCGCCGCTCCATCCACTTCCGGTAGTGAGCCAACAGGGCATCGACGCCATCCAGAAGCGCATACTCCTGAACGGCGAATTTCATCGACTGCAAACGATCGAGCAAACCGCTCTGCGAATCGGCAATCTCTCCGCCGCCAAGGCCTGCGCCATAAGCGAAAAAATTCAGGGAACGCTTCGCGGTCACCTTCGCATCCAGCTGCCGCAAGGAGCCCGCAGCGGCATTGCGCGGATTGGCAAATATTTTATCGCCCGCCTCCTCCTGCGCGGCATTGAGGCGCTCGAAAGCCTCCTTGCTCATATAAACCTCACCGCGGATTTCCAGCACCTCCGGCATTCCCTTCGGCAGATGCCACGGAATATCTGCAATGGTGCGCACATTGTCGGTGACATCCTCACCGGTGGTACCGTCTCCGCGCGTGGCAGCAGTGGCCAGCGTGCCATTTTCGTAGCGCAGGTTGATGGCAAGCCCGTCGATCTTGGGCTCGGCGATATAATGGAACGGCGCATCGCCGACGATATCGCGAACACGGCGATCGAAATCGACGATCTCTTCATCGGAAAAGGCGTTGGCGAGCGAAAGCAGTGGTATACCGTGCGTCCGGGGGGTAAAAACGCTGCTGATCGGCGCACCGACAATCTGAGTGGGGGAATCGGCAGGAACCGGCTCGCCAAGCTCCGTCTCGAGCCGCTCCAGCTCTCTTAGCAGCGCATCGTACCCGGCATCGGTGATGACCGGGGCATCAAGAATGTAATAACGGTAATTATGCTCGCTCAGCTCTGTTCGGAGCTGACGAATTCGCTCCCCGATGGAGGCGCTCACTCCGGATGGTTTTCTTCGGCCGCCACCTGCACGGCGGCGGTTTCAGTCATCAGCGATTCAAAGCCCTGAACGGTCGCAACATCCATCCAGTTGATGGCACCAATCTCATGCGACACGATCTGGCCTTTCCTGTTGATGATAAAAGACTCCGGATAACGGAACACACCATAAGCCCGTGAAACCTCACTATCGGCATCGTGTAACACGGTAAAGGGAAGATTATGCTCGCGCACAAAACTGGCCAGCGCCTCGGCATCATGATCCACCGAAATCGCGACCACCTTCAGTTTGCCGCCAAACTTTTCGTACAGCTTCACCATGGATGGCAGCTCCTGACGACAGGGCGGGCACCATGTGGCCCAGAAATTGAGCAGCACCACTTCACCTTTCGGCAGGCTGTGCAGCTTCCCGGCCAGGTCGGGCAGAGAAAACTCTGCGGGCGTATTGCCTTCGCGGCGCTGCTGCTGTGACTGCCCCGTATCCGGCGCAGCCAACCAGGCCCCCGCTCCAACCACCAGCAACAGGCCCAACATTCCCAACCATCGTGCAATCATAAAATCTCTCCGCGCGGCTATGCCTGTTTTGGCGCAGCCTTTCGCAATATTTCCACCAGCTCTGGCACTTCGACCTGATGCTGCATGCATACCTCTCCGTTTAAAAGCAGTACGGGCACATCCATGCCGTACTGCTTTTTAAACCCCGGATCGGCATCCACATCCACATGAACCCATGTGCAGAGCCCAAGCGACTCAACATGCCGCACCGCAAGCTCGGCATCATCACACAAGCAGCAGTGCTTACGTCCGAGCAGTTGCAGGTGCGGCAGCTGAATCAAGTTAGCGCTTACTCTCCGGCAAACGCATGATGGTGAAGACCTGATTGCCGTGTCGATCCAGACGAATACGCAGCACGCCACCATCCTTATGCTTCTTCACCAGTTTCTCGAAAGCAGGAATGCTATCCACATTTTTACCATTCACCCAGTAGATCACATCGCCCTGCTCAATCCCGGCACGCGCCGCCGGTGAGCCGGGCATCACCTGTGAAATCACCACACCACGATCGACGGAAACCTGCAGCTGCTGCCTGATGTCCGGCGTCAGCTCGGTGAGCCCCAACCCCAGACGCACGCCATGCTTGCCGGATTTGCCCGGGCCTGCCTGCGCAACATCATCCTGCATCTCTTCCACAACCACAGGAATGGTCATCTTCTTGCCGTCGCGAATAATCTCTACCTTCACGCGGTCGCCCGGCTTATGCTGGGCAATCTTGATCGGCAGATCGTGCGACTTCTTGATGACGATGCCATCGACGGCAATAATCACATCGCCAGCCTGAATTCCCGCCTTATCGGCAGGCGAACCGGCCTCTACTTCAGGAACAAATGCGCCACTGCGATCTTTCAGGCCCATGGCCTCCTGCGTGTCTTTATCGACATCGCGAATATGCACACCAAGCTTGGCGCGCTGCACATGACCTGTGCGACGCAGCTCATCGATCACCGAACTGGCCAGGCTGATCGGAATTGCAAAGCCGATACCATTATTACCACCGCTACGTGAATAGATGGCGGTATTGATACCGATCACTTCACCATTGGCATTGAATAACGGGCCACCCGAGTTGCCCGGATTAATGGCGGCATCGGTCTGAATGAAATTATCGTAAGGTCCGGCGCCAATCACACGTCCCTTGGCAGATACGATACCGGCGGTCACGGTCTGCTCAAGACCGAACGGGTTTCCGATCGCCACCACCCAGTCGCCCACTCGCAACTTTTCGGAATCGCCAAAGCGTACGAAAGGAAGCGCTTTCTTCTCCTTGATCTTCAACAGTGCAATATCGAGTTTGGCATCGGTGCCAACGATCTCGGCTTCGAACTCCTGACCCTCGCTGTTTTTCACGGTGACACTATCGGCATTATCCACCACGTGATTGTTGGTCACCACGTAGCCATCTTTGGAAATAATAAAGCCCGAACCCAGCGAATTGCGCTCCTGCGGCTGTTGCGGAAAGAAATCACGGAAAAAGTCTTCGAATGGTGAGCCGGGCATCACACCCGGAGGAAGCATCTGTTGTGCACTCACGGTTTGCGTTGTACTGATGTTGACCACTGCCGCCTTTTGGGCATCAACCAGATCAGCAAAACTCGGTGGCAAGGCATTGGCCGCAAGCGGGCTGATCAGCAGTATGGAAAAGAGAATCAAGCGAACAACTTTTTTCAAAACAGGACTCCTTACTTCATAAGATGGCAGTGGATTTTTGTGATACAACATGAATAAAACATGAAATAACGCTTCAAATTTCATGAATTGGAACATCGCCAGCACGGTGTTTGATGCGGGTAATGGATGCGTGCAAGCCGCCACCCTGCGAGCTCCGCTCCGAAGTGTAGATCACGGCATAAGCTGCCAGCACACCCGCCAGCCCAAACGCGGCCGCCCACGGCTCTCTCGAACCAGTATCCAGCCATCCGCCCAGCAACCAGCCCGCCGTACCCGCCAGAAAGAATGTCAGCATTGGGATGCCATACAATCTGAATGCCGCCTTCAACACCCAGCTATCGGGCACATATATCATCACCTCATCGCCGACACGGGCGCCAACCGGGTTTTTCGCACGCATCTGCATGCTTCGCTTCGACCATGAACCGAGCGTGCTGCACGCGGCCTTACCGGCACACTGGCCGCAGGCACTCGCACGCTCCGCGCAAACGGTTGCCTCATCGTGCTCCACTGCAATCACAAACACCGACTGTTCCATGCACTGACTCTACCCAAATAAGAACAAGGGCGTAAACTGTTGAACTGTGAATCATCCGGCCACAACCCATACCATCTGCGACTTCCTGATTATCGGCAGCGGTGCCGCCGGACTGCTTGCCGCCACGCTGCTGGCACCGCACGGCAGAGTCATCATCGTCAACAAGGGGGAGTTTGCCGACTCCAACACCTACAGGGCGCAGGGAGGCATTGCCGCAGTTGCTGATTTCGGCGACTCGGTCGAAGCACACACCGGCGATACCCTGCAGGCGGGCGCAGGACTCTGCCATGAGGATGTAGTCCGCCACGTGATCGGCCGTAGCCCGGAAATGATTCGTCAACTGGTCGAACTTGGAGTCGACTTCGACCAGCAAAACGGTCAGCTCCACCTGACTCAGGAGGGTGGACACAGTTATCGCCGTATTGCCCACGCCAAAGATGCTACTGGCAAAAGCATTGGCAAAACACTGCTACGGCAAATTTCCGACCAACCGAATGTCGTCCGACTCGAGCGCCATACCGCCATCGACCTGATTAC
This sequence comes from Mariprofundaceae bacterium, assembly GCA_050302175.1. Taxonomy (GTDB): domain Bacteria; phylum Pseudomonadota; class Zetaproteobacteria; order Mariprofundales; family Mariprofundaceae; genus JBNLAN01. Next base: position 16,305 of record JBNLAN010000015.1, on the reverse strand, counting down.
CGAACAGCGCCTCGGCCGTTCTCACAGCGACCGGGACCACTGTCTCGGTGCCTACCTGCTAACCCCGGACGATAAAGTCATTACTGTGGCTGCCGCCCACACCATCCTGGCAACCGGCGGTGCTGGCAAGGTCTATTCGGTTACCACCAATCCACACGCCTCAACCGGCGACGGTATCGCCATGGCCTGGCGCGCAGGCTGCCCGGTGATGAATCTCGAATTTATGCAATTTCACCCGACCTGCCTCTACCGTCCGAGCGGCTCCACATTACTGCTGACCGAAGCATTACGCGGCGAAGGTGCGCACCTCATCGATGCCGAAGGCCGGCGTTTCGTATTCGACTACGACGAACGCGGCGAACTTGCACCACGCGACATTGTCGCCCGTGCCATCGACCATGAGATGAAAAAGCGCGGGGCCGACCATATGTTTCTCGATGCCCGCCATCTGGGTGAAAAGGTACTCTCGTCACACTTTCCCAATGTGTACGCCTCACTGCTGGCCCTCAGCCTCGATATGGTTCGGCAACCAATCCCGGTAGTGCCAGCGGCGCACTACATGTGCGGTGGAGTCAAAACCGACGTGGCAGGTCGAACGCCAATCGGCCACCTGTATGTGATCGGCGAATCGGCCTGTACCGGCCTGCACGGTGCTAACCGGTTGGCCAGCAACTCCCTGCTGGAGTGTATGGTGATGGCCGATGAGTGTGCCGCCGATATCCGTGCACAACCGCCTGTCACCATCCCCTCCGGCCTGCCTGCCTGGGATGCCAGCGGCGTGGTGCCTGAAACCGAGCGCGTGCAGATCAAGCAGAACTGGGACGAGATTCGCGCCACCATGTCCAACTATGTCGGTATCGTGCGCTCCAATGAACGCTTACGGCGTGCCCGCCGAAGGTTATCGGTAATCTCCGAGGAGATTACCGCCTACTATTGGCAACACCCGTTGAGCCGCGACCTGATCGAACTACGCAACCTCTCACTGGTTGCCGAACTGGTCGTTCGCTCGGCGCAAACACGCAGGGAGTCGCGTGGCCTGCACTACTCCACTGATTATCCCGGCCAGCTTCCGGAAGCAACAGACACGGTGCTGACTCCGGGAAACCCATGAGCGAATCCATCTGCCACAAGGTGCATCTCTGCGGACGGGTGCAGGGCGTTGCCTTTCGCCACTACACCCAGCAAACCGCCAACCGACTGGGCATCACCGGCTGGGTAAGGAACTGCCCGGATGGGAGTGTGGAGGCGGTGATTTGCGGCAATCCCGAACAGCTTTCGCAGATGCAGGCTTGGCTATCGGAAGGTCCCGCCCTGGCAGAGGTCACCTCCATGCAGGCCCATGAGATTCAACCGCAACATTTTACCGGTTTCGAAATCCGTTACTAAAAACTGCACATCACATATACGGAGGGATCATACGGCTCATATGGGCCCCCGCGTATCGCGCCTCTGCCAGAAGCCGCGATACTTCGGGGTGTGTTTCTTTGCACAAGCAAAGAAACGAACATATGAATATTCTTAAAAGCCTTAAATCATTCTTCTTTGGCAATAAAAAAAGGGCCGCGCAATGCGCAGCCCTTTCATGATCGTTCTCGATCGAACTTTACTCGTCCTTTTTCGCCTCTTCGGCTTCGGCAGCCGGCGCTTCAGGAGCAGCTTCGCTCTCTTCGGGTTTGGCTTCTTCAGCCTTTGCCTCGGCGGCAGACGCTTCCGGTGCGGCTTCAGCGGCAACCTCTTCAGTCGCTTCCTCGGCCTTCGCCTCTTCCGCTGCCGCAGCTTCTTCCTCGACAGGAGCCTCGCCTGCTGCCTCTACCGGCGCATCTTCAGTAGTAGCGTCAGCAGCAGCTTCGACCTTGGTCTCTTCAGCTTCAACCGGCTTGGCTTCAGCTTTCTTGGCCACAGGCTTCGCCTTCTTGGCTTTCTTCTTCGGGTTTACTTTTTCCTGCACCAGTTCGACCACTGCCATCGGGGCGGCGTCACCGTTACGGAAACCGGTCTTGATCATGCGGGTATAACCGCCTTCACGATCCGAGAAAGAGGACGCCACATCGCCGAACAGCAGGTCAACAACCGGACGGGCGCGCAACTCACTCAGGGCCTGACGGCGCGCATGCAGGTCGCCGCGCTTGCCAAGCGTAATCAATTTTTCGACATAAGGGCGCATGGCGCGGGCCTTGGCCTCCGTGGTTTCAATACGGCCATGCGTCAGCAGTGCAGTCGCAAGATTCGTAAGAAGGGCACGACGATGACCGCTAACCAGTCCGAGTCCGCCATGATGTTTGCGATGTCTCATCTCAAGATACCTCTATAATCCTTAAGCTCCGGGCCTTAGGCCTCGGGGCCGTGCAGTTCCTGGGAAGGCCAGTCTTCGAGCTGCATTCCCAGCGCAAGATCCATGCTGGCAAGCACTTCCTTGATTTCAGTCAACGACTTGCGGCCGAAGTTCGGGGTGCGCAGCATCTCCTGCTCGGTGCGCTGCACCAGATCACCCACATAAAAAACATTATCGCTCTTCAGGCAGTTCATGGAACGAACCGAGAGATCGAGGTGATCGATCGGCTGCGCCAGCAGCGCTTCCAGACCTTCGCCTTCGCTGGCCTGAGCCGCAGGCGCTTCGAGCGCGTTGAAATCAGCAAACACAGCCAGCTGATCCTGAATAATGCTTGCTGCCTGACCAATCGCCTCTTCCGGTGAAAGTGCACCGTTGGTTTCGATCTCCATAATCAGCTTGTCGTAGTTGGTCTTCTGGCCAACACGAGCATCTTCAACGCGTGTTGCCACCCGGCGAACAGGCGAGAACGATGCATCCACCATCAGGCGGCCGATCGGGTTGCCGGAATTATCACGATCCTGAGCCGGCACATAGCCGCGGCCCTTCTCAACCGTTGCATCCATCTTCAGGGCACCATCTTCGTTGAGATGCGCAATCACCAGATCCGGGTTGAGCACGCTCACATCGGCGCCGCACTTCAGATCGCCGGCAGTCACAATACTCTGACCGCGCACATCCAGGGAGACATTGGCAGGGCCAGCGCTGTCCATGCGCAGATCAATCTCTTTCAGCGACAGGATGATATCCATCACGTCTTCACGAACGCCCTTGATGGTATCGAACTCGTGCTTCACACCTTCAAAGCTGACGGAAGTAATAGCGCTACCCGGCAGCGAAGAGAGCAATACACGACGCAGGCTGTTGCCGAGCGTGGTGCCATAACCTCTTTCGAGCGGCTCGAATACAATCTTGGCGGTGCGGCCGGCAACAGTCTCTTCGACTGCAACCGAACGTGGTTTAATCAAATCCATACGCTTATGTCCTCAGATCTTACTTAGAGTAAAGTTCTACAATCAGCTGTTCGCGGATACCCGGATCAAGCTGATCGCGTGCAGGCAGTTCGCGGAACATGCCCTGACGGCTTGCGATATCAACATCCAGCCATTCGGCAATACCGCGCTGCGCTGCAGCTTCGGTGGAAGCATTCACACGCAGGTGCTCTTTCGCAGCATCGGTCAGCTCAACACGGGCACCAATGCGGACGCGATAAGACGGAATGTTCACAATGCCACCATTCACCTTCACCTGATTATGGCGCACGACCTGACGCGCTTCGGTGCGGGATGAGGCGAGCCCCATGCGGAAAACCACGTTATCCAGACGGCTCTCCAGAAGCTGCAACAAGTTCAGACCGGTAACGCCATGCATACGGTCGGCGATTTTGAAATAACGGCGGAACTGCTTCTCCTGCAGACCGTAAATACGCTTTACTTTCTGCTTTTCGCGCAACTGCACGCCATAGTCCGACGGACGTGGGCCGCGACGCGACTGTCCGTGCATACCTGGAGCATAGGGGCGGCGCTCAATCGGGCATTTGTCCGAATAGCATTTACCACCTTTCAGGTGCAGTTTTTCACCCTCACGCCGGCAAAGACGGCATTTGGCATCAAGATAACGGGCCATAACTCAAGCGCTCCTAAACTTATACACGGCGCCGCTTCGGAGGGCGGCAACCATTGTGCGGGATTGGGGTAACATCACGGATTGCCGTAACATTCAGGCCTGCGGCAGCGATTGCACGCAGGGCGGACTCACGCCCGGAACCCGGACCGCGAACCAGCACAGAAACATTCTTCACACCATGCTCCATCGCCTTCTTGGCGGCATCTTCCGCGGCAACCTGTGCTGCGAATGGAGTGCTCTTGCGCGAACCCCTGAAACCGGCACCGCCGCTGGTTGCCCAGCTGATGGTGTTACCCGCTTCATCGGTGAAGGTGATAATGGTGTTATTAAAAGAGGCCTTGATATGCGCAACAGCAGTCGCAATGTTCTTGCGAGCACGCTTTTTACCTGATGCAGCCTTGTTTGCTTTCGGACTAGCCATGAATTAACCCCGGTTACTTGTTCTTGCCGGCAACAGTGCGGCGTGGGCCCTTACGAGTACGGGCGTTGGTCTTGCTGCGCTGACCGCGAACCGGCAGGCCCTTACGATGACGCAGGCCTCTGTAGCAACCGAGATCGGTCATGCGCTTGATATTCATGGCGACTTCGCGGCGCAAATCACCTTCAACATCAAAATCTTTATCGATAACGGTACGAATCTTCGCCACTTCGTCATCGCTCAGATCCTTCACGCGCGCGTTAGGGTCTACCTTCGCCTTCGCAAGGATCTGCTGGGAGCTGGACAGGCCAATCCCAAAAATATACGTCAGAGCGATTTCAATGCGCTTCTGCGTCGGAATATTTACACCGGCTATACGAGCCACTTACGCCTCCTCAAGGGTGCCAACAAAAAGGTTCGGCACACTAGCGATCAATACCAATATCTGCAAGACACCACTCAACCCTGGCGCTGTTTGTGGCGCGGGTTGTCACAAATAATCCGCACAATACCTCTGCGGCGAATTACCTGGCACTTGTTACACATTTTCTTTACAGATGCACGGACCTTCACAGACCATCTCCTGTTTACGTCGGCCTTGGCCGACCTCTTTATTTCTCGCGGTAACTGATGCGACCGCGGGTCAGGTCGTATGGAGAAATCTCCACCGTCACCTTATCGCCCGGCAGGATACGAATGTAATACTTACGCATCTTGCCGGAGATGGTGCAAAGCACCTCGTGGCCATTTTCCAGAACAACTTTAAACATGGCATTCGGAAGCTTTTCAACCACTTCCCCAGACATTTCAATAATATCTTCTTTCGCCATCCTTTCTGTTCCAGCTCCTTACTCAGTTACCACTTTTTTCAGTTTGGTATACACCAAATCCATCTCGCCGGACGCATCAATCTGTCGATATGCATCCATACTGCGATAAAACTCAATCAGCGGTTGCGTCTGCTCACGATATACATGCAAGCGATCGGCAATCACATCCTCTTTATCATCGTCGCGCTGGTACAATTCACCGCCGCACCGATCACAAATGCCCTCTTTACGGGGGGGCGAATACTGCCGATGAAATCCAAAACCGCAAGCCCTGCAAATCAGTCGTCCACAAAGCCTTTCCAGCAGGGCTTTTTCAGGCGCTTCCATGAACACAATGCGGTCCATTTCCATGCCATGTTTGCCCAACATATCGTTCAGCGCACGCGCCTGCGACACATTGCGCGGAAAGCCGTCGAGCAGAAAACCGTTCTTCGCATCCTCACCTTCGATGCGCTCTTCGATCATGCCGATCACCACTTCATCCGGCACCAGCTGACCGGCGTTCATAAACTCCTTGGCACGCAGGCCAAGCGCTGTTTCTGCCTTGACCGCCGCCCGCAGAATGTCGCCCATCGCAAACTGTGCGATCTTGAGGTCCTCGGCGAGCTTGACTCCCTGTGTGCCTTTACCAACGCCGGGAGGGCCAAACAGCAGAATGTTCATCAACGGGTTTTCAGGCGTGCCTGCTTCATCAAGCCTTCGTATTGATGGCTCATGAGATGCGACTGAATCTGCGTCATGGTATCCATGGTCACCACCACCACAATCAGCAAGCTGGTACCGCCGAAATAGAAGGGAACCGAAGTTAAAGCCATACGCAGGAAGTCAGGCACCAGACAAATCAAAGCCACATACACAGCACCCACCACGGTAATCCGTGTCAGCACCGAATCCACATACTCGGCAGTCTTCTGCCCCGGACGAATCCCCGGAATAAAACCGCCGCTCTTCTTCAGATTGTCCGCCGTATCCTTCGGGTTGAATACAATGGCAGTATAGAAGAAGCAGAAAAATACGATCAGGCCGACGAACAGGCTCATATAGAGCCACTGGCCCGGTGCCATCATGGCAGCCATATCGCCCAGCCACTCAAAACCCGGCACATCCTTGGTGAACTGTGCAAAGGTTGCCGGCAGCAGGATCAGCGATGAGGCAAAGATCGGAGGAATCACGCCCGCAGTGTTGACCTTCAGGGGCAGGAACGAAGCCTTGCCGCCATAGAGACGATTACCGACCTGACGTTTGGCGTACTGTACCGGAATACGACGCTGTGCACGCTCGAACATCACCACCAGCCAGGTCACGATAATCGATATAATGAACAGGCCCAGCACGGTAAACGGGGTGTAGTCGCCTGTGCGTGCAAGCTCCAGCGTACCACCAACTGCGGAAGGCAGGCCTGCCACGATACCAGCGAAAATAATCAGTGAAATACCATTGCCGATGCCGCGCTCGGTAATCTGCTCACCCACCCACATAAGGAAGATGGTGCCGGTCACCAGCGTAATAATCGCCATCATGCGGAAACCCCAGCCCGGCTCAATCACCACTGAGGTGCCGCCCACCGACATGGTCTCAAAACCGATGGCCATACCGGTCGCCTGAAACAGCGCCAAAAACACGGTGCCGTAACGGGTATACTGGGTGATCTTGCGACGCCCGGCCTCACCCTCTTTCTTCAGCTGCTCCAGCCGGGGGGAAACCACAGTCATCAGCTGCAGGATAATGGCAGCCGAAATATACGGCATAATTCCGAGAGCGAAGATGGTCATACGCGAAAGCGCACCACCCGAGAACATATCGAACAGGCCCAAGAGGCTGCCTTTCGCCTGATTGAAGAATTCAGCCAATACAGCCGCATCGATGCCGGGCACAGGAATATGCGCGCCCAGACGGTACACCAGCAGCATGCCGAGCGTAAACAGGATGCGCTTCTTCAACTCCGGAATCTTGCCAACATTGGCAAGTCCGGCCATCTGGTTAACCTGATCGGTAAGAGCCATTAGCCAGCCTCTGGCAGCGTCAGTGAACCACCGGCCGCTTCAATTTTCTTGGCTGCTGCGGCAGATGCTGCTGCGGCAACCACGTTCAGTTTCTTGGTCAGCTCGCCTTCGGCCAGCACCTTGATCGGATCGACGGCGTTGCGCACGAGACCCGCTTCATACAGTGCCGCTGCATCAACATTGCTGCCGGCATCGAAACGCTCAAGCTGGGCAACATTCACCAGCTGAAAGCTCTTCTTATTGGTAGAAGTAAATCCGCGCTTTGGCAAACGACGTGCCAGCGGCATCTGGCCACCTTCAAAACCACGTGCAACTTTGCCGCCGGAGCGGGACTTCTGACCCTTGTGGCCACGGCCACCGGTCTTGCCCTGGCCGGTACCAACACCGCAACCCAGACGCTTACGATCGCGACGCGAACCTTCGGTCGGTTTAATTTCATTCAGTTTCATCACTGTTACTCCCCAGCCTCAATGCGAACCAGATGGGAAACCTTGTTCACCATTCCGCGAACTGCCGGCGTATCTTCGAGCTCAACGACCTGATGCATACGGCGGAGCCCCAGCCCTATCAGAGTGGCCCGTTGATCTTTCGAGTATCCGATACCGCTCTTATACTGGCGGATACGGATCGTATCTTTCTTAGCCATTACTTAACTCCTCAATGCCTAGGCTGCGGTCTTGCCGCAACGGGCCTTGACCTGCTCAGGTGATTCCAGTGACTTCAGACCATTGAAAGTGGCACGAACCAAGTTCAGCGGATTACGCGAACCCAGACTCTTGGTCAGAATATCGCGAATGCCTACGGCATCCAGCACGGCGCGCACGGTGGAACCGGCGATAACGCCTGTACCTTCCGATGCCGGCTTCAGCATCACACGTGAAGAGTCCTGACGCCCGATCACTTCATAATGAATACTGCCCCGCTTGCGTGGCACAAAGATCAGACCCTTCTTGGCCTCTTCGGTTGCCTTGCGGATCGCTTCCGGAACCTCCTTGGCCTTGGCATGGCCGAAACCGACGTGACCGTCGCCATCACCCACAACCACCAGAGCCGAGAAGCCGAAACGACGGCCGCCTGCCACAACCTTGGCCACGCGATTCACGTTGACCAGTTTTTCAGTTAATTCCAATTCGTCTGCATTGATCATTTTCGTTGATCTCCTAGAACTTCAGTCCGCCGGTACGAGCGCCTTCAGCAAGCGCCCTCACACGGCCATGGTAGGCAAAACGACCGCGATCAAAGGCAACCTCTTCGATTCCGGCCTTCTTGGCGCGCTCGGCCAGCAACTTACCAACCGCTTCGGCGGCAGCAATGTTGGCGCCCCCCTTCATGCCCTTATCGAGGCTTGAAGCTGACACCAGAGTTTTTCCGGCGGCATCATCAATCACCTGGGCATACACATGACGCGCAGAGCGAAATACGCTCAGGCGCAAACGGCCGGAGGCCTTAACCCTTGAACGCACACGATTCGCGCGACGGATAGCACCATTGTTTTCATAACGCTTTGCAGGCATCTTCCTTTCTCCTGATCGCAAACTCTTGGGCGGCTATACAGCCTGCCCGTTAAACTTTTAGGCCTTCTTGCCTTCCTTCATCATCACGTATTCGCCATCATAACGAACACCCTTACCCTTATAAGGCTCAGGCGGACGGATCGAACGAATCTCGGCTGCAACCTGACCAACCTTCTGCTTGTCGAAGCCGGAAATAGTAATACGGCTCTGCTCAACCTGCGCGCTGATACCGGCAGGCAGGTCATAAACCACTGGATGCGAAAAACCGAGCGAAAGATTCAGCTTCTGGCCCTGCGCCTGGGCACGATAACCCACACCGCGCAGTTCGAGCACACGCTCGAAGCCTTCGCTAACTCCCTTGACGTTGTTGGCCAGCAGGGCACGAACCAAACCGAAGTTTGACTTCATCTCTTTGCTGCCAAGATCGGCGCAATCCACAGTCAGCGTATCGCCTTCCTGTGAAACAGTGACACCCTTAAACAGCGGCGCACTCATTTCGCCCTTCTTGCCTTTCACCTTCACGCTATCCGCGCCAATGGTAACTTCCACTCCGGCAGGGATCGTGATCGGCATTTTTCCAATTCGTGACATTGCTTCTTACCTCAAAATACCGTGCAGAGAATCTCGCCGCCTACTTGCGCGGAACGAGCATTCTTGTCGGTCATGATTCCTTTGGATGTACTGATAATGGCCACACCGAATCCGTTTTTCACACGCGGCAACTCATCGGCACCGGCATAAACACGACGACCCGGGGTCGAGATACGGGTCAACTCGCGAATTACCGGCGTGCCCTCTTCGTCGTAACGCAGGGTCAGACGCAGGAAGCGATGTCCCTTGTGGTTGTAACCCTTCACTGCGGCGATATAGCCCTCATCCTTCAGGATTTCGGCCAGAGCCTTCAGCTGGTTGCTGCCCGGCAGCTCAACTTTTTCAAGCCGTGCAACCTGCGCGTTACGAATACGCGTCAGCATGTCGGCGATACGGTCAGTCATCATAGCGATTTATCTCCTACCAGCTCGATTTCATCATGCCGGGAATTTCGCCGGCAAGCGCATGCTTGCGCAGGCAGATACGGCACATGCCGAACTTGCGATATACCGAATGCGGGCGACCGCACAGCTGGCAGCGCGTATAAGCGCGCACCTTGAATTTCGGCTTGCTGTTTGATTTATGAATCAACGCTTTAGTTGCCATGCTGCAACTCCTCTTAGGTACGGAATGGCATGCTGAATTTCTTCAACAGCGCCATCCCTTCTTCATTGGTATTGGCGGTGGTGCAGATGGTGATATCCATACCGCGAACCTTGTCCACCTTATCGTAATCGATCTCCGGAAAGATGATCTGCTCTTTCACACCCAGGGTGTAGTTGCCACGGCCATCGAAGGCCTTCGGCGATACACCCTTGAAGTCGCGGATACGCGGCAGCGCCACGTTGATCAGACGATCCAGGAACTCCCACATGCGCTCGCCGCGCAGCGTGACACGACAACCAACCGGCATGCCGTCACGCAGCTTGAAGTTTGCAATCGACTTGCGGGCGCGGGTAACCACTGGCTTCTGACCGGTAATTGCGGTCATATCTGTCAGTGCGCCATCAATCAGCTTCGAATTTTGCGAAGCTTCACCCACACCCATGTTGACCACGATCTTGGTGATCTTCGGGGTCTGCATCGGATTGGCAAAGCCAAGCTCTTTCTGCAGCTCGGAAGCGACCTTGCTATTGTAAAATTCTTTCAAACGAGCCATTTCATCAACTCCTAGCGATCCAGCACTTCACCGCACTTGCGGCAGGTGCGAACCTTGCGTCCGTCTTCCAGGTTCTTGACGCCCAGACGAACGCCAGCCTTACAGCTCGGACAAAAATACTGCACATTCGAAATCGCCAGCGGCGCTTCCTTCTCGATAATGCCACCAGTGCCCTGGGCCGAAGCCTTGGTATGACGCTTGATCATATTGACCTTGGCTACGACGATGCGTCCCTCTTCGGGTAGCACACGGATGACCTTGCCACGTGCGCCTTTATCGCGACCGGTGGTGACGAGCACTTCATCGTTTTTGCGAATACGGGTTTTGACTGTTGTTGCCATTCTTCTATATGCCTCTCAAAACCTGATCAGAGAACTTCCGGAGCAAGCGAGATAATTTTCATATATCCCTTGCTACGCAGTTCGCGGGTTACAGGTCCAAAAATACGGGTGCCGATCGGCTCATTCTGCTTGGTCAGCAGAACCGCGGCATTCTCATCGAAACGGATCGAGCTGCCATCCGGACGACGGAACTCCTTGGCGGTACGCACAACCACTGCGCGCTGCACCTCACCTTTCTTCACCTTGCCGCCCGGCATCGCTTCGTTCACAGCCACCACGATGACATCGCCAACGTGGGCATAGCGACGCTTGGAGCCACCCAGCACCTTGATGCAGGTTACTTTACGTGCGCCCGAGTTATCAGCGACTTCGAGAACAGTTTCATTCTGAATCATGGCCTAACCCTCTTACAATTGTTCAGCGCGGGTTACGATGGCATCCATCACCCAGCGCTTGTGGCGCGAAATCGGCTGCGACTCAACGATACGAACCACATCACCAATGTTGGCGGAGTTTTCCGGATCGTGCGCCATATACTTCTTATGCGAACGGACGGTCTTGCGGTACTGCGGATGCAGAAATTTGCGTTCCACCTGCACCACAACGGTTGCTTCACCCTTGTTGCTTACAACCACACCTTCGAGCTTGCGCTTGTTGCTTTTCGCTTCAGCCATCACTTGCCACCCCGCTGTTCATTAAGAACCGTTTTGATACGGGCAATTTCACGACGAACCTGCCCCACACGTGCTGTATCGGTCAGCTGCATGGTTGCCTTCTGGAAACGCAGCTTCATGTTTTCTGCCGCCAGCTCATCCATCTGCACCTTCAGCTCTTCAGCTGAGAGCGCACGCAAATCTTTTGCTTTCTTGATCTTGCTCATCGTCCAACTCCGCGTATCACGAACTTCGTACGGATCGGCAGCTTGGATGCGGCCAGCGCCAGCGCACTGCGTGCCAAGCCTTCGTCAACACCGTCCATCTCATACAGGATGCGGCCAGCCTTTACAGCTGCAACCCAGTAATCCGGCGAGCCCTTACCACTACCCATACGCACTTCGGCAGGCTTCTTAGATACCGGCAGATCCGGAAACATGCGGATCCAGATACGGCCCTGACGCTTGATGTGACGGGTCATCGCAATACGTGCCGCTTCAATCTGGCGTGCCGTAATACGGCCTGGCTCAACAGCCTTCAGGCCGAATTCGCCAAAGCTAAGGCTTGCACCACGCGGGCTTTTGCCACGAATGCGCTGCAGCTCCTTATGATGCTTGCGCCAACGAATTTTCTTCGGTTGCAACATAGCTAACGTTCCTCTTACTTTTTATGCGTTTTCCTGGTCGGAGTCACCGAGCTTCTCGCCCTTAAACACCCAGACCTTCACGCCAATAATTCCATAGGTGGTCTTCGCTTCTGCAAAGCCATAATCCACATCCGCACGCAGGGTATGCAACGGCACGCGGCCTTCGCGGTACCACTCGGTACGTGCGATTTCGGCACCGCCCAGACGACCGGCACAGGTCACACGCACGCCCTTGGCGCCCATACGCAGTGCACCCTGAACCGAACGCTTCATGGCACGACGGAAAGCAATACGACGCTCAAGCTGCATAGCGATATTCTCTGCAACCAGCTGTGCTTCGGCTTCCGGACGACGAACTTCAACGATGAACAGCTGAACTTCCTGCCCGAACTCCTTGCTAAGCTCCTGGCGCAGCGCCTCGATATCCGCACCCTTCTTGCCGATCACAACGCCCGGACGTGAAGTGTGCACAGACACCTTGATTTTGCCTGCCGGACGCTCGATCACCACGCGGGAAACACCTGCGTGATAAAGGCGGCTCTTCATGTAGCGGCGCAGCTTGATATCTTCGCGAAGCGACTTGCCGAAGTTCTTGTCTGCATACCAGACCGAATCCCAGCCACGAGTCACGCCTACGCGAAAACCGATCGGATTTACCTTCTGTCCCATTGACTAAACTCCTTTTAACCGCGCTCGGCCACAGACACAGTAATATGACTGTGACGGTGGAAACGCTTACGCATGCGGCCCATGCCCTTCGGGCGGTAACGCTTCAGGGTCTGGCCGGCATCCACATATGCGGACGACACCACCAGCGCATCGACATCCAGACCGTTGTTCTGCTCTGCATTGGCAATTGCCGACTTCAGAACCTTCTCAAACATGCGGGATGCCTTCTTTGGCGAAAGCGTCAAAACTGCCAGCGCGCGACCAACAGGCAGACCACGAATCTGATCGGCAACCAGACGGGCCTTCTGCGGGCTGATTCGACTTTCGCGTGCAATGGCACGTACTTCTGCAGTCATTGTCGTTTCCCCTTCTTACTTCTTCTTGGCCTTTTTATCCGCACCATGACCGTAGTAGGTGCGGGTCGGCGAAAATTCGCCGAGCTTGTGGCCAACCATGTTTTCGGTGACATACACCGGCACGAACTTGTTGCCGTTGTGCACGGCAAAGTTCAGACCGACAAACTCCGGAGAGATCGTCGAGCGGCGCGACCAGGTCTTGATGACAGACTTCGATCCGCCCTCCTTGGCAACAGCAACCTTCTTCTGAAGCGACGCCTCGATGTATGGCCCTTTCTTCAATGAGCGTGACATGTTCTTCTACCTCACTTCTGGTTGCGACGACGCACGATTTCGCGGCTCGACGCTTTCTTCTTATCGCGGGTCTTGCGGCCCTTGGTCGGAACACCCCACGGGGTTACCGGATGACGGCCACCGGAGGTACGCCCTTCACCACCACCATGCGGATGATCCACCGGGTTCATGGCTACACCACGAACGTGCGGACGAATACCCAGCCAGCGGCTGCGGCCTGCCTTGCCCACCTTGCGGTTGGAGTGATCACCGTTGCCGATAACGCCAATCGACGCCATGCAACGGATATCCACACGACGGAACTCGCCGGATGGCAGCTTCAATACAGCGCGATCCGCTTCCTTACCCATCAGCTGAATGCCTGCACCTGCAGAGCGGGCCATCTGGCCGCCCTTGCCCGGCTTCAACTCAATATTGTGCAGCATGGTGCCCACGCGAATCGCGGAGAGCGGCATGGCATTACCGGGACGAACCTCGGCATCGGGACCGGACATGATTGCATCGCCCGGACGCAATCCCTGCGGCGCGAGAATATAGCGTTTGTCGCCATTGGCGAAAACCACCAATGCAATATGCGAAGTGCGGTTCGGATCGTACTCGATACGCTCAACCTTGCCTTCGATACCGACGTTGTCGCGCTTGAAGTCGACCATGCGGTACAGACGCTTGTGCCCGCCGCCACGATGACGGGAAGTCACGCGACCATTGTTGTTACGACCGGCAGTCTTGGTCAGGCCCTTGGTGAGACTGCGCTCAGGTGCACCTTTGTGCAGATCCGGAGTAACAGCAGCGATACGGCCGCGATTGCCATTGGTAATTGGTTTCAGTGCTTTCAGTGCCATGATTTATGCCTCTTCTGCCACATCGAGACTCTGGCCTTCAGCAAGACGAACCACAGCTTTGCGGTAGCCCGGACGACGGCCCTGGTGCATGCCGCGACGCTTGGCCTTACCCGGCACATTGATCACCTGCACCTTGTCGACCTGAACCTCGAACACATTTTCGATTGCAGCTTTGACCTGCTGCTTGGTTGCATCAGTAGCCACCTTGAAGGTGTACTGGTTGGCATTGCCATTAGCCGCATAGCTCTTCTCAGTGACTACCGGCTGGCGTAAAACGTTGAAATCCTTATAAGTTGCACTCATGACAGACGCCCCTCGAGTTTTTCGACCGCCGCTTCAGTCAGCACCAGACGATCGCACTTCATCAGGTCGTGCAGATTCAACTGGCCATCGAGCAACACCTTCACATTCGGAATGTTGCGGCTGGAGAGCTCGATTTCGCGATTCGCCTCGCCCAGTACGAACACGCCCCTGGTTGCGGCAAGCGCGTCAACCACGCCTACAAAATCCTTGGTTTTGGCTGCTTTCAGCTCGATCTTGTTGACCACAGTCAGGCGGTCAGAGCGCACGAGGTCAGAAAGTGCCAGGCAGAGTGCACGACGACGCTCTTTCTGGTTGATGCGAGTGTCATAGTTGCTGTTGGCACGCGGACCATGTGCGGTACCACCATGGCGCATTTGCGCAGCACGGGTCGAGCCCTGACGGGCGCGACCGGTGCCTTTCTGCTTGAAAGGCTTCTTGCCGCCGCCGGAGATCTCGGCACGGGTCTTGGTGTTTGCATTGCCGGCGCGCTGTGCCTCAGCCAGTGCGGTGTAGACACGATGCACAAAACCGGCATCGGTTTCCAGGCCAAACACAGCCTCATTCAGCTTGCGCTTGCCGACTTCCTTGTTGTTCTGATCAACAACCTTGATCTGAGCCATCTTATGCTCCCTTTACTGCCGGACGCAGCTCGACCAGGCCCTGCTTCGGACCAGGCACTGCGCCCTTGACCAGAATACGGTTCTCTTCCAGATCGACGCGTACCACTTCGATGTTCTGGGTGGTAATACGCTTGTTGCCATAATGACCTGGCATCTTTTTGCCCTTGATCACGCGGCCCGGGTCCTGACACATACCGGTCGAACCCATCTGGCGATGTACTTTTTCGGCACCATGCGTGGCACGGCCACCGCCAAAGTTGTAACGCTTCATGACGCCGGCAAAGCCGCGGCCCTTGGAGGTGCCTGCAACATCAATTTTCTGACCAGCTGAGAACAGATCCGCCTTCAGCTCCTGACCCAGCTCAAAGCTCTCGCCTTTCGCCAGACGGAACTCTTTCAGGCCGCCCATCACATCCTGACCCTGTTTGGCGTAGTGGCCCTGCATCGCACGGCTGGTGACCTTTTTGGCTTCGCCAAAACCGACCTGCACGGCATCGTAGCCGTCTTTTTCAGCCGAACGTGTTGCAATCACCTTGCACACTTCAACATTCAGCACAGTTACCGGAACGGCCGAACCATCTTCCGCG
The DNA here is from genome assembly GCA_050302175.1 of Mariprofundaceae bacterium. GTDB lineage: Bacteria > Pseudomonadota > Zetaproteobacteria > Mariprofundales > Mariprofundaceae > JBNLAN01. Next base: position 524 of record JBNLAN010000015.1, on the reverse strand, counting down.
AAAACCTGTGTCATGCCCGCTTTCCGGGCCAAAAGTCCAATGCTCATGACTAATCTCCCGAATTACTGCTTGATCTCGACATCCACGCCGGACGGCAGGTCGAGCTTCATCAGCGCGTCCACGGTCTGCGGGGTCGGATTGTCGATATCCAGCAAACGCTTGTGCGTGCGGATTTCGAACTGTTCGCGCGAATCCTTGTTCACGTGTGGTGAACGGATCACACAATACTTGCGAATACGGGTTGGAATCGGGATAGGCCCGCGTACTTCCGCGCCCGTGCGCTTGGCTGTCGCCACGATATCTGCCGCACTCTTGTCCAGAATGCGATGATCAAAGGCCTTCAGCCGAATACGAATGCTTTGAGCTGCCACTATCGGCCCCCTTTACTTAATAATCTCGGTAACCACACCGGCGCCGACAGTACGGCCGCCTTCGCGAATCGCGAAACGCAGCTCCTTGTCCATCGCAATCGGTGTGATCAACTCAACGTCCATCGATACGTTATCTCCAGGCATCACCATCTC
>JBNLAN010000014.1:0-73293 GCA_050302175.1 Mariprofundaceae bacterium | reverse complement strand
AATCTTGTGCAGCACACCCTCGTCGACCACCTCCATCTCCATGGTGGCCTTGTCGGTCTCGATCTCCGCCATCACTTCGCCGGATTTGAGCTCATCGCCCTCTTTTTTCAGCCAGCGCGCAATGCGCCCCTCGGACATGGTCGGCGAAAGCTGGGTCATAAATACATCGATTGGCATGGGCTTCCTCTTTAGATACGGCGTCGGAGCATCCTGCCCTCCGCCTTAATCGTTGCGCAAGAGCGCGGTCTTGTTCCTCTCACGGCTTCACGATGTGAAGCCGCCGCACCTCCATGTGCGGGAAGGGATGCAAATTAAATCAGCAGACCCGCCGGAGTCTCCAGATTCTTCTTCAGCGCAGCAAGAAACTCAGCTCCCACGGCCCCATCCACCACGCGATGATCACAGGATAACGTCACATTCATCATCTGGCGCACCTCGATATTGCTCTCTACGACAACAGCCCGTTTTTCGGTTGCCCCCACAGCAAGAATCGCACCCTCGGGAGGATTCACCACGGCCGAAAACTCGCGAATACCATACATGCCGAGATTGGAGACGGAGAAGGTTCCGCCCGTGTACTCCTCGGGCTTGAGCTCGCCTTTGCGGGCACGCTCGGCCAGCTCTTTGACTTCGTTCGATATCTCGACAATCGCTTTCTGCTCGGCATATCGAATCACCGGCGTGATCAACCCGCCCTCGATGGCCACCGCAACCGAGATATGCGCATGCTTGTGCCGAAGTGTGGCCGCCTCCGTCCAGCTGGCATTGGCTGCCGGCACCTGCGTCAATGTTTTGGCGACCGCCTTGATAATAAAATCGTTCACCGAAAGCTTGAAAGACTCCTCCGCCGCCTCGTTCAGCTGTGCGCGCAGATCCATCAACCTGTCCATGCCCACTTCAAGATTCAGGTAAAAGTGCGGCGCGGTCTGTTTGGACTCGACCAGCCTGCGCGCAATCGCCTTGCGCATCATGCTGTTTTCAACCGCTTCATACTCGTCGGCATGATAGGGCAAGGGGCCTGTCGGCAGCGGACGCGTGGCGGGAAGCGGGGTCTGCTCGCCTGCGCCGATGCGAATACCTGCACGCACCGCCTTCTCCACATCTGCCTTGGTAACACGGCCGCCGGGGCCACTGCCGCGAATGGATGCAATCGGGATTCCGCGCTGCCTTGCCAGGCGCCGCGCCAGTGGACTCGCCTTGACCCGTTTCCTGCCACTGATCTCTTGCGGCGGTGCGGGAACCGGAGCTGATTGAACTTGGGGTTTCTCCGGCGCTTTCTTAGCAGGCTCCTGTTTCTGCGGGAGTTTCACCGGCGGTTCGGCGGCTTCGGGCTGGTAGTCGGCCGGAACCTCTTCGCCCTCTTCGGCGATAATCGCAATCGGGGTGCCCACTGTAACAACGGCGCCTTCCGATTGCAGAATCTTGTGCAAAACGCCCTCATCCACCACTTCCATCTCCATGGTGGCTTTGTCGGTCTCGATCTCCGCCATCACTTCGCCGGATTTGAGCTCATCGCCCTCTTTTTTCAGCCAGCGCGCAATGCGCCCCTCGGTCATGGTGGGGGAGAGCTGGGTCATCAACAGGTCAATCGGCATGGCTTACCTCTTATGCCCGGTTGCAGACGACACGAGCCGCCTCGACAATTTCTGCCACACTTGGCAGTGCCAGCTTTTCAAGATTAGCCGCATACGGCATCGGTACATCCTTGCCGGTGACACGCGCCACCGGCGCATCCAGGTCATCGAAACCCTTCTCCATGATGCGCGCGGAAATTTCAGCCCCGATACCCGCAAAACGCCAACCCTCTTCAACCACCACGGCACGATTGGTCCTGGCGATCGATGCAAGGATTGTTGCCTCATCGAGCGGCCGGATGGTGCGCGGATCGATCACTTCCGCCTCAATGCCCTGCCTGGCAAGCTCTTCGGCTGCGATGAGAGCAAAGCCTGTCATGCGCGAATGCGCCACGATGGTGACATCCGTGCCTGCCCGTTTCACATCGGCCAGCCCAAGCGGAATGATGTACTCCTTATCGGGCACTTCGCCGATATCACCGTAATTAATCTCGTTCTCAATAAAACAAACCGGATCGTTATCGCGAATCGCAGCCTTCAATAGTCCCTTCGCATCCGCCGGATTGGACGGCATCACCACCTTCAAACCCGGCACATTGGCCATCCAGTTTTCCAGACTCTGCGAATGTTGCGCTCCCACGCGGGCTGCAGCACCCCCGGCACCCCGAAACACCATCGGGCAAGGATACATCCCGCCCGACATATATTGCATCTTGGCTGCAGCATTCACGATCTGATCCAGCGCCAGAATGGCAAAGTTCCAGGTCATGAATTCGATCACCGGACGTAAGCCCGCCATAGCCGCGCCCACGCCGAGGCCGGCAAAGCCAAGCTCGGTAATCGGTGTATCGATCACGCGCTTGGGGCCGAATTTCTCCAGCATGCCCTGACTTACTTTATAAGCGCCATTGTACTCAGCGACCTCTTCACCCATCAGGAAGACATTCGCATCGCGCTCCATCTCCTCGCACATCGCCTGATTCAGCGCTTCGCGGTAAGTGATTTTAGACATCAGCCCACCTTCCCGGGATAGGGATAGGCGCCCTTAATCTCATCAGCGTAGATATCGGTCCACAATTCAGAAGGGTCGGGCTCGGGCATCGCTTCGGCCGTTTTGGCAATGTTTGCCACCTCTTTCTTGATGTTGCGATCGATCTCCTTGAACTCATCTTCTGTCATCAGTTTGGCCTTGATCATCTGTGCTTCCAGCCGCGCGATCGGATCGCGCCCGGAGCGCCACTCCTCAACCTCTTCACGTGTGCGATAGGTGGCTGGGTCGGACATCGAGTGGCCGCGATAACGATAGGTGATCGCCTCCACCAGAATCGGGCCGTCGCCACTACGCGCATGCGCAATGGCATCGCCCATCTTGCGCTCGACCTCCAGCACATCCATGCCATCGACCTGCATGCCGGGAATCTTGAAGGAGATGCCGCGCTTGAAGAGATGTGTCTCGGCCGAGGCGCGATCAAGGGCCGTGCCCATGGCGTATTGATTGTTCTCGACGATAAACACGATCGGCAACTTCCACAACGCCGCCATATTGAATGATTCGTATACCGCGCCCTGATTCACACTACCATCGCCCATAAAACAGAGGGTGACGCGACCGTCTTCGCGGTACCAGGAGGAAAAAGCGAAACCGAGGCCGATAGGAACCTGTTCACCAACGATGCCATTGCCACCGGCAAAGTTTTTTCCGATATCGAACATGTGCATCGAACCACCCTTGCCTTTGACAATGCCGCCTGCACGTCCAAGCAGCTCAGCCATCACCGCCGTCGGATCCGCACCACGAGCCAGAATATGCCCATGATCGCGATAACTGGTCAGCATATAATCACTCGGCTCGGAAGCATGCTGAACACCGACCGGCACCGCCTCCTGCCCGTTACAGAGATGACAAAAACCGCCAATCTTTTTCAGACCATAGAGCTGCCCCGCCTTCTCTTCAAAGCGGCGAATGAACAACATCTGATCGTGCATGGCACGCAAGGTCTCGGCGCTGTACGTCCGCCCTTCATGGGTCAACCCCTTGGGAGAACTTTTGCCCTGCTTGGGTTTCGCTGGCATGAAACCTCCGTAAACAATCTAAGACGGCGAAGCCTGCCGCAGCCTTAATATAGCAGCAACCAAAGAGAAAAAGTGGTTTTAGCGTGCGATCTGTATCACAGAATATTTGGTGCCCAGGTTGAGCTTCTTCGCCTTGCAATATCATAAGTGCAAGCGGCGCTTGCTGGGAGAAAGCAAATGGCTCGCATGATTAGTTTCAAAAAAAATGACGCTCTGATCGTACAGGGCGAAGCCGATACTGCTGCTTTCCTGATTCATTCCGGCTGGTTACAGGTTAAACGCGACATGCCTGGCGGCGCTGTAAAAACGCACGCCCTCGGGCCTGGCGAAATTGTCGGTGAGCTTGGCCTGGCCGGTCTCGCCCCTCAGCGCACCGCCAATGTTGTCGCCCTCACAGACGGGGAGGTGGAGGTGATCGACCGGGGCGCATTGATTCGTCTGGTGAACGGCCCCGGCAACAAACTGACTCCTCTGCTCGCCGCACTTTTCTCACGCTTGCAAACCTGCCTGATTGATAGCGAACCGGATTACAGCATGGACGATACGGTGGTGATGCTGGCGAAAATCGAAGGCATCAGCGAAAATGCCAAACGCGCACTTTGCGACAAGCCAAGAATGATTAACCAGCTGCCGTGGATCATGGGGGCCTACAGCCCACCACAAAGTGTCACCGACCTGTTTCGTGAGCGCATTCTCGTACAACTCAAACTTGCCGACAGCAGCAAACTGATCCGCGAACAACATCTGAAAATTGATATGGATGAGAAGGGTGTTTTATACCTGCACCTGCTACAGCATGGCGATTTCTGCGAACTGGATGAACAACGCCTGGGATATGGCAACACCCCATCTTCCGTGCCGCTGAGCAAAGGCACGCACACTCTGACCTTCGGTTATCCAACCGACCCTTACCAGTTCCGGCTGGAAGTGCTGGTCTGATACCGGCTCTTGCCGGATTTCTTTCAAACGCAATACTTCGTACATGAATGATGATCGCAGGGTGGTTTACTCCACTGAGCAGGGGAGCCTCGGCAAACCGATGCCCCAAAGCAAAAAGAGAAAAACCAGAGCAACGGGTCAGGCCGCAGCCATCAAGAACCCGGCCAAACAAGGCGTGCGTATTCGCCGAGAGTCCAAGGGGCGAGGGGGCAAAACGGTCTGTGTGGTTGATGGACTCTCTCTGCCGGAACCACAACTGAAAACACTGCTTAAAAAGCTGAAGGGGCAGCTGGGCACCGGCGGCGCCATCAAAGACGGCAACCTCGAAATCCAGGGGGATCACCGGGATAAACTCTTAAACTTGCTCGAAAAAGAGGGCATCAAAGCCAAAGCCTCCGGCGGCTGATTCTCACTTTTTAGCAGCCAGACCTTGAGAGTGCTAAAAAATCGTTGACAAGCCGAACGCACATCCCAACATTAGCACTCTTCCGGGGGGAGTGCTAAACAACCCTGGACTTAATACTATATTTCAGATTTGGAGATAAACACTATGGCAACAAAGGTTCGTCCTTTACATGACCGCGTGATCGTCCGCCGCCTGGATGAGGAAGAGAAATCCTCCGGTGGCATCATCATTCCGGATACCGCAAAAGAGAAGCCTGTGCAGGGCGAAATTATCGCTGCTGGCAAAGGCAAGATTCTGGAAAACGGCGACGTTCGCCCGCTGGATGTGAAAGCTGGCGATCGCGTGATTTTCTCAAAATATGCCGGCACAGAGATCAAACTCGATGGCAATGAATATCTTATGATGCGCGAGGATGACATCCTCGGCGTAATCGAAGCGTAAGGAGAGAAGACAACCATGGCTGCAAAAGAGATTCACTTTAGCGAAAAGGCACGCGCCCAGATGATGAAGGGCGTCAACACTTTGGCCGATGCGGTGAAAGTCACCCTGGGCCCGAAGGGTCGTAACGTCGTGATCGACAAATCATGGGGCGCACCGACCATCACCAAAGATGGCGTTTCGGTTGCCAAAGAGATCGAGCTGGAAAACAAGTTCGAAAACATGGGCGCTCAGCTGGTAAAAGAGGTCGCTTCCAAGACCGCTGATATCGCCGGTGACGGCACCACCACTGCAACTGTACTGGCGCAGGCTGTTGCCCGCGAAGGCGTCAAGGCTGTTGCTGCCGGTATGAACCCGATGGATCTGAAACGCGGCATCGACAAGGCAGTTGAAGCGGTTACCGCTGAATTGACTAACCTGTCTCGCGATGTGGACAATCAGGAAGAGATCGCTCAGGTCGGCACCATTTCGGCCAATGGCGATGCCGAAGTCGGCAAGATCATCGCAGACGCGATGGAGAAGGTCGGCAAGGAAGGTGTGATCACCGTTGAAGAGGCCAAGGGCCTTGAAACCGAACTGGATGTGGTTGAAGGCATGCAGTTTGATCGCGGTTACCTCTCGCCCTACTTTGTAACCAACCCGGACAGCATGACTGCGGAAGTTGATGACCCATACATTCTCCTGCACGAAAAGAAGATCGCCAACATGCGCGACCTGCTGCCTGTGCTGGAAGCCGTGGCCCGCTCCGGTAAGCCTCTGGTGATTATCGCCGAAGATATCGAAGGTGAAGCACTGGCTACGCTGGTGGTAAACAAGGTTCGCGGTGTTGTAAATGTAGCTGCTGTGAAGGCGCCGGGCTTCGGCGATCGTCGTAAGGCGATGCTCGAAGACATGGCCATCCTCACTGGCGGTAAGGTGATCTCGGAAGATCTTGGCCTGAAGCTGGAAAACACCGGCCTCGAAGATCTTGGTCGCGCAGCCAAGGTGAAGATCACCAAGGATGCCACCACCATTGTCGATGGCGTGGGCGAAAAGAGCGGAATCGAAGGCCGCATCACTCAGATCCGCAAGCAGATCGATGAAAGCACCTCCGACTACGATAAAGAGAAGTTGCAGGAGCGCCTGGCGAAACTCGCCGGCGGTGTTGCGGTGATCAAAGTCGGCGCAGCAACCGAAGTAGCAATGAAAGAGAAGAAAGATCGTGTGGACGATGCGCTGCACGCAACCCGCGCTGCCGTTGAAGAGGGCATCGTACCGGGTGGCGGCGTTGCGCTGATCCGCGCCTCTGCCTCTCTGGATAAACTGACCGGCAGCAACCACGATCAGGATATCGGTATCTCCATCGTGCGTCGTGCCATTCAGGAGCCGCTGCGTCAGATCGTTGCCAACTGTGGCGGTGAATCCTCAGTGGTTGTCAACAATGTTGCCTCGAACAAGAGCGTCAATTACGGCTTCAACGCTGCAAGTGAAGAGTATGGCGATATGTTCAAAATGGGCGTGATCGATCCGACCAAGGTCGTACGTTCTGCCCTGCAACATGCGGCTTCTATCGCCGGTCTTCTGATCACCACCGAAGCGATGGTCGCTGAAATTCCGCAGAAGGAAGCGCCAATGTCTGCCGGTGGCGGCATGGAAGGTATGGGTGGCATGGGCGGCATGATGTAAACATCGGCTGCTTGATGCGCCAAAAGGGCGGCCTTCGGGTCGCCCTTTTTTATTCCGGCACAAGCCAGGGCGTGACGCATAGTATAATGCCCGGCAGACTTCTCTCTCCAGGGAGGCTCCCATGACTGATTTGCCTGAATCCAGAAACGATTTCGAACAGCTGACAACCCTTGTATATATTCTGCAAGCACTCGGCTTTTTCACCGGTGGGCTCACCATGATTGCCGGTGTGGTTGTCAACTATGTGCGAAAAGATGATGTGGCGGGCAGCTGGCTGGCCTCTCATTTTCGCTGGCAAATCCGCACATTCTGGTTCTTTCTGCTGTGGTCGGTGATCGGTTATATCGCCGTATTCGTGGTGATCGGCATCCCCATTCTCTTCGCCAACCTGATCTGGGCCATCTACCGCATCGTCAAGGGCTGGCTCTATCTTTCAGAAAACAAGCCGATGTATACACAGCTGGCCGCCACAGTTGAGTCTCAGGAAAAAGGCGTGCCGGGGGCTTAATTGTTCACCACTTCACAATATGCGTAGATGCTCCGCGGATCGTTAAACTGCGCCAGGCGTTGCAACTCAAAGCCGATCTCCTGCAAAGCCCGGCTGCCGGGGAAGTGCAGCATGGCCGATGATCCGGCTCCCGCCAGCCAGACCCGGGCTTCGCCGAGCATATCGCCCAATAGCATTTCCAGCGGATTAAGATTCGGTTCCAGCCTGATCTCGTCATAGTCGTCTGAAATCCCGGCGCGCCTGGCCGCAGCAGCAATGGCATCTTTCAGATCTCCATGCTTATCGACCAAACCATTCTTGAGTGCATCTTCGCCACTCCATACCCGCCCTCCGGCAAGTACCTTGACCTTTTCGGAGTTCATGTTTCGACCCTTCGCCACAATATCGATAAATTTTCGGTAGGTGTCGTCCACGCCCATCTGGAAGGCTTTCGCCAATTCATTGCTCATCGGCATATCCGAGCGCAAACGCCCCGCGATGGCGGTGGTACCGACGCCATCGGTATGAATTCCCAGTTTACCAAGCCCCTTGTGTATATCGGCAAACAGGCCGAATACACCAATAGAGCCGGTCAGGGTTGTCGGCGCAGCCCAGATCTCATCGGCAGCCGCGGCGATCCAGTATCCACCCGAAGCGGCAAGGCTACCCATCGAAACCACCACCGGCTTGCCCGCCTCGCGCACCCGCAAAATTTCGCGCCGGATCACTTCAGAGGCCATAGCGCTGCCTCCCGGACTATCGATCCGCAGTACCACCGCCTTGATATCCTCATCCTCGCGGGCATCTCGAAGCAGCTTCGAAATAGTAATATCACCAACTGTTCCTGCGGGCTTCTCGCCCGACACAATCACGCCGCTGGCGGTAATCACTGCAACCAGTTGATCACTGCCTTTGCCAAACTTGCCGGGTGTAAGCCGGTCATAGCTCTTGTATGTAACCGTCTCATAGTCATCGCCCATCTGCTCAGCGATGTAATCCTCCACTTCGATCGCATCCGCCAACTCATCAACCAGCCCCTCGGCCTTAGCCAGACTGGCAATATTGCCGCCGTGTTTGGCGAGAAATTTTGTCGGCTGGTCCAGCACCTGCTGTATTCGCTCAGGCTTAATCTTGCGCATTTCACTGATATCGCGCTTATAGGCATTCCACAACACCTGTAACCAGGCTTTGTTTGCCAGGCGAGCATCTTCCGACATGCTGTTCCGCATCACCGGCTCAAGCGCCGATTTGTAGTTTCCGGCGCGAAACACTTGTGCATTGATATCAAGCTTATCAAGCGCTTCGCGAAAATAGTTCCGGTAAACTGCAAAGCCGGAAAGCTCCACGATCCCCATTGGGTGTAAAAACACCTTATCGGCTGTTGCCGCTAGATAATATTGTGCCTGTGAATAGATGGTTCCTGAAACAATGACCGGCTTGCCGCTTTGCTTGAAAAATTCGATTGCGCGGCGAAGCTCCTGCAATTTTGAGAGCGGTGCGCTTCGCAGCTCCCCAAGCTCCAACCGCAACATCCGAATTTTAGAATCGGCCCGAGCCGCTTTCAGCACACTTACCAACCTGGGCACCAGCACCTGGTCCGACTCAGGGATCGCTAATGGGATGCCATCGGTTTCCGGCGTGGCGATCTGATCCACCAAATCGCCCTTCGGATTAAGCACCAGCACAGCATTATCAGGAACTTCCGGCGCAGCGGAAAACATGGCAATGAGCAGCACCAGCAGAAAAACAAGAAAAATACCGTTGATAAAAATGCGCCGAATCAGATCCAGCCAGTGCATCAACGTTGAAAAAAATGCCTTCATGCAAGCCTCCGCCTCAACCTCTCCGCCATAGTCACTTCCTGATCACGCGGATAAAATCGGGTTTGTTACATCATAATTTGAAAATCATAGTTGAAAGCCAGACAAAAAAGAAACGCGGGACAGGAGTTCCATCTCCTGCCCCGCGCATTAATCCCTAAATAGAAACTTTAGGCGTGCAATTCTGCTTCAGCTTCAGAAACCAGAGTCTCTTCATGGCCCGCCTGTGCCACATGAAAAACAAACGGCCAGAATCCTTGCTCGGATTCGAAATACGCAAACGAATTTTGATAGGCGATCAACAAGCCCCGCTTCAATCTTTCAACGCGAAAGCTGCTGGCTTCAGAAAATGATTCTACAATCCGGTCGGCACGAGTTTTTTCCATGATGCTCTCCTTTGCCAGAATCTAATTTGCCAATACTGGGGCCATCTGCTCGAGAGACTGTGACAACTATCACGTGTGTTTATAGATAACCATAAACACAACATATTGTTATATTGCTACCGATTCCGACTACGGCAATCCCGGCTTGGAATTCCGTCTTGCTGCCGTAGAGTGCTCACCACGACGGAGGACTAACATCCATGGATATCGTTCAAGCCATTATTCTCGGTATCATCGAGGGTATCACCGAATTCCTGCCGATCTCCTCCACCGGCCACCTGATCGTGGCTAGTGAATGGTTAGGGTTATCGCAAACTGAGGATAACAAAGCCTTCGAGGTGATCATTCAGCTTGCCGCCATCCTAGCCGTCACCGCCACCTACCGCGATAAGCTCACCCTTGCCCACATCGCTCTGTGGCAGAAGGTGGCACTCGCCTTTATCCCGGTTGGCGCGGTCGGCTTCCTCTTTCACAAACAGATCAAGGCGATGTTCTCCGTCGATATTGTCGCCACCATGTTCATTGTTGGCGGCCTGATCTTCCTGCTGGTTGAGTATCTCCAGCGCAACAAGGTGTACGAAGCCACCGATGTCGAGGATGTCAGTTTCAAACAGGCTTTATGGATTGGCATTGCACAAGTCGCAGCGCTCGTTCCCGGCACCAGCCGTGCCGGCGCCTCGATCATCGGGGCGATGCTGGTAGGCCTTGATCGCAAAACCAGTGCCGAGTTTTCATTCCTGCTGGCACTCCCCGTAATGCTTGCCGCCAGCGGCTACGACCTTCTGAAGCACTGGCAGGATTTCAGCGGCGAAATGCTCATGCCACTGCTGGCTGGTTTCATCGTCGCTTTCCTAGCCGCTTATGCCACCATGAAACTACTGCTCAGCTTCCTGAAACGCTTCACCTTTGTTGCCTTCGGCATCTACCGCATCCTCTTCGGCGGCCTGCTGCTCTGGATAGCAATGTAACCTTGTAACCATCCAGTCTCTCCTTCACCCTATGTCATAGGGAGGGAGCTCATATGGATTTTCTTCGAGAACTTACATCCATTATCGTTTTTTCAATCAGCGCATACCTTGTATACGACTTGATTGCTAACGGTTTTAACTGGGTTGTTCTGGTCGTTTGCTTAACAGGATTTGTTCTGGTTCACTATATCTGGCCAAAAAACAGCGGACATACCGGTGACTGGATCGATTATATCGAGCTTATTATAGACCTTCCTTTCAGAGCAATTGCGTTCTTTCTTAGGTCTATTGGCAAACTTCTCCGCAACAAGGATGCTGATATAGGATTAGACATATAAACCCAGGATCGTTCGTTCATTGCCGATTTTTTATTATTAGACCACGCTAGTGATAAGGATCTGTTCTTATAAGGTGGGAAAGTAATGCGGAATGCGCTGGAGATCGACAAGCTCAAATCCGTCTACAACTATGTCGCCAGCCATTACGATCGGCAACATGGATTCCTGACTGCTGGCTCCGACCAGCGCGGTCGAATGATGCTGGTAGAGCATGCCGTTCGGCCCGGCGAGAAAATCCTCGATTGCGGCGCAGGCACCGGATCGACCGCGCTGCTGGCGCTGGAAAAGGCCGGCCCTTCGGGGCAGGCAATTCTTTTCGATATGAGTGACGGTATGCTGACCGAGGCAAAAGAGCGGATAAAGTCGGCCGGGCTTGAGAACCGGGCCGAGCTCATCGTCGGCGACATGACCCACCTGCCGTTCGAGGATGGCCATTTCGACACCGTACTTTCCACCTACAGCATGTGCCCGCTCTACGACCCTGTCGCAGGGGTGAGGGAGCTCTTCCGTGTGACTCGCCCCGGTGGCCGCATCGGCATTGCCCATTCGACCGAGCCGCGGAATCCGGTGGTCAAGTGGATCGCGGACCGAGTCGAAGATGTTGCCTGGCGTCTCCCCTCTATCTCACTCGGATGCCGTTCGGTCGAGGTATTGCTGACCCTTGAAGAGCTTGGCTGCACGATAGTCTTCAAAAAGTGGATCGGTGTGCCTATCTGGCCATTCCTCGTCTTCGTTGTTGAAACACCGACGCGTTGACCCGGAAGCCTTGTACGGTAAGTCTTATCCGGAATAGCAGCAACGCAACAGGAAACCAACCATGGAATATCGAATCGCCGAACTATCCGACATACCGGGGGTGTTGCGTCTGCATAACCGCTATCAGATCGATGCCATTGCCGAGGAGGATAAAAAGGATGGATTTGTCACCACGGCATTTACCAAAGCGCAGTTAACCGATCTCATCCAAAAGGAGCAGGGTCTTTTTATCGGAATTAGGGATGGAGAGATTATCGCCTACGTGATGGCTGCCTCGTGGCAATTCTGGTCGGCATGGCCGATGTTTGCACATATGATCACAGGGCTGCCCGAACTGCACTATCTGGGGCAAACATTGAGCATTGATAACTCCTACCAGTATGGCCCTGTCTGTATCGATAAATCTGTAAGAGGAACAGGGGTGCTTGAAGCCATCTTCGACTTTGCGAGAGCGGCGATGGCGAAGCGATATCCGATTCTGGGGACGTTTGTGAACAAAAATAACCCGCGCTCATTTTATGCACATACCCGAAAGCTGGGGCTGGAGGTGATTTGCGAGTTCGAGTTTAACGACAACCACTACTATGAACTGGTTTACGACACCTCGAAAAAGTGCGGCGCAAACTGTTAACGCACAACGTCAGCCTTTCGATAACTTTCCCTCCCGGCTCTTCCTGCTAGTCTCGCCGCATGCTTGCACCGCAAATTGATCCCATAGCCTTACAGATCGGTCCCCTGGCTATTCACTGGTACGGCCTGATGTATGTGGCGGGTTTCCTGGCCACCTGGTTCCTGGTGAAAAAACAGCTTATTGAGCGAGGCGAGTGGGGTCAGGCTATCTCGGCACAACAGTTTGAGAATCTTTTCTCCTGGCTGATTTTTGGCGTTATCCTCGGTGGGCGCCTGGGTTATGTACTGTTTTACAATCCGGCCTACTATGCTTCGCATCCGCTTGAAATTTTCTACGTTTGGCAAGGCGGCATGAGTTTCCATGGCGGATTTTTGGGCTCGCTCTTTGCCGGTTGGTGGTTTTGCCGCAAAAAAGCGCTGCCTTTCCTTGCCATCACCGACCGCTTCACTGTCGTTGCCCCGCTTGGCCTCGCCTTCGGACGCATTGGCAATTTCATCAATGGTGAACTTTGGGGGCGAGTGATTCCTGCTGGCACCGACGTACCGTGGGCAATGGTTTTTCCACATGCCGGGCCGGAGCCCAGACATCCGAGCCAGCTCTACGAAATGGCACTGGAAGGTTTCCTGCTGTTTGCTCTCCTGTGGCTGACACGAAACAAACCGTGGCCGAACGGCAGTCGCATTGGCGTATTTCTGATCGGTTACGCTTTGGCACGAATTTTCTGCGAAAATTTCCGCCAACCCGATGAGCAGCTCGGCTTTCTCTTCGGCCCCGTGACCATGGGCATGCTACTCTCTTCCGGCATGCTGCTCGCCGGTATTGCCTGGATCGTCTATTTGCGAAAGAGCGCCCGAAACAGCCTTTGAGCGGCACCACATGCTAATCACAACCTGGAACGTAAACTCCCTGAACGTGCGCTTGTCGCATGTGCTCGACTATTTAGACAGGCACGAGCCGGATATTCTTGCCCTGCAAGAGACCAAGCTGCCGGATGAGAAATTTCCGCGCAACGAGATCGAGGCTGCCGGGTATCAGGTCTGCTACTCCGGACAAAAGACGTATAACGGTGTTGCCATCATCAGCAAACAGCCTTGTGAGCACGTCATCTCCGACGTTCCAGACCTTGATGACCCACAACGTCGCCTGCTTGCCACCACCATTGACGACATGCGCATCATCAATATTTACATCCCAAACGGACAGGAGGTGGGCTCGGAGAAATACGACTATAAATTCCGCTGGCTGAGTGCTGTTCGGAATTATCTGCAATCCGAGCTCAACCAGCATGATCGCCTCATTGTACTGGGCGATTTTAATATCGCCCCTGCCGATATCGACGTGCACGACCCCAAGCGCTGGCATGAGAAAATCATGTGCTCCTCGAAAGAGAGGACGTGGTTTTCCAGCCTGCTGGAATTGGGGCTTATCGATACGTTGCGTTCATTCCAGCCGCTTCAACCGCTACACACCTGGTGGGATTACCGGCTGAGCGCATTTGACCGCAACTGGGGAATACGCATTGACCACCTGCTTGCCACCCCAAACCTGACCGTTACCGATGTCGGTGTAGATACAACCTATCGCGCCCTAGAGCGGCCGAGCGATCACGCCCCCACCTGGATTCGCATCCAGCCATGAAGCAGGAGCAAACGACCCTGAACATCGCCTGCCGGGGCCGGGGCATGTATGACATTACCCGCGACGTGACCGGCTGGGTTCGCAATCTCGACATCCAGACCGGCATGCTAAATCTGTTTGTACAACACACCAGTTGCTCGCTGCTTATTCAGGAGAATGCCGACCCTTCGGTTCAGCATGATATGGAGCGCTTTCTTGAAAAACTGGTTGTCGATGGCGACCCGATGTTTCGCCATCGCGCTGAAGGCCCGGATGATATGTCGGCACATATCCGCATGGCGCTAACGCAGGTTTCGCTCTCGATCCCGGTATCAAAGGGCATGCCGGCGCTCGGAATCTGGCAAGGAATTTACCTCTATGAGCATCGCACAAGCGCCTTGCAACGACGCGTTGCCCTGCATCTGATCGGGAGTTAATGCTCAGGCATGACCTGAATCACAGAATCCACCCCTTTCAACCCTACTCTTTTGCTCCGCTCAAGCGGAGGGCGCTCACCAAAACGCGGTTGCCGGTTACCGGAATCGACTGGTTTTCGATCCTTTACCTTGGCAGGCGCAGCATCTATGCTCATCGCCTTATTTATTTTACGGCAGGTGCCTTGCAAATGCTTCAACGTTTTTACGGATTATTTTCCAACGATATCTCCATCGACCTGGGGACAGCGAACACGCTGATCTATGTACGAGGGGAGGGAATTGTTCTCAATGAGCCCTCTGTCGTTGCTGTACATACCAACGGAAATCAAAGAAAAGTTCTGGCTGTGGGCATTGATGCAAAACGCATGCTCGGTCGAACACCGGAAGCGATTCAGGCCATCCGGCCTTTGAAAGACGGAGTGATTGCCGACTTCGTTGTCACCGAAGAGATGTTAAAACAGTTTATCCGTAAAGTGCATAAGCGCACATGGGGCATTGCTCCGCGTATCGTTATCTGCGTGCCTTACGGCTCCACGCCGGTTGAACGCCGGGCCATTCGCGACTCCGCACTGAATGCCGGCGCTCGCGCTGTTCACCTTATTGAAGAGCCGATGGCTGCTGCAATCGGCGCTGATTTGCCGGTCACCGAAGCCTCCGGCTCCATGGTAGTTGATATTGGCGGCGGCACCTCGGAGATCGCGGTTATCTCGTATGGCGGCATTGTTTACTCCCGTTCCGTTCGCGTGGGCGGTGACAAAATGGATGAAGCCATCATTAACCACCTCCGCCGCAAATACAGCTTGCTGGTCGGCTCTGCCACCGCAGAAAAAATTAAAATCCAGATCGGTAGCGCATATCCTCAGGAGACGCGCAGAGAGATGGAGGTCAAGGGACGCGACCTGATCAATGGCGTTCCCAAAAACCTGCGGCTCGACGACTCCGAAATTCTTGAGGCGCTCACAGAGCCGGTGAATGCCATTATCGAAGGCATTAAAGTCTGTCTCGAACGCACGCCACCAGAGCTGGCTGCAGATATTGTCGACAAGGGTATCGTGTTAACCGGAGGCGGCGCCCTGTTGGTTGGCCTCGACCAGTTACTGCGCGAAGACACCGGCCTCCCGGTCACCATCGCTGAAAACCCGCTAAATTGCGTTGTGCTTGGCAGCGGCCGTGTCTTGGATGATTACGAGCGCATGCGAGGCGTCCTTTTCGAGGAATAGCACAAGGTGCGGCGCAGAAACAAAGTCATTCCGTTTTTATGGGTTCTGGGTGCCCTTTTTCTGCTTTCGCTTTCTCAGCAAACCAACCTCGGGCAACGCCTGACCCTGGCTTTTGCCCCCGCCATGGATGTTTTCTCCGCCCCGGCACGCTGGTGGAAAGAGGCCGGCCTGTGGGCGCAAAGCCGAGACACTCTGCACACCGAATACCTGCAACAAAAAGAAGCGTTAGAGCGTAACGCAGCAATGGTGCAGGAGATTTCCAGCCTGCGCGAAGAGAATCGCCAGTTACGCAACCTTTTACGCATTCCGAATGTGCAAAACCGACGCTGGCAGGCGGTGAAAGTTGAAGGGCGCAGCCCGGACGCCATGAACCAGCGGCTGGTGATCGAGGCCAGTGGCGTCTCTCCCGACGATGTCGTTGTATCCAGTAACGGGCTGGTTGGACTAATTGATACCTCTTCCCACGATTATGCCGTAATCCGTACCATTCTCGACGCTTCCCTGGCTGTGCCGGTGACCATAAAAAACCAGCCCATTGCAGCACTTGTGCGCGGGCAGGGCGATAGCTTAGTCGTCGATTTCCTGCCATGGGCCAATGCGCCAGCTGTTGGAAGCATTCTGCAAACCAGTGGTGCCGGAGGTATTTTCCCGCCGGGGATCCCTGTTGCAACCATCACTCAGATCAGTGAACGCAGCGGAGAAGTTTTTGCCGATGTGGAGGCTGAACCCCTGGCCCACTGGAAGCGGGAAAACTGGCTGGCGGTTGCCTTGCATCCCAACAAGGAGTAGCGCCGATGTTTCCGTCGGTGATCATTCTTTTTTCTGTGCTGGGGCTAACGGCCAGCCTGGTAATGGCTGGCCTTTTTGTGCAACCGGACTGGGCCTTTGCGCTGCTGTTGGCCGCCATTCTCGCCAAACGCGCAAGCTGGCCATGGGTGCTTCCCGCGGTGTTCTTGCACGACCTGGCCCTGCACTGGAACGCCTTCGCCTTTCTGCCCGTGATGGCATTGCTGCCTTTCTTGCTCTTACGCATGGATGAACAGCTGGGGCCTGCTCTACCACAGCGTCTACTGTTAATGTTTGTCGCTTCGCTTTCTCTGCTGTTTGTCGGCTGGGGCTTTGCTCAATGGATGCTAACCCTGCTTCTCTGCGTACCCATATGGTACCTGCTGGTTCGGAATTATGCTCAATACGCTTGAAGCCCGGCATCACTTCGAACAGCGCATTGCAGTGTTGTTTATCTTGGCTGCATTGTTATTCCTTGCCCTGTTTATCCGTTTGGTCGACCTGCAATGGCTTCGGCATGAAAATTTTGTCGTACAGGCGGAACACAACCGCATCAATATTGTCCCCGTGCTGCCCACACGCGGTGAAATCGTCGACCGAAACGGCCAGCTATTGGCTGCAAACCATATCTCCTATCTGATACAGATGATTCCGGAGCGGGTGCAGGACATCGATGCCACCCTCTCGCAACTCGCAAACCTGATGAGCTGGG
This sequence comes from Mariprofundaceae bacterium, assembly GCA_050302175.1. GTDB lineage: Bacteria > Pseudomonadota > Zetaproteobacteria > Mariprofundales > Mariprofundaceae > JBNLAN01. The sequence continues at coordinate 56,040 of JBNLAN010000014.1, read as the reverse complement.
ATAAATCGCTTGTTGCCCAGTTGCAGAAACGCATCGAACAGTCGCGCTCAGATCGACCGGTGCTGTTACAGGACAAGCTCTCCTGGAGCGATGTCGCACCGCTATCAGCACGTCTGCACCGCTTTTCCGGCATTAATGTGCTGGCCGGAACACACCGGGTTTACCCTTATGCCCAGCTGACCTCGCATCTGATCGGCTATCTGTCGATGGCCAAATCCGAGCACATTAAAGCCGGTTTCCTTCCCTTTTCACAGGTGGGGCGATCAGGAATCGAGAAAGAGTTCGAAGCCGTACTGCACGGAACCCCGGGAGCTCAGCGCGAAGAGGTTGATGCAATGGGCCGGCGCATCAGTGTTATCAAGAGTGAGCCGCCAGTTATGGGCAAACGCCTGCAGCTCGGGCTCGATGTCGAGATGCAGGAGACCGCTGCCGCAGCGCTGGGCGACCGCACCGGTGCGGTCATCGTAATGGACGTTAATACCGGGGAAATCCTGACTCTGCTTAGCCAACCCGGCTTCGATACCAACCACTTTATCACCGGACTTGAAGAGGAACAGTGGAATCAATGGCTGGAGGATCCACGCAAGCCCCTTCTCAACCGCACCACACAGGCTGCTTACCCTCCGGCATCCACCTTCAAACTGCTGGTGAGCCTGGCAGGGCTTAAGTATCAGGTTCCGCTTATTTCTGGATCAACCAACTGCACCGGCTCCTTTGAGCTGGCCGACCGAAACCTGCGCTGCTGGTTGCGCACCGGCCATAAACATACGAATCTATATAAAGCTATTGTGCAATCTTGTGATATCTATTTTTATCAGATTGGCGATCAGCTCGGCATTACGCGTCTGGCGCAAGAAGCTCAAAACTGGGGCTTCGGTGAATACACAGGTATTTCGCTTCCCTCCGAGTCGCGCGGCATTATTCCACGCCTGGACGAGAACGGCCGCCTGCTCGGACAATACGCCGGGCGAGAGGGCTCCAAATGGTTTCGTGGCGAAACTATGATCGCTGCCATTGGTCAGGGTGCCGTAACGGTAACGCCCTTGCAGCTTGCCCGTTTTGCTGCCGCCATCGCTAATGGCGGAAAGCTGCTGAAGCCTCAACTTGTGCACGGCAAAACACCGAAGATTATCCGCCAGATCGATGTGGGCCCGGAGCATTTGAAAAAAGTTCAGCAAGCTATGCGCGGTGTCGTGGCAGATAAGAAGGGAACCGCACACTGGAAGCTGAACTGGGCACCGCTGCCGGTTGCCGGAAAAACCGGCACTGCACAGGTCATCGAAATGGCACAGGACGAAAAGCGCCCTTCAAAAATACTGATTGATCGCCACAAGGATCACGCCTGGTTTATGGGCTATGCGCCATTCGACAAACCTGAAATTGCCTTTGCCGTTTTTGTTGAACATGGGGGGCACGGCGGTAGTGCGGCGGCACCCATCGCAGCAGCGATCATCAAGCACTACGCCGATCATAAGAAACCGACCGAGGAGGCAGCGCCATGATGCAGACTCTGCGTTTGCTGGACCGAACCATGTTGGCTGCTGTCATCAGTCTTGGAGTGCTTGGACTTTTTACCCTCTATGCAGCTGTTTCGGCAGGTGATCTCGGGCTTTGGTATCGTCAGCTTATTTATTGGTTTTTCGGCCTGATCGTCTTTTTTGGCCTCTGCTTACTGCCCACCCGCTTTGTGGCTCTGGCCAGCTGGCCCATCTATCTTGTTGCCCTTATTTTGCTTGCACTGGTTCCACTATTCGGCGATGTGCACATGGGCGCTCGCCGCTGGCTCGACTTCGGCCCTTTTCTCCTGCAGCCGTCCGAAACCATGAAGTGGGCACTGATGATGCTGATGGCGCACTGGTTTGCTTCGCGGGAGGCTGCCGATATTAAATCCGTAGGTGTTTCTCTGCTTCTCGCCGGAGTACCTGCCGCACTCATCGTAATTCAACCGGATTTGGGCACCACGCTGGTTTTGCTGAGTGCTGCAACCGTGATGATTATGGCTTCCGGCTTAAAGTGGCGTTGGTTCATACTCGGAGGCATCGCAGCCATCTCCAGTCTCCCTTTGCTCTGGATGAAGATGCATGCATACCAAAAATCGCGCGTGCTTAGTTTTCTCGACCCTCAGTCCGACCCCTTGGGCGCCGGCTATCATGTGATTCAATCCGGCATCGCGATTGGCTCGGGCGGACTGCTCGGTAAGGGCTATCTGCAAGGTTCGCAATCACGCCTGCACTTTTTGCCCGAACAACATACCGACTTCATCTTTGCCGTACTGGCGGAAGAGGGTGGGCTGATCGCGTCCGCACTACTGCTATTTCTTTACGCCATACTTATTTTTCAGATTCTACGCACAGCATCAATCGCCCATACACGGTTCGGCTCATTGATCTGCATCGGCGTTGCTTCGATTTTCACGCTGTATATCGTGGTCAATATCGGCATGGTTACCGGCATGCTGCCGGTGGTTGGTGTGCCGTTGCCCTTTATCAGTTATGGCGGCTCGGCTCTCGTAACCATGCTGGCTGCAATCGGCCTGGTAATGAGGATCTCCATCGAATCGAAACCACGCACTCCCTGGCAGCGCCCCGGCAGCCCGTTTGCCTGATCATCAGGAAAGGGCCGCGGCAAGCAGTAGCATCAACGAAAGAAAAACAAACAACCCACGCAGAACTTTTTGCAAAGCCTCTTCGGAAAAACGTTGATGCAGTTTTGCTGCAAACCCGGATGCTTGCGGCATTGCCATCAGCACACCGCCCCATAATCCGGCAACAAACAACCCATGTGCATCAAGAATTACCAGCCACTGGCGATCCAGTCCCAGATTAAGCAGCACTGCCCCCGCAGCCATCACCACACCACATAGGGCGGATGTGCCAACAGCAACCCGCAAATTACAAACCCGGCGTAAGAGCGGTACCAGCATGGTGCCGCCGCCAATACCCAGCACGCCAGAAATCATGCCAACCGGCCCCGAAAGTATAAGTAACGGCTTGCTATTACCCTGCCTGATCTCGATTTTCTTTCCATAATCAAAGGCGATCCAGGCATCAATCGCAGCCATGCTCACCAGCACCACCGCCTCGGGAATATGCAATGTCAGCCACAGGCCTAAGCCCGCTCCAAAAACCAGCCCGGGTATTAGCATGCGGAAAGATACGAGATCAACATGATTCAAGCGCCAGTGTGCGCGGGCTGAGAAAAAGCCCGTAATAACCACCGCCACCAGGCTTGCTAACACATGTATCGACATATTTTGCGAATCGCCCGGCATGGCGATATAAAACACCGGCACATAGATCAGGCCGCCGCCAACGCCAGCGAGCCCGGCTAAAGTGCCAGCTACGCCTCCGGCAACAAGGCCAACGAGGACGCCATACAAAAGCAGGTAGATTTCACTTTCTGCCATGCATCCCACTCTGCACGACTGTGTTGAATGCAAGCAACCATGGGGTTGTGATTTATCACTATCGAGAAAATATACAATACAGGCAAGCCAGAAAAGGCAGGCTGCGCAATTCGAAGTGCTGCGCTAGCTATGATTCCAAAAAACGGTGCGGCCCCGTATAGAAAAGCCATCGTTTACCATGCGTGCGATTGTTGCAGGGTAGAGTTTATGCTCCTCAACCTGAATACGAGCATGCAAGGTATCTCGAGTGTCATCATCCCGAACCAGAACCACGCTTTGCGCCAGAATCGGCCCGCCATCCAGCACTTCATCCACCAGGTGCACGGTACAACCGGCCACTTTAACACCGTGCGCCAAGGCATCTTCTACCGCATGCGCACCGGGAAAGGCGGGCAGAATGGAGGGGTGGATGTTGATGATGCGCCCTCGAAACCGGCGCACGAATTCACCGGATAAAATCCGCATATAACCGGCAAGCACAATCCAGCCGCAACCCTCAGCATCAATGCGCTCAGCACAGGCAGCATCAAAGCTTGCCCGGTCGGCATAATCTTTCGGATTGATATATTCCACATTTGGAACGCCTACCTCTCTGGCAATCGCAAGTGCCGGGGCATCGGTTTTATCGGAGATCACCAGCCGGACATCCACCGGACATCTGCCCGCAGCAACGGCTTCGAGAAGGACTTTCAGATTGGAGCCGCGCCCGGACACCATCACAGCAATCGATTTTGAGCTCATCAGAAGTAATTTATCCGACCAGCATCACCGGCTCATCGGCTTTCGCATGCACACGGCCAATACGATAAACGGACTCACCAGCATCGCGCAGCAATGTTTCAGCTTTTTCCGCTTCCGCTTCCGGCAAAACCACAACAAAACCGATGCCCATATTGAAGGTACGATATCGCTCATCGCGCTCGACCTCAGCAAAGGATAACAGATATTCGAATACCGGCGGTACCGCCCAAGAGGAGACATCGACGGTTGCCGCCAAACCTTCAGGCAGAATACGCTCAATATTATCGAACATGCCACCGCCGGTGATATGCGAGAAGCCATGTACTTCGACTTCGCCCTGCATCAAGGCCTTCACCGCCGGCACATAGAGCCTGGTTGGCGCCAGCACGCCTTCAATTGCCAGGCGGCCGTCGCTCAGTTTATCGCTCAATATGTCGGCGCTGCCCAATTCGAGCAACTTGCGCACCATCGAGTATCCATTGGAGTGTGGGCCAGTGGAAGGCAGCCCGAGCATGATATCGCCTTCGCGAATGCTGCTGCCGTCGATAATGCGCGGGCGATCGACCACACCAACCGAAAACCCACCGATATCGTAATGTCCGGGGGCATACATCCCGGGCATTTCGGCCGTTTCACCACCAATCAGGGCGCAACCGCTAATGCGACAGGCTTCCGAAATCCCTTCAACCACCCGTACCAGAGTATCGCCTGTGAGTTTTCCAGTTGCCAGATAATCGAGGAAGAACAACGGTTCGGCGCCCTGTGCTGCAATATCGTTGACGCACATTGCCACTGCATCAATACCTGCTGCGAACGGGCTATCGTACTGCTGGAGGAGAAGAAGCTTTGTGCCAACACCATCGGTGGAGGAGACCAGCACGGGCTCCTGCATCTCTTTAAAATTTGCAGAAAAAAGGCCCCCGAACCCACCAAGGCCCGCAAGCACTTCCGGACGCATGGTGCTGGAAACCGCAGCCTTAATGCGGCCGACAAATGCATTACCCGCATCAATATCGACTCCGCACTCGGCGTAACTAAGTTGCTGTTTTTGCTGGCTCACTACACGGCCCCCTTACCTTCCTGATATCATCCTGGTGATCAGATATCCAGATTGCGAACCTTTAACGCATTGTCCTGAATGAATTTTCGACGCGGCTCTACTGCATCGCCCATCAGGGTCGAAAAAGTTTCATCCGCTGCAACCACATCTTCCAGCGAAACCCGAAGCAGTACGCGGTTCTCAGGATCCATCGTGGTTTCCCACAACTGGGCTGGATCCATTTCACCCAAGCCTTTGTAGCGCTGAATATTCATGCCCTTACGGCCTTCGCCCTCAACCGCCGCTGCAATATCATCGTAGTGCCGAACCTCCCAATGCTTGTCGCCATCGGCAATATAGGCACCCTCGCCAACCTGTTGTTGCACGGAGGAGCAGAGGTTTTGCGCTTCCGTATATTGCGCGGTTTCGATCAGGCTCTTGTCCAGCCATGAAATCATATTTCGTCCGTGGTCGCGCCGCTTGAATGATACGCGCCAGCAACCCTGATCTTCATCTTCATGCAGATGCCACTCCAGCTTTTCATCGCTACGGGCCTGCTTTGCAAAGGCTTCATCCAGAAGCGCCAACCTTGCTTCGAGCTTATCGCGATGGCGCAGGGTGGCGTTCTCGATCTTGCCGGTTTCTAACAGCAGGCGAAGCACTACCGCATCAATGCGCCGGCTAAGCCGGCCGCGGAGTATCTGCAGACGGTGAATGCTCCGAACGAGGGTCTGCAACCGCTCGCCCGAAATAGGCTTCGCCTTTGGTTTGCTAAAGTAATTTTTCTCGCCTGAGCCAAACTCCAGCAAAAACTCGAACAGCTGTTCATCCGATGAAAGGTATCGCCATTTCTTGCCACGCGTGACCCGATACAGTGGTGGCTGAGCAATATAGAGATAGCCGCGCTCGATCAGCTCCGGCATCTGCCGGTAAAAGAAGGTCAGTAGCAGTGTAAGGATATGCGAACCATCGACATCGGCGTCGGTCATGATCACAACTTTGTGATAACGCAGCTTGGCAATATCGAAATCATCCTTGCCGATCCCGGTTCCAAGTGCGGTGATCATGGTACCGATCTCCTGGGATGAGAGCATCTTGTCGAAACGCGCTTTTTCCACATTCAGGATTTTACCCTTAAGTGGAAGAATTGCCTGAAAGCGGCGATCGCGTCCCTGCTTGGCCGATCCCCCCGCAGAGTCGCCCTCCACCAGAAACAGCTCACTGCCAGCCGGATCTTTTTCCTGACAATCGGCAAGCTTGCCCGGCAGGCTTGAAATATCGAGCGCACCCTTGCGACGGGTAATTTCGCGAGCCTTGCGAGCCGCCTCACGCGCCAATGCCGCTTCCGCCACTTTTTCAATAATGCGTTTCGCCTCTTTCGGATTCTCTTCAATCCATTCAGCAAATTTTTCCGCTACCAGTGATTCGGTTGCTGTACGCACTTCGCTGGATACGAGTTTTTCCTTGGTTTGCGACGAGAACTTAGGGTCGGGCACTTTCACGGAAAGTACGGCGGTCAAACCTTCGCGGCAATCTTCACCGGACAGGGTAACCTTGTGCTTCTTGAGCAAATCGTTGGCATTGGCGTAATTATTGATACAACGTGTGAGGGCGGATCGGAAACCAGCCAAATGGGTACCGCCATCGCGTTGCGGAATATTGTTGGTAAAACAGAAGACATTTTCCGAGTAGGCATCGGTCCACTGCATGGAAAGCTCCACACCAACGGACTCTTTTTCGCCACTGATGGCAATCACCGGCGCATGTAGTGCCGTACGGGTACGGTTCAGATGCTCAACAAATGCGGAGATGCCGCCTTCGTACTGGAACACCTGCTTATTATCATCGCGCTCATCCAGTAGTTCGATGCGCACACCGCTATTCAGAAAGGAGAGCTCGCGCAGGCGGCTTGCCAGAGTGTCGTAGGAAAGTGAGCGGTGCGAAAAAATTTCCAGGCTGGGCAAAAAGCGCACCTCTGTACCCGTTCCCTTGGCTTCGCCAATCACCTTCAGTGGCCCCTCCGGCACACCGAGATGATAGCGCTGAAAATGTACTTTTCCCTTGCGACGAATCACCAGTTCAAGGTTTTCGGACAACGCATTCACCACCGACACACCCACACCATGCAGGCCACCGGAAACTTTATAGGAGTTTTGATCGAATTTACCCCCGGCATGCAGCACGGTCATGATCACTTCTGCAGCAGAGATCCCTTCTTCTTCATGGAGGTCAGTCGGAATACCTCGACCGTTATCTGCTACGGTTACACTATCGTCGGCATGCAGTGTAACCGTAATCGTATCGCAATGACCGGCGAGCGCTTCATCGATGGCATTATCCACCACTTCGAAAACCATATGGTGAAGACCGGTACCGTCATCGGTATCGCCAATGTACATACCCGGACGCTTGCGAACCGCATCAAGCCCCTTAAGAACCTTAATACTATCCGCACCATATTCTTGTATTGGTTGCGCATCTGAACTCATGCCGCCTCCTCCATCTCTACCGGTCGCTTTTCCGCATGACTTCCATTTTCTGTTGCCTGCAGATGTTGAACAGACAGACCCATGCCTGCGGAAATTTTCACATTATTGGGTGCCGTAAGCAAAACCTGCCCCGGATACGATGCCAAACGGTCAAGCAGCCGCTCCTGGCGAATCGAATCGAGCGCCTCAAGACAGTCATCCAAAAGCAGCACCGGAACAAGCTGCCGATGCTGCACGCGTACTTCGCTTTCCGCCAGCCTTAAAGCGACGGCCGCCAGTCGCTGCTGTCCTCGCGAACCGATGCTTCGAATATCACGCCCCCGATAGATAATTCGTAGTTGATCCCGGTGCGGACCACTCCGCATCCCGCCCATTCTGGCATCATCCTCACGGCCGGATTTTAATCTCTCCAACCAGGCTCGTTGATCCATGCCCGCCGCCGGATTCATTTCCAGTATCAGCCTGGCTTCTGTAATACTCTCTTCTGCTTCCAGTGCCTGATTGAACTGAGCGATTAGTGTTTCTCTGGATTGCTGGATTTGCAAACCATATGAAACAACCTGCTGCTCCCACGCCTCCAGCTCCTGCGAATGAATCGACCGACGTAAAATCCGGTTTCGTTGCATCACACTTCGAAGATAACGTTGATATTGGTTACGGATACTTTCGCGACAGGAGATCAGTACGGCATCAAGCCATCGCCGTCGCTCATTCGGAGCACCATCGACAAGCCGACTTCCCTGCGGTGCATCCGCAATCACCGGCAGGTGTTCGATGAGATCTTTTCGCCGCTGTACCACTTTTCCCTGCAAACGAACTTCGGTTTTTCCTTTGCTTCCTTTTACATCCACAAGGAACGGGCCAAAGCGGCGCCAGCGACCATGGATCGCATACTTCTCGCAATCCCAGTGTACCAACTCAGGATCGCGCGCCTGCCGAAACGAACGCCCCTGTGCCATAATAAAAGCCGCTTCCAGCAGAGTTGTTTTTCCGCAGCCATTCTCACCAGATATCAGATTAACACCCGGCTGCAACTCCAGCTCCAGTGCTCTGTGACAGCGTAAATCGCGAACGCTCAGTTTTTGCAATTCCAGCGAGGTTGCCAACGAACTAGAGGTTGTCATTTTCCCGATTTGGTCATGCCTGTGGATGTTCCAACCTTCAGATACGCATCGGCATTACAACATAGCGGGCGGCCGAATCCGATGCGGCAGATAAAATCACCGGTGACAAACTATCTTTAAGGTGAACAACAACTTGCCCGGCTCCCATTACACCCAGTGCATCGCGCAGATAGCGCGCGTTAAATCCAATATTGATATCTTTCCCGGAAAACTCGGCTTTTACAAATTCACTTGCCTCTTCCTGCTCCGTATTGTGAGCCGAGACATGCACACCTTCATCGGTAAATAACAATCGCACATCATGCGTGAACTCGTTTGCAACAATCATACTACGGCGCAGCACCTGATCGAATGCTGATATCTCAAGTGTTGCAGTTTGCGGGTTATCCTGCGGAATCACATCCTGATAGACAGGGAACCTTGCATCGATCACTTTTGTACCCAGCTCATGATCTCCGGCAATCAGACGAACCTGTCTGTCACTTATGGTAAGTGTTACCTGACCTGTCGCCTCTTCGGATAACCGACGGATTTCCATAACCGCTTTTCTCGGCACAATTGCCTGGCAGTCATTGATTCCGTTCGTCAGCGCCAACTCCTTGATGGCAAGCCTGTGACCATCGGTTGCAACAAGATTCAAGACTCCCTGATTGACTTCAAACAGAGTTCCAGTGAGATATTTCCGGGTTTCATCCGAAGACATGGCAAAACTAGTTGCGGCAATCATGTCGGCAAGATCCGGACCCTCTAAGACTATTTTCACACCATCACTATCCTCAGGAAGAGATGGGTAGTCATCAGCAGGAAGAGTAGCCAGACGAAATTTGGAGCTTCCGCTCCTGATACTTAGAAAAGCCTCTTCAGTAACAAACTCGACGTCTTTGTCTGCATCCAGCTCTTTAATGATCTCAAAAAGCTTACGGGCCGAAACAGTAACACTTCCGCCTGTTTTCACTGTTGCTGCCGTGCGTGTTCGAATTCCAACCTCCAGATCGGTTGCGGTTGCCATCAGGTTATCACCTTCGGCATGCAGCAGAATATTCGACAGAATTGGAACGGTGTGCCGTTTCTCAACAATACTCTGGCATCGCTGAACCGTTTGAAGAATCAATTGTCTGGGCAGGGTCAGATGCATGTGAACTCCTATAATGGGTCAGTAGTATATCAATAAACAGTTGTAATCATAGGGGGTGTGGATAACAGGGATAAACAGGTAACTCCCGAATAAGACAAGAGATCTAAAATGCTTCACCTGTGCATGAATACCCGGATAGATCACCTGTCATCTTGTGGATAACCTTGCTTCCACGCAGCTTTTCCCGTGCAAGAGCAGATATCCAGTTTCTATCCACAAGCTTTTTTACAGTTATACCTAGTTTTTCACCAACCCCAGAATCCTCCGAACCTCTTCATCAAACTCAGAAGACTCTTTGCGTTGTTTTTCAATTTTACGTACTGCATAAAGAATGGTGGTGTGGTCCTTGCCGCCAAATTCAGCTCCAATTTCCGGAAGCGAAAGCGCAGTTAACTCTTTACACACATACATAGCGACTTGCCGTGGAAAGGCAACCGTTCGGGTGCGCTTGGCAGATTTCATATCCTGCAGACGAATTTTATAGTAGTTGGCAATGGTTTTCTGGATGTCATCTACCGAAACGGAGCGCACCTCTTCAGATAATAGATCGCGAAGAATATGGCGGGCAAACTCCATATTAATGGTTTTTCCAGTCAGGGTGGCGTGCGCGGTCAGGCGGGTGAGCGCACCCTCCAGTTCACGAACATTACTGGTTACCCGTGAAGCAAGCAGATAGGCAACATCTTCAGGCAGGCGAATTCCGGCCAGTTCGGCCTTGCGGGATAGAATCGCAAGACGCGTTTCCAGATCTGGCGGCTGGATATCTGCCACCAGTCCCCAGTTGAATCGGGAGCGCAACCGCTCTTCGAGCTGTTTCATATCACGCGGGCTGCGGTCGGATGTGAGAATGATCTGTTTATGGGCTTCGTGCAGTGCATTGAAAGTGTGGAAGAACTCTTCCTGGGTACGATCCTTACCTGCGATAAACTGGATATCGTCAATAATCAGTACATCCACCTGACGGTACTGATCCCTGAACTGTTGATTGCTGCCGTTTCGAATGGCTGAGATAAGCTCATTGGTAAATTTTTCACTGGTTCGGTAAGCGATCTTCAGATGATCTTTCTGAATCACCGAATGTGCGATGGCATTGATCAGGTGGGTCTTCCCGAGACCAACGCCGCCGTGAATATAAAGTGGATTATAAACTTCACCCGGTCGTTCAGCGACTGCCCGGCATGCGGCATAACAGAATTCGCTACCCGAACCGACCACGAAATTTTCAAAAGTGAAACGCGGATCGATATACCCATCCACATTCGCTTCTCTCTTTTTCTTTTTACCCGATTCACTTTTTGAAAGTATGAGTTTGGTATCAACATCGAAGCGGAGTTCGCTGTTTTCTCCATACTCCTGTTTTAGAAGCAGCTCGATTCGACTGGCAAAATGATCTTTCAAACCATCCAGAAAAAGGCGGCCCGGAACTTTCAGAACAAGCGCATTACCGTCAACTTCCGCCAATACGGGTTTGATCCAGATATCAAATTTGGCGGCCGGAACCTCTTCTGCGAGCAATTCTGTCAGGTGCTTCCAGTCGATTCGTTTTTCCTGTTTCTGCATGCGTTGGAATATTACATGCTTTGCCAACGGCTTCTACGCCTAATTCATTAAAAGCGAATCAACTTGACATCGAGTTTGCGAAACTTACTATTCGCGACCCTTTTAATGTTCAGGAGAAGATGATGAGTTTCACGTATAAGCCAAGCCGCATTCGCCGCGCCCGTAATCACGGTTTCCGTGCCCGCATGGCAACCAAGAATGGTCGTGCCATCATTAATCGTCGTCGCGCCAAGGGCCGCAAGCGCCTTTCCGCCTAAACAGAAGCTTCTGCTACAACGATTCGGTAGCGCATACAGGCTTAAAAACAGAGCCGACTTTGCGGCACTGAAACGGGGCAGGCGGCTGATCATTGGTGGCATGCGCCTCGTTTATCAATCCAATACACTTGGCTATGCCCGCTTGGGGCTGGCTGTATCGAGAAAATTCGGGAATGCCGTTCATCGAAATCGCCTGAAGCGCCAGCTTCGAGAGGCGTTTCGAAAAAACTCCTGTCGCAACACACCCTTTGATATTCTGGCTATTCCGCTTGAAGACAATACAAAGCTTGTTGACCCGGTAAGCTCTTTTTCGCAAGGGTTGCAAAAGATCGCACAAGCGGCCGGAAAGCAGAGATGAAAAATCCGTTTATCTATCTGGTTCGTTTTTATCAGTACCTCATCTCCCCGGTGCTGCCATCGCGCTGCATATATCATCCGACCTGCTCGCAATATATGGTCGAGGCGATAGAACGTCATGGCACATTCCGCGGCATTTATTTAGGGTTGCGCCGGATTATAAGGTGTAACCCCCTGTCAAAAGGTGGCTATGACCCTGTACCATAAGGGTTTTTGAATATTTTGTGTTTCTTGGAGTGTTAGGAATGGAACAGCGTAATCTTATTTTGGCGTTCGTGCTCTCATTGGGAATTCTGCTGGGATGGAGCGCGCTGTTTCCTCCGGAGGCCCCGGTTGAAGCGAATACGAAAGTGGAAAAGCAGGCAAATCTGCCTGACTCCGCCTCGAGTGTAGAAGCACCGGACAGCAACGCAATGCCGGAATCGCGTCCAACTGAAGAGGCGAAGCTTGAAACCGAACCACCAATTCAGGAGCAGGGCAAGGTTGTAGCTGATGGGGTGACGCTTTCCAATGAACTGCTTACCCTGCGCATAGACACAAAGAGCTGGTTTGTTGGTGCCGACCTTCTTAAATATCGTGCAAGCAAAGAAAAAGATTCCGGTCCGGTTTCCATTTTGCAGACCGGAGATGGTCATGCCCTCTATTTGAACAGTGGCATACTTGATCAACCAAAAGTGTCTTCCTTTCGCCTGGTTCGCAAAGAAACCATTGAGGGCGCTGATCGTGCTGTATTCGAAGCCACCCTGGAAGATGGCCGACTCTGGCAGCGTACGGTAACACTCTCCTCCGGCTCCTATGTCATTAATCTGGAAGACACTGTGCGCAATGGCGCTGGTCTGAAAATGTTTCGGCAGGTTGTAGAGCGCAACCCGGATCGTGAAAAGTCGACCTTTTACGAATTTGCAGGACCGATCGGTTTTTACAACGATAAGCTGGATGAAAACGGTTACGATGATCTGGATGAAGGTGGTTCGGTACGCAAGGCGGCTACCGGAGGCTGGGCCGGAGTGACCAGCCGCTATTTTATCGTAACGCTGATCGGGAATCCGGAGCAGGACTACTCCTACTATTACAAAGGTAATGGACGCACCTATCAGGCGGGCGTGATCGATAGCGGCAAGGCCGAAGGAAAGGACGCCGTGTTTACCTTCCGAGTATATATTGGACCCAAGTCAATTGAGGTGATGGAAGATATTGGTGTCGGATTGGAGCGTAGCGTTGATTTCGGCTGGTTTGCGTTTATCGCCAAGCCTTTGCATGAAGCCTTGCTCTGGTTCTACAAATACATTCCGAACTATGGCTGGTGCATTATTCTGCTGCTGCTCTGTATCAAGATTATCTTCTTCTATCCAACCCAGAAGTCTTATGAATCGATGGCGGCCATGCGCAAGTTGCAACCCGAGCAGCAACGCCTGAAAGAGCTCTATGGCGATGATCGTCAGCGTATGGGCCAGGAGATGATGGAGCTCTATAAAAAGAACAAGGTGAATCCGCTCGGTGGCTGTTTGCCGATCTTGATCCAGATTCCGGTTTTCTTCGCCCTGTACAAAGTGCTGTTGATGTCCATCGAGATGCGCCATGCGCCATTTATGGGCTGGATTCAGGATCTGTCAGCGCAGGATCCGTTTTATGTGTTGCCGGTGCTGATGGGTATCTCGATGTTTATTCAACAGCGGTTGAACCCACAACCAGCCGATCCAGTTCAGGCGAAGGTCATGCAGTTTTTACCAATCCTGTTTACCGTCATGTTCCTGTTCTTCCCGTCCGGACTGGTGTTGTACTGGGTGGTCAACAATGTGCTTTCCATCATTCAGCAGCGGTTGGTGATGAAGAGGATGAAAGTCGATTAGCAGCGGCACAACGATTGTTGCCATTGCTACCCCGGCAGGAAGGGGTGGCGTCGGAATCATTCGTTTGTCCGGATCTGGTGCCAGGGAGATTGCCCGCATCAGCTTCAGTGGGGGCTTAACTGAACCACGCGTGGCCACCTACGGCAGCTGGCTGGATGCTGCTGGCAACCCGATTGATTCCGGCATTCAGCTCTTTTTTCCGGCGCCGAACTCCTATACCGGCGAAGATGTCATCGAAATGCAGGCGCATGGAAGTCCGCTGCTGCTACAGGCGCTTCTGCAGCGAGCCATTGAGCTTGGCGCAGAGCCCGCGCAACCCGGTGAATTTACCCGGCGCGCGGTTGAAAACGGGCGTATGGATCTTTCACAGGCTGAAGCGGTCATTGCCTGCATTGATGCTGCAACGCTGCGCGCAGCCCGACTTGCCCACCGCCAACTCTCCGGCGTGTTCGGCGAGCGCATCACCACCATCATGGATTCCCTTACCAGTCTGGTCGCAGGTATTGAAGCCTGCCTGGATTTTCCCGAGGAGGAGATACCACCGGCGCTTTTTTCCGGGCTGGAAGAGCGAGCCCGTCAGGAGGTAATCGAGCCACTGCAGTCCGCGCTTGGTTCGGCAAGTTTTGGCGAGCGGCTTTTCGAGGGGGCCCGGGTTGCGATTATTGGCTCACCCAACGTTGGTAAGTCCAGTTTGTTGAATATCCTGGCCGGATATGATCGAGCTATTGTCAGTGATATCCCTGGTACAACGCGCGATGTGATCGAAGTTGATTTTGAAGTGCACGGCATTCCAGTCAGGCTTGTGGATACGGCCGGTTTGCGGGATAGCGAGGATACGATTGAGCAGGAGGGGATGGCTCGTGCACGAGCCGCGGCATCGGATGCAGATGTGGTAATTTTCGTCGCCGATGCGACCGACCTCTCTACCTGGGAGCACGGGGCGTCGGATGTGCAGGTGATGAACAAGTGCGATCTGAATCCGGGCGGGCATTTCCCGGATGGCTTTATCCACATGTCGGTGAAAGAAGCATCCGGAATTGATCAGCTGCAAGACCGGCTGGCCGCGCTTCTTGGCGATGAAGGACACGATATGGAAGAGGCGTTGCTGGTGACCCGGGCGCGCCACCGGTTTGCAATCGAGAAAGCGCTTGCACATGCTCTGGCCGGCACAGCCTTGCTGGACCGCGAAGAGCAACTGGATCTGGCGGCACTGGAGTGGCGGCAGGCCTGGTCCGCCCTCGGAGAAATTCTTGGTGTGGGCGATGTTGAACACATTCTGGATCGGATTTTTCGCGATTTCTGTATCGGCAAGTAAGAGGCGAAAAGCGACTTTTGGACAAGCCCGAAGTAAAAAGCCATAATGCCCGGCCCGCACCAGCGGAAGATAGTTTCGGGGGAGGCGCCAGTTTGCTTGTCGACCTAATCCTCTGGAGTGATTGAAAATATATTTTGGGGGAGTTATGTCCGTTAAGCATCCTGTTATTTCGATTACCGGCTCGTCCGGTGCCGGGACCAGTACCGCAAAAGCTGCACTTGAGCACATTTTTTACCGCGAGAAAATCACTCCGGCGATTGTAGAGGGCGATTGCTTTCACCGTTTTGATCGCTACGAATTCCGTGAGAAAGCCAAAGAGTTTGAAGGCGCCGGAAAACGGCTAAGCCACTTTTCCGATGAAGCCAATCTGTTCGACAAGATCGCCGAACTGTTCAAAAGCTATGGTGAAAGTGGCCACGGCAAGGCCCGCACCTATGTGCATGACGATAAAGAGGCGGAGATCTACGGCGTTGAGCCGGGCAAGTTCACACCGTGGCGTGATGTTGGCGAAGGCTCCGACCTTCTGTTTTATGAAGGGTTGCATGGTGGCGTCGAAGTCGCCCGACCTTATGCCGATCTGCTGATGGGAATCGTGCCGGTTGTGAATCTGGAGTGGATTCAGAAAATTCATCGTGACACCGCGATGCGTGGTTACTCCACAGAGGCAGTGGTTGAAAATATTCTGCAGCGGATGCATGACTATGTGCATTTTATTACGCCGCAGTTCACCTACACGGACATTAACTTTCAGCGTGTGCCATTGGTAGACACCTCGAATCCGTTTATTGCGCGTGATGTTCCGACGCCGGATGAGAGTGTGGTGGTGATTCGAATCCGCAAACCAGACCAGTGGGGTATCGACTTTCCGTGGCTCACCTCCATGCTGAAGGATTCGTTTATGTCGCGCCGCAACACATTGGTAGTGCCTGCCGGCAAGATGATGTTGGCTCTGGAGTTGATCCTGGCGCCGATCATTCACGACATGATGGAGAATAAGCGCAAGGCCAAGTAAGCCTCGCGGCATCTGTTACAAAAAGGGGGGCTTCGGCCTCCCTTTTTTGTTGGGGGGAGGGCGCAGTTTTGTGTTGGCAAGGGCGTATGAATACCACATCTTGTGGTTCCGCCCTGGTTTTCCGGGGCATGCTTTTCGACGCTAGATTTTGCCGTTCTTGCTGCGTAATCTGCGCAACCCCATGAGCAAAACCGCAACGCAAATGTTTCACGTGAAACATCCATCTGGCCCGGTGGATGTCCTGGTCGTTGGTGCCGGGCATGCCGGCTGCGAGGCCGCGCTGGCGGCCGCACGTCGTGGCGCAAAGGTGAGGCTGATTACACAAAACCTCGATACCGTTGCGAAGATGTCATGCAATCCGGCAGTTGGCGGTGTTGGCAAGGGGCACCTGGTGCGCGAGATTGATGCGCTTGGTGGCGCAATGGGGAGGGTGGCCGATCACTCCGCGCTGCAATACCGGGTGCTGAATCGGCGCAAGGGGCCTGCCGTACAGGCTACCCGCGCCCAGTGCGACCGCCGCCACTATCACATTGAAATGCGGCATCTGCTCGATGCCAACCCGCAGGTGCAGTTGCATCAGGGCACCATCAGTGAGCTGTTGTTTGATCAGGATGTCGCCTGTGGCGCGGTGGATGAGCTGGGCATTAGGCATGATGCGCGGGCCGTGATTCTGACAACCGGAACCTTTTTGGGCGGGTTGATTCATATTGGCGGCAAGCAGATGTCAGGGGGGCGGACAGGCGACCCGGCGGTGCAGGGACTTACCGACGAGTTGTATCAGCGCGAGTTTCGTTTGGGGCGCATGAAGACGGGCACTCCGCCAAGGCTTGATAAGCGCAGCATCCATTGGGATGAGCTGGAGCTTCAGCCGGGAGATACGGCGGCGCTGCCTTTCTCCAACAGTGTTGAGGCCGTGTTGCCTGATCAGGTGCCGTGCGCCATTACTCGCACCACCGAAAAAACCCATGAGATTATTCGCAACAACCTTACTGCGTCCCCAATCTACTCCGGGGTGATTACAAGCACTGGTCCGCGCTATTGCCCCAGCATCGAGGATAAAATCGTTCGCTTTGCAGACAAGGATAGCCACCAGATTTTTCTTGAGCCCGAGGGGCGGGATCATGCTGAGGTCTATCCGAATGGCATCTCCACTTCATTGCCGATTGAGGTGCAGTGGCAGTTTGTGCGCTCAATCATTGGTCTCGAAGAGGCGGTGATTCTCCGCCCTGGATATGCCATCGAGTACGATTATGTTGATCCAACCGAGCTGCTTCCCACGCTTGAGACCAAACGGGTAAGAGGACTATTTCACGCGGGGCAGATCAATGGTACCACCGGCTATGAAGAGGCGGCGGCGCAGGGTTTGCTGGCGGGGATCAATGCAGCCTCCCGCGCGCTTGATCAGGCACCGTGGGTGCCTGATCGCTCCGAAGCATACATTGGTGTGATGGTGGACGACCTGGTCAGTAAGGGGGTCACCGAGCCCTATAGGATGTTCACCGCCAGGGCAGAGTTTCGCCTGCGCTTGCGAGAGGACAATGCCGATTTGCGCCTTGGCGATACGGCGATTGCGCTTGGTCTTTATGATGAGGGTCAGAAGGCGGCATTTAAGCAGCGGCAACGGTTAATGCATACAATGGAGCAGCAAATACGCGCTACGACCGTGGGCACAGGCAAGGCCTGGTCGGAAAGGTTGGGGGCGGGTGGTTTGCCGCTTCCGCAGCAGGCGATGGCGTTTGCCGCTTATGCGCACCGGCAGGATGTTGATGTCGATAAGGCGCTATTGTTGCTGGAGGGGGCGGAGGGCTTAAGTCGTCGGGAGGTGGTGAGCCTGAAGGCGGCGGTCCACTATGAGGGATATCTGGATAAACAGGATATCGAAATTGCTCGTTTTCGTGAGCTTGAGGCGCAGCGCATCCCGGAAGGTTTCGACTATGACGCAGTGCATGGGTTGAGCAGGGAGTGCATGCAGAAGCTGGCACATCAGCAGCCTGCGAATCTGGGGCAGGCGGCAAGGATTTCAGGCATAACACCTGCGGCCCTGACTAGCCTGTTGATGCACTTGCGGCACCGGGGCTAATGTGCAGACCGAACGACTTGAAGCCTATTACAATGAGGTGATGCGTTTTTCCAAGGCGCTCAATCTCACTTCGATTCGCGACCATGGCGAGTTTTTCGACCGGTTCATCGAACCATCGCTTGCCTTGGCCGCCATGCTGCCCGAGACTGGCCGGCTGCTGGATATCGGCAGTGGTATGGGCGTGCCCGGCATACCGATTCTGCTTACAAAGCCGGGTCTGCACGGGGTGCTGGTCGAGCGCCGCAAAAAGCGCGCTGAGTTTTTACGCCATCTGGGCAGGACGCTGAAGTTGAGCGTTGAGGTGTTTGATGCCGATATTCGAGATTTACCGCCACTGGGCGTGGATATCTGTGTGGCCCGGGCGGTAACGCGGGAAGCGGAGCTTTTGGAGATGTGTTCGCCGCATGTAAACCGGGGCGCGGCCGCGGTATTTCCAGTGCCGCAGGGTTCTGTCGCCGCCTTGGTAGAGGGCTGGCAGTTTGTCAGGCGCGAGGTTCTTCGGGCCGGGGCGGAGCAGTGGGTTCATCAGTATGAATACAGGGAGGTTTCACGTGAAACATAATACATTGGGGCCGGTTATCTCGATTGCCAATCAGAAAGGCGGGGTCGGGAAGACCACCACCAGCATTAATCTTGCCGCATCACTGGCCGCTCTCGATAAGCGAGTGCTGTTGATGGATCTTGATCCACAAGGGAATTCAACTTCCGGCCTGGGGATAGACAAGCAGCAGGTCACGGCAGGTATGTATACGATGTTGGCTGGCGAAAGCAGTTTGGCTGAATCGATTTGCGAATCCGGCTGTGAAGGTTTGTGGCTGGTGCCTGCGAGCATGGATCTTGCCGGTGCCGAGGTGGAGCTGGTGGATGCCGAAGGTCGCGAGACCGTACTACAGAAAGCGATTCATGACTATGATGGCGAAGCGTTCGACTATGTACTGGTGGATTGCCCTCCCGCGCTGAATTTGCTGACCCTGAATGCGTTAACCGCCTCGGACCGGGTGCTGATTACCCTGCAAACCGAGTTTTACGCCATGGAAGGGCTGACGCAGCTGATCGATACGATTCGCAGGGTTCGCAGTAATCTGAATCAGGCGCTGACCATGGACGGCATTCTGCTAACTATGGTGGATCGCCGTAATAATCTGGCAGTACAGGTAGAGCAGGAGGTGCGTGAGTATTTCGGGGGGCAGGTGTACGACACCGTGATTCCGAGAAATGTCCGCTTATCGGAAGCGCCGAGTTTCGGGCTTCCGGCCTTGCACCACGATATTAAATCCAGCGGTGCGCAGGCCTATCTGCATGTCGCTGAAGAGTTTACGCGCCGCGAAGCGGCACTGGGAGGGGAGTCATGAAACAACCAATCAAAAAGAGAGCCCTGGGGCGTGGTCTGGACGCGCTGCTTGCCGATAAGCCAACTCAGGAGGTGCTGGCACAAGCACGCCCGCTTCCGATCTCAAAAATCAAACCGAATCAGTATCAACCACGCAGCCACTTTGATCAGGAGGAACTCGGCACACTGACCGAGTCGATCCGGCGAGATGGCGTGTTGATGCCGATTCTGGTGAGGCCGGCAGGAGATGGTTTTGAGTTGATTGCTGGCGAGCGCCGCTGGCGCGCATCGCAGGCGGCGGGGCTGAAAGAGATTCCGGCAGTTGTTCGTGAGGTGAATGATCTGGAGGCGCTGGAGCTTGCTATTGTCGAGAATGAACAGCGCGATGATTTGACCGCTATTGAATCTGCCCGGGCCTATCAACGCCTGATGGCAGAGTTCGGTCAGACCCAGCAACAGGTGGCTGAGCGTATCGGCGTCTCCCGCGTGCAGGTGAGTAATATCGTGCGTTTGCTGCAACTGCCTGAAAACATTCAGAAAATGATCGAAGAGCGCAAGCTTGATATGGGGCATGCGCGTCCGCTGGTCGGTTTGCAGAAAGTGGATGCCGACAAGCTGGCCCGACAGTGCATGGCGGAGGACTGGAGCGTGCGCCGTATGGAGCAGGAAGCGAAACGGACATCGAGCGGTGGCACGAAACCGAAAGCGGGTTCAGTCCCGGTTGATGTGGACATTACGGCACTGCAGGAAGAGCTCAGCCGAAAAATTGGCCTGCGTGTGCAGATCAGCTGTAACCGTAAAGGGGCGGGTGAACTGAAGATTAAGTATTCGCGCCCCGAAGAGCTTGATGGCGTGTTGAGCAGGCTGCGCCGGTAAGATGCGTATTCATGGAAAACCATACCGCGCCGTTTGGTGGGATGATGTAAGTGCAACGGTGCAGTGGATCGAACAGCGTCTGCTGCCGCATCGGCTTGAGATCAAAGCTTCGAGCGATCCTGAAGAGGT
The DNA here is from genome assembly GCA_050302175.1 of Mariprofundaceae bacterium. Taxonomy (GTDB): domain Bacteria; phylum Pseudomonadota; class Zetaproteobacteria; order Mariprofundales; family Mariprofundaceae; genus JBNLAN01. The sequence continues at coordinate 35,340 of JBNLAN010000014.1, read as the reverse complement.
TGCCCGGGCCATCGAAATTATGGAAGTGCGGGGTGCGCCGACCATTGGCGCCACCGCCGCATACGGCCTGGCTCTGGCGTTTATGCATAGCCAGGATCGTTTTGAGTCACACTGGTTGCCAAGGTTCCGCGCTACCCGCCCGACAGCCGTAAATCTGTTTCATGCCTGCGATGCCATGCAGGAAGCGGCATCAAATGCCTCGGCGCAAGATATGTGCGATGTCGCAAAGGAGTATGCCGAAAACGAAGTCGAGCGTAACCGGAAGATGGGCGAAATTATGGCCGGGTTGCTGGCCGTGGGAGAACGGCGTATTCAGACCCATTGCAATGCCGGTTGGCTGGCTGCAGTGGATTGGGGTACCGCTACTGCCGGGATCTATCGGCTGGCGGCGCACGGAGAGTCTCCAACGGTGTGGGTAGACGAGACCCGGCCTCGGTTGCAAGGTGCGCGACTCACGGCCTGGGAGTTGATGCAGGAAGGGATTGAATGCCGCCTGCAGGCGGATGGCGCGGCGGCATGGAAGATGGCGCGAGGAGAGGTGGATGCTGTGGTGGTGGGGGCGGATCGTATTGCTGCCAATGGCGATGTTGCCAACAAAATCGGCACCTATGGCTTGTCGCTGGCGGCCAAGGCACACGGCGTACCGTTTTATGTGGTGGCACCGAGCAGCACGTTTGATGCGGCATGTGACAATGGTGGGGCTATTCCTATTGAGGAGCGTGAGGCCTCGGAGGTGACACACATGGATGGTGTCGATGAAAACGGTGATACGCACCTGGTTCGGATTGCAGCAGAGGGCGTTGCGGTAAGTAATCCGGCCTTCGATGTGACCCCCTATGCCAATATCACGGCAATTGTGAATGAGCACGGGATATGGCAACCCTGAGAGGCTTCGTATTCTGCATGGTGTTCGGCGTTTTTTCTGCGCTGGCCCATGCAGAAGGAACCCAAATAAAATCATTTGAAATCAAGGGCTTGGACAGCACTCGGCCATCGGTCGTTCTTCGGGAGTTACCGTTTGCGGAAGGCGAATTCTGGCAGGAGAGCATGGCTGCGGAGGCTGAGCGCCGACTGCGCAATCTGGGGCTATTCAGTACCGTGCTGGTGAAGGCGCCGGATGAGGACGGGCGAGTCGAAATTGTGGTGCGTGAGCGCTGGTCGTTGTGGCTGTTGCCGGAGGCGACTCGAAAGGATAACGGCGCATCTTCGGCAGGGGCGTCTTTGACCGAACATAACTTTTTAGGACTTCACCACAATCTGCGGCTCGGCTACCGTAAAGATACGGGAAAGAATTTTTCCGGTGGTGGCGGCGAATCGTATAGCGCCAGCTATCTTTGGCGGCGGGTCAATGAAAGCCGGCTCGACCTGGAAGTGAACGGGGGCCGTGGCACGACCATTGCCGATGTGTTTCAAAACAATATTTCCATTGCCCAGTTCGAGCAGCAGAGTAGTAGCTGGGGTATTCTTGGACGCTACTATCTGGGTGCGACACCCGGTGAGGGTTGGTCCGGCAGGCTTGGCATGACGGTTAGCCAGACAAAATCTCGCAAACTGTTCGGGCCAGGAAATATCACCCTGAAAGATGAGCGTCGCCATGCCGTCCAAATCGGCACATCCTATGCATGGAAAAACGATCATCTTACCTGGGGTACGGGCGAAGGGTTTGATTACCTGTTCGATATTGCTCATAAGTCGCTGGGCTCTACCTACCGGGTATATCGTCATAGCATATCATGGTACAGACATGTCGAGGTTGGCACCGAGAAAACCCTCGGCATGCGTTTGGTGGGCGGGTATGTCGGTGGAGAATATCAACTGGATGGTTTGTTCGATATCGGCAACCGCAATGAGTTTCGGGGGTACTACCCTGGCGAGATACAGGGCACCGCGTATACATACGGATCGCTGGAATATCGAATGCTGCTTGAGCCCGGCGGCAATCTGCAGTGGGTGGCCTATGCCGATGTCGGGCACATGAAAGCGGATGGATTGACGACACTGGATCCGCTTCTGATTGGTACAGGCACAGGTATTCGCTGGACTCTGCGCTGGCTGGTGGAGGGAACACTTCGTGCCGATGTCGCTTATGGCTGGGCGACAAAACGGATGCGCTTCTACCTTGGAACAGGGCAAGCCTTTTAATCTCCGGACACGAAATGCGCGGAACACATGTCAAATGAGGTCAAGAGATGTACTCTTGCCCGGCGAAGTGGTCCGGGTGATCGCGGGGGCAATATGCTCGCGAGGAAAGTCCGGGCTGCACAGGGCAGAATGCCGGATAACTTCCGGCGGGGGTGACCCCGGGAAAGTGCTACAGAGAAGAGACCGCCAAACCTGGTTTGGTAAGGGTGAAAGGGTGCGGTAAGAGCGTACCGACCTGCACGGCAACGGGCAGGGGCTGAGGCAAACCCCATTCGCAGCAAGGCCAAATAGGGGAGCAACAGGCGTGGCCCGCGCTGCTTCCGGGTAGGCTGCTTGAGCCTGCGGGCAACTGCAGGCCTAGATGAATGATCACCGCCCGCTTCGGGAACAGAACCCGGCTTACAGGGCCACTTCGCACGTTATTGGTCTTTTGCCCGCGCGATGTATTGGGTATTGTTGCGACGATGGGCGAGGCAGGGCTTAAAGGATGGAGACAGGGATGACGCTGAGTTTTTCGAATGCCGCCAAAGCCAAGCAGTTGCGCGAATATTTTCAGCAACATGGGCGGATTTATATTGTGGTGGATGCCACGCAGGACGATATGACGATACCCGAGCGCTTGCTCGGCGATCCGGCCCTGCGGCTGGTTCTGAATGTGCGCATGCCGCAGACGATTCATATTCGTGACGAAGAGCTGATTTCGGATTTCTCCTTTGGCGGCAGCATTTTCCCCTGCCGCATTCCGATGGCACGCATTTGGGCTTCCTACCTTCCGGAGGGTAATATGGAAACAGGCATTATTTGGGAACAGGACGTACCCGAAACCATTCGCACAGTGGTGCAGGCAGTGCGCAATCTTCAGGAGCAGGCAAAGGAGGCGGCTGTTGCTGAGTCATCGACCGCGTCTGACGATGCCCCTGCTGCGGAAGTGGCTGAAGCGGGTGGGCGCAAGATCAGGCACTTGCGGGTGGTGAAATGAGTTACTGGCGTGTGTCGTTGTTGATGCTGACCCTGTTGCTGGCAGCCACGGGGCCTGTGCAGGCCGGTGAAGAGGGCGATGCAAGATTCCGGGTTTCTGTCGATATGTCCAAACTTAGCGGCACTGGTGCAAAGGATGTGATCGAGGCAGCGCTTCCCTCCGTGTGGGATAGCCTTATTGCGCCCGAGTATCGTAGTAAGGTTGAGAAATGGAACGCGATGACACTGGTGCTCCGGGTACTTCCGGGCAGAGAACAGTCTCAAGTCTATTTTAATGAAAAACGGATATTCCAGATGCTGGATGCGGCGGAGATTCCATATGTTCGCACGGTGCCGTCACTGCATCTTGTGATGGAGATGTTTAATGCCTCCGGGAGCCCTATGCCGCAGTCGGTTGCGTTGCTGCAAGAAAAGGCCGCTCAGTTTGCGGAAGGGCATGGTCTGCTCCTGGAGAGCAATGCACCGCTTTTGGCGCTTTCGTGGCAGTGGCAGAATGATGCCTCACAGGTGGAGCTGACCATTCGGGGCGATTCGGCTCTTGGAGAGCAGGTCGAAACGCGTGAGATGCCGGCTGGCGACCCTTTGCTGCCCATGCAGCTGTGGCTGGAAGAGGTTTTGCTGAAGGCGAGAGATGCAGAAGCACACAAGCATGATCCGGAAACTGCAGTGGCTGCGGCAGATCCATATGCGGAAGTCACAGCAGAGCTGCCCGCGGAGCAATCCGAGCTCGTGCTCACCATCGAAAAGCAGCAGAGCCCGAGTATGCAGCTGGCGATGGAGGCAGATTTGCGTCAGCAGGCAGAAGTCGAGCAATTGACGCTTCATACACAAGGTCAGTCGGTGCAAACCTATCGAATTGAAACGAAGGATAATGATATCGCCTGGCTGCAGGCCTGGGCTAAGGCGCAGGGTCTGGAGCTGACACCTGTCAGCGGCGGCTGGCTGGCCCGGCAGGCGGCGGAGCATGTTCCCCAATAATATTCTTAATATCCCGAATCTGTTGACACTTTTTCGTATTGTGTTGACACCGGTGATTGTGTTTGCGGTATTAACCGAACAGCCCCGGCTGGCTCTGGCCCTGATGGTGACAGCAGGGGTGAGTGATATGCTCGATGGGGCAATTGCCCGTTATTTCAACCAGCGCACAACTGTTGGCGCATATATGGATCCGCTGGCCGACAAGCTGATGTTGATCAGTTGTATTGTGACGTTGTTTCTGATCGGGCAGACACCGCTGTTTCTTTTTCTGGCGGTGGTGTTTCGCGATGTGATTATTCTGGGCGGGGCGCTGGCCTATGAGATGGTGACGCATCGTCTGGAAATGCAGCCCAGCCTGGTTTCAAAGGCAACGACGCTGATGCAGATCGTGTATGTGGTTACGGTGCTGCTGCAAATGGCCTATCCGGTTCCCGAAATGCTCGTACAAATCATTTTATGGGTCACCTTTGTGCTGACCTGTCTCTCCGGCCTGCATTATATGCTGGTCTGGACACTCAAAGCCGTGCGCGCCACCGAGCAGGAATAGCAAGTGCAACAACAGCAGCTGCAGCTGCAAATTCCACCTTCATATGATTATGGGCGCTGGGTTCGCCATGCCGGCGTAGAGGCGGCCAGCAATCGTCTGGCAACCTGGCTGGTTCACGGCGGGCGGCTTTGGCTTACCTCCGAAGCGCCAGCGGGCAAAACACATCTGTTGCACAGCATGCATAGTGAATATCCGCATCTGGGCTGGCTCACGATCGGCGCAGAAGATATCGCCGCTTCGCCCTATCATCTGGTGCGAGAGTGGGCCAGGCAATTGGGGGATTCCGCATTCTGGCTGGTGGATGTGAGCGCCGGGGACTTGCCGCGTAGCACGGCGCTCGCATTGTTTCATCTGATGGAGCGCGCCCGCGAGGCGGAACGCCATCTCCTGCTCGGTTGGCGAAGCGGCGCAGAGTCCAATATGCCACCTGAGTTGTCCAGCCGCCTGAAAACACTGGAGCGCGTCGAGATCTCTTCACCACAAAGGGATGAGGAGCTATTGGCCGTATTGCGCTCGCGAGCTGCCGATATGCAGTGGGATGTTTCGGATGCTGTGCTGGAGGCGATGCTCAAGTATTTGCCGCGCACTCTTTCCGCACAGTTAGCGGCACTGCAATCGCTGGAAGCGCTTTCATTGAATGAGGGCAAACGGGTGACGCCGGCACGCGCAAAGCTGTTTTTTCAGCAACAGCAAGGCAGCGAATTATCGGAAGCGCAGGGTTTATCCGGCGGCGGAAGCCCTGGGCACGAAGGCGAGCGCGGCTGAATTCATGCAGTAGCGCAAGCCTGTCGGGGGCGGTCCATCGTTAAACACATGTCCTAAATGACCCTCACAGCGAGCACAGACTGTTTCGGTGCGTACCGCAAACCAGGAGCGATCTTCCCTTTCGATAATGTGATCGGGTGAAATCGGCTGGTAAAAGCTTGGCCAGCCGGTGCCGGAGTCGAATTTTGTTTTCGAGTCAAACAGCGGCAGTGCACAGCCCGCACAGGTATAGATGCCATCGGCATGGTGGTCGTGGTATTTACCGGTAAATGCGCGTTCAGTGCCTTTTTCGCGCAGCACATGAAACTGCTCCGGCGTGAGCAGCTCTCGCCATTCGGCATCGGTTTTATGGATTTTTTTAATACCGGAGTGTTTCATTTTGTCTCCTCCATTTTCGGCAAAGGCCGGGGGCAATACGGTATTTGAGAGGGCTCTGGCCCCGATAACTCCGGCGAGTGCGATAAGACCACCTTTTAGAAAATGACGTCGGTTCATAAGCGCCTCCAGGAGCTATCTTTTACCGGGTAGTCGAAACCCCGCGCAAAAACTTACGGTGCTGGTCAACGTAGCTTGCAATGCGGTTTTTCCAGCCAGGCAGCCAGCGTGCCTCATTGCGTTCGGGCGGCGCATTGGCCACGCGGCGCTCCAGCACAAGTGTTGCTGCGTCGGCAAAGGCTTCGATGGCATCGCCTCCATCAGCCATCTGCTCCAGTACCTGCAATAGCCCCCAGCCATGGCCCTGATAGCGCTCGCTTGCCTTGGTGCCTTCACCCTTGAAGTTCACATAGTCCATGAGTGCATAATAGCCCATGGGTGCATCAGCTACGCGTTGATAGTGGCGCAAAAGGCGCGCCCGCTTTTTCGGAGGGGCGGCTTGTAAAATATCTGCGAGCGCTGCATTAAAGCGTTCGCGCATAAAGCGGGCCTGTACCGGCATGGTGTCACGGAGAAAAACGCGCAGCATTTCTACCTCAGGCGTATTTTGGTCAGCCTGTCGGAAATGGTCCTGATTCGCCCAGGGAGCGCCGTTCGCCTTCTGTAAAGCGGGCGGAATGGATACATGTTGCAACTGCATGAATTCAAGCAGTGCGGGGAAGCTCTCCTTGAATGGCCCGCGATAGCCCCGCGGATACCAGATAAAGTGGCCAATCCCCAAAGAGGGGAACGCCTCACCCTGATTCCAGACCACCAGGTTTTTCGTTTGTCCTGCGCACTCATTTTGATAGATCAGCAGAGCGATTTTCGATAGCTCTGCATCGTCGGGGGATGTCGTTGGCTGCGCATAGGTGGAAGCCGAAGCTAACAGGGTCAAGAAAATGAATAGCAAGGAGCGTTTCATGTGGGGTTCAGCGTCTTTTAGCCATCAGTATCATACTTACACCAATGGCGTTGATGACCAGGAGCTCGACAGCGAGCGTCGGCTTGTCGATATAATCGTAAGTCTTGGCAACGCTGCTGCCAAAAGCGCGCACCACATCATCAAGAATGAACCCCCACTTCACCTTGCCCAGCCCGAGTATTTTGTACGGCGGGTAGAGCAAGGCGGCCACAGAGCCCATGATGCAGATTAGAATACCGAGTCGTTTCATTGCTTTCTCCTCTGTTTACAGCCGCAGACTTTTCTATCGAAGTGCGGCCACGCCCTCGAGTTTGCTCCATCGGGTTCGATTGGCCGGGTGTGTAAGCGGTGTATATTTGGCCACGATATGTTCCTTTTCCATTAATTGCCAAACCGGTTCATGCCCCGAGCTTTTGCGGGCAATATGAAAGGCAGCGAAATCGGCGAAGTCCTCCGCGGGGCTCGAAGCCGCATAGAGGGTCACAAAGGGGGTTTGCTGCCAGACGGCGAAAGTATTTGGCAATTCCGAGTTGGCGATGCGCGGTTGCTGGGCATTCATGTGATAGGGGTTCAATTTGCTGCGTGCCGGAAAGTCAAAGCCGGAGGCGGGCTGGTTACTGCTTTGCCAGACATTGTGCATAAATGGGGTCGTTCCACTGGCTTTCAAATCCAGATAACTGCGCATCAGCGGATCGGCGATAGAGGTATACCTGTTTTCATAGTCGATCAGATGAGCCACCTCATGCCACAGGATAAATTGCAAGGCTGAAACATCCTGAAGTCCGCTAATTTGCAGTCGATAATCGCCCGTCTCGAAGCTGCCGCCTTCACGCATTTTCAGCCAGTCGGAAGCGGTTGCATCAAACAGTGCCGGGTTAAGGATCATGGTGTAGATAAGGCGTCCATCCGCAGCGATAATCCAGTCGGTGATGCCGCCGCCAAGCAGGTTCTTGATGAAAAAAAAGCGCGATAGTTTTTGCCGCATGATTTTTTGCCAAGGCCGCGGAAGTGTGGCGATAGCTTGTGCCAATTGCCGCTTCTGCTTATCGGAAAGGTCATAGCCCTGGTATTGCGAAGCTTGCGGATTGATTGCCATATCCATTTTCTGCCATGCGCCAAGCACATTTTCAGGTATGGGTGCGGCGCGTCTGTGCAGGGGCTGTGCAGGATTAACGGGATACTCTGTCCCGAGGGTTTTGCGCTCTTTGAGGCTGATGCCCCCGGTTTCAACGCTCTGGCTGCATGCGGCTAGCCCTGTAAAAAGCAGAACGGCAAAAAGCAGCCGGGAGATTATTTTTGCAGCCATTGATCCAGTGTTTCCAGAGCATGATCGGAGACCGAGCGCCTGCGCTCCGCTCTTGAAAAGCGGCGCTTTCCCTCGCGCTTCTTGCCCGGTGGCAGCAGTCCGAAATTGATATTCATCGGCTGAAAATCCTCAATACGCGTCTGCGAGATATGGGCCAGCAAGGCGCCGTGGGCGGTAGCAGCGGGTGGTGCATCCGGCTCTTCTCCATTCGCCATCGCAGCAAGAAAACGGCCAGCCATCAGCCCCATGCTGGCGGACTCGACGTAGCCCTCCACGCCGGTAATTTGCCCGGCAAAGAGGATACGCGGCTTTTTTTTCAGGCGCAGCGTGCCATCAAGCAGGGCAGGGGATTTGATGAAGGTATTTCGATGCAGGCTTCCCAGGCGGAAGAATTCCGCGTTCTCCAGCCCTGGAATCATGGTAAAGACCCGCTTCTGCTCACCGTAGGTCATCTTGGTCTGGAAGCCGACCATGTTGAGTAAACTCCCCATGCGGTTGTCGCGGCGCAGTTGCACTACGGCGTAGTAGCGATCACCGGTTTCGGGGTGGTCTAAGCCTACCGGCTTCATAGGTCCGAAGCGGGGGGTATCCTCACCGCGTTCGGCCATCTCCTCGATCGGCATGCAACCCTCGAAAAACGGGATATCCTCAAAGCCTTTGAAGGCGACCTTCTCGGCATTGATCAGTTCATGGATGAAGGCCTTATACTGCGCTTCGTTCATCGGGCAGTTGAGATAATCGCCCGCTTCACCCTCTTCGACGTTTTTGTCGTAGCGGTTTTTCCAGAAGCAGATGTTCATGTCTACAGACTCAGCATCGACCACCGGCGCAATGGCATCGAAGAAATTGAGATGCTCTTCACCGGTCAGTTCGCGAATCTGTTTATAGAGCGTATCGGAGGTGAGGGGGCCTGAGGCGATCAGCAGCAGTCCGTCTTTAGGAATTTCGGTTACCTCACCCTCGATGAATTCGATCAGCGGTTCAGCCTTCAGCGCCTCGGTCACCAGTGTGGAGAACTGTTCACGATCCACCGCCAGGGCCGTGCCTGCAGGAATCCGTGCCTCATCACCACAACGCATGATCAGTGAATCCATGCGCCGCATCTCTTCATGCAGCAGGCCCACAGCATTCTCCAGATGATCGGCGCGGAAGGTATTGGAGCAGACAAGCTCGGCGCAGTTGCCGGTATTGTGTGCTGGCGTCATCTTGGCTGGGCGCATCTCGTGTAGGCGAACCGGCACACCGCGCTTGGCCAGCTGCCATGCAGCTTCGGAGCCAGCCAGCCCGGCACCAATGATTGTTACTGTTTGTGGAGAGGCGTCACTCATGCCGCGAAGCTACTGGCAGACTGCACGACAACAAGTGCCGTGTTATTGCCTAACGAAATAGGCCAGAGCCGTAATCGCGATGCCTGAAACAATCAGGATCAGTGTGTTGGAGATAAAATACGGAACAGCGATAAAGCCGATGCCGCAAAGAAGGGGGACAAACTTTTTTTGCCTTTTACCGTAAATGAAAAAGCCCAAGCCGATGGAGCCGAAAAGTAGTCCCCAGTAAATTGTAGATGTGCTTTCCATATTACGACTCTATACGCGAAACAGATCGCAACAAGTGTGGAGCGGGATTCAAGCGTTATGGCACTTGCATGCGCTATTGCGGCGGGCATTCCGAACCTCGTAGCCGACGATGCCGTTGCGCCCGACTTCGATTTCGCAGCATTCGGAGAGTAGGCCGCGCAGCTTCTCGCGGCCGCGCTGTACCCTCGATTTCGCACCTGAAACAGAGAGGCCGAGCCGCCGGGCGACCTCCTTTTGCGTGATGCCTTCGATTTCGGAGAGTACCAGCGCCGTGCGGTATTTTTCGGGCAGGTCGTCGATGAACGGCCTGAGGCAGGAGGCGAGTTCTGCGGTGTAGTCGCGCCTTTTCTCAGGTGCTGCAAGGTTCTCCGGTAGTTCATCGCTCGGTTTGTAGGTGCGGTAGTAGTCGGCAATGGCGTTGGATGCCAGCCGGTAGAGCCAGGCAGCGACGCTGCCGGGTGCTTTAACCGTGCCGAGGCTGGTATGCACCTTAAGGAAGACATCCTGAAGAATGTCATCGGCGACATGGCGATCCGGCACGCGCCGGGCGATGTAGTTGTGCAGTCGGGTTTTGTGCTCCTGCCAGAGATCGGCGGCGGATAGCGTCATTCATTTCTCCTTGCGTTAGATAAAGTTTACACCTGAATCACCGGCCTGCGCAAAAGCTGCACGGGCCGGTGAGTGGTGTGATCAGGCGGCTGGTTTCACCGCTTCGATGGTGGCGGAGAGGATGTAGTCCGTGATCGGCATGCCCGGTGCCCAGTCGCGGATGAACGATTTGCTCTCATCCTTCGGCTCGATCCTGATCTGCTCGAAGCCGCTCGCCTTCAGCATCGCCTCGATCTCGTCGATCAGTGAAGCGCCCGCCATGCAGCCGGTGAAGAGCGCCAGATCGTTGCGAATCTCCTCGGGCGGTTCGGCTGATGCGACGATGTCGGCGATGGCGAGGCGTCCACCCGGTTTCAGGATTCGGAACGACTCCCTGAACACCTTCTGCTTGTCCGGTGACAGGTTGATCACGCAGTTGGAGATGATCACGTCGGCCGTGGCATCGGCGATGGGTAGTGATTCGATTTCGCCGAGCCGGAACTCGACGTTGTTGTAATCGCTCTTCTCCGCATTGGCACGGGCCTTGGAGATCATGGCCGGGGTCATGTCCACGCCGATCACATGACCGCTATCGCCAACCTGACGTGCAGCGAGGAAGCAGTCGAAACCGCCGCCGCTACCGAGGTCGACTACCGTTTCGCCCGGCTTCAGGGCAGCGATCGCCTGCGGATTTCCGCAGCCAAGCCCCATGTTGGCCCCTTCCGGCACGGCACCCGTCTCTGATGATGAGTAACCCAGCGCACCGGATAGTGCATTAAGATCGGTCACCGTGGAGGTGCAGCAGCCGGAGTCGGCCGTGCTGCAACCGCAGCCGTCGCTTTCGGCCACCTGACTGTACTGCTCACGCACGGCCTGACGGATTTCATCGTGCTTTACAGGGGTTGAGGCCTTATTGCAGCCGCAACCCTCTTCACCACGCGCTTTTGCTTCGGCATCCTGAACACAGCAGGCCGATACCCCTTTAGGCGCAGGCCCGCCGCAGCATCCGTCCGCTGCCGGATTCTCTTTTTCGATCAATAAAGTATTCACATAAACCTCCGTTAAGTAGCGACACTTGCTGTGCCGTACCTCTATAGACGGAGGTCACGTAAAAAGGACGCAAAATTTATCGCAAAGACTTCAGGAGCCTTCGATCTGCTTTTCCATGTAGGTGTTGAGGGGCTTGTTCACATACTCCCCGAACGGCTCGCAGAAGTGGAAGCCGTAGTTCTGGTAGAGGCGGACGGCGCTCCTGAACTTCTCGCTGGTTTCGAGCCTGAGCACTGTCAGGCCATTGGTCAAAGCGACCTTGGCAAGCTCATCCAGCAGCTTTCCGGCGAGTCCATTCCCCCTGTACGCCTCTTTGACAAACATGCGGGTCACCTCGGCGTAGTCGTCGAAGAATTTCAACGCCCCCATGCCGCACAGCTCACCGTCACAGAAGATTCCGAGCAGGATTGAGCGGACTTCTTGCAGCTCTTCCGGCTGGGTCAGGTGGCACACCTCCGGCGGGTGGTGGGACATGTTGTGCGTATCAAGGAGCCGGAACAGCTCCCGAACATTGTCGTAGCAAGGTGATATCTCAGTGATCTCTATTTTCATCATCGTGTCGCTCCGTTAACTCTATATAGACAGAGCCAATGCAAAAAGGACGCAAATCTGCACTACGTGTTGTTTATAACGTACTCCCTTGTTGCCAAGGTTTGTATTAGCGCATCTTCGGTTCCCATGAGAGAAAGAGCGTTAACGTTCATAGAATCTAGGTCTTTGAGCGCACTGGGAGCTGTGGTGCGAGGAACAATAATTTTCCAAAAAAGGTCCTGCGTTTCATTCTCTAAACGAATCACTTCTTCGTGATTTGTATATTGGAGTCCTTGGTTGCCAAGCTTTGAACATACAGTGTATTCGCATTGTTGGAGAAAATGACGTTTGTGGCTTCGGGCGTACGGTCCTCGAACAGTAATAACTGGATTTTCACTACTCCATGTTTTTCCGCTGCCTAATGTTTCTGAGTAACAATATATAGCCACATTTTCGCTTTCATCAGGAATGTTTGTATATGCAAAGAAAGCAGCAACGTATGGCGATCTAGACCAATCGAGTAGAGGAGAAGGGAAGCCATGATGTCGTAAATAAATCATATACTCATACCCTGGATAGTCAGGCCAAGCTAAATCAGACCGTGACTCTGCCCATTTGGTGTATTCCCCCAAGTCTATAAGTTCCCATTTTGTATTGCTGAAAGCTTCAACCTGGGGCCTTGTTTTTAAGATATGACGGTAATACTCAGTAACTGGGACAGGTTGTTTTATAACTCGCTCCAAAGTTGTATCTAGGTCCCATTCAGAATTCCCTTGGCCACGATATAAAAAAGACGGCTTTGTAAATAGAAAGTTTTTTTCTCCCTGAAGTAGATCAATTTCGTGCTCTATCTTCTTAAAAGCTTCTTTTACTTCGTCCCAAGAATTTACGTTATATGTTTTCATAATGCGGAGCTTAAAAACATATGCACATAACTTTTCATTTTATTTTCTCCCAAATGTCCTTTTGCCCTCCTATTGTTGGTCGGAATGGTTTGTCCGTCAAATAACTGGCTTGCGGGTTGGAGATGGCTGAACCATATTAGCGTTTATGAAATATCTACTGATTCTCTCCACACTATTTTTTATGACTCCGGCCTATGCCGAGGATTACAAACCGGAAGGCACGCGGGTATCGCTCTCCGCCGAGGCGAGTGAGGAGGTCGTTAACGACGAGGTGGTGGTCTCCTACCGCATCGAAGCGAAGGGGAACAATGCCGATCAGCTTCGGAAGAAGGTCGATGGCATTGCCGCGAAAGTCACTGCCCGTTTGAAGAAGGAGAAGGTGAAACACGAAACCACCAATCGCTCGCTGAATCCGGTCTGGGATTCGGGTGTCTTCACCACCAAGAGCTGGCAGCTGGTTCAATCCGGCCAGATCAAGACGCAGGATATCGATGCCGTACCGGGCTGGATGGCCGATATCGAGGCGGCAGGCGTTAAGTTGAACGGGCTGCAATTCCAGGTCAGCGACAAGCTGCGCAAGCAGATCGAGGATCGGTTGCGTACGGAAGCGATTCGGAGCTTCCGGGCCAAGGCGGGAAATATTGCCGAGGGGCTTTCTGCCAAATCGTTTCGCATTATCGATATGCAGACCCATTCCGGCGGAGGCCCTGCTCCAATGCGCAGGGTGGCCATGATGGAGGATAGCTTCGCGGTAAGTAAAAGCCGCGTTGCGCCATCGTTGGCAGGCGGTGAGAGCCGGATTCAGATCAATGTCAGCGGCATCATCGAAGTGCCGTTCAGGGATTTCCCGGTTAAATAGCCCCTTCAAATTCGAGTAGCTTCTCTTTCCAGCCTTCGCCGCCGGAGAAGCCGCCAAGGCCGTTCGCAGCAATAACGCGGTGGCAGGGGATCAGGAGCGGTAGCGGATTGGCGCCGAGTGCCTGACCCAGAGCACGTGGAGAGGTGCAAAGTCGTTTCGCCAGTTCGCCGTAAGTGATGGTTTGTCCGATGCTTATATCTGCAAGTGCAGCGCGCATACGCCTCTGGAAAGGTGTACGAGGAGCCGCAAGCGGTGGCAGCGGAAGAGTGGTTCCGCTGCAATAGCTATCCAGCCAGCGCGATACCAGTGTGTCGCCGGAAGTGGTCGCTGCCGGCCCGGTGCCGAGCCAGAGCTGCGAGCAGACGCCATCGCACAGTTCATAGTGAATCGCGCCGAGTGGGGAGCGGTAGATGAAAATCTCGCCATTCATAGGCTTCAGCTTATCATCTACGCATGAATTGGGCGCTGTTTTTTTCCGCACTGGCTTCTTCAACTCTGCTTCCCGGCAGTTCGGAAGCCCTGCTGCTTTACGAACTTCAGCAGGGCGGTGATCCGGTATTGCTCGTTTTCATTGCAACCGTTGGCAATGTGCTCGGAAGCTTTATTACCTATGGCATGGGTCGGCTGGGCAACGAAGCGGTGCATCGAAAGTGGTTGCGTATGTCAGAAGAGAGTGTGGCGCGGGCAGAAAGCTGGTTTGGGAAATACGGCAGACCATCGTTGTTGCTGGCCTGGTTCCCTGTGTTTGGCGATCCGCTCTGTCTGGTTGCCGGGTTGTTGCGCTGCGGGGTGCCGGTTTTCCTTTTGCTGGTGACGATCGGCAAGCTCGGGCGCTATGCCTTTCTGGCTGCAATGTTTAATTAGAGGCTTCGGTCTCTTCGGCTTCTTTGAGTAATTTTTCAGCGAGCTTGTGCTCTTCCGGCGTCACCTCACGATAGCCGCGCGTATAGGGCCAGCCATAAGACCATCGAAACGGCGTTGGCAGATAAGGTGATCCTCCGGCCCGCACTCCTGCCCACATTACGGCAGCGAGCTCTTCGTTTTGCACCTTGGCAATACAAGTGCGCAGATCCGTATCGGCCTTTTCCCGCTCTTCACAGGTGCCACCCAGCCAGTAGGCCTTGTCATGTGCCAAGCAACAGCTGCGCCACTTGTCTGGCTCACTCGGAGGGCCATCGGGAAAGGCGCTGCAGCCATCGGTCGTGAATGCGCGAAGCTCTCCGGTATACTGGCAGGCGGAGAGGCCAAAGAGGGTGAAAACCAGAAGCAAGCGTAGCATGCGTTGACGCTAGGTTGCGGTCCGGGGCTTGGCAATTGAAAAGGAAAGCCTTCACTTCCGGGAATTTCGTCTGCAAACTGTGCACATGAAAATTCTCGTTGTTGAAGATGAAGAGCGCGTTGCCCAGTTCGTTCAGAAAGGACTGAAAGAGGAGGGGCATGCGGTTGATGTCTCTTACGATGGCGAAGACGGCGGGTTTCTTGCCGAAGTGAACGATTACGATCTGATAATTCTCGATGTGATGCTGCCGAAGAAAAACGGCATTATTGTCTGCCGCGAACTGCGTGACCGTGGCGTGGCAACACCTGTGCTGATGCTGACGGCGCGAGACTCCATTGAAGACAAGGTGCGCGGCCTCGATGCCGGTGCCGATGACTATCTGCCGAAGCCCTTTGCCTTCGAAGAGCTGTTGGCACGCGTGCGTGCACTGCTGCGCCGCCGTTCGGAGGTGAAAACCCCGACCTTGAAAATGGCCGACCTTGAGCTTGATCCGATTAGTCGCAAAGTGACTCGCGGCACCAAACGCATCCGCCTGACCACCAAGGAGTATGCCTTGCTTGAATATCTGTTGCGTAACCCGGGCAAGGTGCTGTCTCGCACTCTGATTGGCGAGCATGTCTGGGATATGAATTTTGATCCCGAGAGCAATGTGATTGATGTGTATGTCAGCCATTTACGCTCGAAGATTGATAAAGGGTTTGAGCCGGCGCTGTTGCATACCGTTCGCGGACAGGGATATATCCTGACGGACGACGCTCCGCCCGCGTGAAGCCATCCCGGCCATTCGGGTCCGGGGTGCCCGGGGCTGCCAAGCGCTTCCGCCTGACCATGTTCACGACTTTCCGGGGCCGTCTGGCCATGCTCTATATCGTGGTGGAGCTGAGTATTCTGCTGGTGGCGGGCTCGCTTTTGTATGTGTTGCTTACCCGGCAGGCCTACAGCGATATCGATGAGAAGCTGGCCGAGCAGGCGCAGGGCGTTGTGGGTGAATTGCAACGTTCGCCTTTCTATTACTGGAACGAGCACCTGAGCAGCTTTTCCAACCACTTTATGGGCACGGTGCAACTGGTCGCGTCGAATGGCCAGGTACTGTTTGCCACCGACGACTCCCTGATTGGGGCGGGGGGAGATGAAATCAGCCGGGCGCTGGGGCAAGCCATGAAGGGAAATGTCATGGTGTTTGTTTCCACGCGTTCATTGCTGCGGAAAGATAATATTCGTGTGGTGGCAATGCCGATAAAGCGGACAGATCGAGTTGTTGCCGCACTGCTGCTGGGGCGTAGCACCAGCGATACGCAGGCAGTATTCAAGCTGCTCTATTCGCTCGGCTTTATTCTGGGGCTGATATCCATCGTGATCAGTGCCTGGGCAGGGTATGTGATGGCCAAGCGTGCCATGCGGCCGATTCAGGAGATTACCAGTACCGCCCGCGGGGTGGCGGCAGGTGACTTGTCGCGGCGGCTGACCTCATTTTCACAGGATCGCGAGATTCGCGAGTTGATTCGTTCGCTCAATAAAATGTTTGGCGATCTTGAGGCAAGTTTTCAGTCGCAAAAACGATTCACTGCCGATGCCTCGCACGAGTTGCGATTACCGTTGACGGTTCTGAAAGGCGAAATCGAAGTTGCGCTGCGCCAGCCGCGTTCGCCTGAGGAGTACCATAAGGTGCTGCATGATCAGCTCGATATGATTGAGCGCATGCGCCGGATCGTGGATGACCTCCTGATGCTGGCTCGTGCCGATGCCGGGCAGCTGGAACTTGAACAGGGGGAGGTGGATTTATCGCTCTTGCTGCAAGAGGTAGGGCAGCAGCATTTAACCCTGTTCGCCAGCCGTCAGATGACGCTGGAAATGGATATCGTTGATGATCTGTTTGTGAGCGGTGATGCCGCCAAGCTTGAGCGTGTGATATTCAATCTGCTGAACAATGCCTATAAATATGCGCGGGAGGCGACCACGGTACACCTGAGTGCGCATGCCGAAAATGAGAGGGCGATTATCTCTGTGCGTGATGAGGGGCCGGGGATCGCATCGCATCATCTTGATCACCTGTTTTCCCGTTTCTACCGGGCTGATGATGGGCGCGCCCGCTCGGAAGGGGGCTCGGGTCTGGGGCTGGCGATTTGCAAACGCATTGTGCTGGCGCATGGCGGCGAGATATCGGTTGAGAGTGAAGAGGGGGGCGGAACCCAATTCATTGTTTCTTTGCCTTTGGCGGGGAAAGATCCGGAGCTGTCTGAACGCCTGAATACGGTGATGCGCAGCTAAGGGAGTATCAGAAGGGCCGCAAAAGCGGCCCTTCCAGTTTCTATTTGGCCGGCGAAGTTGTCTCTTTTGGTGCAGCCTTGGGCGAATCCGCGGCCTGTTCTGCAAAGAGCTTTACGCTCCAGATATGGAAACCGCGGGTGTTTCCCTTCACTTGGTGATCAAGGGCATCCAGCTTGCTGACATCACGGTCGGAATGAAAGTAGACCGTGCCATTTTTGCTCACTGAAGGGGCGCCATCGCGGCCCGAGTCTTTGGTCAGGCGATTGAGTGTGCGGCCATCGCGGGAGATGGCCCAGATATCCCAGTTACTTTTGCCTGGAGAGCGCAAATCCGGCTCGGCCCGGTTGGAGGTAAAGACGATCCACTTTCCGTCCGCACTCCAGGCCGGCTGCACATCCACACTGCGCGAATCGGTCAGCTGCGTTAGCTCCGAGCCGTCGCTCTTCATCAAAAACAGGTGGTAGCTGCGGCCTGCAGCAACCGAGAATGCAATCCAGCTGCCGTCCGGAGAGATGGCGGGATTGACCCCGAGGCTGAGCGCCTGCTCCGAGCCATTGGACAGAATGCGCACGATATGCGTCTGGAAGCCGGGATGTGTCCAGTTGTCGAAATTTTCGCGCTGGTTACGTTGTTGCACCTGTTTGTTGCCATCCGGAATCAGGCGAACCGCGACCATGGAGCCGTCGGCCAGCAGTGTGGGCTCGGCAACGGTGCCGTTGAGTTCCACCGCGCGGCGAAGCACGCCCTTACCATCGGCAGCCTTTTGCCAAAGGCCGAGACCGCCAGCCCGGTCGGAAAGGAAAGTGACCTGCCCGCCCGCTTCCCAATTTGCAGAGTTTACGGCATCGACATCCTCGGTGATGGTGTTGACCGGATCGCCATTTTCGATGGCGCGGCGCGAAATCCGGGTCTGCGAATCTTTGCTGGCGATGACGATCAGGTGCCTGCCATCGGGCGAGACTTTTGGCGATTGCTCGTTTTCACCGGGCTCCAGAGTCAGCAGTTTGGCAGCATCAGCCGGAGCCGCAGGCTTATCGGATTTGCTGTTCGTCAGCCAGCCGAAATCGATTGCCTGGGCAGAAGTAGAGATCAGTAAAAAACTCAGGAAGAGAAGAGTGCGTTTTGTCATTTCAGGGCTCCTTTGATATCGGCTTTCCAGATATTCCAGTTCGATATGGTTTTTTCTTGCGGCCTGGCCGGGTCGCGATTGGAGTGGAAGACCAGTGTATGGGTATCCAGCCATGCAGGGCCGCCATCTGTTGCCTTTTGAGTATTGGTGATACGGGCGATTTTGCCGCTGGCCAGATTAATGATGTAAACCGAGGTC
The DNA here is from genome assembly GCA_050302175.1 of Mariprofundaceae bacterium. Classification (GTDB taxonomy): domain Bacteria; phylum Pseudomonadota; class Zetaproteobacteria; order Mariprofundales; family Mariprofundaceae; genus JBNLAN01. Next base: position 16,901 of record JBNLAN010000014.1, on the reverse strand, counting down.
TGTAGCACTTCGCCTTTGCTGTCGCGATTGGAAACAAAGGCGATATTTTTGCCGTCCGGGCTCCAGGCCGGATCGAAATCGCCGAATTCCGAACTGGTCAGCTGAATCAGGTTGCTGCCGTCGACGCCCTGCACCCAGATATCGTAGTTGCCGTCGTTTTCACGCACAAAGGCGATACGGGAGCCATCCGGGGATACGGCGCCGTTGGAAGCGTTCGGAATCATGGTCAGCTGGCTGCTATTGCGGTCGAACAGAAATAACGAAGGCGGGAAGAAGGTGTTTTTGAAGCCGGTTCGGGTGGAGGCATAGCCCATCTTGGTGCGGTAGGCATCGGAGTTGTACATGCGCCAGTTCTGGCCCAGCAGCTCTTCATGAATACTGGTATTTGAATAATCGTTGAGGATGTCCGCGCGTCGGGTTTTTTCGGTTGGCGAATCGAAACACATGATCTTCCCGTTATCGGAAGCGTGCAGGCTCATCGGCATCAGGCCGCCGGTGAAGGTTCCCATATTGGCGATAGCGATATGACCGTCGCCTTTGGCCTGTCGAAGCCAGGCACTGATCGGCCCCATGCGGTCACTTACGTAACCGATGCCTCCGTCGGCAACCACCGTACCGTAGCGAATCGCCTCTTTTGGCATGGTCGGTTCGACTGTACGACGACTCATGGCCGGAGAATCTTTATTCACGCGCACCACAGTGAACTTATCGTCCTTGCGCTGGCTGTAGACCAGGAAATCGCCGGCAACCTTAGGATAGGTAAAATCTGTTTTCCTGTCTTGAAGATAGGGAGTTGTCGGAAACAGGGGGTCAGGTGCCTTGGCTCTTTCGGCAAGCGCGGGCGTATTCATGATCAGTAGTGTCGGCAGAACAAAAAAAACTTTGCGGGAAATTGAGATCGACATGCATGTCTCCTTATTTGATTGAGCAAGTCAACAATTGTGACAAAGCGGCGCGCATCATGCGCCCGAAGCATACTAAAAGGGTGATGCAGATCACAAATTAATATCTTCTAATGTTGGATTTATTGATGCTTTAGAAGCGCTAAATTTGGGCATGGCAATCAAGGGGTGAACTTTTCCTGAAAAAACATTATGCTGCGCACCCTTTTTGAACCGATACCGTTGTTACGAGGAGTATTCACCATGGCCCTGAACGTCTATTACGACAAAGATGCCGATCTTTCGATCATCAAGAGTAAAAAAGTAGCCATTATCGGCTATGGCTCGCAGGGCCATGCCCATGCGACCAACCTGAAAGATTCAGGTGTTGATGTGACGGTTGGCCTGCGTGCCGGTTCCGGCTCGATTGCCAAAGCAGAAGCGCATGGCCTGAAGGTTAGTAGTGTTGCCGATGCGGTTGCCGGTGCCGATGTTGTCATGGTGCTGACGCCGGATGAGTTCCAGTCTGTTCTTTACAGAGATGAGCTTGAGCCAAATCTCAAGAAAGGAGCTACGCTTGCCTTTGCGCACGGCTTTGCCATTCATTACAACCAGATCGTGCCGCGTGCCGACCTGAACGTTGTCATGATTGCTCCGAAGGCACCGGGTCACACAGTGCGTTCCGAATTCGAGCGTGGTGGCGGTATCCCTGACCTGATCGCCATTCATCAGGATGCAACCGGTGATGCGAAGGCGCTCTGCCTCTCTTATGCCTCCGCCATCGGCGGTGGTCGTACCGGCATCATCGAGACCACCTTCAAGGATGAGACCGAGACCGATCTCTTTGGCGAGCAGGCTGTGCTTTGCGGTGGCGCGGTTGAGCTGGTGAAAGCCGGTTTCGAGACCCTGACCGAAGCGGGTTATGCGCCTGAGATGGCATATTTTGAATGCCTGCATGAGCTTAAATTGATCGTCGACCTGATGTATGAGGGCGGTATCGCCAACATGAACTACTCGATCTCCAACAACGCCGAGTACGGTGAGTATGTGACCGGTCCGCGCGTGATCAACGAAGAGTCACGCAAGGCGATGAAAGAGTGCCTGCATAACATCCAGACCGGTGAATATGCCAAGCAGTTCATCCTGGAGGGCGCGACCAACTACGCATCGATGACCGCTGCGCGTCGTAACAATGCGGCGCATCCGATCGAGCAGACCGGTGAAAAGCTTCGTGCGATGATGCCATGGATCAAGAAGATCGTGGATAAGTCGAAGAACTGAGCTGGTTTGAGCAACAAAAGTAAAGGGGCCCCCCTCGGGCCCCTTTTTTTTACCCCCTCGCAAACCGGGCGATGAATCAGGCTTGTATCTGGTTGTTCCGGCTCGGCGCTCTTTGATTGCCGCGCAACAGGCGCCGATAGATTGTCAGCAACATAAGCGGCATGACAATAAAACCGAAAATTTCCCTGAGGCGTTTCATGGCGCTCTCCTTTGCTACAAGCCATTTCAAGTTTGTCGCATGCTTGTTAAGCGAAAATCGTGCCAAACCTGAAAACTTCAGGGGGTTAATCAACATAAGGGCCATGTTGCCGGATCGGCTCATGGTGGGGGCGCCCAAGGCAGAGCATAAAGCGCGAGTCGGTTTTGGCTGAAATATCCCAGTGGCTCAGGTGTTCCACGAAGAGAGCATCGCCTTCGGCAAGGTGCTCGCCATGGGCGGCCAGCTCCCCTGTAACAACATATAGCAAGCCGCGCATGCCATCAGGGATGGCATCGCTATATTGCGAGCCGGCATTAAGAGAGAGATCCAGATAAAGCACTTCGGTGCGCAGTTCCACTGGCGCGTCCGGGCCGGCGATCATGCGAACCGTGCCGCCGGCAATCTGCCGCTCCGGAATATCGGCGGCATCCACCTGCTGATACTCAGGGGCAATGCCTTTCATCGCTTTCGGCAGGTTGATCCAGAGCTGGATGCCGCTGCTGCGTTCACCTTCACCCGGCATCTCCGAGTGCAGCAGGCCGCGTCCGGCGGTAAAACGCTGGGCGCCGCCAGCGGTCACAGTGGACTGGTTGCCGAGATTATCGGCATGCTGCATGGAGCCCGAAAACATATAAGTGATGGCTTCAAACCCCCGGTGCGGGTGTGTCGGAAAACCCGCACCAGAGCCGATATCGAAGTGATCCCACAACACAAACGGATCGTAATTCATGAATCCGTGCAGTGGCATCAGGCGTTTGACGAAAACACCATCGCCTTCCGGAACTGTTGGGGCATGACGAACCTGTAGCGTTGCACTCATCTCGGTCTCCTGTTTACTGCCGAATGCCTTCGAAGGAGAAGTAGAGCTGGACCTCTGCCGAGGCCGGTCCAAGCTTCGGCGCAAAAGGAATGTTCCAGTCTGCCAGCTTCAGCGTTGTGCGCCCCTCGAAGCCACGACGATAGCCGCCCCACGGATCGTCGCCGTGGCCGACATGTGTTACATCGATGCTAATATCGCGGGTGACGCCATTGAGCGTGAAGGTGCCGGTCAGCTTTGCTTTGTTTTTACCCAGCTCTTTGAAGCTCTTGCTGACGAAGGTCGCGGTCGGATATTTGCCAACGTTGAAGAAGTCGGGGCTGCGCAGGTGTTTGTCACGTTCGGCATGATTGGTGTCGACACTGGCCGTGTTGATGGTGACGTTGATTTTGGCCGCCGAGGGGGTTTTCTCATCGTAAGAAAAGGTGCCTTCAAAATCATTGAAGCGACCGATCATCCAGCTGTAGCCCAGGTGGGCGATTTTGAACTGGATGACTGCGTGCTGTCCTTTCTTGTCGATCACATAATCTTCGGCCATCGCTGTGGTCGAAAGCCCAAGCGCCAGCAGTGTTGTGAGCAGTAGTTTCAGTTTCATCATTTTTCTCCTTCTTTTTTATGAATTCCCAACATCCGCAATAGCGTGATGTCTTTGTCGATCAAATGGTGTTTCAGTGCTGCCGCCACATGCATGGCGATATAGCCCATGAAGCTCCAGGTCAGCAACATATGAACTAATCCGGCAGTCGATTCACGCCCCTTGTCTGCTTCCAGCAACGCCGGAACTTCGAACCAGCCGAATACATCAATGCCACGTCCAAGCGCCGTGGAGATGAGGTATCCGCTGATGATAACGGCGAACATGAACAGGTAATGTCCACGATGAACCCACAGGGCAAGTAGCTTCTCCCACCACTGCCCCAGAATCTCGGGCACAGGGTTGGCGATTCGCCAGCCGAGCCTGAAAACAAGCAGGAAAAGAAGCAGCATGCCGATACTTTTGTGCACCCAAGGTGCGCGGTGGTACCAGGCATCGTAATAATCCAGTTCAACCATCCAGACGCCGAGCCCGAACATGCCGAAGATCGCCAGCGCCATCAGCCAGTGGATGCTGATGCTCACCCAGCCAAAGCAGGATTCGCTGTTTTTCAACATGAACGGGTCGAGTCCTCTACTCGCTCAGGGTCTTATGCGTGCCGTCGCAATAGGGGCGATTCCCCGACTGCTGGCAACCGCAGACATACACTGTTTTGTCCTCATCGAAGGTTTCAACATGAGGCGTAATGGTTGTTGTTTTATGAGAGCCATCGCAAAACGGGCCATTTTTTGAGTGGCCGCACATGCAAAAAGCCTTGGTTTCTCCTGCCTTAACGTTGATTTCAAAAGGGTGATTTTGCCATCCGCTCATTTGATTCTCCTTATTCGTTGTTCTCTGTTTTCAAATCGTTTTCTGTCATGCGGCGTCTCGAAATGGAGGGTTGGTCCCTTCGGCACGATGCGGGTCGGATTGATGGTCGCATGGCTATAGTAGTAGTGCTGTTTGATCTGCTCGATATCGGTCGTCTCTTTGATCCCCGGATGTTGATAGAGCTCGCGCAGATAATTCGAGAGATTCGGATAATCGGCGATCCGGCGCAGGTTACATTTGAAATGGCTGTAGTAGACCGCATCGAAACGGATCAGTGTGGTAAACAGGCGCCAGTCCGCTTCGGTAATGCGGTCGCCGACCAGATAGCGTTGCTCGTCGAGCATTGCTTCGATGCGGTCCAGCGCCGCAAACAGCGCATCGAAAGCCTCCTCGTATGCTGCCTGTGTGGTGGCAAAGCCGCATCGGTAGACGCCGTTGTTGATGTTGTCATAAACAAAGGCATTGATGCTATCGATCTCATCACGTCGTTCGATCGGATAGTAGTCGTTGCGGTTACGGGTAATGCCGTCAAAGGCGGAGTTAAACATGCGAATGATCTCCGAAGATTCGTTGGAGACGATCCGCCCCTGCTTCTTGTCCCACAACAGCGGCACCGAGACGCGGCCCGTGTAGTGCGGAGTATCTTTCGTATAGAGCTGATGCAGGTGCTTAAAGCCATAGAGGGGTTCGAGTTCGGCAAAGCTCCAGCCATGCCCCAGCATGTGCGGATGCACGATGGTGATATCGATCAGTGGTTCCAGGCCCTTCAATTTGCGGAAGATCAGTGTGCGATGCGCCCATGGGCAGGCCAGCGAAACATAGAGGTGATAGCGCCCCGCCTCGGCCGGAAAGCTGCCTTCGCCGGAGGCCCCGGCAGAGCCATCCGGTGTGATCCAATGACGGAACTGCGACTCGCTGCGCACGAAGCGGCCGCCGCTTTTGGCGGTGTCATACCATTGGTCGTGCCAGACGCCATCGATTAGTAAACCCATGCGTGCAAGTTAAGTCTCTTTTCCCATAAACAGAAAGCATAATGTTTCGATCGTCTTGATTAGTTTTGTTTATCGTCTATGTTGGCGATATGACTCTCGAACAGTTGCGCGCCCTGCATGCCATCGTCGAGCATGGCGGCTTTCGCCCTGCTGCCGATGCCCTGTTTAAAAGCCAGTCGGCGATTAGCATCGCCATTCGTAAACTGGAGGAGGAGCTTGGCATCGTGCTCTTTACCCGGGACCAGTATCGCCCCGAACTGACAGAAGCAGGAAAAGTTATCCACGAAAAAGCGACCTCTCTTATCGCCCATGCAGGTGAATTGAGCGATCTTGCGCATCGTTTTGCACAAGGCGAAGAGCCGGAGTTGCGTATCGCCATGAGTGCAATTGTGCCGATCGATGCTCCGCTCTCGATCTTCAACAGTATCATCGACCGCTATCCGGCCACCCGTTTCTCGCTGCTGGTGGAAACCCTGAATGGCACCATGGAGCGGCTGGGCGACGATGAGGCGGACATCGCTATCTCCGAGGTGTTCGAGCAGAGCCCCGACTACATTTATGCCGACCTGACCAAGATTGAAATGATCAGCGTGATTGCTGCCTGTTCACCACTGGCAGGGCGGGCCGGCACTTTGAGCAAACGGGAGATGGAGGGGACAACGCAGATCATCGTGCGTGATTCCAGTCGCCACTCGGCGAAGCGAAGCGCAGGTATCGTCGAAGGCACGCGCCACTGGGTCGTTTCCGATTTTACCACCAAGAAGCGAATCATCGCATCCGGCATTGGCTGGGGAGGTATGCCGGCCCACATGATTACCGGGGAGCTCAGGCGCGGAGAACTGGTGGCGCTTACAGGAGAGGAGTTCCAGCCGCTGAAGGCCGATATCAAGGCCGTTCGCAAAAAGGATAAATCACTGGGCCCGGTTGCCAGCGAGCTTTGGCAACAACTGCAAACGATCAATTGGGCCTGACTTTATTGGAAAAGGCGCCCTGCAGGGTGCAAGGAAGGGGTAAACTGGCGCGCGGTACAGGAGTCGAACCTGTGGCCTCAGCCTTCGGAGGGCTGCGCTCTATCCAGCTGAGCTAACCGCGCATTGGGCCGTGCATCATAGAAGCCTTGCCCCGGGCGTCAAGACAGGCTAATCGGTGGAGGGCGCCGGGGCTAGTCCATCTCCACCGAAACAATGCGCGAAACGCCGGGTTCCGGCATCGAAACGCCGACCAGCCTGTCGGCCTGCTGCATGGTGATTTTGTTATGTGAAATGGCGAGGAACTGCACCTGGTCGGCAAATTCGCGGATCATTTCACTGAAGCGTCCCACATTGGCGTCATCCAGCGGTGCATCCACCTCGTCGAGAATGCAGAAGGGCGCAGGTTTGATGCGGAAAATCGAGAAGACCAGCGCCACAGCGGTGAGCGCCTTTTCGCCGCCGGAGAGCAGCGCGATATCCTGCAAACGTTTACCCGGCGGTTGTGCGATCACTTCCACGCCGGCGGTGAGCACGTCGTCGGAATCGAGTTGAAGCTCGGCGCGGCCGCCGCCAAACAGTTTCGGGAACATCTTCTGGAAGATTTCGTTGGTTTGCTCGAATACGTCGCGGAAGCGCTGGCGCGTGGTGCGATCGATGCGGGTGATGGTCTCCGTCAGCGTGGCCAGGCTCGCATCAAGATCGGCCGCCTGTTCGGAGAGGAATTTTTCGCGCTCGGTGGCCTGATCAAACTCTTCGATTGCCAACAAATTCACCGGGCCGAAGCGATTGATGCGCTCTTCCAGTTGCTGCGCCTTGGCCAGCACGTCGCGCGCGTCATACTCCTCGTCGGATTCGTCCAGCTGCTTCAGCAGAGCCTGCGGCTGGAGCTGGAAACGGTTGGTAATCTCTTCGGCCAGGTCCTGCAGGCGGGCTCTGGCTGCCGCCATCTCCACTTCGATGCTCTGGCGATAGTCGGAGGCCTGTTGCTGCTCACCGCGATGTTTACGTTCACCCTTTTCGGCTTCGTGCACGCCTTGTTGCAGCTCATGTCCGCGCTGGCGAATGGTGTTGAGTGCCTGATGCGCAGCATCGACTTTGGCTGCCGCCTCGGAGAGTTGCGAATCGAATCCCTGCTGTTTCTCGGCAGCTTCCAGTTCTTCGCGGGTCTGCGCGAGCCGCTCGTTATCCTGTTTGTTTTGTTCGCCCAGGCGTTTTGTTTCCTGCTCCAGACGCTGCAGTTCACGCTGCAATTGCTCGAGCGCCTGGTTGTGCAGGGCCAGTGCCTGTTGTGCGGCTGAGAGATTGTGCTTGGCCTGATTGAGGCGCTGCTCGGCATCGCCCTGCTTCTCTGTTTGCGCATCCAGTGCGGTCTGTGCTTTCTGCTGGCTGGAGATATCCACCTTATCCGCTTCGGTCAGCTGTACCTGCCAGTGCGAAAGCTCGGTCCCGACTTCCTGTGCCTCTGTCGTAATGTGGCCAAGCCGTCCCTGCAGTGATTCGGCCTCGGCCTGCAGGCGGCTTGCTTGCGCATCGGCAGTGTGTGCCGCGCTTTTTGCCTGGGTGAGCGCCAGATGCGCCTGTTGCCAGTTTTCCTGTTGCGCGTTCAGGCCAGCCTCGGCATCGGCGAACTGTTTTTCGGCCGTGGCATGCGTCTTCTCGGCGGCAAGCAGTGCTTTTTCACGTTGCTGCAGTGTGCGTTGCAGGGTCAGGCGGCGGGCGGTGCGTTTTTGCGAAGGGGGGATGAGCCAGCCATCGGCTTCGGCGCGCCAGCCGTCGCGGCTCACACAAGTATGATTGCTCGTCGGCAGCTCAAGAATATCCTCCACCAGCGCCACACCGGCAAACAGGGAATAGAGGGGGTGTTCGGCGGTGATGCCAATGATATCAGCCAGATTGCCGGGAGCGGCTGCAGATTTTTTGTCGGGCACAAACATGGCCACCGGTGCCTCGCCGATGTTTTCGACCGCTCCCTTGCGGGCCTCGCCGCCGCTCGGCATTACCACATCGGCAGCCTGTCCGCGCAGGGCTGCAGCGACCGCATTTTCAAGCCCTTCGGGCACCTGCAGCGATTCGTCCACCCAGGTGCCACCCTGGCTGCGCAGGGAGTCACGCAGGGAGTCCGAGACATCCGGTGTCGCAAGTTGCGCGCGTAGTTCCTGAATTTCGCCGCGCAATTCGCGCACCAGCTTTTCGTTTCCGGCCAGGGCCGCGCGGCTCTCATCCTGCCGGTTGCGGCTGCTATCAAGTGCCGCCTGTGCATCATTCAGCGCCTGCTCCGCCCTGGTGAGATTGCCGGCGGTTTCTGTTTGCTGCTGTTGTGCCTGTTTAAGGGCGGTTTCGTTATCTGCCACCAGTGCCGATGCGCTGGCCTGCTGCTCTTTCAGGGCCTGCTGGCGCTGGGTCAGTCGCTGGAGGGTGCTCTCCGCCTGCTGTTTACGGCGGGCGGCATTTTCGTGCACCGACTTCAGGCGGGTGAATTCGGCGAAAAGCTGGTCGCGCTGCTCGCGCTCCCGGGTGTAAGTCGCCTGTGCCGTTTCAACTGCGGTTTGCGCTTCTGCCAGCTGCTTCCGGAGCGCCGCATCGTCTTTGGCAGCCAGTTGCTGTTGTAACTGCGCAGCCTCTTCATCCAGATGCTTGATGCGGATTCCTGTCTCTTCGATGCGCTGGGTGAGTCCGTCGTGGCGCTCGAGCAGCAGCCTGCGGTCGCCGGCCATGCGTTCGGCCTGCTGTTGCAGCCCGGCCCGGTGTTGTTCGGCCTCGCGTAGCCGATCCTGCACGGTCTGCGCTTCGGCCTCGTGCGCGATCAGCTTTTCACGCGCCTCCACCAGCAGGCGTTCGGTATGGGTATAGTGTTTGCCAACCTCGTCCTGCCGCTTCTGCGCTTCATCCAGCTGTTTCTGCACTGCGGCCTGTTGTTCCTGACTGTGGCGATAGCGAATCGCCATGCTTAAGGATTGCGTTTGCTGGAATTCATCCTGCAGCACCTTGAAGCGCTCGGCCCGTGAGGCCTGCTGTTTGAGGCTGCGGCACTGGGTGCTGACCTCATCGAGCAGATCCCTTACGCGCTCGAGGTTCTGGCGCGTATCACCCATCTTGCGTTCGGCCTCGCGACGACGGGAGCGGTATTTCATCACGCCTGCCGCCTCTTCGAACAGCGTGCGCCGCTCTTCCGGTTTGGCGGTGATCATGCGTGCAATGGCACCCTGCTCGATGATGGCGTAGGCACGGGTGGAGATGCCGGTATCGAGGAACACATCGACCACATCTTTCAGGCGCACCATCTTGCCGTTGATGAAGGCATCCGAGCCTGCTTCGCGCGTCATGCGGCGGCGAATGCTGATCTCCTCCATGTCGTGGTAGGGGGGAGAGAGTTGTCCCTTCTCAATTGCGAAGGTCAGCTCTACATCGCAGAGCCCGACAGGTGCGCGGGAGTCAGAGCCCTGGAAGATAAGATCGTCCATCACGCCGCCACGCAAATGCTTGGCCGAGTGCTCACCCAGCACCCAGCGGATCGCATCGACGATATTGGATTTGCCGCAGCCATTAGGGCCGACGATGGCAGTGATGCCATCGCCCAGATCAATCTTGGTCGGATCGACGAAAGATTTGAAGCCGGCGAGCTCGATTCGCTTCAGGCGCATGTTGGTTGGTTGTTCCCTCGCTGCAAGAAATACCAAGTAACGATACAGGCGGCGAAGTTCGATGCAACGATCATGTAGAGCACCACGAGCTGGGCGGCGGCGGCCGTGAGAGGTGCTGCACCGGCGAGAATCATGCCGACGAAAATGCCCGGCATGTGCACCAGCCCAACCACGCGCAGGGTGTCGATGGAGGGAATGAGCGCTGCCTTGATGCCAAGCCCCACCTCGGTCGATTTCTCCATGCGGTTGAACATCAGCGACACCGCATTCATGCCGTTGGCCACCACCATGCTGGCGAGCGGAATCAGCGAACGGGTCTCGCCGCTGATGGCTCCGGTGAACACCAGCCACGGCAGGGTTAACAGTGATGCGGCGGCAAGCCCCACCGTGGTGGCGAGCCAGGCGCGGTTGAAATGCATGTGGTGCCCGGCGCTGATGCGTGCGGCGATCAGGCAAAACCCAAGCACGATGGCAGCCAGAGCCAGAGGGTGGGAGAGATCGAAGATAAAATGCAGCACGTAGGCGAGTAGCAGCAGTTGCGCGAGACCTCTGAGGCTCGCCAGCAACATCGGTTTCGTGACGCCGATGCCGTCACGCTTTGCCCACAGGGCGGCTGCAAGCAGCAGCAGCCACGCCGCCAGCATGCCGGTCAGAAGTTCCGGGTCGGGAAAATTCATGGCTGTTTTTCCGTAAAGTTCGAAGCGCTGGCGGCAAAGTCCAGATGTTTACAGGAAGCAGCCTGATAGAGCGAAGGCTTTGCCATACTGCCGACCTGCTGTGAGGAGAAAAGCGGGCCCCACCCGTATTTGAGTGGCACATTATATTGATACTTTGATCCCCCGCCGGAGGGGAAGGTGCAGTTCGGGTTGCGCAGTTCGAAACGGATACTCGTGGTCAGCAAGTGGTCGGTTCGAATATCGAATTCGCCGGATTCGTCGGTGGAAAGTGCCTTCTCGATATAATTTGCAGCGGTAAAAGGATGAGAAAGATAACCGATTCGAAAATGCACAAGTGTGTTCGGCAGAGCTTCTCCCGTATCGCTCAGCACCTGACCATGCAGGCGAATCGGTCCGGAGTATAATTGTAGCGAATACATAAACGCGCTACTCAGCATAATGCCGATAAACGTCGTAATGAACCAGTGTCGGTAAGCCCTGGAGGCGTTCAGTATACGAGGCAGTGTATCGGCGTTTTTAGACAAGCGGCGTTGCCTACAGGCGGGAGACGTCGGCCAGCTCCAGAAACAGCTCGCGCAGGCGGGAAAGCAGCGCCAGGCGGTTGTTGCGCACCTGGGCATCCTCGGCCATCACCATCACATCATCGAAGAAGGTATCGACCGGCTGGCGCAGCTCCGCCAGCAGCTCCAGGTGCTTTGCGGGGGTAAGGCCATCTTCGCCCTTTTCGATTTTGGCCATCTTCCAGCCGAAATCTTCCATGGCGTTAAACAGCGTCTTCTCCGCATCTTCGGCAAACAGCGCGCTGTCGACCGCCGCTTCGGCGGGGAGCTCCGCTTTCTTCAAAATATTGGCGATGCGTTTGTTGGCGGCAGCCACGGCCTGGCCGGTCTCCGATTCGCCGAAGCCCTCCAGCTCTTTTGCCACGGCAATGATCTGGTAGAGCGGCTTCTCCACCACGCAGCCGATAGCGGCATCCAGTGCGTTCTTGCCCACGCCGAAGTGCGAGGCCATGCCGAGCAGGCGCTCGGTGATGAAGTCGCGCACCTGCTGTTTGCTCTCTGAGCTGATCTGCACGGTCACGCGCTGCTGGTTCCACTGCTTGGCGGATTCCCTGATCACTTTGCCGAGCGGCATTTCCACCGGCATGTCGGCATCGCCCAGCAGGCGAATGAGCCCGATGGCGGCGCGGCGCAGGCCGAAGGGGTCGGCGCTTGCGGTCGGCACTTTGCCGAGGTGGAAATAGCCGAGCAGTTTATCGATGCGCTCGGCGATGGCGATGATGCGCGCTTCGGGGAAGAGCGGCAGCGCATCCTCAGCACCCGTCGGGCTGTAGTGCTCACTGATAGCGCGGGCCACACTCTCGTGCTCGCCGTCCATCGTGGCATAAACGCCGCCCATGTATCCCTGCAGTTCGGGGAATTCATACACAAGGCCCGTGGTGAGATCGGATTTGCACAGGTAGGCGGCTCTTTGGGCATTGTCCGCCTCGGCACCGATGTGTTTCGCATTATCCAGCACGAAGCCGCGCAGGCGGCGCACCTGATCGCCCACCATGCCGAGCCCTTCCTGGAATACCACCTGCGAGAGTTTTTCCACGCGGGCATCGAGCGATTCTTTCGGGTCGCGGTCGAAATAGAAGGCGGCATCGGCCAGGCGCGCATTCACTACGCGGGCATTGCCTTCGGCCACTTTTGTTTCGTCCTTCGATTCCACGTTGGCCACGGCGATGAAGTGGTTAGACAAGCCGCCTTTTTTATCGTGCGTGATGAAGCAGCGCTGGTGGGCCTTCAGGGTAATGCGAATCACCTCTTCCGGCAGGCGCAGGTAGTCGGCGGGGAACTCGCACAGCACCGGAACCGGCCACTCGGTGAGATCGGCCACCTCACTGATCAGCTCCTCATCGGTTACGGGCTCGATGCCCTTTGCTTCGCAGATGCGCTTCATACCGTCGCGGATATGGTCGATGCGGTCGGGGCGCTGCGCGATCACTTTTTGGCCTTCGAGCCAGGCAATGGGATCGTTCACGTCGATTTCGCCGCTTCCACCGTGCACGCGGTGGCCGCGGCTCTGTTTGCCGGATTCAACACCGGCGAAGGAGAAGGGGATAATCTCGTCACCTAAACGCGCCACGATCCAGCGGATCGGGCGGATGAAGGCGTCGTCGCGGGCATCGTCGGCGTTCCACTTCATCTGTTTCGGGCTCGGCAGTTTGCGCAGGATGTTTGGTAGTGCATCGGCCAGAATGTCGGTCACGCGGCTTCCGGCCACCTGTTTAACAGCGCGCATATAGTTGCCCTTGCCATCGCCCTTGTCGGCGAGGGTGAAGGCATCGAGTGAGAGCCCCGATTTGGCGGCAAAGCCCTCGGCGGATTTGGTCGGTTTGCCATCGGAATAAGCGATCTTTTCCGGCGGGCCCCAGATCACCTCTTCGCGGTCGGCCTGCATGGCGGGGCAAGAGCCCGCATGCACGAGCAGGCGGCGCGGGGTCACACCAAGGGTGAGCTCTGCAGTTTCGATATGGTTGTCGGTAAGCGTTTTGGCAATGGCGGCGCGCAGGGCATCGCCCATGGCCGGGGCTACGCCTGCCGGTAGCTCCTCAACGCCGATTTCGATCAGCAACGGGGCCTTACTCATTCATCCACACCTGCATAAGCTCTTGCCACGGTTCTGGCGAGTCCGCGCACGCGGCCGATGAAGCGCTGACGCTCGGCCACGGAGATGGCGCCGCGCGCATCGAGCAGGTTGAAGGCGTGCGATGCCTTCATCACCTCTTCGTAGGCAGGCAGCACCAGCTTGTTTTCGGTCAGGCGCGTGCATTCGCTTTCGGCGTGGTCGAACTGCTCGTGCAGCCAGGCCGTGTCCGCCTCATCGAAGTTGTAGGTAGAGAATTCCACTTCATTGCGGTGGAATACCTCGCCGTAGGTCACTTTGCTGCCGTCGGGGCGCTCCACCCAGGTCAGGTCGAACACATTCTCCACGCCCTGCAGATACATGGCGAGCCGCTCGAGGCCATAGGTGATTTCGCCGGGGGTTTTGGAAAGCTCCACGCTGCCCACCTGCTGGAAATAGGTGAACTGGGTGACTTCCATGCCGTTGAGCCACACTTCCCAGCCAAGGCCCCAGGCGCCGAGGGTGGGGGATTCCCAGTCGTCTTCCACAAAGCGGATGTCGTGCACTTCGGTATCGATGCCGATTTCGCGCAGCGAGCCGAGATAGAGATCGAGAATGTTTTCCGGGGCGGGCTTCAGGATCACCTGGAACTGGTAGTAGTGCTGCAGGCGGTTCGGATTCTCACCATAGCGGCCGTCGGTTGGGCGGCGCGATGGCTGCACATAGGCGGTGTGCCAGTCGTTGTCGTCGAGCACGCGCAGGAAAGTGGCCGGGTGGAAGGTGCCTGCACCCATCTGCGAATCGTACGGCTGTTGGATCACGCAACCCTGCGCGGCCCAGTAGGTCTGTAATTTGAGAATCAGGTCCTGAAATGTCACAGCGGTTTGTATGCTCCCGAAATTCGAGCGCGTAGCCTATCGGATGCTTGGTTGCTTGTTTAGCGTTTGTTCACAAGAACCTTTTCATTATAAAAGTGCCATACAATGGCGAGTAAACTTGAAATCAACGGGCCGAAGCCAAACATCGATTCTCCGGCCAGCCTGTCCCACGCAGGTATATTATTCAGGCGATCGCTTACACGATCACTTTCAAAGGGGAAATGGGTGATCGCACCAAACACAATAGCTGCGACTATTCCGAGCAGTAAGGAAATCCAGATGAATCGAGGGATATCTTTCAGATGTTTTTCAGAATAGCCGCTGATTAATAGCCACCATGCAGCAAGGAGCCCACAGCCAGCAGCGATAAAGAATCCTGTAATGCCAAGAAAAGCGCCGGAGGCCGAAAGATCAATGCTGCCCCAGTCCTCCGAGAAGAGAGCTCCAAAAAACTTATATAAGCCGAACGGAACAAGCAGCAGAAACCAATACATAACGCCGAGACTGCCGATAAGGGTTGCTGGCAATAACAGGTAGAACGCTTGAATCCCCATGAGTATTTTGATTGCTATAGGAATTATGTTTTGCATGTGTTTAGTTAGTGCTGTGTCTCCGAAGTTTTCCACTGTTCAGCGCCCATGGTAGGACTCGCAGGCGATGCCGTCATTATCGCGGTCAAGGTGCGGGGCATATCCCGGCTCCCCGCGCAAAATGGGGGTTACGCCAGCGGCACGAGCCTCAGTACAGTTGCGATAGTAAGTGGTGGAAGGCGAAATATTTACCGAGCTCTGTTTTGAGGTGCTGCTGGAAGATGGACTGCGATGGCAATGGTAGTCGCCGGTCTTGTGGTTGGTGTGGCAGCCCTCGGCATTGAGCCCGCCGCCATGCGCAATCGCTTCGCTGGAAACAATAAGTGCCAGGGGGATAGCCAAGGCAAGGATAAGCTTCTGAACTTTCACCTGTAAGCTAACGCCGCAAGCAGGGGCCGACTGAAAGGATGTCCCGCACCGAAGGGGCTTGCTGCTTTGCTTTGTTATGCATTTACTGAACCTTGACGTTTATATGAATCGGGTTAAATGCGGTGCCGGGGCCATATATCGCTTCATTCGATTTACGCATATTTTCTGCTGCTTGAGTCAATGCCGCCGATATCGCTTGAGCTTTCTCCTGCTTTCTACTCAGACGGATATAGTAAAAATTGGCCATCGTATTGCACTCTTCATCCGCGAATCCTGCTTGCTCGATCTTAGTAAGGGTATTTTTGAAGTGCTCATACGCCCCTTTATAGTGATACGCCGCTAATTTTTGGCAAAGTTTCAATTTATAATTTGGCGATAAGCGCTCATATTCAGCTTTTGCCGTTTTTTCGCATAGTTCTTTGTTAAATTCTCTCTCAGCTAAAGCTTTATTGGTTAAAGCAAGACCGTCCTCGTGAGAATACAGCGTGTATTTCCCAACGTTTTGGCATAGCTCCTCTGTACTTAATGTTTGCACTTTATTCGAATAGGTACACCCATAGAATAATGTGCAAACTGTAAACACCAGAAGTACTTTAGTTCTCATCGGTCTCGATCTTTCTTTATGCATAACGCCGCTGTTGATACGAGGAATTAATTCCTTGTTTTCTTTTTATATATGCGGACATGTTTCCTCCATATTCAATATAAAGGGCAAACACGGAATTGGATGATTAAAGCCCGCCCCTAATGGCAAGGTGCTCCCTGGCTTGGGAAAAAGCAACAAAAAGGGCGCCGAAGCGCCCTTTGGATTGGATGTGGTGCGTTTATAACTCGCGCCGCTTTTCGGGCGTCTGGCGCGACGGATTAGGTATCGGTGCTAATGTCATCCCACTCTTGCGCCATGTAACCGATTAGCCAGTTAAGGGCGTAATGGCGCTCCATTGTGATGTCGGGATTGAGAGTAGCGGGCGCACTCTTTCCGTTGATTCTGGCATCAACAACGGCCCAGTGATATCGATAGATTCGATCCGCCTGGTCGAGAATTTCATGCATGGGGCGAAGCTTTGCATCGGAAAGAAACTGTTTTGTGCTTCGCTCCTGCATAAACCTGACAGCCTGTGCTGCATCGCAAATTGCCGTCGGCTTCTCAAGCTTGTCTACGTATCCAAGCGCCCACAGTAATACCCATGCCGCTTCATAGCGCCATACGAACTGGAGCTTATCGTGTTCCGATGGGGATGGGTTGTGAATAAAGGCCGCCTCGTTTGGAGTGAAGTATTTCTCGATGTTGTAATCCTTGATCACTCCTTCAACAACGGGCTGCTCCAGCCCTTCGCCTTTGACGGCGACAATCAGCAGTGCCAAAGCACGATACGCAACCTGCTCCTGCGATCTGAACTTTGCTTCGCTCTCTGTTTCGATGACCGGAAGGAACTTGTTGATTGGCACCCCTTCGGCTCGAAGAATCGTTTCGGATTGCTCTTTGCGCCGAAGTGCCTCTGGCGATACTTTCGTTTCCATCGATTTGATCTTTTCTTTCCGTTCGCTCAAAGAGGGGGCACTCACAGCCAGTTGAGCCGCCATAAGCAG
>JBNLAN010000013.1:0-128460 GCA_050302175.1 Mariprofundaceae bacterium | reverse complement strand
ACCATGTCCGAGGGGCGCATTGCGCGCTGGCTGAAAAAAGAGGGCGATGAGCTCAAATCCGGCGAAGTGATGGCGGAGATCGAGACCGACAAGGCCACCATGGAGATGGAGGTGGTCGACGAGGGTGTGCTGCACAAGATTTTGGAGCCGGAAGGCTCAATCGTGGCGGTCGGCACTCCGATTGCGGTTATTGCCGAAGATGGAGAAACGATTCCGGCTGACTATATGCCCGAAGGCACGATTGCCGCAGGAGCCGTGAACGGCACACATCCGGAATACGCGGAAGAGACGGTCGCATCGCCCGGGCAGGTGACTGGAATGCTGGCCGAAGCAGCCATGGCGGATGAGCAGGAAGAACAGGAGCTGAATCTGAAACCGGCGGGTGTGTTCAACTCGGGCGGTGAATACGATCTGGTGGTGATCGGAGCGGGCCCCGGAGGTTATGTGGCAGCGATTCGCGCCGCGCAACTGGGCATGAAGGTTGCCTGTATCGAATCCACGCATCTTGGCGGCATCTGCCTGAACTGGGGCTGCATACCGACCAAGGCACTGCTAAGAACCGCCGAAATAGTCAATATTATCAAGCATCATGGCGAAGAGCTTGGTTTGGGTGTCGCCCAGCCGAGGCCGGACCTGAACGCCGCCATTGCCCGCAGTCGCAAGATTGCCGACAAGCTCTCGGGCGGCATCGGTTTCCTGTTCAAGAAAAACAAGATCACCCATATCGAAGGCTTTGCGAAATTTGCAGCCGGCAACAAGCTGTTGGTCGAAAGCGCTGAGGGTGAAAAAGAGGTCACCGCCAAGCATGTGATCGTGGCAACCGGCGCCCACGCCCGCGCCTTCCCCGGCATGGAGGTCGATGGCGAAGTGGTGATCACCTATAAGAAAGCTCTCTCGATGGAAAAGCTGCCGAAGAAGCTGGTGGTGATCGGTTCCGGTGCCATCGGCATGGAGTTCGCTTACTTCTACAGCTCCATGGGTTCGGAAGTCACGGTGCTGGAGGCAGCCGAACAGATTCTGCCGCTGGAGGATCATGAAATTGCGCGCGTGGTGGAGCGCAGCTTCAAGAAAAAGGGTATCAAGATCATTACCGGCGCCACGGTGAAGTCGGCGGAAAAGGCTGGCGAGCAGGGTGTGGTCGAGTATGAGGCCAAGGGCAAGAGTGAAAGCATTGAAGGCGATTGCGTGCTGGTGGCGGTCGGTATCGTCGGCAATACAGAGAGCATTGGCGCCGAGCACACCACCATGCAGATCGAGCGCAACACTATCGCAGTGGACGACTGGTATCGCACCGATCACCCCGGTGTTTATGCCATTGGCGATGTGATCGGGGCGCCTGCTCTGGCGCATGTGGCGAGCCATGAAGGAATTGTCTGTGTTGAGGCGATTGCGGGTCTTGAGCCGCATAAGGTGAATTACGGGAACGTGCCTGGCTGCACCTACTGTCAGCCGCAGGTAGGCTCATGCGGGAAGACTGAGAAGCAGTGCCAGGAGGAAGGCCTTCCGGTGAAAATCGGCCGCATGAACTATGCGCCGAACGGCAAAGCGATGGGCCTGGCCGAAACCGAGGGCATGGTCAAAACCATCTTCCACGCCGAGACCGGCGAGTTGTTGGGTGCGCACATCGTGGGTGCCGAAGCCACCGAGCTGATCGTGTCACTGCAGCTTGCCCGCACGCTGGAGACTACCGAGAAGGAGCTGGAGCATCATATGTTCCCGCACCCCACCCTCTCGGAGATGATCCACGAAGCCGTGCTCGACTCCGAAGGGCGCGCGATTCACATCTGATCGCTTACGGTCAAACAAGAAAAGGTTCATTCGTGTGAAAAAGACCAGCTAGAACCACTGGATAACCAATAGTCCGCATCATTATTAAGCAGTTTCTGCTTCCATTGAGATATGAATTCATCACTAGCCTCTTTAAGGCTCTGGAGCTTTTCCTTGGTAAGCTCTTTACGAAGGTGATGCTGCTTAATATCTACAGAACTATTCCGGCGCTCATGTTCCTCTGGAGAAATGTATTCACTGATTTGAATAAGCTTCATCTTCGGATGAACAAGGGCGTTTCTGATGTTAAACATTTCTACCGCTGTTTTGTTAGGTTCATCATCTCGATTAAATTCCAACCCGACGGAGGAAAAAATCATTTTGCATTTTTCTTCAAAGGAAAGTTTACGCTCAAGAATATCCCAATGAACCAGCTTCAGCTTTCCTGCAACATTAATGAATGCTTCGAGTTTTACAGCGCACAAAATCGGAATAATAAACTTTAAGGACTTGTCTCCTTCGTTCCATAAGGAATAGATATCATTAAGATTTTGCTCATAATCATCGAAAAGAGAATCCATAGTAGTTTCTTCATGTAGAATATTATTCATAAAACCAATCTCCTTATTACTCTATCGAATGATACGACAGACTCATCCCCTACACTCTCGGCACATATTGGCCGCCGAAAGCTCGCCGTCCTGCTTCGTATCCCAGTGAATGACTTCCATAATCAGCTATTAGGTTAGCAAGACAGCGACGATGCCGGTAAGGAAAATACCATCGAAGGTACCGGCGCCGCCGATGGAGGCGAACGGGGTGCCAAGCTTGGCGATATCCCGCATGCGCAGCAGGTCGGCGCCGATCAGCACCCCGAGCGTGCCGGAGATATAGGCGAGTGGTGCGGCCAGATCGTTATCAATAAACAAGGCGACCAGAGCCGCGGTGAGTGGCGCGATAAAGATGGGCATGCCTATGCCTATGCCGGGGATGGGGCGGCTGGCGACATAGCAGATTGCGGAAGTCACACCGATGGCAAGCAACAGCGTTGGCAAATCAAGCGTGAAACGGACAATCAGGCTGGCCGAGAATACCAGCGGCACTAAACACCCTCCCACATTCATCGCGATGATGGTGTGTCCGGTGAACGGAATCACAGGCAGGTGCAGCAGCCTGCGCGGGTTCGGCAAGTTTTCATTCAGCTTTTCATCCGGCACGGGCCGTTCGGCTTTGATGGTGGTGACCGGCAGGTTGATGGCGCTGCCGAATAGCGATGCAAACAGCAGCAGCATACCCTGCCCCATCGATAGCCCGAGTTTTTCCATGGCCAGCGACAGCAGCCCCATTTGCACAAACACCACCAGAAAGATGAGCAGCAGCACGAAGCCGAGCAGATAAAGTGGAGAAAACGGATTGCGCATGTGCCGGATGTATGATTAGTCGGGCTTATATGCGTCGAGCGAGAGTACAGTCTCCTTGCCCACTACTTCCGCCGAATGTTCAACTCCTCTTGGGATTTCCAGTATATCTCCGGGCCCAAGGACGACTGATTCTCCATCCATATCCAGCTGGAACTGGCCGGAAAGCACGCCATCCATTTTATCCATGTTGTGCGAATGCGGTGGAAAACGGGTTCCGGCAGGATAGGAGTAAACAAAAACCGTATAGCCCAGCTTCTCCAGTTTCCAGCGCATGTTCGCCAGGCAGAGCTCTCCGTCTGCCTTGGGATCCCAGTGGATAACGCCGGACATTATTGCAACAGCTGGCGGTACATGACCGCGATACAGCGATCCATAATACAGGTGAGACCGCCTTCGGTGGCAATCCGCCAGCTCTCTTCATTCGCAATGCCCAGTTGCAGCCACAGCGATTTGGCCCCGATGGCAACGGCCGCTTCGGCAATCGGCGGCGTGAATTCGGGCTTGCGAAACACATCGACGATATCGACTGGCACCGGGATATCGGCAAGCGTTGGATAACATTTTTGCCAGAGGATGGACTCGGCCTGCGGATGCACCGGAATCATGTTGTAGCCCTGCGCCAATAAAAATGCGGCAATCTGGTGGCTGGTGCGGTCGGGTTTCGGCGAGCAGCCCACCACGGCGATGTTTTTGGCCGAACGCAGCAGTGTGCGAATAGTTTCATCGTCGGGGTTTTCCCAACCGGAATGATGGTTCATGTCTCCAGTGTAGCTCAACTTGGTGAGGATGAGGGGGTCAGGAAGAGAGGTGCAACCACATCGGTAGTGTGAACAGGGAAAGTGCCGTGGAAACAGTTACCGCTTCGGCATAGAGGCCGGAATCGAGTTTGAAGCGGTCGCAAATCACCAGCCCCAGCACCATGCAGGGCATGGCCGCCTCCACGATGACCGGTGCGAGCAGTTCGGCCGGCATGCCCACGCCGATACTCATGGCCCAGGCGATTAGCGGCATCCATAAAAGCTGGATTGCCAGCATTGGCAACAGCACCGGAATGCGTGTTGCCCAGCCGCTCTGCCAGCGTAGCGCCATGCCGATGGAGAGCAGCATCAGCGGCACCACGGCGGCACCGAGCACCTCAAGGCTCTCTTTCAGCCAGCCAGGCATGCCGATATGCATGGCGCTGAACATTACCCCGGCAACAGCTGCCCACACGGCGGGCACTTTCAAAAAACCGGGAACGCGGCCAAGCGGTTCATGGCTCGTTCCATATTTGCGCGCCAGCATCACGCCAACGGTGAATAGCAGCGGCGTGCTGGCAAACAGGTCGAAATAGATGGCCACCGATTGCATGTCCGGTCCGAAGGTTTGTGTCAGTACCGGCAGGCCAAGATAGGTGAAGTTACCGAAAGAGGCAGCCAGCAGCAGGGCCCCGGCAGCTGCACGCTTGCTTCTGAAGCCGGAGGGGAACCAGCGCCCCTCCTGATAAACCAGAGCCGCGGTGAGAAGTGAAAGCAGTACACAGGCAATGGCGACCAGAGGCAGGCGTATCGTGTTGAGATTGACCTCGGTTTGCCACATCACGTGCAGGACCAGAGCAGGCAGGAAAATGTCGTATACGCCACGTGTGAGGTGGCCGCGAACCGCTTCGGCCTTTTGACTGCCGAGCAGCAGGCGCCAGCCGATGCCCGCAATGATGATGGCGCTCATGCCCAGCAGAATGGAGAACATGCCGACATGTTAACGGTTTGTTTTCCCCGCAACTATCGGCATGTGCAGAAAGGCGTTACAGTTGGCGGCATTGGATCAGTCGCGGAGGTCAGGTCGGCGTGCAAAGCGATACAAACAGTCAGGGGTCGTTCAGGCTCGGCATTGAGCAGGGATTAAGCTGGTTGCGCAACCATGAAACGCTCTATCTTGGAATTCTGGCGGTGTTTGTCGGCATTCTGGCCGGATACGGGGCGCTGGGACTGCGCTTCGGGATCGAAGGCTTAAGTTATTTCTGGACCGGCAGCCGCCTCTGGTCGCTTACGCTGGATACCATCCCCTGGTGGATTTTTATTGCAGCGCCAGTGTGCGGCGGGCTGGTAAGCGGATGGATCAATAAATACTGGCTAAATCCGGAGAATGCCCGCTTCATCCCCGGCGTGATTGAGTCGCTTTCGGAGCGGCGCGGCAAGATTGATGCCCGCAAGGCCTCCGGTGAAGCGCTTAGCGCCATTGCCGCGGTAGGTAGTGGCGCGTCGATGGGCCGGGAAGCGCCAACGGTGGCGCTGGGCGCGGCCATTGCCTCTCTGCTCGGCCAGCGGCTGGGGCTCAACGAGCAACATTTGCGCATACTGCTGGGCTGTGGTGTGGCAGCAGGTATTGCCGCCTCGTTCAATGCGCCGATTGCCGGGGTGCTGTTTTCGCTGGAGGTGATCCTGGCCGATTATGCCATTGCCACTTTCAGCCCGATCGTTCTCTCTGCCGTGGTAGCCACCATTATTACCCGTGCCGAACTCGGGAACTTTCCACTCTTTACCATTCCTGAATTCCGGCTGGTTTCGAGCCTGGAAATTCCTGCCTATATTATTCTCGGCGCGATTTGCGGCCTGATTGCGACCAGCATGGTCAAAAGCCTGCCGGTCGCGCGCAGGCTGTTTGAGCGCTATGTGCCGGACATTATGTTTCGCCCGGTTGCGGCCGGGCTGATTTTGGGAATGGTGGCGTTGATCATGCCGGAGATTATGTCCATCGGTTATGGCACGGTGGACTCCATGCTACTGGAGAAACTTGTTCCGGATGTGCACGGCGCGATGCTGCCGATCTGGCTGTTCCTCGGCATGCTGCTGGTTGCCAAGGTCGCGACCAGTGTGATGTGTTCCGGCGGCGGTTTCGGCGGCGGCATGATCGGGCCATCACTCTTCATTGGCGCGACCACCGGTGCGATGTTTGGCGGCATTGCCCATGGCTGGTTTCCATCCATGTCTGAGACCTATGGCGCCTATGCGCTGGTGGGGTGCGGGGCGCTGCTGGCGGCCACGGTACAGGCCCCGATGAGTACCATCCTGATGGTGTTTGAAATGACAGGTGATTATCACATCATGGTACCGCTCATGGCGGCGTGTATCGTCTCCACGCTGGTGAAGCGCGCATTTGGCCGCGAGTCGGTCATCACCGAATCACTGGAGGCGCGTGGCATTGATACCGGATGGGGGCTGGAGCGCTCCTGGATGCGCAGCGTGCCGGTGACGCAGATTCCCTGGCGGCCGATTCCCAGCGTATCAGAGCATGCGCGGCTGGAGGAGCTGAAGCAGATTTATGTCTCTTCCGGTAAGGGTTGTGTGCAGGTGGTGGATGACAACGAGGAGATGATCGGCATCGTCACCTTCGATGATCTGCAATCCTGGCTGCTCGATGTCAGCCTTGATCAGGTGGTGGTGGCGGCCGAAGTGGCGAACAAGGGCGTACAGGTGATTTCCGAAGCGGGAAGCTTGCTGGAGGCGATCGATATGCTCGATCGCAACACCTTTGAGCAGATGCCGGTAGTGTCGAAAGATAATCCGAGAAAGGTGCTTGGCATTCTGTCGCGAAATGCCGTTTTTTCGACCTATCACCGTTTGATCGTCAAGCACGGCGAGCAGGGCAAATAGGCCAGTGCAGCTCAATGAGGCGCAGCAGCAGGCCGCCACGGCCGGAGATGGGCCGCAACTGATTCTGGCCGCGGCAGGCTCCGGCAAAACGCGCACCATCGTTCATCGCATAGGATATCTGATCGGCGAGCGGCGCATTGCACCGCATCGCATTCTTGCCGTGACCTTTACCAACAAGGCGGCGGCAGAGCTGAAAAGCCGGCTGAGCGATTTGATTGGTGACGATGGTGGCGGTGTGGTCTCCGGCACCTTCCATGCCATCTCACTGCGTTTTCTGCGCCGTTATGCGGAGGCGCTTGATTATCCGCGTGATTTTCAGGTGATTGATGCGGATGACCAAAAAGTGCTGGTTAAACGTATCCTGAAAGCACGCAATATTTCGAGCGATGTGCTGCACCCCTCCTACGTGATGAGCTGGATCGAGCACTGCAAGCATGCGGGGGTGAGCTTTGAGCAGGCACCGGAAGATCACTGGAACGGTATCAGCCTGCGCGAGCTCTACGGACAGTATCAGGCCGAACTAAAACATCTGCAGCGCATGGATTTCTCCGATCTGCTTCTCAACGTGGTGCGCCTGCTCTCCGAGTATCCGGAGGTGGCGGCGGCACTCAAATCCCGCTTTGATCATGTGCTGGTGGACGAATATCAGGATACCAATCCGGTGCAGTCGCGCTGGCTGACGCTGTTGTGTGAAGATCATCGTAATCTCACCGTGGTCGGCGACGACGATCAGAGCATCTACGGCTGGCGCGGAGCCGATGTGCGCCATATTCTGGATTTTGAGCATATCTGGAAAAACGCCGGCATCCATAAACTGGAGGAGAACTATCGCTCCTCTCAAAGTATTCTGAAGCTTGCCAATGCGGTGATCCATTCCAATAGCGACCGGCACGAAAAAGTGTTGCGGGCGGTGCGTGGAGAGGGTGAGCGCCCCCGCTGGCTGGTCTGTAACGACGAGTATGACGAGGCACGCCGGATACAACGTTTTTTGCGCAGTCGCCGGGATGCCGGCGTGGCGTGGCAGGAGATGGCTGTGCTTTATCGCTCTAATCGTCAATCGCTGCCGATCGAGCAGGTGCTGCGCGAGGAGGGCCTGCCCTACCGCATCATCGGTGGTGTCGGCTTTTTCGAGCGTATGGAGATCAGAGATGCGATGGCCTATTGGGCGTTGTTGCAGGGGTGTGGCGATAGTCTGCAATTGCTTCGTATCTGCAACACTCCGAAGCGCGGCATCGGTACGCAGGGGCAGGAGTCGTTGCGCCAGATGCTGAGTGCTTCGGGCCTGCGTGCGCATGAGTGGCTGGATGTGGTTGCGGGGGGACAGGCGGAAGGGACGGCGAAAAAGCTGGAGCCGCTTGCGCAACTGATGCGCGATTTGCGGCAGACCGCCAGCGCCCTGCCCGACCGCGGCTTGATGGCCTTGCTCGAAGAGAGTGGCTATATCAAAAGCCTGGAGGCGCGTGGCGAACTCGAGGCGGAGACGCGTCTGGAAAACATCCGCGAGCTTCAGCGTTACATCGAGCTATCCATGGGCGAAGGACTTACCCCCGTCGAATTCATGGATCGGGCGGCGTTGTTGCAAGCCGGTGAAGACCGGAGCGACCCGGATGACGATAATGTCATTTCGTTGATGAGCCTGCATCGCGCCAAGGGGCTGGAGTTTGATACGGTGGTGCTGGCCGGTGTTGAAGAGGGCATGTTGCCGCATCAGCGGGCGCTCGATGAGGGGGAGTCGGGGATAGCCGAGGAGCGGCGCCTGCTCTATGTGGGGATTACGCGTGCCAAGGAGCAGTTGCTGCTGACCAGCGCTAGAATCCGCAGGCTGTTTGGCGAGATGAGCTACCCGATGCCCAGTCGCTTTATCAAGAGTTTGCCGCCCGAGGTATTGGAGAAGGAAGAGGGATATGAGGCGCAACCTGCCCAATCGGGGAGTTCGACGCATGAAGGGTTGCAGATCGGCTGCAA
This sequence comes from Mariprofundaceae bacterium, assembly GCA_050302175.1. Taxonomy (GTDB): domain Bacteria; phylum Pseudomonadota; class Zetaproteobacteria; order Mariprofundales; family Mariprofundaceae; genus JBNLAN01. The sequence continues at coordinate 119,675 of JBNLAN010000013.1, read as the reverse complement.
TGTCCGCCATCCGACTTTTGGCGAGGGTGTGTTGCTGGGCGTGGAAGGCAGCGGCGATGCGGTACGGGTGAGCGTGCAGTTTCGCCGGGTGGGTCTGAAGCGACTGATGTTGAAGTATGCGGCGCTTGAGCCGGTCTAGGAGAGAAAAATGAGCGTAAAAATTTATCACAATCCGCGCTGCTCGAAATCGCGCCAGACTCTGGCCCTGCTGCAAGAGAGGGGTATCGAGCCCGAGGTGATCGAATATCTGAATACGCTGCCTACCGAAGCGGAGATCGAGGTCATACTGGAAATGCTCGGAATGGAACCGGAGGCGCTGATGCGAAAAGGAGAGGATGAATATAAGGCGCATGTGAAGGGGCATTCTTTGACGCGTGCCGAAGCTATTGCTCTGATGGTGAAGTATCCGAAGCTGATCGAGCGCCCCATTGTTGTGAATCATGGCAAGGCAGCACTCGGCAGACCGCCGGAGAGTGTGCTGAAGATCCTTTAGGGGGCAAACGGTCATGGGCTGGCAGGGGTTCCGAAATTTCAGGGTCGCACGCAGGCATGCGGAAAGCAGCACCATTGTATCGTTTTATCTGGAACCGGAAGATGGCGGCGAACTGCCGGAGTTCGAGCCGGGGCAGTTCCTGACTTTTCGATTGCACATCGAGGGAGAAGCGGTTCCCATCATCCGCACCTATACCTTGTCGGAGGCACCGGGACGCAGCTATTACCGCGTCAGCATCAAGAAAGAAGCGCGCGGCCTTGCATCACGCCATTTCCACGAACGGGTGAAGAAGGGCTCGCAGCTGGAAGTGATGATGCCGTCCGGATTGTTTCATCTTGATCGCCAAAGCGATGTGCCGGTCGCCCTGATCAGCGGCGGCGTGGGGATTACGCCGATGCTGGCGATGCTGGATTTTATTGTCGAGCGGCAACCACAGCGTCAGGTCTGGTTTCTGCACTCGGCTCGCAACGGGGCGGAGCATGCCTTCGGAAAGATCGTTCGAAACCTTGCCGCACAACATGCCAATGTACATGCACATATCTGCTATAGCCGTCCGCTGCCGGAAGATGAGCCGAACCGCGATTTCGATACAGCCGGTCGGATAGACATACCCCTGATCGCATCACTACTGCCGAATAACGACTTCGAATTCTATTTGTGCGGCCCAACCGGCTTTATGAAAGCCATATACAACGGCCTGCTGGATTGGGATGTGCCGGAAGTGCGCATCCATTACGAAAACTTCGGTCCGGCGACCGTGCTGAAAGAGGGGCCTCCGCCAGCCGGGAAAAAAGAGGTGCCTGCCGGTTCGGTGGAGGTAACGTTTGCCCGCAGCGGTAAGAATGTGCGCTGGAACCCCGAGGCAGGGAGTCTGCTGGAGTTTGCCGAGAGCCAGGGTTTATCGCCTGCTTTCGGGTGCCGTTCCGGCATGTGCCACACCTGCAAGTGCACATTGATCGAGGGGGAAGTCATCTATGAAGGGGCGGCGCCAGCTTTGCCGGAGGATAGTGATATCCTGATTTGTTGTTCCAAACCGAAGGGAAGCGTAACGCTTGATCTCTAGGCGGCTACCACCACTTCTTGTTTTTGAAGAAAAGCAGCAACCCGATGCCGATGGCGAGCATTCCCCACAGGGTCGCGGCAAATCCCCATGGCAAGGCAAGAATATCCATGTGCTTAAAATTCATGCCGAAGATTCCGGTAATAACAGCCAGGGGAGTCAGCACAAACGTAATCATGGCAAGGAATTTCATTACTTCGTTAAGTTTCTGCCCGACCATCGATTGAATGGCCTGCATGACGATCAGCGCATGTTCCGCCTTGGTTTCGGCGAAAACGGTGGCACGGCGCATATGCTCCATGGCATCCGAAAGACGGACGTTGTCGTTGTATTCCGGCCTGGCGGCAAGTTTCTCAAGTGCAAAATGGTTTGCCTGAGCCGCCCGCGCCAGCGAGGCAAGCGCTTTACGAATACGTAACAATGTTTGCAGGTCGGCCCGTTCAGCATCTTCGAGGGAATCGTCTTCCAGGTCGTCCATCTCGTCGCGCAATTCATGTACACGGTACAGCAGGCGGTTCACCAGCGTGTGGATGATACGAACGGCTGTATCGTTCGTGCTCTTGCCGGAGATCTCCTGGTCCGGGAAAACATGGTAACGATCGCCCGGCCAGATCAATGCACACATTCGCTCATCCACCAGCAGCGAAATACTGGTCAGGTCGAATTCATGTTCCCGGTCTGCGTCTATATGCACAGGAAAACGAAGAATCAGGTGAAAGCCTTGGTGAAGGGGGAAAAAATGGGGCGGATGCGAAGCGTTCAGAGTGTCCTTCACTTGCAAGGCATCCAGATTGAAACGAGCCTGTATGGCCTCCATGAGAGTGCTATCCGGATTGGCAACCCTGAGAATAACACCGGTTGCCTGCATGGCCTCCTCCGGTGGCAACTGCGCCATGGTTTCAAGTCTCTGGGCAATGATGTTGTGTTCCGACAAATCCATGCTCTCCTCCTTGGCAACAACGCTGCAAGCTTGCTGTAAGCATAGGTCATATGATGCCGGAGAGCATAAACAGGGTCAGATTTCGTAATCGGAAACGCGTCGCTCCTTTGTGATCGTGCCGACAAATGCGGCGACATCCTGATGCAGGGGGTGAATCTGGTAGACCCGCAATGCCTCCCAGCTCTCCAGTGTCGAATAGAGCGAAATATCGGCTGCCGCCTCGGCACCACTGCTATCAAGGCCTACCTCAAGCTCAAGCAATCCGGGAATGTTACCTCGCAGGGCTTCCAGCCTGCGTTTCATCTCAGCTGCGTTTTCAGCTTTGTCGGTCTCTTTTAGTTTCCAGAGTACAATATGCCTGACCATAAGAGCTCCTTTTCGGGTCTGCCTGGCCTGCAGACCGGGCCTGAATGAAAAAAATTCGCACAGGTGACGGGAATCACACCCATGTCATATTGCCTGTGTATGATTGCGCCAACCGAGACATTGGTTTCGGAAAGCGACGGCAGACTCCTCTTTCACCCCCCCTCCTTGGTTCTGCCGTCGCTTTTCTTTTTTCGTAAGGTTATCCCTCGAAACGGTCAGCCACCCAATTCACGGGTGGCTGATTCGATTTGGGCCTTGATCTCTTCCAGCAACTCGTTGCGCGGGGTCGCGGCCACTCTCTCTGCCGGAATAAACGGAAGAAAACGTACGCGAACCACCCCCGGAGTTTTGATAAATCCGCGCTTGGGCCAGTGCACCCCGGCATTGTGTGCCAGAGGCAGGATGCCGACTCCGGCCTTGGCGGCGAGCACGATACCGCCGGGCTGATAGCTGCCGGTTTCGCCGGCGGCGGTGCGGGTGCCCTCCGGGAATACGATGACCCAGCGCCCCTTTGCGAGAAAAGCCTTGCCCTGCTCGATCACCTGCTTGAGCGCTTCGCGCGGATTGCCGCGGCGGATGGCAATTGCGTTCAGGGCCCACAGCGCCCAGCCAAAGAGTGGAATATAAAAAAGTTCACGTTTAAGAATCCAGACAAACGGTGGCGTCAGCGATGGCATGGCAAGGGTTTCCAGCGTCGATTGATGCTTGGCCATCACCACGCACGCCTCCTTTGGCATATGTTCGCGCCCTTCCACCTCGATGCGAATGCCACAGCAGATACGCGCCATGAACATCAAAGAGCGCGACCAGTAGGTTGCCCAGAACCACGCTGCGGAAAACCCGAACAGGCGTGAAAAAGTAACCATCAGGGCATAAAACGGGGTTGTCAGGAAAAAACAGAGATTGAACAGGGCCGAGCGGATGGCATTCATGAGGACTCTCCTGTCAGCAGGGTTTCAACCGCTGTTGCCAGATCGGGAAATGTCCGAATTTCCGGCTCAATGCGGCGGCATTTTTCAAGAATGGCTGCGGCATCGCCATAGCCGCTCTGCACCAGCATTGATGCTATACCCGCAGCATGCGCTGCCTCTACATCGCGCGTGGAGTCTCCAATGAACAGGGCGTCGGATTTGCGATCAGAGAAACCAAGCGCCTGAAGGGTTTCATGGATCAGGCCCGGCTTGGGTTTGCGGCAGTCGCAGCCTGCCTCCGGCGCATGCGGACAATAGGCGGTGTAGGCGATCACTCCTCCGGCCTTTTCGATCATATCAATCATTCTGGCGTGAATCGCCTGGAATGTCTTTTCGCTCATCATGCCGCGCCCGACTCCCGACTGGTTGCTGCAGATGGCGACCTTGGTGCCTGCCCTGTTTAGCCGGGCAATCGCTTCAAGCGAACCGGGAACAGGCAGCCACTGCTCGGGGGCGAGGATATAGTCGGGAGAGTCGAAATTGATGACCCCATCGCGGTCGAGCAGGATAAGTTTCGGTAAATTCATGGCAGGGAACAGTAGATGTGCGGGACGACAAAATCCAGCAGAGGCATAAAAAAGGGCGCTCAACCGAGCGCCCTTTTGTCTGTTGCGTTAGCCCTTACGGAAACACCGGAAAGTGTGCCGAAGAGGCCATGAAAAACAGCATCGGAATCGAGAGCAGCGTGTTGGTGCGGCTGGCAATCAATGCGCGTTTGCCGGCAGCGGCCTTTTCTTCAGCCGTTGCCTCAACAATGCCGATTACTTTTTTCTGGGCTGGCCAGATGATGAACCAGACATTGAACCACATAATGATGCCGAAAGCGGCGCCAATGTAGATATCGGTTCCAGCGCCTTTGCCCAAACCATGCAGCAGCAGCAGGCCGAAAATCAGGGTGAACATCGCACCCCAGCGAAACCACCAAAGCGCACGGCGCACGATGGAGCCCTCTTTAAAGATGTCGGCCTTGGTTTCAGGCGTGACGCCACCTAAGGCCGGGACCTGCACAAAATTGAAATAGTAGAGCAAGCCAATCCAGGTGATGCCTGCCAGAAAATGGCCCCAGCGCATCAGGCCGTACACATCCATGCCGTCGTACATGCCACCGTTTGCGATGGTCATTTTAATGCCGATAAAGGCCAGCACCAGCGTGAGAATGAACCCGGCACCAATGGTCCAGCGATGATCCGTAAAAATTTTCATGTTGTTAAATCCTCCAGGGGAAGCTTGCGGGAGGCTTCTGCTTCCCGGGCGGCCATGCTAGCGGATTCCCTGAGCGAAACCACCCAATACAAATGCGGGCATAAGCCGGAAAATTACGGAGCGCACTTCACATTGTGGGATTGCCATTGCAGGGTGAGGTCTGGATACTGCATGCCAGCGCCGAAGCAGAGAGATACGGGAGTCGACATGTCTGAAACAGAGCAACAGGGCTGGAAGCCCGGCAAGCGGGATTTGATTTTTGTCGGCGTGGTCGCCGCCGTTGTGTTGTTGCTGGTGCTTGGGACTTCCGAGCGGACCACGAAGCCCACCCCAAACGATGAAACCCATATCAAAGTCACCTCCCGGGAAGCGTGCAAGCATTGCCATGATGCCGGTGGCATCAAACCGTGGCCGGCGCAACATACCAGGGCCGACCAGTGCTTTCTGTGTCATCGTCAGCCCGAGAACTCCATGGTGGGCAAGCGTTGAAGTGCATCGGTATCAGCATCAAGCCGGGTGCGGCCACGGCGCTTGAAAAAGCGGCGGAGCTAAAAGAGTGGCTCCATAGCAAGGGGCGCAGTGTTGTCTTGACCGAAGAGCTGGAGGAGCTGGAGCCGCAGGCGGTTGTTCCGCTCGCCGAGATCGCCGATCATATTGATCTGATGATTGTGCTGGGGGGTGATGGCACGCTGCTGCATATTGGTCGCCGCTTTATCGGAAGCGATGTTCCGATTCTGGGAATCAACCTCGGCAGGCTCGGCTTTCTCACCGAAGCTCCGGCTGTGGGTATGCTCGATTTCGTCGGCAAGGTGCTGGACGGCAAAGGCAAGGTCAGGCGGCGCTTTAGCCTGAAAGTGCATGAATCCGGAAGCGACGGTTTTGCGATCAACGATGTGGTGCTGCAACGTAATGACCATCCCCGCATGATCGAATTTGAGGTGCATGTACGCGGGCAGTTTGTGTTTCGTATGCGTGCCGATGGCATCGTGCTGGCGACACCGTCCGGCTCCACCGCCTATGCGCTTTCAGCAGGCGGGCCGATTGTGCATCCGGATGTCGATGCCATTTCGGTGGTGCCGATCTGCCCACATGTGCTCTCCAACCGGCCGGTGGTTGTGCCTGCCAATGATCCGATTGACCTGCATGTAATCGAAAGCCCCAGCCCTGCAGCTTTGAATCTTGATGGGCAGGAACATCGCACACTCAATGCCGGGGATCGTATTCGCGTCGAGAAAGGCGGTTCTATTTCCTTGGTTTATCTGCCCGAGAGGCACTATTACGAGGTGCTTCGCTCCAAGCTGAAGTGGGCCGGGCAGGCGGATTAAGCAGCGATGCTGACGGAGCTGCTCATCCGGCAGTTTGCCCTGATGGAAGAGGTGCGGGTGGACTTCACCGGCGGCATGACAGTGTTTACCGGAGAAACCGGTGCCGGAAAATCGATTCTGGTGGATGCGTTGGGGGCAGCATTCGGAACCCGTGCCCGAGCGGACTGGGTGCGCCATGGCGCCAAACAGGCAGAGATTTCAGCCACCCTCGAAAGTGATGACCCCCGGCTTGCGGCGCTGTTGCAGGAGCAGGGCATTGAGCCGGAAGCGCAGTTGTTGCTGCGGCGCATTATCGATGCCGATGGCCGCTCCAAAGCGTACGTGAACGGGGTGCCGAGCCCGATGCGCCTGCTGCAACAGATTGGCGACCTCTGCCTTGATCTGCATGGCCAGCATGAGCATCAGGCGCTGCACCAGTCCGATTTCCAACGCAATATCATTGATGCCGGGGTTGCGCCTGCAATGATTGAGGTGGTGTCACAGGCATATGCCGTGTGGCGAAAAGCGAAAAAGGCACTGGAAGCCCTCTCTTCCGAACGTGGCGATACCGAACAGCAGGAAGCCTGGATGCGGGAGGAGTTGAAGCGTCTGCAGGCGCTTGCCCCTGAAGTGGGGCTTGAGGATAAACTGCAAACCGAGGTGGATGCCGCCCGCCATTTTGCCCAGATTCAGTCTGCCGCGGCTGCTGCCATCGAGTTGCTTGATGCGGGAGAGCACAATGTACGCGAATTGCTGGGGCGTGCGGCACATGGCGTCGACGCTGTGGCCGAATTTCACCCTTCTCTGCGAGAAGGCTCCAGTCTGTTTGCACAGATTGATGCGCTACTCGGCGAGCTGGAGCCAACACTTCGCGATGCACTCGATATCGAATTCGATCCCGAGTCTTTACAACAAACCGAGAATCGCCTGGCCGATCTGCGTGAAGCCATGCGCAGGCATCACACCGATGAGGCAGGCCTGCTTGCGCTAATGCAGGAGTGGGAAGAGAAGTTGTCGTTGCTCGAAACAGCGGAGTGGGATGAGGAGACGCTGAGTAAGGCGCTGTATGAGGCGCGTGAAAAGTATCTCGATGCGGCAGGCGCTCTCAGCGAAGCACGGCAGCAATCGGGGAAAGCACTGGTTGCGAATCTGCGTCCGTTTCTGGATAAGCTCGGTCTGGCAGGGATGCAGATTGAAGTGGATGTCGAAGCTCTGAGCGACGATGAATCGGCATGGGTCGCCACCGGGTTCGACCGCCTGCAGTTTCTGGCAGCCTCCAATCCCGGCGAACCTTTTCGGGCGCTCTCCGCCATTGCTTCCGGTGGCGAGCTATCGCGTTTTGTGCTCGCCCTGAAGGGTTGCGGTGCGCTGGCAAATGCGCCGCACATTGCAGTATTCGATGAGGTGGATGTCGGCATCGGCGGTGAAACTGCCTGGTGTGTGGGCGAATTGCTGGCTGCAATGGGCCGCGAACGGCAGGTGTTTGTGGTGTCGCATCTGCCGCAGGTGGCGTCCTGTGCGGATCATCAGGTTTGCATCCGCAAGGCGCAGGATGACAGCCGCACCAAAACATTGCTTGAGAAAGCGGATGGTGATGAAGCTCGATTGCATGAGATTGCGCGGATGCTTGGCGGTAAAAACGAAGAGAGCCTGAGACACGCGGCGCAGATGCTTGAGCGTGGTAAGGCGTGCTAATGCCGAAACTTGTTCTGGTTCGTCCGGCGGAGAGCCGCGATGTCGATGTCATCTATCAGCTGTTGTTGCCGTTTGCCGAAAAGAAAGTCCTGCTGCCGCGCACCCATGACGATCTTTTTCAGCATTTGCAGGAGTTCATTGTGGCTGAACGGGAAGGAGGCGTGGTGGGCGTGGCCGCGCTGCATGTTTACAACTCCAATCTGGCCGAAGTGCGCTCTCTGGTGGTCTCAACTGCTCATCAGGGCAAAGGGATAGGGCATCTGCTGGTCGGGGCTGCCGAGAAACTGGCGGCGGGCCTGGGTATCAGTGATATCTTTGCACTGACCTATGTGACCGGTTTTTTTCAAGGCATGGGGTATAGGGTTGTGGAAAAAGAGACCCTGCCGCACAAAATCTGGACGGTGTGTATTCACTGCGCCAAGTTTGCCGATTGTGATGAGGTTGCGGTGCAAAAGCGCTTGAGTCTCACCAGCGTAGAGCCCGTCAAGCCAACACCAATTGTCGAGGAGATTGTTTAGAGCTCTTCCCTAGCTTGAACTCTTTTTCGATGGGCCTGAGCCAAGTGCATATTCGATTACCTGACTCATGGTTTGCACAGTGTAAGGTTTTTCCAGCAGCCACTCCGAAGTATCCGGCATGCCTTCACTCAGGGTGCCATCACGGTCGTATCCGGTGGAGAAGACAATGGTGATATCGCTGCGGATTTTCCGGAGTTTTTTGGCTGTTGCCACGCCCCCTACCCCCGGCATGACCACATCCAGAAGAACCAGGTCAATCTGCTTCGGATCCTTTTTGAAGCAATGTATCGCCTCCTCTCCGCTGGAGGCAAGCAGCACTTTGTAGCCAAGGCTCTCCAGCACATCATGTGCGGATTCCCTGACACCGGGCTCATCGTCGACAACCAGCACGGTTTTGCCGGGCACTGAAACGATGACTTCACTTTCGATCTTTGGCCGTGAAGCCTTGACCGGCTCCTGCTTTGGAAGGTAGATGCTAAACGTTGTGCCTGCACCCGGCTCGCTATCCATTTCGATGGTGCCACCGTGCGTTTGAATGGCGCCGTATGCCATAGCCAGTCCTAACCCGGTCCCTTTGTCGGCCTCCTTGGTCGTAAAAAAGGGCTCGAAAATTTTATGCTGCAGGGCCTTTTCAATTCCTGCGCCATTATCCTGTATGCTGATTCGGGCCAAGGGGGTTCGTGTCATGTCAGGATGGCGTTTTTGGAACTCTTTGTCGGGCAGAAACTCTTCCAGCCGGAGATGAATGACAGGGTTTTTGGTGTTTTCGAGCGCATCCCGTGCATTGATTACCAGATTCAGCAGCACTTGCTGGATTTGCGAAATATCACCACTAATAAACAGACGGTGCTCGGGTAGCTCCATATCCAGGGTAATACTCTCCGGGAGCGTGGTACGAGCGATGCGGTAAAACTCTTTGAAAAACGGGATGAGATCGAAATCCTGTTTCTGCATGGTTCCCCGGCGGGCAAAGGTCAGCAGGCTTCGCACCATATCGGCAGCACTAAGCATAATTTTTTCGACTGTTTCGAGTTTTTTCAACGCTTCCGGGATACCGGTAATATGTTTTTTCATCAGATAGAGGTTACCGGAAGCGCCGGAGAGCAGGTTGTTGAAGTCGTGTGCGATGCCGCCGACCAGCGTACCCAGCGCCTCCATTTTTTGTGACTGTACGAACTGCGCCTCCAGCGACAGGAATTCGCGCATATCGGTAAAGGTATAGGCTGCACCACTAAGCTCGTTGTCGCCGTTATGAAGGCGTCCGGCCGAAAGCATGACAGGTATTTCAACGCCGTTTTTATCGAGAATCTTGGTGGAAAGCGCCGATATTCTCTGGTTCCTGACCAGTGCATTAAAGCCGAACAGTTCGCTTTCTGCGCTGCCGCCAAACAGATCGCACGCCAGCATGGAGGCAAGCTCTTCCCTGCTGTAGCCAAACAGATCGCTGGCTGCCTGGTTGGCACGTTCGATATGTCCTTCGTTGTTGGCGACAACCATTGGCTGAGAGATCGTTTCGATGATGGATTCAAGAAAGGCATTGTCGATGGTTGTGAGATACAGGTGATCGAGCATACCCGCCAAGGCTCGGGTCAGGGCGCTGATTTCATCGTTACCACTCGCTTTGACGCCAAGTTTTCGCGATTCGTCGTGTGCAATACGATTGGCTGCATCGGTTAGCTTGCCCAAAGGGGTAATAATATGTCGGGAGACGAATATTTTGACGGAGAGAATGATAAGTATGGCAAGAATAAGCAGGAATGCGACGACATAGGCGGTGTACTTTAGGGCGCCGATCATGTTTTGGCCTGTTTCATCGATACGCTGGTATTCTCGCTCGACGAGCTCCTGCATGGTGGAGATAAACGTTACCTCTGCCTTCTCAAACTCCTCTTTTGCCGACAGTACAGCATCTCCGTGTACACCGCGTTTTTTCAGATTGATCAGGTGCTGGCTGGTGGTATGCAACTGCTGTATCTGACGGGGTAGTGCCTGCCGTTTCTCTTGGCTGTTGGCATGATTTGTGGTGAGTAAATGCGTATATTTTTTATAGGAGCCGATAAGCTCGTTCCAGCCCGTATCAATTAGCTGACGCTCTTTATCACGGAGACTCTCGCTATGCGATACGTTTTCTTCAGCGTGGTGCTGTTCGGCAAGGATTAGCGAGAGTTCATTCGTTGAGCTGACAAATCGCATGCCCGATACCTGAATGCTGTTCAGACTGCGGATGATTTGCAGCGAATGTTCTTCAACACTGCGATACTTTGAATATTGCGAATACAAAAACGCAATCGATACAATCGTTGCAATTGTAATGATAGTGGTTCCGCTAAACACCAGCAGCAGCAAGCGTTGCTTCATTTATCCCCCGCGAGACGTTAGTAAAGCAGGAGAAATACGAAAACTCAAATGAATAAATCTCCTGTCAGAACCTATGCAAAAGCCGGTTTTATATGCAGGAATATGAGCGGGCTTGCGCCGGAGTGTTACCCCAGCACATGAATTGAGCTATTTTGTCAGTGAAATAAACACTTCCGGCAGGCGTTCAGGCAGCCGGTCGATATGGTCGATGATGGTGTACTGCTTGCCGAAGATATCCGACACGTATTCATCCGCTTTTGGGTCGAGGTTGATGCAGTAGCTGTAGACTCCATCCCGGTCGAGCTCTTTCACCGCCTGGCGGGCATCTTCGATCAGCAGCCGTTCATCCTTCACATCGATGTCGGCCGGTTCGCCGTCGGTGAGGATCAGCATCAGCTTTTTGTCGGCTTGTTGATTTTTCAGGTAGTGTCCGGCATGGCGCATGGCGGCGCCCATGCGGGTCGAAAAGCCCGCCTCCATGGCCGCGATGCGTGATTTCACGCTATCGTCCCAGGCTTCCCTGAAGCCCTTGATGTGCAGGAAGCGCACTTCGTGCCGGGTGTTGGAGTGAAAGCCACCGATGGCAAGTGGATCGCCCAGTTTTTCGACTGCCCAGGCCAGCAGCGATACCGCCTCTTGCGACAGTTCCAGAATGGTTTGTTCGCCACCAGCCACCTTCTCATTGAGCGATTCGGAGAGATCAAGCACCAGCGACACGGCGATGCTACGGCCATCGGTACGATGGCTCATATTGATGCGTGGGTCGGGCTGGCTGCCGGCCTTGTAGTCGATCAGCGAACGGATGGCGACATCGAGGTCGAGCTCGCTCCCCTCTTCCTGATAGCGGATGCGCACCTTCTCCTGCGGCTTGAGCATGTCGAGGATACGTTTCAGCCTTTTCGCCAGTGCTGCGTGCTTCTGCAGCAGCCGATCCACGTCACTTGCACTGCCCGAGGGGTGCAGAACTTCGTAGACGCTGACCCAGTCCGGTCGGTAGTGATTCGCCTGATAGTCCCACTCATGGTAATGGCGAGGCGGCAGGCCGGATGATTCGCCCTCATCGCTCTTCTTTTTCTGGTCGAGGTGCTCGAACATCTCGTCTTCGTCGCCTGGTTCGATATAGATCCAGAGATGGCGGTTGTCGTCACGATAACTCACCTCCGTGTTTTCGAAGTAGACGTTCGGGGAGAGGTCGGCCTGTTGGCGGGTACGTGCGATAAACGAGAGTGCAATGGATGCCATATCCTTGCTGCTGCTCTCGCCATCCTGCATCGCTTCGAAAAAGCGGTCGACGAACCCCCGTATCTCGCTATTGCGTATTTGATTTCGATACTCGGGGTCGAGAATGGCGCGCGATACCATGGCCAGACGCAGCCGGATCAGCGAAACGTCCTTTTTTTCGAGGTCGGCTTCGTTCGGCACGGGGTGCAGCGCGAGGAAAAGCTTGCGCAGCCCCGGGTAGCGCTGCATGGCGAGATAATCCACGCGCGAATCCTCGAATACCTCCACGCCGACACGCTGAAAGGGGCTCCAGTTGTCCACGATCATCTGCTGGCTCCAGCGGCGGTGGGCAGACATGTGCGCAAGGGCTGCACGGTAGCGATCCAGTCCGGAAACGTCGCCCATATCGTCGTAAACATCGGGGATGCGGATACCCAGACTATCGTAATAGGGCATCGGCTTGCGCAATTGGTCGAAGGCCAGCGAATAGGGAACGAGGTAGTCGTGGTCGTTCCACATGGCACGCATGTAGGAATCGAGTTTGCGCTCGTTGTCCATGAACAGGGTGCCGTGGCGTTCGCGTTGCAGCACGGCATGCGCATCCGCCGATTGCAGGCCGAAGAAATCCTTCTGTCGCTCCGGGTGATCGTTGTAGTAGCGCACGCCGTAATCGATCCAGTTCTTCATTCCCTCCAGCGATACCAGACCGAGGATCGTTGGCGCCTGCTTCAGCAGCTCCGGCAGGCCCGGGCTTGGAAAGGTGGTGTGATGGCCGTGCACCGAACCGCTGGTCCGCTCCGCGAAATCACGCATCAGATCGAGAAAGTTTGCGAAGATGTCGAGTGTCGGCAGGCGGCGCGACACTGCGGCCATATTTTGCAGGAATGGCACGATGGCCGGCGCATTGGTGTTGCGCGAGAGAAAGAGCACAAAATCCTTGAGCATCGGCAGCACTTCTTCACCGACCTGCGCAGCGACGCTCGGCGCTTCTTCAAGAAACACCAGCAGCGGTTCGGAGCCCCGCCCCATTTTGCCGAGGTAGGAGGCGTTTTCGATGTAGTCGACAAGCCCCTGTTTGCTGAGCAGGGATTTGGCCTCGCGCATGAGGTCATCAAACACGGCATCGATTTGCGGGAAGCGGCTGCCCAGCCGCTGCCAGTACATCTCGAACTCCATGTTTCTTACGGCTTTTTCACTCATAACAGACCCCGTATCGCCAAGGAGTTGAATTCATGTGTGGATGCACGGAGTCTCAACATCAGAGGGAAACTATCCGTGCGTGGATGCAAGGCATGCGAAGCCATGGTTGCGCAGGCGTACTGAATGTTACGTCGAGCAGCCAAGGCGAGCATAACGCAGCAGACGTGCATGAAGAGTTTCCCGATTACCCGAACACTGAGTCGATGGCATGATCGAGCGTATCCCGTATATCCGCATCGTCAGTAATGGGGCGAACCAGCGCCATGCGGCAGGCTGCCTTCGGCTCGATACCGCCCTTGATCAGGGTGGCGGCGTAAACCAGCAGGCGCGTGGAGATGCCCTCATCCAGCCCGTGGCCTTTGAGGTTACGGGCGGCAACGCCCACTTTCACCAGCTTCCCGGCAAGCTCTTTATCGATACCCGTCTCCTTGGCCACGATACCGGTCTCAACAGACTCTGCGGCATAGTCGAACTCGAAGGCGGTGAAGCGTTGCTTGGTCGATTGCTTCAGGTCTTTCATCAGGCTCTGGTAGCCGGGGTTGTAGGAGATCACCAGCTGGAAATCCTTATGCGCTTCGATCAGCTCGCCTTTTTTATCCAGCGGCAGCGTGCGGCGATGGTCGGTCAGCGGGTGGATCACCACGGTGGTGTCCTGGCGGGCCTCCACCACTTCATCGAGATAGCAGATGGCGCCGATGCGGGCGGCGGTGGTCAGCGGGCCGTCGAGCCAGCGGGTGCCGTTGGCATCGAGCAGGTAACGGCCCACGAGGTCCGAGGCGGTCATGTCCTCATTGCATGCCACGGTGATCAATGGTTTTTTGAGTTTCCAGGCCATGTGTTCCACAAAGCGGGATTTACCGCAACCGGTCGGCCCCTTCACCATCACCGGCAGGCGTGCGGCATAGGCGGCTTCATACAGCTCCACCTCATCGGCCTGCGGCTGGTAAAACGGTTTCTCTTTGACTTTGTATTGTTCCTTGTCGGACATATCGGCCCCCCGAAAAAGTTTCTGTCCGCAATTCTAGTCGAAACAAAGAAAAAGGCATGCTTATAATTTTTATGGATTGCATTAGTTTATCTTATGAATGGTTTGTGTTTGATGACGGTGAGTTGGGCCAGGTGTTCTGGGAGTTCCTAATCATGATATGCCAGCGTTTTCCAGTGGCCTGTGTTCTTCAGCTGGAGTTGACGTTGCATAACGCTATTGGTTTACTGAGCGTATTACTGGCTGAGGGGAGATACAAAGTCTGTTCAATGTCTAATTTATTTTCCCAGCATAGTGGTATTGTTACCATGAGTTGCCGAAACCGACTGCCTGTGCCGATTCGGGGAGAGATTCAATGTCGGCCTAGGAATGCTGTGAACGGTCGTTAAAAGGCCATGAAAAGGAGGGAGCCATGAATGGTTGGATAAATAAACTGTCTGGAAATTTTATCTGTCTTTTTGGAGTGCTTGTGATGCTGGCAACGCCGTCATTGGCGGCGATACCGACATCATGGAGTCTGTCCACAGGGCCTGATGGCGGAATTGTGAATATAATTGCCGTTGACCCAACAGCTGCATCCACGTTTTACGCCGGAACGGATAATGGTGGTGTTTTCAAGAGCACGGATGGCGGCACGAGCTGGACGGACGCGAACACAGGGCTGGTTAATCCGTCTGTTCAGGCCATTGCCATCAACCCAACCACGTCATCCACTTTGTATGCTGGTACGAATGGCGGTGGCGTTTTCAAGAGTACGGATGGCGGCGCCAACTGGGCAGCCGCAAACACCGGCCTGACCAATCTCAACGTCAATGCGATTGCCATTGACCCTGCCACTCCATCCACGCTTTATGCCGGCACGAATGGCGGAGGTGTTTTTAAAAGTACGGATAGCGGTGCTAACTGGGCGGCTGCGAACACCAGCCTGACCAATCTTTTTATATGGACTATTGCAATCGACCCGGTCACTTCATCCACGCTTTATGCCGGCACGAATGGCGGCGTTTTTACGAGCATCGACAGCGGCGCTAACTGGGCGGCCGCAAACAACGGCCTGACCAACACGACTGTCAAAGTCATTGCCATCAACCCAAACACTCCATCTACACTTTATGCCGGTACGAATGGAGGTGGATTCTTCACAAGTACGAATAGCGGAGGCCTCTGGGCGGCGATGAACAATGGTTTGACCAACCTGAAAGTTGAAGACATTTCCATTGACCCGGCCGTCCCTACCACGATCTATGTCGGTACGAATGGCGGTGGTATTTTTAAGACAGTAAATGGCGGGAGTCTCTGGGCGGCTGCGAATACCGGCGTAACATCTGTGTTTATTAACAGCATCGCCATTACGACAACCACACTCTACACCGGAACATGGGACGGTATTTTCAAGAGTACGGATAGCGGCGCTAACTGGGCGGTCGCGAATGCCGATCTGGCTGCGATGCGGGTCTATGCCACAGCCATCAACCCAACCACCTCATCCACGCTGTATGCTGGTACGAATGGCGGTGGTCTTTTTAAGAGCGCGGATGGGGGCACCAACTGGACGGCAGCCAATACCGGCCTAGGCAGCCTCTATATTTGGAGCATGGCGATTGATGCGGCCACACCCACCACACTCTATGCGGGGGCAAGCACCAGTGTTTACAAGAGTATCGATAGTGGGGCGAACTGGGCACTTTCAAGCACTGGTATCGCGGCCGCAGGAAACATCCTGGCAATAGCTATTGATCCGACGACGCCCACCACGCTTTACGCGGGGACGGGTAGTGGCGGTGTTTTCAAGAGTACTAATGGCGGCACGAACTGGGCGGCCGCCAATACCGGCCTGACCACTCTTTTGGTATGGGCGATAGCCATTGATCCAGCCACACCCACCACACTCTATGCGGCTACAGGTGGCGGCGGTGTTTTCAAAAGTACGAATGGCGGCACGAACTGGGCGGCTACAAACACCGGCCTGACCAACCTCACCGTTCAGGCCCTTTCGATTGATCCGGCAACCCCGACGACGCTTTATGCCGGCACGAATGGCGGCGGTGTTTTCAAAAGCACAGATAGTGGCGCCAGTTGGGCGGCTGCCAACACAGGCCTTGCCAACCTCCTTGTCAATGCTTTGGCCATCGATCCGACGACGCCCGCTACACTCTATGTTGGAACCAACGGTGGTGGCGTATCCAAGAGCACGGATAGCAGCGCCAGCTGGGCCGCCATGAATACGGGCCTGATCTCTTCCAATGTTTTGACCATTTCGATCGATCCGGCAACACCGGCGACGCTGTATGCCGGCACATTCGGTGGCAGTGTGCAGAAGTGGGATGCCAGTTCCTCACCCGCGGCTGGAGGAGGTGGAGGAGGAGGCTGTATCCAGCCGGTAGCGCAGCTAAATACCAGTGCTGTGCTAATGGTGCTGATTTTATTTGGTCTGTTGGCCTACGGGCGTCGGCAAGGCGGTTGAACCAAAGCGTGCTTGGGCAGCATGGGCATGATAGTTGCCCATGCTGTTTAAAAGCTTCAGCGAACCGGGCTTTGAGCATTAAAAAGCAGAAGAGGCGTTAGTCAATATCTCCTTTTACGGACTTATCGTGCTGCTAATGGAGGCTGTTGGGCACAGGCTCGTCCGAACGGGGAGATGATTGAATTAGTTCGATTATTCATTCCGGGACGCCACTTCCGACGAATGGCTCCCTCCAATGACCGAATATCAATCATTGAAGAATAGCCGCCGTGAAAACGCAAGGCGCTAAAACATTATTCTTACAGCTTTCATCGGCTTAGTTTATGAAACCAATCGCATTGTCGGTGTATTCCTCCTCCTGCTATGCTCAATAACGAGGAGAGTTCATGTCCGTTCAGCTCAGGCGCACTATTTCTCTGCCGTTGCTCACCCTCTATGGGCTCGGAACCATCATCGGCGCCGGCATTTTCGTTCTGGTTGGTCAGGTTGCCGGCAAGGCGGGAATGTATGCACCGGTTGCCTTTTTGCTGGCTTCTGTGATTGCCGGATTCACCGCCTTCTCTTATGCCGAGCTCTCTTCGCGCTTTCCGCGCAGTGCCGGCGAGGCGGTCTATGTCGATGAGGCTTTCCACTGGCGTCCGTTTTCCATCGCGGTGGGTTGGTCGGCAGCAAGCATCGGCATAATCTCGGCAGCCACCATTGCCAACGGGGCGGTCGGCTACCTACATTTTTTTATCCCTCTGCCGGAGTGGCTGCTGCTGATATTGCTCGTTAGCGGCCTGGGTTTGCTGGCGGCCTGGGGCATTGCCCAGTCGGCAACGGTGGCCGCCATCACCACCCTGATCACCATCCTCGGCCTGCTGCTGGTGATCGGCGTTTCGGGAACGCATTTCGAGAGCCTGCCAGCGCGTCTGCCCGAGTTGTTGCCGCCGATGGAGATGTCCGTATGGCTCGGCATTGCCGCTGGCGCCTTCATCGCCTTTTATGCCTTCATTGGCTTTGAGGATATGGTGAATCTGGCCGAAGAGGTCGAGGCACCCGAGAAGAATCTGCCCCTTGCCATTGTGTTGGCGCTGGCGATCACCATGCTGCTGTACGGCGGCGTTTCGTTGGTCGCGGTTCTCGCGGTGCCTGCAGCCGAGCTTGCCGCCAGCGAGGCGCCACTGGCACTGATCGTCGAGCAGGCCGGAGCATCATCGCAAGTGGCCATTGCGGCCATCAGTATTATTGCCGTGCTGGATGGCGCATTGATTCAGATGATCAAGGTGTCGCGCGTGCTTTACGGCATGAGCAGCCAGGGTATGGCCGTGGCCTTCCTCTCCGAGGTGCATCCGGTTACGCGCACACCGCTGAAGGCCACAGCCATTGTCGCTTCGCTGATTTTGGCCCTGGCTCTGGCGCTGCCGTTGCTGACACTGGCTCAGCTCACCAGCCTGGTCACGCTGTTTCTGTTCGCGCTGACCAATCTCGCTTTATTGCGACTCAAGTTGACCGGGGCAGGCCAGCCGGGAGGCGTGAGCTATCCGGTTTGGGTTCCCGGAATCGGTTTTCTTCTAAGTACAGGATTCATCCTGCTGCAGTTTGTATAAGATAGTAGAAAAGGGAGAGGCCTTCGCCCCTCCCTTTAAGGACGTGTTATGTACGAATAAGGAAACACCAAGCCTCATGCCCATAATCATGAGCATCTAACAGCCTAGTGCTATTCTTTACCCGTCTATACCGACAAAATACCCACCTGTATCCCGGTGGCGGATTCTTTCTTGCTACCATTAGCAATCTCCTGCAAGAGCGGAAAGCAGCCCTTGTTTGTTTTTTTGGAGGAATCCGCTACACTTCAGGTGCTAACTAATGGGTGTAGTGGGCTTTCCATTCCCCTTTTGAGGGTCGGTTTACCGACCCTCAAACTTTGTTATCCCTCTGGTAACGCATACGCTTTAATAATTGCTGCTAGCTTTTCCGCCTCCATAGTCGTTAGATCGGCAGGGATATTGTGTATTTTTATGGTCAAGCCTTGCCGCAAGGGTATTGGGATAACAATGTGTCTTGGCTCCTCGTTAGACGGAAGAGTCTCATCAATATTATCTGAAACATCTATTGCTCGCGTTGGCTTGCTCATAAGAGCCCCCGGAACTTTTTGCTCTCCTTGAGAAGTTTTTGAGGATTTTCTTTGTCTTTGTGCGCTTGAAGGTTTGAATTGAGATGGGCTATCTATATACGATTCGAAGTCTGTCAGTGCAGACTTTAGACGACTTTTAAACACCAGCAAGCTTTCTGGCTTGTATTCCTTTCCTTTGAGGTTTTCGAACATGCTAAATGTTCGATCTATATCAATTTCCCTTAGATCACTGAGCTCATGTTCTTCCAAGACCTCTAATATTTTATTTGCAGCACGCTTCCGCGCATCCGCAGTAGCGCGTTTAATTAAGCCCTTTTCGCTGGCATAATCTAAGAATTTATTAAGAGATGTGAGGGAATAATCTTTGTTACTCATGGCTCTGTACTCTCCTTGCGCCGTCAAGTTGGACAAAGTATACACCAATTAACGCAAGACGCAACCGTCTACCGTTAATTGGTTACACAGCATGAGATTAGCGTTCGTTGTTGAAATATCCTCGGCACGTCCGCAAAAACATTTGTGGGTGTTTCAAAACTAAATACGACTCAAAATAGATATTAAGGTGGTAAACTACGCTCAATAAAAAAGCCCCGGCGAAGCGGGGCTTTTTGCATTGAGAGGCAGAGCTGTTAGTCGATGATCTCGGCGTTGTGGTAAACGTTCTGCACGTCGTCCACATCATCCAGCATCGTGAGCAGCTTGTTCATCATCACCGCATCGTCACCGCTCACCTGCACGCTGGTCTGCGGCACCCACGAGATATCCTCCACGTCGAATTCCAGCCCGGGCATGGCATCCAGCAGTGCGGTGCGCGCCTTGTAGAATTCGGTGGTGGGGGCGAATACGGTCACTGTGCCGTCCTCATACTCGACATCGGTGACATCCACATCGGCTTCCATCAGCGCCTCGAGCGCCGCTTCATCCGAATCGCCCTTGAAGGAGAAGATGGCGAGATGATCGAACATGTGCGCAACCGCGCCCGGCGCACCCAGTTTGGAGTCGCTCTTGGTGAAGCAGACACGCACGTCGGCGAAGGTGCGGGTGTTGTTATCGGTCAGGCAGTCGACGATCACCATGCAGCCGCCGGGGCCGAAACCCTCGTAGCGGGTTGGCGCAAAATCCTCGCCGCCGACACCGCTGGCCTTGTCGAGAGCCTTCTCGATTACATGGCCCGGCACCTGATCCTTTTTCGCCTTTTCCATCAGGCGGCGCAGCGTCAGGTTGGCACTCGGATCGGTGCCGCCATTCTTGGCGGCCACATAGATTTCGCGGCCGTAGCGCGAATAGACCTTGGTTTTGGCATTGGCCGTTTTGGCCATGGATGCTTTTCGAACTTCAAACGCTCTTCCCATATCACTTCACCTTCAAATTCAAGTCAAAGGGGGCAAGGCCCCGATTATCTGTTTTGCGGCTTGCCGGAGCGGCGACGGGGGCGACGTCGACGATTGCCCTGCCCCTCTTTTTGCGGACGAGGTTGCTCGCGGTCTTCCGCATCCAGCCCTTCAGCGTGCTGATCCTTGTGTGTCGGCGGGCCGATTTCAAGCCGGGAGTGATCCCAGGCTGGGGCCGGAATCGCATGCCCGATATAGGTTTCGATATCAGGCAAACCAAAACAGAACTTTTCGCAGGAGAATGAAATCGCCACGCCGGATGAGCCTGCGCGGGCGGTGCGGCCGATACGATGCACGTAATCTTCGGCATCTTCCGGCAGGTCGTAGTTGAAAACGTGGGTCACATCATCAATATGCAGGCCGCGGCTGGCTACGTCGGTGGCAACCAGCAGGTGCAGTTTGCCCTCGGTGAAATCCTTCAGGATCTTCATGCGCTTGGCCTGGCGCACATCGCCGGAAAGAATGCCGATTGCAAACCCGTAATGGGCAAGCTGTTCCGCCAGCCTTTCGCCGGTGCGCTTCTGGTTGATGAAGATCATGCCACGGCTGACGTTGTATTCGCGCAGCAGGCTGACCAAAAGCGGAAACTTTTCGTCCATGCCGGTCTGGTAAACCGATTCGGTGATGTTGGAGGCGGTGAGGTCGCCCTCTTCCGCGCGCAGTTTTTCCGGGTTGTTCATGTGCTCATACGCCAGCTCCAGCACGCGGTGGGAAAGGGTGGCGGAAAACATCAGAGCCTGACGCTCATTATATTTGGGCAGGCGGCGCATCAAAAAGCGAAGATCCTTGATGAAGCCGAGATCGAACATGCGGTCGGCCTCGTCGATCACCATCATGTCGCACTTGCTGAGCGAATAGCAGTGCTTGCGGTGGTAGTCGATCAGGCGTCCGGGCGTGCCGATCAGGATATCGACCCCCTCTTCGAAGGCGCGCATCTGTTTTTCGTAATCCACGCCGCCGAATACGGTGTGCAGCTTCAGGCCGGTATATTTGGCGAGATGTTTGGCATCATCCGAGATTTGCACTACCAGCTCGCGGGTCGGCGCGATGATGAGCGCCCGAGGGTGTTTTTTTTCACGCCCCTTTTTGGGCTCCTGCGTCAGCAGTTTGGTGATGGTGGTGATCAGGAAAGCGGCGGTCTTGCCGGTACCGGTTCGGCCCTGGCCTGCAATATCTTTTCCTGCCAGTGCCATCGGCAGACAGACGTTCTGCACATCGGTCAGCTTGGTGAAGCCGAGATCATCGATGGCGCGCTGCAAAGGCTCGGGGAGGTTGAGTTCTTTAAAATCCATGGCGCGGCAGCCTATCGTAAGCCTTGCCAAACTGCACTCGCAGTTTTTGCCGCTTTCTGGCGCTTCACATTTGCTTGTTCACTGGCTAGTTCACATTGGGGGGGTCTGCGATTAGCGTGCGGCTTCCCGGGCCCATAGCTCAATTGGTTAGAGCTACCGGCTCATAACCGGTTGGTTCCAGGTTCGAGTCCTGGTGGGCCCACCATTTTCCCGGGATGAAGCGATTTGCGGATCAAGGAAGACGACCCATGGACGGATCGGGTCGACCGGGCATATTCTCGGCATGGATGCGCAGTGCATGCTGCCTGAAGGATTAAGGTGAAAGTCGATACCGAAACACTTGAGAAGCTGGTAAAAGCGCATATTCCCGATGCCGAGGTGAGTGTGCGCCTGTATGCCGGTGACGACCATTTCGAGATGGAGGTGGCTGCGGCATCGTTTGCCGGAGTGCCGCGCATCCGTCAGCACAAGATGGTCTATGATGCTTTAGGGGATCATATGAAAGAAGCGGTGCATGCGCTGGCCCTGAAAACCCGGGCTGCGTAGCGCCAAACAGAGGGAACCCAATGAGTGAAATAATTGAAAAAATCGATGCGCTGGTGAAAGGCAATGATGTTGTGCTGTTTATGAAGGGCACGCCACAAATGCCGCAGTGTGGTTTTTCGCAACGCGTGGCGATGATCCTGGATTCATATCAGGTGCCGTATACCGCGATCAATGTGTTGCTGGACCCTGCTGTGCGCGAAGGGATCAAGGCCTATGCCGAATGGCCGACCATCCCCCAGCTTTATATCCGGGGCGAGTTCGTTGGCGGCTGCGATATCACTACTGAGATGCATGAGAGTGGCGAACTGGCCGAATTGCTGGCGCCGTTTCGTCAGGCGGATGCCTGAGCCTTGTGCTTCGGCAGCAGCTGGCCTATAAACCTTAATAGGATGATCGTTTCTGTGATTCGAATTCCCACACTGATTGATGCCGGTTCCGGCTGCTGCCGAACAGCAGGGTCGGCACAAATTTCCGCCAAGCCGATGCACAGGTGCCTGCATGCAAACTAAGCTTACGCAAAAGCTTGGTCAGCGGCTGGCGCTGACCCCGCAGCTGACCCAGAGCCTGAAGGTTCTGGCCATGAATACGGTGGAGCTGGAAACGTATATCGAAGATTGTCTGGAGACCAACCCGCTGCTGGAAAAGACACAGGAGCAGGAGAAGCCGGAATCGAATACAGCGGACAAAGAGGCCGAGCTACCCAAGAGCGAGGCGGAAAAACTGCAGGAGCAGGATGCCTGGCGCGAATCCGGGGATGATCGCTGGGAGAGCATGTATTCCAATAGTCCGGGAAGCTCTTACGATGACTTTTCCAATCGTGAGCAGCAGTGGCATGAAGAGCAGTCGCTCTCCGAGTCGCTGCACGAGCAGATCAATCACGAGCCGATGGAGGGCGATGTGCGCACCATTGCGCATGCGCTGGTCGATTCGCTTGATGATGACGGCTATTTTCGTACCGATCCGGAGGAGCTGGCGGCGCAGCTCGGCGTGGATCGGCACAAATTGATTGCTGTGCTTGAAGATATCGTGCAGGAGCTGGAGCCTTCCGGCATCGGTGCACGCAGTCTCTCCGAGTGTCTGTTGCTGCAGCTGAATGACGATGAAGCGGCCACCCGCCTTGCCCGTCGACTGTTGCTGCACTTTTCCGAGCACCTTACCGATGAGGATAAAAAGCTGGCATCGCTGGCCGGTTGCGATATCGAGGAGCTGGCAGCAGCCAGAATGCGTATGCGCAGGCTGGATCCGTTCCCCGGCCATGGTTTGCGCGGCGTGAACAATATCTATATTCGTCCCGAAGTGATTTTTCGCCGTATGGCGGACGGCAGTATTCAGATCGAGGTGCCGAACTACTCCTGGCGTGGCGTGCGTCTGAATGAGCAGTGGCAGGATCATCAGTTTACGGGAACAGATCGCGAATTCATGGATTCGGCGATGAAAGAGGCAAAGTGGCTGCTTTATGCGCTCGACCAGCGCCGGGAAACCTTGTACAAAGTGGCGCATTGCCTGGCCAGACGCCAAAGGGGATTTCTCGATCACGGAGTACTGGGTTTAAAGCCGCTGACGTTGCAGAATGTGGCCGAAGAGGTGGGCCTGCACGAATCCACGATTTCACGAGTCACCAACGGAAAATATGCGCAGACGCCGCTTGGGATGATCGAAATGCGCCAGTTCTTTTCTTCTGGCCTGCCAACGCGTGGCGGAGGCAGCATTTCGGTTTATCGCGTGCAGCAGCGTGTGAAGTCGCTAATTGAATCCGAGCCGGTCGGTCGTCCGATCTCCGACCAGGCCATTGCCGACCGCCTGCAGGCGGAAGGTATCGAAGTCGCCCGTCGAACGGTGGCGAAATATCGGGAAGGTTTGGGGCTGCCGCCAAGCAGCCACAGACGGCGCCAAACGCGCCGAATTTAAAATGGAGGAGAAGTGATGCAAGTATCCATTACAGGCCGTCACCTGGAACTGACACCAGCAATTAAGGACTATGTGGAAAGCAAGCTGCAACATCTCAAACACTCGTTTGATCATGTTGTGGATGCACACGTGGTGCTATCGGTTGAAAAATTCCGCCAGCGCTGCGAAATGAATCTGCAGGTCAATGGCATCAATATTCACGGTAAGCATGAATCTGAAGATATGTATGCCTCGATCGATGGTGTGGTCGACAAGCTGAATCGCCAGCTCAAGCGCTACCGTGCCAAGCTCAAGAAACACCAGAGTGAGCACAACCAGCGCAAGGGACGCGAAATCAAGGTGTCGCACAAATTGCTGGATGTTTCTGCGGCGCATGAAGAGCTGGCCGAGGATCATCAACATGAAGTGTTGCAGCAGAAAAGCGTTTCGGCCAAGCCGATGAGTGTGGACGAAGCGGTCATGCAGATGGAGCTGGCTGAAAACCTCAACCTGCTGGTGTTCATCAATGAAGCAACCGACTCTCTGAATATGATCCATCGCGATGCCGAAGGGCAGCTGAACTGGATCGAGAGCTCGAATACTTCCGAGGTATAACAGCCCGCCATGATGCTTCCGATGCCCCTGGTTCCGGTCGAACACATCCTCATGGAGGCTGATTCGGCCAGTAAGCGCACGCTGATCGATGAGATGGCGGAGTTGCTGCCGGGTATCGATAACGATCAGGTATTGGAAGTGGTCATGGCGCGTGAAGCACTGGGCAGTACCGGCATAGGTCATGGCGTGGCAATACCCCATGGCCGGATGCCGGCCCTGTCGGAACCCCTGCTGGCGCTGGCCCGGCACCCCAAAGGGCTCGATTTTGACTCCATCGACGGAGAGCCGGTGCATATCATTATTCTGTTGCTGGTTCCCGAGCATGCCGATCGCACACACCTTGAGTTACTGGCCTATCTGGCACGGATTCTGCAAACCGAGCAGACCCGCGAGGCTATTCTGCAAGCCGACAGTGCAGAGGAAATTTCCGGATTGTTGTCGACGTTTAATAACCCCTGAATATGAGCAAGTCGCTTTGCATCCCAATCGCCGAAATCCTGGATGAGCAGGGTGAAGCGTTGCAGATGCGATTGATTGCCGGTGAGCCCGGCACGGCACGCACCATCGATCACCCCCGCCTGCAGAAGCCATCACTGGCATTTGCCGGGTTTCTGGAAAATATTAAAGATAGTCGCCTGCAGGTTATCGGTCGCACAGAGCTTAATTTTCTGGCCTCCCGGCCCGAGCCCGAGCGCAAACGGGCGGTGGATGCGCTGTTCGATCTGTTTCCTGCGGCAGTGGTGGTCACGCGCGGCATTCTGCCGCCCCGGATCATTATTGAGGCTGCAACTCGCACCGATACGCCACTGATTGTCTCCGAACTCACTTCGACCGCCTTTATGACCGATATCATGCAATACCTTGTGCGCAAGCTTGCTCCGCGCACTTTTCAGCATGGCGTGTTTATGGATGTGTTCGGGCTTGGCGTGCTGCTGATCGGCAAGAGCGGCATCGGCAAGAGTGAGATCGGGCTGGAGCTGATTTCACGCGGGCACCGGCTGATTGCCGATGATATGGTGGAGCTGGTTCGGGAGACCCCGGAAAGGCTGGTGGGCAGAAGCCCGGAGTCGATTCGCTATCATATGGAGATACGGGGTCTTGGTATTCTGAATATTCGCGACCTGTTTGGCGCGGCTTCGCTCAACGATGCCAAGCGGGTCGGCCTGATTGTCGAGATGGTGCCGTGGGAGAAGATTGCCGAGGAGGAGCGTATCCTCGGCGAGCAGCACACGTCGGAGTTGCATGGTGTGAAGTTGCCGAAGGTGCTGATTCCGATTCGGCCCGGACGTTCGCTGGCGGTACTGGTCGAGGTGGCCACACGTAATCAGCTGCTCAAAAAGCGAGGCATCGATAGCGGGCAGGATTTTATCAAGGCGCTGGAGGATCGTATTCAGAACGGGCAGTCAGGAGAAGATGATGCGTAAGCGGTGGAAAGAGAGATGTTGATGCTGATCAGCGGTTTGTCCGGAGCCGGCAAGAGCACGGCGCTGCACGCGCTGGAAGATATCGGCTTTTTCTGCACCGATAATCTGCCGCTCGACATGCTGCACGACTGGGCGGCAAAAATGGATTCCGGGCGGCACGCAGCGGTCTGCGTGGATGCGCGCAGCCATGCCAACATTGATACCCTGCATCAGGCGCTGGCGCGGTTGAAGGATAGTGAGCGCCCATGGCAGGTGCTCTATCTTGAGGCAAGCCCGGAGGTGCTTCAGCGCAGATTCTCCACTCTACGCCGGAGGCACCCTTATGCGCCGGAGGCCGATTTGTCTCAGGCCATTGAACAGGAGCGGGAAGCCATGCAGCCGTTGCGCGGCATTGCCAATCTCGTGCTCGATAGCACAGCGCTCAACCCTTACGAACTGGCGGAGATGGTCGAATCATTCTGGCGAAAGCGGATCAATGCCAGGGAATCCGAGCTGATTTTTTCGGTACAGTCGTTCTCCTACCAGCGCGGGCTGCCGCAGGATGCCGATATGGTGGTCGATGTACGCTTTTTGCCCAACCCGCATTATCAGCCGGAGCTTGCCGTGCAGACCGGCATGGATGCGTCGGTGAAAACGTATCTGGAGAAATACGACTCTGTGACGCAGGCGAAAGAGCAGATGCTGGCCTGGCTCGAGTTTATCTGGCCGCAACTGAAAAAAGAGCGCAAGCAGTATTTCATGCTGGCCTTTGGTTGCAGCGGCGGGCGCCATCGTTCGGTCTATATGGCTGAAGCCATGGCGGAAGCCATGCGCGAACATCATGGCACCACAGCGATTGTGCGGCATCGGGAGCTGAAAGCAGACAGGGGCAGCGGATGATCGGGCTGGTGCTGGTGGCGCATAACAGGGTGGCAGGCGAAATGCTGAAGGCGGCCGAGCATGTGCTGGGGCCGCTGCCGCAGGTATCGGTGCTGGATGTATCGCCCGGCAATGCCACGGATCAGCTTCGAGTAATGTTGCAGGAGCGGGTGAAAGAGTGCGAAAGCGGGCATGGGGTATTGATACTGGTTGATATTTTCGGCGGTACGCCCAGCAATGTATCGCTGGGTTGCCTGAAGCCCGGCAGTTGCGAGGTGCTGGCCGGTTTTAATCTTCCGATGCTGATCAAAGCGGCCAGCCTGAGAGCGGAGATTCACGATTTGTCAGCATTGGCGCACGAAGTCGCGGCTGCCGGGCGGCAGCATATTTATCTCGCCTCGGAAATACCTTCGGTGAAAGTGGAGGGGAGCTAGTTATGCCGGAGCGTCGTATCACCATACAAAACAAACTCGGCCTGCATGCCCGGGCCTCGGCCAAGTTTGTGGCGGAGGCAAGCCGTTTTGAGTCCGATCTTGCCTTGCTGAAGGATGAGATCGAAATCAATGCCAAGAGCATCATGGGTTTGATGATGCTGGCGGCGAGCAAGGGCAGCACGCTGGTGTTGAAAGCCGAGGGCAAGGATGCCGATAAGGCGCTGGATACATTGGAAGAGCTGATAAATCAGCGTTTCGGAGAAGACGAATGAATACTGCTGCTGTCGGACGCCATACCGGCAGAGGGGTGGATAGCAGTCCCGGTATTGTGATCGGGCGTATCCAGAAGCTGGAACACGGGCGCACGCCGATTCCCGAAAGAAAAATCAGATCCGAAGAGGTGAAGGAGGAGATCGCCCGGTTGCAGGAAGCCGTCGATGCTGCAGTGACCGAGATCGAGTTCGAGAAGAGCCAGCTCTCGGTGCATCATCATAAGGATCCGTTGCAGCTGCTCGAGGTTTACCGGCTTGTTTTGCTCGATCCCGAACTGATCGGCAAGGCAGCCAAGATTATCAAAAACAAAATGATCAATGCGGAGTGGGCGTTGCGTAAGCGCATCGATCAGCTCGAAACGATGTTCGATGAATTCGAGGACGAGTATCTGCGTGATAAAAAACGGGATATCGAGCAGGCCGGCGCGCGCATCTTCCGTTCACTGGCCGGGCATCATTCCGATAAACCGCTGGTTGACGAGGGCGAGCAACTGGTACTGGTGGCCGAGGATTTCAGCGCGCTCGATATTGTGTCGTTCTGGCGCCGGGGCGTGGCCGGCATCATCTCCTCTCAGGGCGGGATGAACAGTCATGCTGTGATTGTTGCCCGTGGTATCGGCATGCCAGCGCTGGTGGGTGTGGCTGACATCATGCAGCTGGCAAAAGATGGCGATACCCTGGTGCTCGATGGTGAGCAGGGTCAGTGGGTGTTGAATCCGACCAGGGAGGAGTGCGAGAAATATCAACTCTTTGTCGAAGCGATTGCGGCTATCAAGGCCGATTTTCAGAGTTTTGCCACCCAGCCTTCGCTAACAGCGGATGGCCATGAACTTCAATTGATGGCCAATCTCGAGTTTTCCGAGCAGATGCCATTGGCCGAGGCCGTCGGTGCCGATGGCGTCGGCCTGTTCCGCACCGAATTTTTTCTCGATGGAAAAGACGCGCTGGTTGATGAGGAGCGGCAGTATCAGGAGTACGTATCGCTTGTGCGGCAGCTCAACGGCAAGGAGGCCACGTTCCGCCTGTTCGATATCGGCGGCGATAAGCCGTTTCTGTATGAAAAAGTATTGAATCGCCGCGAAGGCGGGGAGAATCCGGCCATGGGATTTCGCGGCGTACGCCTGCTTTTGAAGCACCCGGAGATTTTACGCGCGCAGCTCAGGGCGTTGTTGCGGGCCGCTGAGGAGGGGGCGCTGCGTATTCTGATTCCGATGGTGACCACCATGGATGAAGTGGAGCAGATTCACGAGGAGATAGAGGCGTGCCGCAAGGATCTGGGCATCCACAAAATGCCCGAGGTTGGCACTATGATCGAGGTACCCGCC
Source organism: Mariprofundaceae bacterium (assembly GCA_050302175.1). GTDB lineage: Bacteria > Pseudomonadota > Zetaproteobacteria > Mariprofundales > Mariprofundaceae > JBNLAN01. The sequence goes on along the minus strand of JBNLAN010000013.1, from coordinate 90,737 downwards.
GCAGCCATGATTGCCGAAGAGCTGGCATCGATTTCCGATTTTTTCTCGGTGGGTACCAACGATCTTATTCAATACACGCTGGCTGCCGACCGTACCGATGAAGAGGTGGCGAATATCTACCAGCCGAATCACCCGGCCATTTGCCATCTGCTGGAGCATGCGGCAAGCGCTGCCAAGAAAAAGGGGATCACTATTTCGGTCTGTGGCGAGATGGCCTCCAATCCACAGTGGACAGAGATGTTCCTCAATATGGGCATGGATTCGCTCTCCATGAGCATCAATCGCATTCTTGTGATCCGGAAAAACCTCAGCCGCCTGCACTACAATCCGATCAAGCACACCCTGTAAGCCTTAAGCGAAAATTTTGCTGAAAACGGCGAACCAGTTTACCATGCGCCTCTTTCGCGTTAACCGCACAGGAGAGAAGTATGCGTTATGACTGGACCGTGGATGAAATCGAGGAGCTGTTCGAGCTGCCGTTCAACGATCTGATGTTCAAAGCGCAGACCGTGCATCGCGCCCATTTCGATGCCAACGCCGTGCAACTCTCCACCCTGCTCTCCATCAAAACCGGCGGTTGCTCCGAGGATTGCAAATATTGCCCTCAAAGCGCGCTTTACGACACCGGGCTCGAACGCGAGCTGTTGATGAAGAAGGAAGAGGTAATGCAGGCAGCGCGCGCGGCCAAAGAGAAGGGTGCTACCCGCTTCTGCATGGGGGCCGCCTGGCGCGAGCCGAAGGGGCGCGCCTTCGATATGGTGCTCGATATGATTCGCGAAGTGAAAGCGATGGATATGGAAGCCTGTGCCACGCTGGGTATGCTCACAGAAGAGCAGGCGGCGAAACTTAAAGAGGCAGGGCTCGATTATTACAACCACAACCTCGATACCGATCCCGAATACTACAAGGAGATTATCTCCACCCGCACCTACCAGGATCGTCTGGACACCCTGAAGCACGTGCGCGCCGAAGGCATGAGCATCTGCTGCGGCGGCATCGTGGGCATGGGAGAATCGCGCCGCCATCGTGCAGGTCTTGTGGCGCAACTGGCGCGCATGCAGCCGCATCCGGAGAGCGTGCCGATCAACATGCTGATCAAGATCGAAGGCACGCCGATGCAGGAGCTGGACGATCTCGATAATTTCGAGTTCATCCGCACCATTGCCGTTTCTCGCATCACCATGCCGGGCTCCTATGTGCGCCTCTCGGCAGGCCGTGAAGCCATGAGCGAGGAGATGCAGGCGCTCTGCTTTTTAGCGGGTGCAAATTCGATGTTTTACGGTGAGAAGCTGCTCACTGCGGGCAACCAGGATGCCGAGGATGATCAGGCGCTGTTCAAAAAGCTGGGCTTGCGCGCCGAATCGAAAGTGGATGTCCCCTCCTCCCGCCGCATGGTGAATGCAGGTTGATTGATTCATGAATGGCTTCCTGCCATTCATATCCATCGCTACGCAAAAGCTTGGTTTTGCTCCGCTTACGAGCTCACTTTGTTCGCTCACCGCACATCCATGTGCGGTACCTTGCCTTAGCTTATTACTGCTGCCAATGCTGAATGGTTTGTAGCGATTGCTCGTAGTGATAGTTGAGTTGCTCCCGGTCATAGCGGTGCTCTGCGCCCACCGGGCAGGCGAGGCGCGACAGGCACTGGCGTGCGCATGTTGACCCCTCTTCCAGTCGGTAATCGATACAGCGCTCCAGCATCTTCTCCTCGTCCGAAACCGCCCCTGCCGGGCAGGCGGTAATGCAGGGCTTCTCTGTGCACTTCTCGCAGGGTGAGCCCCAGATTTCAGGTGTAGTGACCGGCAGCTCGGCATCGACCAGTACTACTGCTCTATAGGCGAACCACGAACCCCAGCGGCAATTGATGCCGATACGAAACGGCGAATCGTGATGCCAGCCGGCGAGTTTGCCGAGCTGTTGTAGCGGCAGCATCTGTTCGGACACGGGATAGATGATTTCATATTTCGCATCTGGGTAAGACTCGGCCAGCCAACGCTTTACTGTACCCACTGAAAACGAATCAACCGGATTAGGCTGGTTGCTGAATTCGGATGCCTGCAAGGCTTCCCACATTTCCCTGCCGCCATGCCCGATCAACACCAGTCGCCGGTAGTGCTCAAACTCCGGAACTTGTCCTGTCAGCTCACCCGGTAACGCGGCGATGTCAAAAACGGCTTGCAGGTTTAGCCCATGTGCATTCAGCAAAGGAAAATTGGGGTTCGACATTTGAAGAGCATATCTCTTCAAGACTGATGGGAAAACATGAGCGTCAGCTTTCGCCAAAACAAGTGGCTAGAGGGTCCAGATTTATTTTCGAGGGAATTCTTTGAGAAGTTCATCAATTACGGGGTCAATTTTTGATTGTGTGCTTTCTCTCTTAGCCGGGTTTAGTCCGGAAGGCCCTCGATAATTAGCATAGGCGACAATTTCATTGTTATGTCTTATCTCAATATAGGCACTTGCTAGATATACATATAAGTCCCATCTACCATGGGCATCATAGGTTAATTGGTATTCACACGAACGAGAAAGGCGTTGGTCATATATTTTTGTATTAATATTATGTCTCGCAAAACCAGCTTGTAGAACAGGCAAAAAATCCTTCACTATAACATCCTTGTTCTCTGTAATGCAGATTTCAGACATGTTATTTGAGGAAATATTTAAGCTTTGAATATTAGTTTTAGTAGTTGTACAACCACCTCCCAAGGCTATAACAACAATCAGCGCTCCCCATATTTTATTATTCTTAGTCATTCTACTCCTCCACATGAATACTATGGCGAATATAATAGCTGAATCACCACTATTTGCTTTACAAAACCTGATAAAGCGTTAAGAAGTTAAACAGTCATTCGCTCACGGCCAGAATGGTTGTTTTCGCTGTCGGCATTTTGATATCCAGCTGAACCTCGCAATATTCATTCTGCTCTTCCCCGGGCGTCGGGTCATCGGCGCAGGCGCAGCCGGCGATGATGCTCTTGAAAAATAGACCGACGCGGGCGTGGATGGTGTTATCCGTCTTTTCAGCGGAAATCAGCATCGCCTGCACAGTGCCTTCCAGCACCGTATTGCCAAGGCGAAGCGCCTGTTGCAGTTGCAGCTCCTCAATGCTCGCTGCCGCGATTTCTGCTTTGAGTACAGCCTCAAACCCGGATGTGCCCCAGGCCGCCAACGAATTGTTCAGCGCGATCACAAACCAAGCACCCAGAGCCTTGCCTCTTTAAACGCGTTGAATCCGAAATGTTTCACCTCGGCCTGTACAAAGTGACCGGTCAGCACCTCGGCCAGGTCGCCTGCGATGGAATCGGTGACCATCGCCACACGGGCAATCTTCGTGTGGTGATCGCGCACGAACTTCAGATGTGTGAGCATGGCGGAAAAGGAGTCCCAGCCCGGAAACTCCTTGGTGTGAATCATTACGCCGTTCAGCCCGCCGCGCCGTTCAATAAACGGGTCGATGATTGTTGCAGCGGCCTCGAAATCTGCTTGTGTAAGTGCGCCGTTCGGTTCCAGTACTGCAATGCCGTCTTCTTCATGGATTGTTACCTTTAACATACCCTGCTCCTTGGACCGTTTATCAAGTCCACTGATGCATGATCGATGCAACAGTCACTATCATAGCAGGCCATCATGTCGGATTGATGAATTGAAGCCGAATCGAGTTTCCTCTTTTTCCCACAGGATTAACGGCTATAGTACGGCTGAACGGAGGCATACATGTTTCATGGCACGATGACCGCGCTGGTCACCCCGTTCCGAAATGGTCAGATCGACGAAGAGGCGTTTCGCGCTCATCTTGACCGGCAAATCGCCGCAGGGGTGGAAGCCGTGGTACCTGCCGGAACCACCGGCGAGGCGGCGACGCTCTCTTTCGATGAGCACAAGCACCTGATCGGGCTGACCGTTGAGCATGTGGGCGGGCGTATTCCTGTGATAGCCGGAACCGGTAGTAATAATACTGCCGAATCCATTGAGCTCACGCAGGCCGCCAAGGAGCTGGGTGCCGATGCGGCGCTGCTTATTTCGCCCTACTACAACAAGCCGACTCAGGAAGGGATCTATCTGCACTACAAGGCGGTGGCCGAAGCGGTGCACCTGCCGTTGATTATCTACAACGTGCCGGGTCGCACCGCCTCCAATATGTTACCGGAGACGGTCGGTAGGCTGTCGAAGCTCAGCAATATCGTCGGTATCAAGGATGCCACTGCCAATATGGAGCAGCTCACTCAGAGCATGCTGGCGTGTGATGGCGGCATGGAGTTCTATTCGGGCGATGACGCTACCGCGGCGCCATTCATGGCCATGGGTGGCAAAGGTGTGATTTCGGTGATTTCAAATATCGCGCCTGAAGCGATGAAGGCGCTCAGTGATGCAATGCTTGCGGGCGATTTTGCGACCGGCCGCCGTTTGCAGGGTGAGATGCAGGCACTCAATACTGCGCTGTTTGAGCAGAGCAATCCAATTCCGGTGAAGGCGGCTTGTGCCATGCTGGGATGGATGACAGCGGATATTCGGTTGCCGCTGACCGCGCTGCCAGATGATCTGTGCGCGAAGCTTGCCGGGATTATGAAGGCTTTTGGACTTGCACCGGAGCGAAGCAAGCTTTAATCCGGCTGTGACCTCCGGCCGCCTGCGCGCACTTGTCAGGCGGTCTCTGCACTCGGCTGCCTATTTTCTGGGAAGCGCCCTCTCTTTAGGACTGTTTTTTGTAGCTCTGCTACTTGGTGAAAATGCTTTTTATGCCATCACCGGGCAGGCGGTCTCGATCTGGGCGCAGGTGATGGCGGCTCTGACCGCCGCATTTCTCTTTTCACCGCTGGTGCATCTTTTGCAGCGGGGGCTGGATCGCATCTTCTTCCGCAAGCATGTCGATACTCTGGCTGCGATTCGCCATCTTGGTGCAGGTGATTTGGCGCAGTTGCCGCCGCATGGGGTGGAGATGGCGGTGCTTCAGCGTATCTGCGAGGTTAGCCATCGCACCAGCGTGGCGCTGGATGAGCGCAGGGTTGAGGGTGGCCGTATTCACGTCTATCCGCAGGGATCCACGGTTCCGGCGATGATCGATAATCCGTTGGCGGAAGCGGCCAGAGAGCCAACATTTTCATCTTATGAAACGGTATTGCGTATGCCGCATCAGAATGGCGAGGCTTATCTTTATCTCGGCCCGCGCGAGGATGGCTGGCCCACCGAAATCAATGAGCTGGAGGCGCTGAAAAGCCTGGCCGGATTTGCCGCCATGAGCCTTGAGCATGCAAGGCTTTCGCATCAGCGCGCCGAGGCGGCAAGGCTCGATTCACTTGCCCGCGTGGCCGGGCAGCTGCATTCGCACGATCTGAAAAACCGTCTCAACGATCTCACCTTCCTCGCGCACAATCTTGAGTCGGGCAAGCTCGATAAAGGGGATGTGAAGCGGCTGGCAGTGGCTATGGGCAAGGTGGTCGGGCGCATGCAGACACTGATGCAGCGTATGGCTGATCCGCATGCGCCGCTGAATCCGACGTTAACCCCACAGGATATCGTGCGCCTGCTGAAAGATTCGGTGGAGCGCCGCCTGTGGCCGGAAGGGGTCACGGTCGATCTGCAGACGCAAGTGTTGCCTGCCATCGGTGGCGATGTCGATCTTCTGCGCGGTGTGTTTGAGAACCTGTTCGATAATGCCGTGCAGGCGATGAATAAGCAGGGGAAACTTACCATTACTGTAAAAAGCGATGGCCCGGAGTGGGCCGAAGTGCGCGTGATTGATACCGGTGAGGGGATAAGTGAGCACTTTTTAAAAGAGCAGCTGTTTCACCTGTTTTCAACCAGTAAGCCCGATGGACTGGGCATCGGGCTCTATTTGAGCAAGCGCATCATCGAGGCGCATCAGGGCGAAATTCGGGCGGAGAGCCCTGGTAAGGGTAAAGGTTGCACCTTCATCGTGCGCTTGCCGCTGTGGCAGGGTTCGAGTGTAGGGATCAAGAGCCCGGCGATAACGGAGGAGAGTAAGTGAGCGTGCGGCATGTCGTGCTGGTGGTGGATGATAACGATATCAACCGCCTGAATCTGAAACTGCTTTTGAAGAGCGACTATCAGGTCGTTGAAGCGGGTGACGTGGAGCAGGCAGAGAAAGCACTGGCCGAGAATCGCATTGATCTGGTAGTGCTCGATCTGGCGCTGCCGCCCGAGCCGGACAATCCCGAGATTGGAATGCAATACCTGGAGAGGCTTTCGAAGGAGAGCCCGGATACGCCGGTGGTGGTAATTACCGGTCACGATGAACACTCCTTTGCTGTTCGGGCACGAAAACTGGGCGCGCTTGATTTCTTCGGCAAACCGTTCGATCCGGACGAGGTGCGCGACACCATTGCGCGTGCATTGGAGATGCGCTGGAAAGCGATGCGCGAGATTGAGTTGCAGCGCATGCTGGAAGTGCATGTGGGCGATGAGATTCTTGGTGAGTCTGAGGCAATGCAGGAGCTCAAGGCTCTGATTGGGCGGGTGGCGCCGATTCCTTCCACTGTGCTGATTCGCGGAGAAACCGGCGTCGGCAAAGAGTTGGTGGCGCGAAAATTGCACGATCTAAGCCCGCGAGTGAAGGGGCCGTTTATTGCCGTGAATTGCGCTTCAATGATGCCGGAGCATCTGGAGTCGGAACTGTTTGGCCACGAGAAGGGCGCCTTTGCCGGAGCCACCAGACGCAAGCTCGGCTGGTTCGAGCGCGCATCCGGTGGCACGCTGCTGCTTGATGAGATTGCCGGTATTCCATTGTCAGTACAGGGAAAACTGTTGCGAGTTCTTGAGCATAAGGAGTTTTCACGCCTGGGTGGGGAATCGGTCATCAACTGCGATGTGCGGCTGATCTGCTCCACCAAGGCCAACCTTGAACAGATGGTGGAGGAGGGCTCATTCCGCGACGATCTCTACTACCGCATCAACGTGGTCGATATCGCTATTCCGCCTCTGCGCGAACACATGGACGATATCGGTGTGCTGGCAGAGCATTTTCTGGTTCAGAAAGGTGTGATGTGTAATCGTCAGATGCGGGGTTTTTCTGACGGAGCTATGCGGGAGATGCAGCAGTATGACTGGCCGGGGAATGTGCGTGAGCTGGAAAATGTGGTGGAGCGCGCGGTGGTGCTTGCGGCAGGGGATATGATTGATACGCTGCCTTCACTTAGCGGTCCGCGAGGGGATGGCGGCGCTGATCCGCTTGAGGTTTGGTTTGGTCAATTGCCAGCTTCCGGCATCGTCGCCGAGCAGGCGGTGGCTGATTTCGAGAAACGATTGTTGTTATTAGCGCTTGAGCGTAGCGGTAATGTTAAGGCCAAGGCCGGCCGCTGGCTTGGTTTTGGTGATCGTGCGAAAGATAAGATGCGCTATTTGTGTGACAAATACGACGTGGATGCGTCGGAGGAAGCATGAAAAAGAGTTTTGCCATATTGGCATTCCTGCTGGTAGTGCCCTGTTTTGTTTCGGCTGCAGAAGTGCCAAAAAAATATATGTATTATCGTGACGTCAAGGTTCCTGCCTTTCAGACGTTACGTGAGTTTTTCGATCTGCCCGATCGTGCCGGCAACTATGAAATTACACTGGTTTCGGACACGATGGGCCCGCTTACGTTCAAAGTTATTGCCACCAACGGCGAACATGAGACACTGGAAAAACAGCATCGCAGTTTTGATTTGAAGGATCATGAGTTCCATACGCCTTTCCCCAACCTGGATGGGAGCAGGGATGTGATCGTTGAGATCGCCAACTCCAATCCGGCCAGCACAGCCACTGTTTCGGTTTACGTCGTCGAGCTACCTCGCTGAGGCTTGTATTTCCGCTATCCTGACCCCATAAAGTATTCAAATGGCTTTTTGAGGTTGCATAAATGGATATGAATCAGATGACACAAAAGGTTCGCGAGGCGGTGATGTCCGCCCAGAGCCTTGCCGCCAAGCTCTCCCACCAGGAGGTGGATGGTGAGCATCTGCTGGCCGAACTTTTGGCACAGGCGGATGGCCTTGCCCCGCGCCTGCTTGAACGCGCAGGGCTTTCGTTGGACGTTGTAAAATCCCGTGTTCAGCAATCGCTTGCCAAGCGACCGAAGGTCACCGGCGGCGTCTCCGAAGCCGGCAAGGTCTATGTCACCCAGCGCTTGCAGCAATTGTTTGCCAAGGCGAAGGACGAAGCGGCCAAGCTCTCCGACGAATATATCTCTGTGGAACATCTGCTGCTTGCCTTCATCGAAGAGGGAACCGGTAGCGAGGCCGGTAAGCTGTTCAAAGAGCTTGGGCTCACCCGGGCTGCATTCATGAAAGCGCTCGAAGGGGTTCGTGGTCACCAGCGTGTCACCAGCGATGCACCCGAAGGACAATATGAGGCTCTGAAAAAATACGGCACCGATCTCGTGGAGATGGCACAGAAAGGCAAGCTTGATCCGGTGATCGGCCGTGATGCTGAAATTCGCAGTGTGATTCGCATTCTTTCCCGAAAGACAAAAAACAATCCTGTTCTGATCGGTGAGCCTGGCGTGGGCAAGACCGCGATCGCCGAGGGACTTGCGCAAAGAATTTTGAAGGGCGATGTGCCCGAAGGCTTAAAAAACCGTACCGTGTTTGCACTCGATATGACGGCGTTGATGGCGGGCGCGAAATATCGTGGCGAGTTTGAAGAGCGATTGAAGGCGGTACTGAAGGAGATCAAGGAGTCCGAGGGGCGCATCATCCTGTTTATTGATGAGCTACACACCATTGTTGGCGCTGGACGCACCGAGGGCTCCACCGATGCCGGTAATATGCTGAAGCCGATGCTGGCACGCGGCGAGCTGCACTGTATCGGTGCCACCACACTGGATGAATATCGTCAGCATATTGAGAAGGATGCGGCACTGGAGCGCCGCTTCCAGCCGGTGCTGGTGGATGCGCCGGATGTGGAGGATACCATCTCCATCTTGCGTGGTTTGCGTGAGCGCTTCGAGCTTCATCATGGTGTACGCATCCAGGATGCGGCCATCGTGGCAGCGGCCACCTTATCTGATCGCTATATCTCCGATCGCTTTTTGCCCGATAAGGCGATTGATCTGGTGGATGAGGCCTGCGCTTCGATCCGCACCGAAATCGATTCACTGCCGGCGGAGCTGGATGAGATCACGCGCAAGGTGATGCGGCTGGAGATCGAAGAGACGGCATTGAAAAAAGAGAAAGATGCAGCGAGTGAAAAACGCCTGAAAGCGCTCCGCAAAGAGTTGGCCGATTTGAAATCCGAGCGCGATGCCATGCGCGCGCAGTGGGACAAGGAGAAGGGAGCGCTGGGCCAGGTGCAGGCACTGCGCGAGAAAATTGAGAAAACAAGGCTGGATATCGAGGCGGCCGAGCGTGCCTATGATCTGAACAAAGTAGCCGAGTTCCGTTATGGCACCTTGCCGCAGCTTGAGAAGGAGCTGGCTGCAATTGAAAAGGCGGCGCATGCGTCCGAGCGGCAGTTGTTGCAGGAAGAGGTGACGGAAGAGGAGATCGCTGCTGTGGTCGCCCGCTGGACGGGCATCCCTGTCACCCGCCTGATGGAGGGCGAGCGCGAAAAATTGCTGCGGCTTGAATCGGTACTGCATGAGCGGGTGATCGGGCAAGATGAGGCGGTGAAGGCGGTGGCCGATGCAGTGCTGAGAGCGCGCGCCGGCATCAAAGACCCGAAACGCCCCATTGGCTCATTCATTTTTCTGGGGCCTACCGGTGTGGGTAAAACAGAGCTGGCGCGCACGCTGGCGGCCAGCCTGTTTGATTCCGAAGAGAATATGGTGCGCATCGATATGAGCGAATATATGGAAAAGCACACCGTATCGCGTCTGCTTGGCGCGCCTCCTGGCTACATCGGTTTCGATGAAGGTGGCCAGCTCACCGAAGCAGTGCGTCGCAAGCCCTATTGCGTGTTGCTTTTCGATGAAATCGAGAAGGCGCATCCGGATGTGTTCAATGTGCTGCTGCAGCTGCTGGATGATGGTCGGCTCACAGACAGCCAGGGTCGCACAGTAAGCTTCAAGAACACCATTGTGATCATGACCAGCAATATCGGCAGCGATGTGCTGCTGGAAGGGATCGATAGCAAGGGACAGCTCTCGGAGGGTGCGCGAAGCCAGGTGGTTGCCGAGCTGCGCAGTCGCTTTCGTCCGGAGTTTCTCAACCGTGTGGATGACACAGTGATGTTCAAGCCACTGACAGAAAAAGAGTTGTCGCGCATTGTGGAAATATTTTTGCAGAGTCTGCAGAGCCGCCTTGCCGAGCAGCATATCACACTGGAGGTCTCAAAGGAGGCCAGGCAACTGCTGGCGCGCGAGGGTTACGATCCGGTGTTTGGTGCACGGCCATTGAAACGCTTTATCCAGCAGGAGGTAGAGACGCCGGTAGCCAGGTTGCTAGTGGCTGGGAATACCTCCACGGCGATCCAAGTCGGCGTCAAGGCGAATCAGCTTGAAATAACAGGTAGTTAAGGCCCCATGGGGGGGGTAAGTCCCCCCCATGGGGGATATCTTTCCACTGCAACTTCATTTTTATCCTGCCTATGGTTCGCAGGCGGATTTGGGTGACAAGACCGCTTTAAAAACCGAGGAGGAACGTTTGATGAAAAAGTTTTTGATGATTGCAGCGGTTGCTGCGTTTGTGGCGGGAGGCATGAGCACAGCAGCTTATGCTGGCGCTGAAGGCAAGTGTAAGGCTTGCCATTCATTCGAAGAGGGTAAGCACAAGATGGGCCCGAGCCTGTATGGTGTTGTTGGCCGTACAGCAGGGACTGCTCCGGGCTTCAAGTATTCCGATGGCTTTATGAAGGCTAATGCCGGTAAGGTTTGGGATGAAGCCAACCTGCGTGAATGGATGCTGCATTCGGCGAAAGTGGCTCCTGGCACCAAGATGCCAAACCAGAACGTGAAGGGTGCGAAAGCTGACGCAGTTTATGCTTTCCTGGCAGGACTTGGTGGTACCCCTGCTCCGGCAGCAGCACCTGCGATGAAGGCCGAGCCTGCGATGAAGGCCGAGCCTGCTAAGGCAGCCACGCTTGAAGAGAGAGTGAAAGCACTTGAAGAGCAAGTGGAAGCACTGACCAAGAAGGTTGAATCTCTTAAGTAAGCAGATCGTTTTATAGCGCAGGAAAGGCGGCCTTCGGGCCGCCTTTTTTGTTTTTGCTGCAGAACTCGTTTCATGCTCTGGAAGTAAAAATACTTGATTGACCCCACATAACGAATAGGGATAATGACGCCGCTTTGAATTAGGACATTGGGGGTTATGATGAAAAAGTTTTTGATGATTGCAGCGGTTGCTGCGTTTGTAATGGGAGGCATGAGCACAGCTGCTTATGCCGGCGCTGAAGGCAAGTGTAAGGCTTGCCATTCATTCAAAGAGGGTGAGAACAAGATGGGTCCGAGCCTGTATGGTGTTATTGGTCGTACAGCAGGGACTGCTAAAGGCTACAAATTCTCTGATGGTTTCATGAAGGCCAAAAGCGGTAAGGTTTGGGATGAAGCCAGCCTGCGCGAATGGATGTTGCATTCGAGCAAAGTGGCTCCTGGCACCAAGATGCCGAACCAGAACGTGAAGGGTGCGAAGGCCGACGCGGTTATCGCCTACCTGCAGAAATTTGGTGGTACACCGGCAGCAGCTCCTGCTCCAGAGGCAGCTCCTGCTCCAGAGGCAGCCCCTGCTCCAGAGGCAGCTCCTGCTCCAGAGGCAGCTCCTGCTCCAGAGGCAGCTCCTGCTCCAGAGGCAGCTCCTGCTCCAGAGGCAGCTCCTGCTCCAGAGGCAGCCCCTGCTCCAGAGGCAGCCCCTGCGAGGGATGCAACTCTTGAAGAGAGAGTGAAAGCACTTGAAGAGCAAGTGAATCAGTTGAATAAATTGATTGACGCTCTTAAGAAGTAGATTGCTTTTGAGTGACTTGAAAGGCGGCCTTCGGGCCGCCTTTTTTATTTGATCGTTGCAGGATTGAACGCTTATATGACAGGGGCAAGCTCTCCCTGTTTTGCGAATAAGAAGTCCGATTGACCATGTAGAAAAAACAGGGATAATAGCCCCGCTAAATTGAATATAAGGTGGTTACTTATGAAGAAGGTTCTGATGATTGCAGCAGCAGCTGCATTTGTAGTCGGTGGTATGGCAACTACTGCCCATGCTGGCATTGAAAAACAGTGCGAGTCTTGCCATTCATTCAACAAGGGTGAAAACAAAACCGGCCCAAGCCTGTTTGGTGTGTTTGGTCGCAAGGCTGGTACCGTAGAAGGCTTTGAGTACAGTGATGAGCTGAAGAACTCTGGCCTGACCTGGGACGAAGCAACTCTGCGTAAGTGGATTGATAATGCCCCAGCAGTGGTTCCGGATACCTATATGCCTGAGCAGAAGCTGACTGGTAAAAAAGCCGACAAGATGATCGAATTCCTGAAAAAGGCGAAATAAGCTTTGAAGTGAATGAAAAAAAGGCGGCCTTCGGGCCGCCTTTTTTGTTACTGACGCAGCCGGGTTCTCTCTTTAGCATTCGCTCGCATGAGCATCGTCAATCGCAGTGCGCGGCATGAATATCATATTTTGGAAACATTCGAAGCCGGTATTATGCTGACCGGGGCGGAGGTGAAATCGTTGCGTGCCGGGCAGGCGAACCTGACCGAAGCGCATTGCATTATTCGCAACGGGAAGGTGCTTTTGATTGGCTGCCATATTAGCCCCTACAAACCGGCAGCCCAGCAAAATACAGAGCCCAATCGCTCACGCCAGTTGCTGCTGCATAAAAAAGAGATCAATTATCTAAATGGTAAATTGCGCGAGAAGGGGTTGGCGCTGGTGCCACTGAAAATCTTTTTTAATGAGCGCCGCTACGCCAAGATCGAGGTTGGCCTTGCGCGCGGTAAGAAGCTTTACGATAAGCGGCAAACCATGAAAGAGCGCGATATCAAGCGCGATCTGGAGCGCAATTACAAAATTCGCTAAAGGGCGATCATTTCCACGTCAAACGCCAGGTAAAAGCCACCACTGCTTGCCATGAAGGGTCGATGCTCCTTAGCATTGTGCGTCCACACTTTGGTACAAGGAAAACCTTCTGGACACTCTCTATATTAAAACCTACGGCTGCCAGATGAACGAATATGATTCGGAGCGCATGGCGGAATTGATGCAGGAGGCCTATGGGCTGAAGCTGGTCGGCACGCCTGAGGATGCCGATGTGATTCTGATGAATACCTGCTCGGTGCGTGAGAAAGCTGAAGAGAAGGTCTATTCCGAACTGGGACGCTATCGTCCGCTTAAGGATCAGCGCCCCGACATTATTATTGGTGTTGGCGGTTGTGTGGGGCAGCAGGAGGGTGATCGTATTCAGAAGCGGGCTCCGTATGTCGATATCGTGTTTGGTCCGCAGACCTATCATCGCCTGCCGGATCTGGTGAAGGAGATTCGGCGCGGCCGCGTGAATTTGGTTGCCACCGATATGCCGGAGATCGAGAAGTTCGATCATCTGCCGAAACATGCGGCACATGGCGTTTCAGGGAGCGTCACAATCATGGAGGGATGCGACAAGTTCTGCACCTTTTGCGTGGTGCCCTATACGCGCGGTCCGGAAATATCCCGTCCGGTTGGGGATATCCTCGATGAGTGCCGTGAGCTGATCGCCAGGGGGATTGTGGAAATCAATCTGCTTGGGCAGAACGTCAATGCCTATGTGGGTACTGGCCCGGGTGATGAGGAGTGGGATTTTGCCATGCTGCTCTATGCGGTGGCGGCACTGGATGGATTGAAGCGCCTGCGCTACATGACCAGCCATCCGATTGATGTAACGCCTGGCATGATCGAGGCATTTGCCGAAATCCCGCAACTGATGCCCTATTTGCACTTGCCGGTACAAACCGGCTCGGATCGAATCCTCAAGGCGATGCACCGCGGGCATAACCGCGAGCAGTATCTGCAAACCATTCGTGATTTGCGCGCGGTTTGTCCTAAGCTCGCATTTTCCTCCGATTTTATTGTTGGCTATCCCGGTGAAACGGATGAGGAGTTTGAAGAGACCCTGAGTCTGGTGCGCGAAGTGCATTATGATTCTGCATTCTGTTTCAAATATTCGCCGCGCCCCGGTACGCCAGCTGCCAAGGTGGAGGATTCGGTGCCGGAAGCGGTTAAGGATGAGCGGCTGCAGCGTTTGCTGGAACTGACACGTGCGCAGACTGCCACATCCATGCAGGCACAGCTTGGAAAAACGATTGAGGTGCTGGTGGAGAAGGCCGGGCGAAGCCCTGCTGATATGCAGGGGCGCAGTGCCGATTTCAGAATTGTACACTTTAAAGGCCAGCCACGCCTGATCGGTCAAGTGGTGCCGGTGCGCATTACCGAGGCCTACGGGCAATCATTGCGCGGGGAGTTTGTTGTTGCCGAATAAGTCGGGCTCCAAACATGCCATGTTAATGCTGGAAGATGCCGAACCGGCTGTACTGCAACGGATATGCGGTGCGGATGATGCGCATCTGCGGCGTATCGAAGCGGTATATGATGTGCGGATTTTCGGTTTGCCTGGGCATTGGGAAATTGAGGGCGAACGCGCCGAAGCAGGCATGTACGCCTTGCGTAAACTTGCGTCGATGGCGCAAAAAGGCGACATTGGCAGCATGGATGTTGAAAGTCTGTTGCGAGAATCGGACCGACAGGAAGCTAATGAAGCCGGAGATCCTGAGCATATAGCCGGAAAAGGATCCGGGGTTCTGGTTGCGGGTCGCCGGCAGGTGCAGGGTAAGACCGCCAATCAGCGACATTATTTGCATGCCATTTCGGAAAATGTACTCACTCTGGCCGTGGGGCCGGCGGGTTGCGGTAAAACCTATCTGGCCGTGGCTGCTGCGGTGGTCGCGCTGCAAAGTCATCAGGTTGAGCGCATCATACTCACCCGCCCGGCGGTTGAAGCCGGCGAACGGCTCGGCTTTTTGCCCGGTGATCTGCAGCAGAAAGTCGACCCATATTTAAGGCCGCTGTTCGATGCTTTGACCGATATGTTGGGTCTTGAGAAAATGACAGCGCTGATGGAAGCCGGACGCATCGAAATTGCGCCGCTGGCCTATATGCGGGGTCGCACGCTCAATGATGCGTTTGTGATTCTTGATGAAGCGCAAAACACCACGCGCGAACAGATGAAGATGTTTCTTACTCGCCTTGGCTTCTCCTCAAAAATGGTGGTAACCGGTGATATTACGCAGATTGATTTGCCTCAGCATCAACCGAGCGGCCTGTCGCATGCTTTGAAGGTGCTGCATGAGGTGAGTGATATCGCCATTTGCCGCCTCACTGGCAAAGATGTGGTGCGCCATCGTCTGGTCGAAAGTATTGTTTCGGCCTATGAACGTTCCGAAAAGGTGGGGAAACCTTCAAAAAAATGATCGATATTTTGTTCGATGACGATGTGGATGCGTCGCAATTACCCGAGGTTGAAAAAATCGAGGAAGCGGTTGCAGCAGCTTGTCGTGAGGCGGGCTTGCCCGGCAAGATCGAGCTCTGTATCCGTTTTTGTGACGATGCGGAAGTGCACCGATTGAACCAGCAGTGGCGAGGGCTCGACAAGCCGACCGATGTGCTCTCTTTTCCAATGCAGGATGGCCCGGACTATGATTCCAATGAAAGCCTCGGTGATATTGTGATTGCAGTTCCATACACGGCGCATGAAGCGGAGAGGCTCGGGTTGGGGATGGCACAGCATACGCTGCACCTGATTGTGCACGGCACCCTGCATTTGCTGGGCTACGATCATATGAAAGAGGATGAAGCTGAAGTGATGCAGGCGGCTGAGAGTAACGCAATGCAGAGGCTCGGGTTGCACGCCCCATATGAAAAACAGGTTGAAATAGCGAAAGGAGCGGAAGGTGTTTGATTCCTGGAAACAGAGAGTGCGCAGGTGGTTGCTGGAGTATTTGCGTCCGGGGCAGGACATGGCGGAAATGCTCGATCTGATCGGCAATGCCGATGCCATCTTGTCGGAAGAGCAGCGCCGTATGCTGGAAAACATGGCCGAGTTTCACGATACCCGTGTACGTGAACTGATGGTGCCGCGTTCCGAGATACGTGCGGTGTCTGTGAATGCGGGGTTGGATGATGTGGAGAAGGCTTTTGTGAAAAGCGACGTTTCCCGCATGCTGGTGATTCAGGATGATCTCGACCATGTGGAGGGTGTGGTGCATGTGTGGGATATTTTTAAGGCGCGCACCAATGGTGAGGCCTTTTCACTCAAGACTTTGCTCCGCCCCTGCCTGAAAGTGCAGGAGCAGC
Organism: Mariprofundaceae bacterium; assembly: GCA_050302175.1. Taxonomy (GTDB): domain Bacteria; phylum Pseudomonadota; class Zetaproteobacteria; order Mariprofundales; family Mariprofundaceae; genus JBNLAN01. Next base: position 74,499 of record JBNLAN010000013.1, on the reverse strand, counting down.
AGCAGGTACTGGGGCTGCTGGTAAACATGAAACAGGAGGGGAAGCATCTGGCTGTTGTGCTTGATGAGTATGGTGGTACGGCAGGGCTGGTGACGCTGACCGATCTGCTTTCCGAGATCATGGGCTCACTGGATGAGCATGTGGAGGAGAGCGCGAATGAAGAGTACGAGGATCTGGGGGATGGCCGCTACCTGATCGAGGCCCGCATGCATGTCGAAGATTTCGAGGATTTGCTGAAAGTAAGTCTGCCCAAGGGGGAGTATGATACGCTGGCAGGCCTGATAACCAACCATCTTGGCAGAATCCCTGCCAAGGGAGAATCCCTCGAAGTTGCGGGGTTGCCGATGCAGGTGATCGAGGCTGATCCACGTCGGGTGACCAAGGTGCGTATCGATTTAGGCGATGTTCAGCCACAGGTTGACTAGGCGCTCCCCAGCAACACCGTGGGAAAGACTTGCCCTGGCGCTGGCGCTGGGTGCAGCCATGCCGTTTGCTTTTTCCCCTTACGACTATAAGTGGCTGGCGATTCTGGCGCTGGCTGGTTGGGTTGCTCTGTTAAACCGGGAACATGCCTTTAAAACCAGTTTCATGTTCGGTTTTGGCTGGTTCGGATTTGGGGCGTGGTGGCTGGTTGAGACGTTTCACACTTACGGGCCGGTGTCATGGCCGCTGGCGTTGTTCGCGGTAGTGCTCCTTGGCGCCTTTCTGGCCCTGCTTCCCGCAATCTGGGGATGGCTGGCCGTGAAGTGTGCCGGGGATGGCGTCGGATTGATGGTGATGTTTCCGGTGCTGGCGGTGGCGATTGAGTGGTTACGTGGACATTTGCTGACCGGGCTGCCGTGGACGACGCTTGGTAATCTGGCGGTGGATACGCATGCCGTTGGCTGGGCGGCTGAAGTCGGTGTGTATGGATTGGCACTGTTGCCCGCACTGCTGGCAGTGTCGCTGGTTTTTTTACTGCACCCCATGCATCGGCGGGAAGGCGCTGCCGGGTTGTTGCTGGCGCTGGCCTGCTTCTGGCTTGCACCGCAGCCCTATATGGCTGAAGGCAAGGAGCAGCGTGCGGCACTGATTCAAGGCAATATTCCACAGGACAAGAAGTGGGATGCCGCCTTTCTCAAAGCGACGATGTTTCGCTATGCACAGCTCTCTGCAAAAGCGGCTCCTCAGGCTGATGTGATCGTTTGGCCTGAGGCTGCGGTCCCGTTTTTTCTTTCCGAGGCCCCCGGCTGGGATGCCTGGCTTTCCGAGCAGGCCCGGGGCTGGGAAACGCCGTTGTTGTTCGGCGGGCTACAGCTGCAAAGTGGCAGAGTGGCGCAAAATGGTCTGTTCTTGTACGTGAATGGTCGCGAGCAGGGGTTTGTTGGCAAGCAGCATCTGGTGCCCTTTGGCGAATATGTACCGGAGTGGATCCCCTTTGTTCATATGCTGGCTCCCAATATTGCTGATTTCAGGCCTGCGCAAGGCGGTGCGATGCTGAAAAATAACGGAATCACATTCGGGGCGCTGATCTGCTATGAGGCCATTTTCCCCGAAGAGGCTCGGGCGCGGGTGGAAGAAGGTGCGCAGGTGCTGGTGAATGTCACCAACGATGCCTGGTACGACACCTCTCCGGCCAGCTGGCAGCATCTGCAATCGGTGCGTATGCGCGCGGTCGAAACCGGGCGTTTTGTCTTGCGCGCTGCCAACACGGGCGTTTCGGCCATTATTGCCCCGGATGGCCACATCACTGCCAGCATCCCGTGGTGGACACAAGGCGCAGTGCTCGGTGTATTCCGGAGTTCGGATGTCATTACCCCCTATCAGCGCCAAGGTGATATGTTGCTACTCTTTTTGCTGCTCCCCGCCATACTTGTCACGTATTGGTATCATTTTCGGAGGCGGTTATGAGTGACCACAATCGACCTGTATGCGTGATCGGTGCCGGTTCCTGGGGGACGGCACTGGCTATGGTGCTATCCCGGCACGGACGCAAGGTGTTTCTGGTGGCGCGCAATGAAGAGAAAGCTGTCGCCATGCAGCAGGCGCGCCAAAATAGCGTCTATCTTCCGGACATAGAGTTTCCGCAAAGTCTGCAGGTCACCGCTGACCTGGATCATGCCTTTCAGGAGAGTGAGGCATCGGTGTTGGCGCTGCCATGTGCTGCGGCCGAGGGCATCATGCCGCAACTTGCGGGCGCGAGCCGGGGCATGGTGATGATTGCCAGCAAGGGGTTGCATCCGGAAACACTGGAGCGCGCCGATGAGATGGTTGCGCGTAGCGTCGGCCGTGAGCGGGTGGCGCTGCTTTCCGGCCCTTCATTTGCGCAGGAAGTAGCGCAAGCCAAACCGACCGCGATTGTGATGGCGGCCCATACCGAAGCCGCGGCTGCCGATGCGGCTGCCTTTTTCGATGATACCAGTTTCCGCGTCTATACCAGCACTGATATTGTCGGCGTGGCCATGGGTGGCGCCCTGAAAAATGTGATTGCGCTGGCAGCAGGTATTTCCGATGGCTTGCAGCTTGGGCACAACGCCATTGCCGCATTGATTACTCGCGGCATTGCGGAGATGTCGCGTCTGGCGGAAGCTTGTGGTGGTAGGCACGAAACTCTGAGCGGATTGGCAGGATTAGGAGATTTGGTGCTGACCTGCACAGGTGAACTTTCTCGTAACCATCGTCTGGGTGCTGCGCTGGCGCAAGGCACGAGCATGCAGACCGCATGTGAGCAAATCGGGCAGGTGGTGGAGGGCATACGTACCGCCAAGGCGGCCTACCTGCTGGCAAAAGAGAAACAGGTCGAGGTGCCGATCATCTCCGCAGTCTACAGCGTGATTGAAGAGGGGCTGCATCCAACCACTGCAGTGGAGCGCCTGATGGCCCGCCCGGCGGATAAACCGGAATACTGAGTTTATGGCAGAAGATGATCTGTTTGGCCGGGCGATGAAGGGTGTGCGCCGTATTAAAACCGAGAGCAGAAAGCAGGTGGCCCCCCGTACTCCACCACTGCCAAGGCAGAATAGTGAGCCGCTTGCTGGTGGTGTTTCCGCGCAGCATCAACATGATGCGCCGCACCGTACAGGTGATCCGTGGGTGCTGAAAAGCAACGGAATTTCGGCCGATCGTATGCGTCAGCTTACTGGCGGACGGATGTCGTCGGATGATGAAATTGATCTGCATGGCATGACGCGTTCCGAATCACTGGCGGCGCTTCAGGCATTTTTTTCTTCAGCACTGGCTTCCGGTTATCGAGTGCTGAGCATTGTGCATGGGCGTGGCCTGCATTCAAAAGACGACAAGCCGGTATTGAAGGCCGCGGTTTACGACTGGCTGGAGAGTGGTGAGTTCGCGGGTGCTGTGCTTGCGGTGGTTCCGAAGCCGGGAAGCGGCGGTGGCTCCTGTCTGGTGCTGCTGCGCCGTAATCGCGCTGCCTGAAAATAAAACGGGCCCCGCAAGCGGAGCCCGTATCGATGGTCTGTAGCCGGAAAATTAATCTACAATGTCGCTGATTCTTCCTTTTGTGAAGGTGATCTTCAGCGAATTCCAGCGCGATTTACGGTAGGTCCAGGAGTTTTCTTTCGTTGATTGTGTGAACTCAAACGAGGGGTAACCGTAGGCGGTGATCGCCGCATCTTTGCTCATGCCCTTCACAAGCGTTGCATCTTTGATGGCACTGCGCTCACTTTTTGAGAAATTATTCAGGTTGATTTTGGATTTGCTGAATTGCCGCTCAATCCACTGCGCAACGCTGAATGGTGATTTTTTATGGTGATCGTAGGTGACTTTCTGCCCGGTCTCTTTGACGGTGAATTCGACTTCATCGCTGTCAACGCTGTTGATGACTACTGCGGCATTCACCGGAATCAGAGTTCCGACATGGTAGTTCACCGACCTGATGCCATTTTTATAAGCATGCATGTTGACCTTGGCGTACATGGTTACGCCTTCGTAGTTTTCAGCCTGTGCTGGAACCGAACCCAGCAGAAATGCCAGCAAGCCAAAAATAATTGAGAGTTTTTTCATGCGATTTCACTCCTCCTCATGTTGATATTGAGAGGCCTAGAGTAACTTCGCTTGGGAAAAAGTCCATATCCCTGCTCCGACTTCGACTAGGCATCCTATCCCTCGTGCGCTACCCTGCGTAACCTTATGGATTCGGTTTGCGTCAAGGGGATTTTCGATTAACAGAAAGTTTTGCATGTTGCTGCCATTGCTGTTTGTCCTGTTTACATCCGCGCATGCACAAGAGCGCAGGCTGGAAGAAAAGCCGGTGTGGGAAGCGGGCCTTGCCACAGGACTCATCTCACTGCCGCACTATATGGGTAGCGACGAGCGCTACCTGCTGCCGCTGGCTTTTCCTTATATCATCTATCGCGGTGAGGTGGTCAGGATGGACCGGCAGGGGCTGCGCGGTCGCCTGCTCGAGACCATGCGTATGACCGTCGATCTCGATTTCGGCTTCGGTCTGCCAGTGAAAAAAGGCAACAAGGCGCGTGAGGGCATGCCGCCGCTCTATCTGACCGGGCAGGTAGGCCCGCAGCTGAACTGGTACTGGCTCACCGATGAGCACATGGAGGCGGTTGTGCATCTGCCGGTGCGCGGTGCATTGAATGTTCGTGGTGATTATATCGGCTGGCTGATCGAGCCGAGTATGCATGTCGCATTCGAGGATTTCGGGCCGAACGGGGCCTTCTCCAGCAAGAGCGAAATCGGCTTGCTATATGCCTCTCAACGCTACAACGACACCTACTACGGCGTGGCTCCGCAGTACGCCACTGCCACACGCCCAGCCTATCAGGCGCATCAGGGTCTTCACTCCATCTATTTGAGCACCAATCTTAATTATGAGGTCTACGACGGTTTCTGGATCGGCGTATTCCTGCGCCTGCGCGACCTTTCACAAGGGGTGGTGGCTGATAGCCCATTGGTGAAAAGCAAATATTACACCTCGGTCGGTATCGGCTTTATCTGGCGACTGGGTCAGTCGGATGATACGGTGATGGCCGAGAAATAAAGAGAGAGAAGCATGAGCGAAAGCACTCCGAAATTTACACACCGGCACGCAGCGCATTGCGAGAGCGGCGCCACCCAGGCCCTGATGCTGCAGGAAGGCACCGAGCTCAGCGAGGCGATGATCTTCGGTATCGGCTCGGGCATCTTTTTCGGCTTCATGCCGTTTGTGAAAGTGGATCGCCTGCCGCTGACCACCTATCGCATTATGCCCGGCGGTGTTTTTCAGCGTGCGGCCAACCGTCTCGGCGTGAAGGTGAAGCGCTACCACTTCCGCAATCCGCAAAAGGGTGAGAAAAAACTCGATCAACTGCTGGACGAAGGGCGCATGCTCGGCGCCCAGGTCGGCGTCTACTGGCTCCCCTACTTCCCGCCCAAGCTCCGCTTCCATTTCAACGCTCATAACATTGTCATCTACGGCAAAGAGGGCGACGACTACCTGATCAGCGATCCGGTATTGAATGAACCGGTGCGTTGCGCCTCCAGGGATTTATTGAAAGCGCGCTTTGCCAAAGGGCCACTGGCGCCCAAAGGCCATATCTATCATCTGCTTGGCAAGCCCGATCTGTCGCGTCTGCGTCCGGCGGCCATCAAGGGCATTCACGAAACCTGCAACAAAATGCTGAAGATTCCGATTCCGCTATTTGGCGTGAAGGGGATCCGCTATCTGGCCAACAAGCTGGAAACCTGGCCGGAGCGCTACGGCATGAAAGAGTCCAATGTGCATCTCGGGCAGGTGATTCGTATGCAGGAGGAGATCGGCACCGGCGGCGGCGGTTTCCGTTTCGTGTACGCAGCCTTTTTGCAGGAGGCCTCCAAACTGCTCGGCATCGATGAGCTCTCCGAGCTTTCGCAGAAACTGACCGAGGTGGGCGACGATTGGCGCTACTTTGCACTGGGCGGTGCGCGCATCGTCAAGGAGCGTGATGCCATCACCGAGACCTACCCGCATCTGGCCGAGATATTGCGCGGTTGTGCCGATAAGGAAGAGGCGATTTTCACGCGCCTGCAACAGGTGATGAAAGGCGTACGCTAATGGCGATTCGCATCGACAAGCTCGAGAAGCGCTACAAAAGTACCGGATATCTGGCCTTGAAGGGTGTTTCCATGCATGTGCCCGAAGGCGAGTTTTACGGTCTGCTGGGTCCGAACGGCAGCGGCAAAACCACGCTGATTTCCATTCTGTGCGGCATCTTTCCGCCGAGTGGCGGAGAGGCCTTGGTGAATGGTCATCACTCCGAGTATGCCTCGAATGCGCTCAAGAGCAGCATCGGGCTGGTGCCGCAAGTCTCGGCGCTCTATCCATCGCTCAGTCTGATCGAGAATCTGCGCTACTTCGGCAGCATGCAGGGCTTGACGGCCAAGCGCCTGGCCGAGCGCATTGATTACTGCATCGAGGTGGCGCAACTCGGTAAGTTTGCGCGCAATCCGGTGGCTTCCTATTCCGGCGGCATGCGCCAGCGGGCCAATATTGTCACCGGTATTATCCATGAGCCGAAGGTGCTGTTTCTCGATGAGCCAACCGTGGGTGTTGATCCGCAGTCGCGGGAAATGATTTTCGATTGCCTGCGCGGGCTGAACGCACACGGTGTCACTATGGTCTATACCACGCACTACATGGAAGAGGCGGAGAGCCTGTGCACGCGCGTCGGCATTCTCAATGAAGGTGAATTGATGATCGAGGACGAAACAAAAGCGCTGATTGCCAGCCGTCCCAATTGCAGCAATCTCGGTGATCTGTTTCTTGAAATGACCGGGCGGGAGTTGCGCGACTGATGATCAAATTCCTTGCCAGTATTCGGAAAGAATCGCTGCTGTTGCTGCGCGATGTGGCCGGTCTCGGATTGCTGTTCATCATGCCGATGGCGCTGGTGCTGGTGATTACGCTGATTCAGAACAACATCCTCGAAACCACCAACCAGTCCAATATGGAACTGCCGGTCATCGACCTGGATGGCAGCGAGTTTTCCGCGGATCTGCAGGATGGTCTGGCCGAAGCCGAGCTATTCACGCTGCTGAAAGATGAGGGCGGCAAAGCGTTTGCAGAGACCGGGCTGCGTGCAGCTGTGGCGCGCGGTGATTATCAGGCGGCGGTTATCATTCGCAAAGGTGCGGGTGAAGCGCTTTCTGGCGACATTGATGCCATGCTAAATGGAGATAAAGCCGAAAACACTGATGTGGTCACATTGTTGTTCGATCCGGGCATTCAGCATTCACTCAAGTTTTCCGTGCAGGCATATGTGAAACAGCTGTTGCTGGCGCAGAAAATACGGCTGCTGCTGCAGGCGCTGCAGGCACAGGCAGAAGATGCAGGAGGCGAGCTTGATGTGTCGCCGGATGCGCTGTTTGCCGATGAGGCAAGCGGAGTTGCTGAGGAGTTTGCCAGTCTCGGCAAGGCGAGCCTGAAGCCCAACGCCGTGCAGCACAATGTGCCCGGCTGGACCATGTTTGCCATTTTCTTTATTGCGCTGCCGCTGGCCGCCTCCATGTTGCGCGAGCGCCATGAAGGCACCTTGATGCGGTTGCGTACCATCCCTGTTTCCATTGCCATGGTCTTCTCCGGCAAGATCGCGGTGTACAGTTTGGTAAGCCTCGTGCAGCTGGCATTGATGCTCTCCATTGGCATCTGGGTATTGCCGCTGTTTGGCGCTCCGGCGCTCACGCTCGGCCAGCATCCGGAGGCATTGCTGCTGGTGGGTATCGCGGCAGGGCTCGCTGCCACCGGGCTGGGGATTCTGTTCGGTATCGTGGCCGATAATTACGATCAGGTGTCGGTGGCCGGCCCCATTGCGATTGTGATTGCTGCGGCCATCGGCGGTATCATGATTCCTGTGTTCATGATGCCCGATTTCATGCAACCGTTTAGCAACTTCTCGCCGCTTCATTGGGGGCATGAAGCTTTTGTGGATATCTTCGTGCGCGATGCAGGCGTTGGCACTGTCTGGCCGAATGCACTGCTGCTGCTCGGCTTCTTTGCTGCCACCCTTGTCGCCGCCGTGATCGTCTTCCGCCGCCAGCAGCCATAGTCAATCAATGACCACTTTTAGCTAAAGTGGTCATACTCAGAAATAATTAACGTACTTCAAATTTATTACTATTTCAGGGAGGGGAGTAGACTATGCCATTGCAAATCGAGAAACTCCAATCACATGCAAGCCATCTTCTAGATGCGTTTATTATTCTCAAAGAGAGGTATTCAATTCTGCATCCCATGTTATTCAATAAGGATGTCGCTCAGTCTTTTGGTTCTGGTGAACGCTCACGCGGATTTGAAGTACTACGACACTCTCTCTTATTATCTTGCGCTCAAGAAATCGCAAAACTTTCTTTTGATGGTGATGAACGCACTCCAAGTATTCGTAACTTAGTATGCAAACTTGAAGATGAGCCTTTAAGACAAGATCTTCGAAGTCAGTTTTCAGCTTGGGCTACTCCTTTAATCGCTGGGGAGGAAGATTCCGAGATAATTGAAGCACTGAAGATATGGGAGCAGCAAGAGACCTTTAACCGAATTGAACAGTTCGACAAATTCTACCAATCCACAATAGAGAAATGGGAGGCACTTCAAACCAGCCGAGCTATGGCTGGATTTCGGACCATTCGAGACCGCGTGACTGCCCACTCAGAAGTACAATACGTTGCTGATAAATATCGGTTTGTTGATATAAGTGAGCTAGGAATAACAATGGGTGATCTAATGAGCGCTATTGATCAGATGCAGGAACTTGTCGTGTTAATTGAGCTGCTTTATCGCAATGCTGGTTTTTCTTGGGATGCGTTGGATGAGCGTCTTTCCAAGGCATCGAATGATTTCTGGAATTAATTGAGTGTGCCAAAAGCAGGCATTACTCGCCAGTAGAATAGTAGCGGGCCTCTTTTTCGAGCTTTTTCGGAGCTAGTAGCCTCTGAAGCTGGTAGGCAAACCAGGTGAGCGGGAAAATGATGATGATAACGGTGATCAGGTAGACCATGAACACCAGCAGCAGCGGGATGCGAGCTGCACTGCCCGGACCGCCGAATTTGCGGATGAGTTTGGCCCACTTCGAGAAAATGAAATTGGCGCGCTTTTCCACGCCGAACAGGCGCGGAAACACTTCGGCCGGGTGTTTTGTCTGTAGGTTTTTCTTCGCGGCACACTCGCCGAATTGCAAATAGTCCAGAATAATCCTGCCGTGCTTCTCGGCCGCTGCGATATCGGTTTCCGAAACGCCTGCACGGGGCAGCAGTTTCAGCGGCTGGCGTTTGCCGGTGAGCAACCACAGCGGAATCGAGATTACGCTGAGCGAGTTGGGAGCGCGGTCGATAAACGGCACGTTCAGCACCAGTGTTGCGCCAAGGCGGGTCAGGTGCTTCTTGATGCGCTCCTGCGCCATCAGCCACATATTGCGTGAGCCGATCACGGTGACCACCGGCGTATTCTTTAGCACCGCCGCATATTTCGATTGCAGGAACGATGAGATTGGCACCGAAGTGGAGAGAAACCACGGCTGGTAGCCGAGAATCACCAGATCGTAGGGGGCATCCGTTGCAATGCCCGGGTCGTCGATCGCTGCCGGAATTTCCAGCACCGATTCCGGCATTGCATCGAGAAAGGTGCGGGTGGACCATGGAAACGGAAACGGCTTCTGCATGTGAATCTCGCGCCAGATCAATTCGATCTCCGGCTGGCCCGCGAGCGGGGCGAGCATGGATTCGAGAATCTCGCGCAGTTGTCCGCTTTGCGAGAAATAGAGCACGAGTACTTTTTTCATGAGCGCAGGGCCAGAGTCAGGCAACGACGGTGAGCAGGGCGTGGCTCATGGTGAAGCGGCCGCTTTCGGGCACCATCAACAGCAGCTTTTGCCCGTTCTGCAATTTTCCGGAATCGCGAAGCGCTGCAAGGATATGATAGATCGCGGCCGAGCCGATGTTGCCCACTTCGGAGAGGTTGGTGAACCACTTCTCCGGCGCAATGGGGCGCCCTTTTGCCTCGAAGGCCTCATCGAGGCGCGAGCGGAAATATTCGGAAGAGATGTGCGGCAGGTAATAATCGATACTATCCAGATCGAGATCGTATTTTCGGACGGAGTGATCGAGCGCGCGGGCAATCACATCGCAGACCTTTTCGTTGAGCAATTTCACATCCTGCTGCAGTGCCAGTACCGACTGCTCGGCGATCTGCGGCGGGGTAAAATCGCGATAGCCGGTGAGGCTGCCATCCGCCTGCTTGACTCCTCCCTGATACATGCAGGCGGAGAGCTCGTTGGCATATGAAAGGGTTTCGATCCACTCGATCTTGAAGGAGATGCCTTTGCCCGGCCGGTTTTGCAGCCACATGGCGCCGGCGCCATCCGAAAGCATCCAGCGCAGAAAATCCTTTTCGAAGGCCAGAATAGGATTGTTACCGAGCGCTTCTGCCTTATCGGCAATTTCAGCCTCGAACTGGCTGCCGCGCATGGATGGGGAGGCAAGCTCCGAGCCTGTGCAGACAGCATTTTGGGTTTCGCCGCTTCGGATCGACATGTAGCCGTATTTGACCGCCTGAAAACCGGAGACGCAGATGCCGGCAAACGAGGCGATATCGCAGGGTGGGTTGCCGAGCTGACCATGCACCATCACCGCATGCGACGGCAGCAACTGGTCGGGCGAGGAGGAGCCACAGGCCAGGCTTTCAATGTCGGAGATATCAATGCCAAGGTTACGGATCGCCAAGGCTGTCATCTCCGCATTGCTGTGCGAGCGTTTGCCGGTGACCGGATCGATAGCGTAGTAACGGGTTTTGATGCCGTTGTTGCGCAGCACCACGGCACGTGCTCGAGAAGGCTTATTGCCAGCTATACCCAGCAGCGCTTCCATTTGGTTGTTGGTGACTGGCTCGTTGGGGAGAAAGGTGCCGATGCTGTTGATGTAGACCTCATGCAGCCCCATGAATTCTCCTTGTTTGGTGACGGATTTCGCCTGGATGCAAACAACCGCTTGTTTTGAAGCCGGGAATTGTATGCGCGTGCGTCCTGTTTTCAAGGAAATAGGCCCATGGCTTCATTCGCTGCCTGCGAGCTGCTAAAGTTACGGCCAATAAGTTAGGCAACATTGGAGCGATGTGATGAAGAAAGAGGATGTTCCACAGGATGCAGGATTGTCGGATCGCTGGCAGCGCGTTGCCTACGCTGTAGACGAGAAGGGCGAATATACGCTGGTGGAGAGCAAAGGTTGTGATTCCGTTAACATTACCAACGGGCAAGCCTGGGAACTGATTCGCGACCGTGTAGCCGAAGTGCGCCAGCAGGTTGAAGCCGGGCTTATGAGTCCGCTCGCCTATCATATGACTGTTTTCCAGATGGATGAGGCCATCCTGGCCGGATACAGTGGATTTTTCCGCTGGCAGGTTCGTCGTCATCTCAAACCCGCTGTGTTCGATAAGCTTCCTGAGACAAAACTGCAACGATATGCCGATGCGTTCGGCATCAGCATATCGCAACTGAAAACATTGCCTGCAACTGATGCCTTAGCTGGCTGAGTTTGCACGGCGGCTATCCAGCAGAGTTTGCTGAAAGGCATTATTTCCAGCCCATAAATTGCCCGAAAGAATCTGCGTAATGTCGTTTTTGACACGCTCATCCTTTTCGGCTGCGAAAAACATGTTGTGCACCATGTTGCTCTGGTAAAAGCGTTCAACAAACAGGCGCATCGAATGGAAGCCCAGCTCGTGTGCTGCATCGTCCACCTTATGCAGTTCGGGGTCGGCTTCGCGCCCCTCTTCAAAGCCCTGATGAATGCGATCGGCCACGCGCTCCGCACTGGTAACAGCCAGAAATGCGCCGGATGAAAACACCGGGTCGAGAAAGCCCGCTGAGTCGCCGCAGCATGCATAGCGCAGGCCGTGGCGGCAGTGATTGGAGAAGCTGAAGTCCGCTTCTGCCTTGATGCCGGTCTCCTGCTTCGCGCCCTTCAGTAATTTTTGCAAAAATGGCGATTCGGCCACGCGACGTTCAAACAACTCCGGTTTGCGCTCTTCGGCCGGAATATCCTTTTGCACGACAATGCCAAGGCTCAGGCGCTTGTTCACCAGCGGAATGACCCAGAACCAACCGATATCCAGCATCAGGATTTTAATGTCTCCTGAGGCAAACATGGCCTCGGCTTCCGGAGAGATCATATTGCTGTAGTGCGTATATAGCGAGAATTTGCCCAGATTGGAGATGCGGTTGATGCCTTTATGTTTTCTGCCCATAAAGGAGCTGCGGCCAGTCGCATCAATAAAATAGCGCGCAGTGTATTCGCCCTTGTCGGTGCCTACGCTGACACTATCTTCGCGACAATCCACGGCCAGTATCTTTTCCTTTTCATGCAGTGTTGCGCCATGTGCTACTGCATTTTTAATCATCATCTCATCGAATTTGGCGCGTTCTACCTGATAGGGCTGGAAACGACTGTTCAGGCCGAAGCGGAAGCTCGCCCCCAGCTTTTCGTCGACGAATTCGGCACCGCCCTTGGGCAGGTATTCCGAACAGTCCCACTGGACACCAAGCCGCTGAAAGACGGGCTCGCTCATCGGCAGCATGGATTCGCCGATATGAAAGCGGGGGTGACTGTCACGCTCGAGTATCAGTACTTTGTAACCGTATTGGCTAAGAAGGGTGCCCGCGGTGGCTCCTGCCGGGCCGCTGCCTCCGATGATGATATCCCAGTTTTTCTCTTGCATGGATCAACCTCCATAGGGCAAGGCCCTAAATTATTCCCCCCGTAACATGAATCACTTCACCCGTTACGTACGATGCTGTGTCCGAGCAAAGGAAAGCAACTACAGCAGCCACCTCATCGGGCCTTCCCGCCCGTTTCATTGGTACGCTGGCCTTGATCAGCTCTTGCGGAACATCTGCAATCATGTCGGTCTCGATATAACCCGGAGCAACTGCATTCACCGTAATGCCCCGGCTGGCGAGTTCGTGCGCCAGTGAGCGGGTTGCACCGATAAGTCCGGCCTTGGCCGCCGCGTAATTTGTTTGTCCAGGATTGCCGTGTTCGGCAGCCACCGAAGAGATGCAGACGATTCGGCCCCAGCGCTTGCGGATCATCGGCATGGTCAGAGGACGGGTTACATTGAAAAATCCGTGCAGGCTGGTTTCGATCACTCGGTCCCACTGCTCCGGCTCCATGCCAACCAATGGTACATCAGCGGTGATGCCTGCATTATGTACGATGATATCGAAGCCACCGTTTGCTTCGGCTTGCTCGCTCAGCAACTGCGAACAGGTGTCACGGTCGCGCACATCAAAGCCGAGCGCCTCAGCCGAACCGCCTGCCGCCAGAATCTCTGCAACCAATGCTTCGGCGGCTTCGCGTCCGCGATTGTAATTGACGCAAACATGCACACCTTTCTGCGCAAGTGTTTTGCAAATAGCGGCCCCAATGCCTCGGCTTCCGCCAGTCACCAATGCTCGATGCATCAAGCTACCTGCCCAAGTTCAGCAACCGTGAACGTGGCATTGAAGATTCTCTCCCCGGACAAATCAATCTCTCCCTCAAACATGGCTGCCTTGGCATCCCCCCCAAGCAGCCGTGCATGCACATTCAAGCGACTATGCGCCGGAATATCAACCACGGCGGCATGCAGCGAGCGTACACTGATAATGGCGGCGGCTTTGGGAGCAGCGCCTCCCCAACTGCCGATCAGGCAACCAGCGGCTTGTGCGCAGAGTTCGAGGCAGGCAAAGCCGGGGAAATTACCGTTTTGCAGTAAGGGGTTGCCGGGCTCAATGTTTGCCTCGCAGGTAATGTGGGACTCTTTCACCTCACCCACATCAGCAAGCATCAGCATAGGCGGTCTGTGCGGCAGGTAATCGGCGGGAGTTTTCATGAGTGCGATACCGCGACAAATTGTGCGGAAGTGTCACCAGGTTCAGAAGTGCCGAGGCAGACCAGAATACGCTCAGGGGCCTTATCCGGGTTCTGCGCAGCAATCAACAATGGTAACGCGATCGCCATGGGTGTACCGCTAACCGGGATGTCGATTTCGATGGGTGCGGTGCCGATTTGCGGGCGCGAGATGGTAATATTTGTTTGCGGTGTTTTGATGCGCGACAATACAAAGGCGGTCGCAAGGCTTGCTTGTCGGTTGTCCGGCCACATGGGTTCGGGTGTGTTCTCATCATAGCAGACCAGAAGCACGTGTTCGGCACCGTTCTGCAGTTGTGCCCATGCCTCCAATAGCCCCATGGCGAGGCTGTCTTCAGCCGCACCCATGGCCTGGGCCGGGTGTGTGTTGCCCGTGATGATACTCCAGTAGCCGATGGCGGTGTTGTGTACCGAGTTATGAAACTGAGTGGGCGAGAGCGGAAACTCTTCGCGTGCAATATTTCTGCAGAGTTTATCGGTGATCTGAATTTCGCCGGCGATGGAGACAAACACACTTGGAATATCCTTCGGCGAAATGTTTGCGGCCTCGCAGGCGCGCGCGGCAGCCGCAATGGAGATGCGGGTGGCCTGGCTGGTGCGACGGCGCAGCATCGGTGGTAGCAGATCGGTGGCAATACCAGTGTCCGTGATACCGAAGCGCGGCAAAAATTCGGGGTCGGCGCAGGCGATGCCAGTTCCGATAATATGCATGTCGGAAGAGAGCTCAGGCATTGGGGAGTCCGAATATCAGGCTGGAGTTGTTGCCCCCGAAACCAAAGTTGTTGCTCATCACGCGGCGTAAATTCGGGGCATCGGTCGTGTCGCGAATGATATGAGCATGAAAGGCCGGGTCGACGGTTTTCAGGCTGCAGGTTCCGGGCAGTATGGCATGCTCCAGCGCCAGTAGCGCAATCACTGCCTCGATGCCGCCGGCTGCCCCCAAAGTGTGTCCGGTCAGGCCCTTAGTGCCACTGCAGGGGACGCGGTCGCCAAATACGCGCTCAATGGCCTTCATTTCGGAGGCATCATTCAATGGCGTTCCGGTAGCGTGCAGATTGATATAGCCGATATCGTCGGCTTTCAGTCCTGACTGCTTCAATGCCAGTTCCATGGCCAGTTTGGAGCCGTCGCCCTCCGGGTGTGGCGCGGTCATATGATGTGCGTCCGAGGATTCGCCTGCGCCAAGCAGGTGCGGCTTACCGGCGTGTGCTGATGTAGGTTTCTCCAGCAACACAAGGCCCGCACCTTCGCCAAGACTGATGCCGCGGCGCGTGGCATCGAGAGGTGTGCAAGGCTCGGGGCTGGTGAGCTCCAGTGCATTAAAGCCGTGCAGGGTCAGGTGGCAGAGCGAATCCACACCGCCGGCGATGACCGCATCGCAGACACCGCTTTCGATCAGGCGCTGGCCGCAAGCAATGGATTTGCTGCTGGAAGAACAGGCGGTCGAAATGGTGTAGCTGGGGCCCTGCAGCCCGAGTTCAAGTTGCAGGAAACGGGTGCTGGCCTGCCAGATATGCTGGTGCATGAAATCGAAAGAGGCCGGCATATGGCCGTCGCGCTCAAGGGTCTGGTAGGCCAGCTCGGTCTCAAACATGCCCGAGGTACTGGTGCCGAGCACGATGCCGATTCGATTTGCGCCATATTGCAGAATGGCTTGTTCGACCGCTTGCCGGAAGCCATCCTGCTCAGCCGCGGCCAGCGCCAGTTTGGCGTTGCGTGTGGAGAAGGAGGCCAGTTCGGGGCGGATATTGGGCAGTTGATCCGGATATTCGCCGACAAAGGTGTCGAAGTTGATATCAAACAACTTCAGTGGAGCCAGACAGGGCGTTAGTCGCCTGATGGCGGCAAGTAGTTTCTCTTTGCCCGTACCGGCAGCGCAGACAGTCGTATACGCCGTAACGGGAAGGGGTCGAATCTGTTCAGCCGCGATGTTCGTCATGGCGTTGCGCCATCTCCTTGTTTGGTTCTGATCAACAGCGGGCAAAAGAGAAAGCCCAGCAATATGCCCGGTGCTACTGTGCCTGCAAGTGCCTGCAATGCCGGCGTGTCTGCAATGCCAAGGCTGCCAAATGCAGCGGTACTTGTCAGCGCCGAGATAGCGATAGCCCGATAGGTTTGCTCGAGGCGTCCGGCACGGTTCTCCAAAAAGAAGATTCCGTAATCGACACATACGGCGACCGCCAACAGCAGGCCGATCAGGTGCAGGATGCCGATTTCGGCGCCCACAAGGCCCCAGCCGCCAAGCACGATCAGGGTTGAAGCCGTGGCAGGAGCGAGCACGAGCGCTGCCTTTGTAGGACTCTTATAGCGAATGCTCAGTAGCAGAACGATCAGAAAAAGGCCGAAGATGAGGCTGATCAGGGCCCGTTCCCGGTAGGCGCTGGCCAGGTCGTTGATCATATCCCGGTGGCTGATGTATTGCGCATCCGGAATATTTTTGAGCGACTCTTTCAGCGCCCTGGCTGAATGTTTGCCCAGCCAGACGGTCAGAATGGTTTGTTTGGGTTCACTGGCAAAGCGGCCCGAAAGCAGATGCGCAGCAGGCGAGTCTTGCAGCTCTGCTAATGTCAGCGGTTTGATATCGGGAATGCTGAGCTTCGGGATTCGATCGGCATTCAAACCCTGGCGACTCAGGGCTTCTCGCCAGAGGTGTCGGGTATTCGCATCGAGGCGGAGGCGAAACGCTTGTTCATTTTCCTTCTGTAGCTGTGCGGATGCAATCCACGGATACAGCGGATAGTAGGCGGAGAGGCTCCCATCCTGTTTCAGCCTTTCCAGCGTGGGTAACAGCTTCTCGTGAGTTTGCAGCGCACTCTCGGCGTCTGCGCCGCGAATGAGAATGAAGCGGCCGGGCTCGATACTGGTCATGCGGCTACGGATGAGCTGGTCGCGCTCCTTCAGTTCGTTGATCCCGGGCGAAAGTCGATTGAGATCCTGCATCCAGTGCAGGTTTGGAATCGCGAAAACGGCGGCAAGTCCGGCCACTAGCCATACACTCCAGGTGATGCCGCGTGGTAAACGCATGGCGGGGTTCTGTATGTTCAGCCGGGGTGCCGGAATTGCTGTATTGCCAATTAAGGCGGGCAGTACGTAGCGGGTCAGCAGCAGAGCGATAAAAATTCCGCTGGCAGCGAAGACAGAGGTTTGCTGCAGGCCGGGATAGCCGGAGAGCGATAGCGCCATATAGCCAACCACGGTGGTCAGGCCTCCAAGCAGCAGGCTAGGCCAGATCAGGCGCACAGCCTGAGTATGGTTGCGTATCGCAGCCGAATGCACCAGCGCATGAATGGGATAATCGATACAAACCCCGATCAGGGTGGCGCCGATGGCCAGGGTGAGTGCATGCACCTCGCCAAAGATGGCGATGGTGACAAGGACAGCTGATGTCAACGAAGCCAGTAGTAGCAATGAAGTCCACCACAGCGAATGAAGCGAACGAAACAACCAGAGAAAAGCCAGTAATATTAACAGGGTGGAGAGGGTGCTCACGCGCTTCACATCGGCGGTGATCTGTTCCTGGATGACGCGGGCAAACACCGGTACGCCGGTCATCTCCAGTGTGAACGTCTGCTGGTATTCGGTATTCAGTTGATCAAACGCGCTGGTGATGTCTTGTGTGAGCTGGCGATTGGCATCAATGTTGAGGCTGGAAGTGTGCAGGTCGACAAACACCCCTGCGTATTGTGTGCGCACTTTGGAGGCCGAACGATTATTTTCGAGTTTTTTGGCCCAGTCGGAGATGAGCAGTAGCGGGTCTTCCTTGATGAGTGGTTTCAGCCAGTCAGCTTCGGCACCGGTTAATACACTGTGTAACTGTTCAGCACGTTGGGAAAGCGACGGCTCCGAGAGTAACAAGGGGATATCGTGTTCGGGATAAAGGCTGAAAAGCTGAGCCCGGTGCGGCATATAGAAACGCAGCAGCTCTTCGGCATCCGCAGTAGCTGAGGCGTCGTTCCATGCGCGCGAAACCTGTGGCAGCGCTCCTAGGCGGTCGATGAGACGGGCCGTGAAATCTGCCGTCATGTCGGGATCGACATTGCCGAAGCCGATCGAGAGCATCAGTCGATGTGCAAGTTCACCTGATTGCATCCGGTTGGCCAATAGCTCGGTTTCAGGGGTGCTTCCGCTGATGAAAAAGGTGGATATATCAGTAGTGATTTTTGCCTGCCACACGGTTAACCAAATGGTTGCGGCAACCAGTAGCGGTAGCAGCAGGTAAAAGATGCCTGCTCTTCCGCCAGGCCATTTAATCGAGATCAACGCCCTTTCACCTCGGAGAGCAGTGCCTCAATTCGCGCTTCGATCCCGTCGGGATTGAAGGGTTGCAATACAATCGTCGCGGTATCGCCATCGGCTTGCTCGATAAGAATTTTCTCGACTCCATGGCCTGGTTTCCCGAAAAGTTCGAAGCGGTGGTAGGCACGCTTGGTGGCGAAATCGGTTGGTTTGAGTTCCAGCTGCCATGAATCGGAATTGCTGGCAAAACTCAGAGTGTAATATCGCTCAATTTGCGTGCGTGTGCCGGATGCCATGCCGCGGAAGATGCCCAGCAGACCGGACAGGGTTGCCTTGCTTGAAATGTGTCGATTGCGCCGGATATTTTTTTCGGCGTCGAAAAACCATAACGACGATTTTAGTGCGGCCATCACTTGGCGTTTGGGTGAGATTTGCTCTTTGACCAGGCAGTCCGCGGAGCGGGCATAGAGATTGCCTTCGCCCTGCCATGGTTCGTCGAGCATGGCGATATGGCGGGTTTCGTTGTAATGAAAGGCGCTAGGTTGGTCGATGGCCATGCGCGCCAGTACTGCATCCAGCTCTTCTGCCGCTGTTGCCACGCCGGGTAGCAGACAACATGCGAGTAACAGGGCCCGAAAATCAGGTTTCCAGCACACGTCTGACCTCCTCCGGCACCTCCATCAGCATGGTGCCATCCGGCAGGCAGACCGCCTGCTTGGTATGCCCATAGGCGCTTTTTTCACCGGTTTTCATGTCGCAGATCTGGTAGGCAACCCGCAGATAGTGCGAGAGGTCTGTGAGTGTTGCCTCGATACGAATGTGCTGGCCGTAAACAAGAGGTTTTGCATAGCGGCAATGCGATTCGATGACCGGAAAGCTGTAGCCCATGGCGCGCATGGCCGGGATATCGAAGTCGCAGTTGCGATACATTTCGGTGCGTGCCAGTTCAAAGTATTTGTAGTAATGCCCATGCCATGCGATCGACAGACTATCCACGTCATGAAAGGGAATTTGTGTTTCCACCAGCCCGGTTACGGCAGAGCTCATGCGGATTTCCTGATGCGGGGGAGCCAGCGTGGTACATTTCGGCAATAGGCGGCGTAGCTCTCGCCGAAGCGCTGATGCAACTGGGGCTCTTCATACATTACCAGAAACAGATGCCCGATACGTGCCCAGGCGGCGAGCCAAAGCGCGAGTACCCAGGAGCCGTGATGCACCACTTCGCCGAGCAGCACCAGAATTAGCGACCACATCATCGGATTGCGGATATATTTGTAGATGCCCTGATTCAGGATTTCTGACGGAGGCGTTGCCACCAGTGGCGTGCCCTTGCCACGCCACAGCATTTGCCAGGTGCACCACAGCGCCAGAAGCGCCCCTGAGACCATCAGGACAATGCCCGTGGTATAAAGCCCTGGCAGCCCAAAACCATGTTCCTGTGGAGGGAATCGATCCGTCAAAAAATGTGGAATAATATAGAGCACAGCGAACGGGCCGATAAACAGATACAGCATGCCATCGATTGCTTTGATCAGGAATTTGGATATTTGTGTCATTTTCCAGTTTTCTCCTTTTGCCAAAAGTCGTAAAAATTAAACCAGTTTTCCGGATGCTGGCGGGCATAGTGTGCCAGCCGGTTTGCGTAAGACTGCACATAGGCCGCGACTGCCGCATCGCGTCCTTTTCGCGGTAGCTTCACCTGCTCACTCAGCAGTTCAACATATGGGTCATACTGGTGGTCGCCGGTACGCAAGCCCATAAACAGATACACCGGACACTTCAGAATAGCGGCCAGCATGAAGGGGCCGGCTGGAAACAAGGCCGTATCACCGAGAAACTCGGCTTCGGTCGCTTTGCCGCCGAAGCCGGTACGATCTCCCAGTATGGCCAGTAAGCCTCCCTGCTCAATAATGTCGCGCATTTTAAAGACCGCATCAGGTTGGCTGGGGTCGATGACATTTTGCGAAAGCTCCGGATTCAGCTCGTCGAGCACGGCGCGGATTTTTTTTGAGGCTTCGTGGTAAGCAACAATGTGGATTTTCAAACCTGCAATATAGCGAACCAGTGCCCGCCCCGCCTCGAAGTTGCCCATATGAGCGCTTAGAATAATGGCGCCCTGCTTTTTGTTTGCGGTTTCAACCAGCAGTTCCCGACCATGTGGCGTGATGCGATAATGGTCGGTTTTCCCCATGAGGATGAACACCCGGTCTACCAGTGCTTCGGCAAAATTCATGAGCTGCCTGTAGCTCAGGCGCAGGCTGGATCGCCCGATGGCGCGCCGGTGAAACTCGCGCGAGGCACGAGCGGCACTCCATGAGGTGAGAAAGAAATACCAGACAATGGGACGCAGCAGGATTCGAACCGGCCTGTCACCCAATACCCGGCATACGCCCAGCATGAAGCGCATGGTCCAGGCTGCCCCCCGCTCCTTTCTCGTATGCCAGCTCATCGTTGCCTGGCTTTTACGCCGGTCAGCAGCCTTGCCAGCAGGCGGAAAGGCGACTGCAACAGCAGGCGGATATGTACCCAGGTGTGCAGCACATTGTCGTGCACCATGCGAAAATGCGAGATGCCGCCCTCCTCGGGAGTAAGGTAGCGGACTTTGGTTGGAATGCTTTTGATCGGAATACCTGCCCATGCAGCTCGCACCATCACTTCAGGGTCGAAACTCATGCGGTGTCCCATGTGGCCGAGACCCAGAATTGCATTGATCGGATATGCCCGGAAACCGCAGTTGCCATCGGGGACGGAGAACGAGCCCATCTCCAGCATCAGCATCAGTTGTGTCAATTTACGTCCATGTTTGCGTATGAACGGAATATCATCGCCGAAGATGGGAGCGCCTATCAGAAAGGCATCGGGCGTTTCGTGAATATGTTTCAGGAAGGTCGGAACATCGTCCAGATTATGCTGCCCGTCTCCATCCGGTTGTACAGCATGGGTGAAGCCCTCCTGCTGTGCGCGCTTCAGCCCGGTTTGCAGCGCAAAGCCTTTACCGCAGTTTTCCGGCAGATGCACGACATCAACCTGTGCGTTTTCATGTTGCAGACGGTCGAGAATTTCGGCCGTGCCGTCATCGCTACCGTCATCCACCACAATCACATGCCCGGTTTGCGAAAGCAGTTGCGCGATCACCGCACTGATAGTCTGGTGGTTGTTGTAAACCGGGATCAGTCCGCAGATGCGCAAGTCACTCATGCGCTCTCCTCCTCGGCGTCGATATTGCCCTGTGAGGCAAGGGTGTCATTGGCAAGAATACGAAAGGAGAATCCATTGCCTTTGTGGCGAAGTTCGATTTTCAGCAGGTCATTGGGCACAAGTGGATGTAAAAATTTGATATTGCCGGCGGTTTGGATGTGTTGACGTTTGCCGCTTGCTTCGGAGAGCAGCTCTTCAAGAATCTGCAGTTGTGCTACGGCCGGCAGGATGGGTGAGTCCGGGAAGTGTCCGGCAAAACAGGGATGATTCGCATTGAGTCGGTAGCGGGCGGCGATGATGTCGGCGTCCTGAGTCAGCTGCTCAAAATAGTGCGGCATCGTCTATACCTGAAGAGCAGCGAGCAGTCGCTGCCTGGAGAGCTTGCCGTTCTCTTCGCGCGGGAGTTGTGGCATCAGCACTATTTTTCGCGGGATTTCCGCATCGGCAAGTTTTTTTCTGAGCTGTGACTTCAGCTGAGTGGCGTTCAGCGCCGGGTCGCTGGCTGAAACTGCTGCCAGCAGCATGATGTCGCGTACATGACTTTCGACCGGCACTGCCAGCACTGCGGCATCCAGCACGCCTTCACAGCTTTGTAGCGCTTTTTCGATGGCTGTAGTGGAGATGCGCTTTCCGGCAATCTTCACGATGGAATCAGCGCGTCCGTGCAAGGTAAAGCGATTCGATTCATGCAGGGTGGCGGCATCACCGGTGATCAGTGTCTGGCCCTCTCCTGCCATGGTGAACGGAGAGGTCACGCATAGCAGTCCGTCGGAATTATTTGTAACAGTTACTTTTGGCGCGGGCTCCCAGTCGTGGCTGCTGCGCTGATGGCGACTGGCGATGACGCCGGTTTCACTGGAGCCGTAAATTTCAAGAATATCTGTGCCGTACAGCTCATGCCAGCGCAGCGCCACTGTTTCGGGCAGTGCGCCGGCCGAAGCCACGCAAAAGATGTCGTCGAAATGCGGTTGCTGCTCCAGCAGTGCGCGCAGATGCACGGGCACCGTAATAAGAGTGCGTGATGCATTTTGCTGCAGGCAGCCGACGACCTCCTCGGTATGCAGTGGCGTTTCATCAACCCATGGCTGCTGCAGCATCAGGGGCAGCAATAAGGAGAAGGTCAGGCCGTACAGATGCAGTGGCGGCACGGTAGCGACGACTGGCGTTTGTGGCCAGTCGAAGGCGGTCGCCAGCATGGAAGCTTCTGCAAACAGGTTGCCGAAGGTTTTGGTGATCGCTTTTGGTTCGCCGGTGCTGCCAGAGGTATAGAGGGTGACAGCTGCCGTATCGGGTGCGAAAACATGCTCATTTGGGGTTGAGCCAACTTCTGCGAATGTTTGAGTCCAGCCCGCTTCAAAGTGTGAGGCATGCGAATGATTGCGGTGCATCAGCTCCAGAGTGGATGGGTGTGAATTGGGCGGCAGAATCGCGGTCTTTTTCTGTAGCCAGGTTGCCAGCAGTGCTGCCGCAAACTCAAGTCTGGATGGACAGGTGATCAGCACGTCGCCCTGAGCCTTGGCCAGGTGCGCGCAAGCTTTGCCAAGCAGCTTGACAAAGGTTTGCCCGCTGACCGGTTTGCCCCATTGCATGGCAATAATGTCTGCAGCGTGTGGCAGGCTGAAAATAATCTCTTTTTCCGTACAGCGAATCATGCCGCGGACTCTCCCCTCCAGATGCGCGCACCGTGGCGCACGATAAGGCCTATGGTTCTTCCGAATGAGGAAAACTGCAACTGTGGAAAACGGATTCTGCGCCACACATGTTCACCCACGATGAGCAGGCCGATCAGCAAATAGATTATGAGGCCGTTGTATAGAGTCCAGGCAAGTGTTTTACCCCATAGCGAGAGCCCAAGACAGGTGGCGATGTGAAATGCGAAAAGCAGAACCCAGGCCCAGGTGGCCTGTCGGCAATGATGAGCAAGTTCTGGCGGCACACCATCGGGGAAGTCGAGCCGGGCGAAGCGTTCGATTAGCGGCACTGTTTTCAGGGTGTCGTAAAATACGAGCATCAGTCCGGCAGGGATAAAGGCAGGCAACATCAATGCCGTGAATTCGGGTAACCATAACATGCCAGCAAGCACAACAGCCGCCGCCAGCAGCCGGGCCCATACGACAGGTTGATGCGACAGGCTTTGCCAGACCAGTAAGGCAGCAAAACCTCCGGCAAACAGCAGGCCGGCACGATCACCGTTTCCGAAGTAAATCAGTAGGGGATATCCCAGCAGGGCGGCCGGGATAAGGAAACTCGCCGCGACCTTGAACAATTCCTATTTCTTGTTTTCGGTAATGAAGTCAGCCAGTGCGTTCAGTGATGCAAAAATTTTGGTGTTGCGGTCATCGCCTGAGCCGATGCGTACACCATATGTGCGTTCGATGACGATAGCGAGTTCCAGTGCATCAATGGAGTCGAGTCCCAAACCCTCTCCAAACAGAGGGGCCGCCGGGTCGATATCGGCGGGCGTGATCTCTTCGAGATTGAGCTCCTTGATCAGTAGCTCTTTCAGTTCGTCCTGCAAGGTCATTTTGGTTGCTCCCCTGAGAAAAGTTTGCGCATTATAGGGAAAACAACGGATATTTCCATACTTGGGTAAAACACCTGTCAACATCAAGTAACAGCAGGGACGGGCTAATAGCATTTGGCGACGATTTGTTCTTTAATCCCTTCATGCGTTTTCTTCCTATCGTGATGGGGTTGCTGCTGGCGGCATGTGCTACGCATGTGCCGGACGATCCTGCCTGGCAAACGATCGATATGCGGCGTTTGCCACCCGCTGATTTCAGTGCGGATATTGCGGGTTTGCGCCCTTGCACCTCTGCGCCCGACAACACACTGCGTCTGAATCGAAGTGAGCCGGTGGTTGTTTTAACTCACGGCTGTTTTGGCTCCGCTGCACGCTTTCGGGCCCTGGCCGAGGTGTTTGCATTTCATGGACAACAGACAGTCTGTTTTGCGTATGATTACCGGGACAGTCTTACGCAAAGCGCAAGCGAGCTGACAACGGCGCTTCGTGAGCTGAGCAAGCAGCTCGACAATCCGCGTATCGTGGTTATCGGCCACAGTCAGGGAGGGCTGGTATCACGTAAGGCGCTTACTGAGGCGTTGGCCGAGCCGTTGTGGCCGCAGAGGCAGGTGCATTTGAGCCTGGTGACAATTTCCGCTCCCTTTGCCGGCATTGAATCGGCCCGTCACTGCGGTTCGCCGGCATGGCGCACCTATAGTCTGGGTTTGGTGGGACTGATGTGCCGCATTATCAGCGGCGATAAATGGTTCGAAATCACCTACGCCTCCGATTTTATCCGTAAGCCCGGAGAGTTGATGCCCCAGGTGGAGCGGCACCTGAAAATTGTTACCGACGAACGGAATAGTTGCCGAACTTATAGTCATGGCGATGTCTGTATGGAGGATGATTTCGTGTTCAGTGTCGACGAGCAATATTTCGAGGCGGTGGATCGTCAGAAGAGAGTTGAGGGCATCGAAGTGCAGGCCGGTCATGCCGAGATCGTCGGTGATTATAAGACTCCGCCGAATAAGCTGATCGCGATCCTGCAAAAAGAGGGGGTTATGCGGCAGACGGCTCCAGAGAGAAAGGCGGAGCTGCAGGTGCTGCTAAGCTTGCTCTACTAGTTCGAGTTCTTTCAGAATCAGCTTGCGAAGTTCGGGGATGCCACGATGGTTGTGGCTGGAGGTGGGTAGCGGTTTGAGTATGCCTCCCATCGCATCGGTCATCTCTTTCAGGCGCTTGCTGCGCGTATTGCCCGAGAGTTTGTCGGCTTTGGTGGCGATGGGCTGCCAGCGCGTGCCGTTGGTATTGAGCCACTCAATCAGCTGCAGATCCGAATCCTTGGGGCCATGCCGGATATCGAGCAGCACCAGCGCCAGCTCCGGTTGGCTTTCACCTGCAAGATAACCCTCAATCATCGGCACCCATTTCTTCTGCTCCGCTTTCGAGGCCCTGGCATAGCCGTAGCCGGGCAGGTCCACCACTACGAAACGCGAGTCTACCTCGAACAGGTTCAAGAGCCGCGTGCAGCCCGGGCTTTTCGAGGTTTTAACCAGTCCCTTGCGCCCGAACAGCGCATTGAGCAGCGAGGATTTGCCTACGTTGGAGTGCCCTGCCACCGCCACCTTCGGCAGGTCGATCTCCGGGAATTTGCGCGGATCGGCCACCGAGAGCATGAATTGTGTGTTGGGCCAGCGAATGTCGTTGAGTGTCATGTCCCGAGGCTGAAGGGCTATTTATGGTTCGGCAAGTCTTCGTGTTTGATCGGAATTATTTGTTTGACCTGCACTTCACCCTGAAGTCCACATGATAGTGCTCGTCATGTCGGACCCATGATGCCTTGGTCGGAATCAGGATGTGGTTGCTGATATATTTCCCGTATTTTGTCTTGTACAGATTGGGCGACAACCTGGGATCGAAAATAACGCGCCAGATTGTGATTTCCTGCTTGATGGCGGCCTTGTGCAGAGCAACGAGATGTGCAGCCAGGGCTTCGTAGTCGATGGAGTAATCATCGTATCGGCCGTGTTCGTCGAATTCGATGCCATAACCGTATTTGTTGAACGGATGTGTGGGCAGTTGAACCGAACGCCCTTCCGGATCGATCACCGGAACCATGAAATCGATCGAAAGACCATTGCGGTGCGTCTTGTGCGGCTTGAATTTACCGCCCTCCTTGAAGCCTGTTTCGGCATATTTGAATACCTTATCCGGCATCTCTTTTGCCAGTGTCTGGTATGCAGTGACGACGGTATCGCGTACGCGGTCATGGACGTACGTCCTCCCCATGATTTCGGGAATTGAGCCGTAAGATGTGAAATTCGGCCCTTTCGATGGGAGCTGGACGCCGTTCTCGAGGTGGCCATTGCTGGTGGTTCCGTAGCAGGTGCTGGCAGCATGGCTGTTGATGGGTATAAGGAGTAAGAGAAAAAGCAAATAAGGCAAGCCATCGCTGTTTTTGTTGATTGGTAGCATATTCATAATGGTTTTACTCAGACAGATATTCTTGCTCCCACTTCTTGTTCAGCCAAAGCACCAGAGCATGGCCGCGCAGAACAACGAACAGAAAAACAGCGCATTCAATGAAAGAGTGGAATAGCCACAGCCCTTGATTTGGGTCGGAAAACTCGACCTCATTAAGTTTCCAGGGGATTGGCTCCATAAACAGGTAATCCGTAATCCCTATCAATAAAGAAGGAACACTCCACATAAGTCCGATTAATCCGGCAATGCGCAGCAAGGAGACTTCGAGTTTGCTCGCAGTGTCTGTTAATGATTCTGAATGAACCAGATCTCTGACTATCCAGCGCGATATGGGCGATGATAGATAAAGTAATATCCCGCCTAGTAAAAAGGGCATTACCGTGGCCAATACGGTAAAAAATGTTCGGACTACATCATATTCCGAATAGGTTACGCCAATAGAAAAATGAGCGAGATCGATAAATGTGTTTGCGCCAATAAACATCAGGCCGATTGCAAGCAGGCGCACCGCAATCACAGTGAACGAAAAAACATTCATTTTGATAAGCCTCTCAATATCTAAAAGAACGGACGATACATGATGAAACAGACATCGGGAATCTATACCGGCCTGAAGTTTGGATTGGTAGGAAATATGCTTCGCATTGATGTTTGAGGGCTGGTGCTTTTCAAGGGTTGGCGTATGATTGCCCACTTTTTAGGCAGGGTGAAAGTAGTATCACATGACGAGTTCGACCTCAGAAACCAATCGACCGTTGCTCCCCGGTTTTATGCTGGGTGGGCATCGCATTGAGCCGCCACTGGCGCTGGCGCCGATGGCGGGCATTACCGATCTGCCGTTTCGCCAGATATGCAAACGCTTCGGCGTTGGGCTCATGGTCACCGAGATGATCGCAAGTCGCGCTGTGGAGCAGGGGCGCGACCGCACACAGAAGATGGCGATTGTCGATGAGGGTGAGCACCCGGTCTCCATCCAGATCGCCGGTTCCGATCCGAAATATATGCAGGAGGCGGCTCGTTGGGCAGTGGCGCACGGGGCCGACTTTGTGGATATCAACATGGGTTGTCCGGTGAAGAAGATTGTCAAACAGGTGGCAGGCTCCGCCATGCTGAAGGACGAGAAGCTGGTGGCGACGGTGCTGAAAGCGGTGGTGGCTGCGGTAGAAATTCCTGTCACATTGAAAATTCGCACTGGCTGGGATGAAAATCACAAGAATGTACAGCGCATTGCGCGTATCGCCGAAGAGTGCGGCGTGCAGATGCTCACGGTGCATGGTCGCACGCGCGCACAGATGTTCCATGGGCATGCCAGCTGGGAGGATATTGGACTCGCCAAGTCCGCCTGCAATATCCCTGTCATTGGAAATGGTGATATTACTGATGCGCCTTCCGCGCGTGAGATGATCCGCATTTCAAATTGCGATGGCGTGATGGTCGGGCGTGCCGTGCAGGGCAACCCGTGGGTGCTGGCCGAGGTCTCCGCCGCTATTTCCGGTAAGCCCATCCCTGCTCCACCCACGCCGGAAGAGCGCTGGGCGGTGGTGGCAGAGCATCTGCAGCGACTGGCAGATCATCATGGTATTCGCACTGCCTCCAAGCTCGCACGCAAACATGTGGTCTGGTACAGCAAGGGGATGCATGGCTCTGCCGAATTTCGGCACAGTTTTCAGCAGCATCACGACTGGCCTGCGCAACTGGCTGCTGCCGAGGCCTATTTCCTCGGCGCAAGCACCGGAGAGCTCCAGCATGCAGCCTGATCTGATCGCCACCACATCGGTGCCGCTGCCGCTGTTGCAGCTCGACCATGATGGCTGCATCCGTGGCATGAACCTGACAGCACAAGATTGTCTCGGAGCATCCATGCGGCAGTTGCAAGGTAAAAAGCTCTCTGATCTGTTTGCGCCCGAATCGGAGGTGTTGCGCCTGCTTAAGCGAGTGGGCGAAACCAGGAATTACGTCTCCGATCACAATCTGGTCCAGCGGGAGACAGGGGCGCCGTTTTCACTACACCTCGGTGCGGATGAAGAGGGCGTGAATGTGATTGCTGTGCCCGAAGGTAATCGCAACGAGCTCGAGTTGCAGACCAAGCGACACGAGATGGCTGAGGCGCTGGCCCGAATCGCGCTGGAGATGGCGCATGAGGTGAAAAATCCGCTGGCGGTACTGCGCGGCGCGGCGCAGTGGCTGGCCGAGCAGGTGCAAGGCAAGGATGTGCAGGAGGCCACCGGCATGATCCTGAAAGAGGTGGATCGTATCCGTGAGCGCATCGACTATTTTTTGCAGATCGGCCCGCGCGCCAATGTGCAGATGGAGTCGCTCAATATTCACTCTCTGCTCGATGATGTTTGCCACCCGCCGAGCGGAGTGAGTTTGCGCAAGGTGTATGATCCGAGCCTGCCACCGGTGATGGCACATCCGGCGCGGCTTCGGCAGGCGGTGGAGAATCTCTGGAATAATGCGCTGGAGGCCGGGGCGCGTCATATCGAGTGGCAGACCCGCATATCCACTACCAGCAAACTACCCGGGTATCAGGGGCCGGTAATGGAAGTGCGGATCACCAACGATGGTGAAACAGTGCCTGAAAGTTTGCATGCACGCCTGTTCGAACCGTTCGTTACCGACAAGCAGCGCGGTAGCGGCTTGGGACTTGCTGTGGTGCAGCGTGTGATGCTGGAGCACGGCGGGCGTGTGATGTTGCAGGCCGAGTCGGGGCGTACCAGTTTCGTGATGCAGTTGCCGCTCAAGGCAGAAGAGAAGGGGGAATAGCATGCGCATTCTGGTGGTGGATGATGATGAGGGTATCCGTTGGGTGCTGACGCGCGTATTGAAGGAGGAGGGTTTCGATGTGGTCGAAGCCGGCGATCTGGCAACAGCGCGTAAAGAGTTTGCCGCTGGTAGCGTTGATATGGTGTTTCTCGATGTGTTTCTGCCCGATGGTAATGGCATGGAGGCGCTGGAGGCGGGGGAGTTTAATGTGCCAGTGGTGATTCTCACTGCCGAGACCACCTTCGGGCATGCCGCACAGGCCTATCGGGTTGGTGCGATGGAGTATCTTCCCAAGCCATTCGATCTCGATGAGGTGCGCTCGCTGGCGCGCCGCGTCAAGCCGCGTCAGGCCTCCACTACTGAGGCACAGATATCCCACGACATGATTATTGGTCGAAGCCCTGCCATGCAGCAGTTGTTTCGTACTTTGGGCCGGGTGGCTGCATCCGATCTTACCGTATTGATCACCGGCGAGTCAGGTACCGGCAAGGAGCTGGTGGCGAGTGCGCTTCATAAACAGAGCCGTCGGGCGGGTGGTCCTTTTGTTGCCATCAACACCGCGGCGATTCCCTCCGAGCTGTTGGAGGCGGAGCTGTTCGGGCATGAGAAAGGCGCTTTTACGGGTGCAGATAAAGCGCGTGCCGGTCGCTTCGAGCAGGCCGATGGCGGCACGCTTTTCCTCGATGAGATCGGGGATATGCCAGCCGGTCTGCAGGTGAAGCTGTTGCGTGTGCTCGAAGAGGGAACCGTACAACGCGTGGGTGGCGGTTCGATCAAAAAGGTGAATGTACGCTTGCTTGCGGCGACACATCAAAATCTGCAGAAGAAAATCACCAAAGGCGAGTTCCGCGAGGATTTGTATTACCGCCTGAATGTGATCCCTGTGCATATACCGCCGTTGCGCGAGCGGCGCGATGATATCAGGGAGCTCGCCGAGTTTATGCTCGAAGAGGCGGCGCGCGAGTTGGATATGACACCGCCGATTTTGCTGGATGAATCGATCGAGCTTTTGAAGCGCTACGATTGGTACGGCAATGTGCGAGAGTTGAAAAACGTGATGCGGCGCCTGGCCATTCTTACGCCGGGAGCAAGCATTACCTTGTCGGATGTGGCACTGGCGCTTGGTAATGATACCGGAAACGGTGAAGAGGAGGAGACGCTTTCCGAAGCGGTCTCCCGTTTCATGAAAAATTATCTGAACAAGCTCGGTTACGCCGAGGCCACCGACTTGCACCGGCACCTGCTCGAGCAGGTGGAGCCGCCACTTTTGGTGCTGCTATTGGAGCGTTGTCAGGGCAATCAGTTGAAAGTGGCCGATATGCTGGGGCTCAATCGCAACACTGTACGCAAACTGATCCGCAAATACGGTATCGATCCGCACATATATAAGGCTTGAGATGTTATGAAGATTGAGGACGTGAATATCCTGGCACTGGATGTCGCCTTTGGTCATGCTGCCGCCTGCCTGCTGCATCATGGTAAAGCGAACTTCCGCGAAACTGACGGTGATAAGCCGCATTCGCAGAGTATTCTGCCCATGCTCGAATCCATGCTGGAAGTTGCAGGGGTCGGCTGGCGCGATCTCAATATGCTGGCGCTTGGTGCCGGGCCCGGCTCGTTCACCGGCCTGCGCATCGCTTCTGCCACCTTTGCAGGCATCAATGCCTCGTTACAGTTGCCGATGCTGGCGCTGCCTTCGCTAGGTATCACCGCGATTCAGTCTGGCAGTGATGAGGAGCTTTATGTGATTGAGGATGCACGCTCGGGCGATGCCTATCTGGGGCACTATCGGCAGGGCAAGGCGATGGTAGAAGATCGCTGTCTGTCGTGGGAGGAGGTCTCCGCCATGCCCCCCGCCAGCTTTATTGCACTGGAGAAACCGGTTTCGGAGATGGCGGGCTGGAAGCGGCTGCAGCCGGAGTTGGGGCGTCCGCAGGCGCTGGCTGAAGCGGTGAAGGTTTGTATCGAGAGCTGCGATCCGGCCAGGATGCCAAGGTATGTGATGCCGAATTATATCCGTGTTTCGCAGGCGGAAAGGATGGCGGGC
Source organism: Mariprofundaceae bacterium (assembly GCA_050302175.1). GTDB lineage: Bacteria > Pseudomonadota > Zetaproteobacteria > Mariprofundales > Mariprofundaceae > JBNLAN01. Next base: position 43,402 of record JBNLAN010000013.1, on the reverse strand, counting down.
CTTGGCTGATAAGAAACGGGTACTCTTCGTCTGTCTTGGCAATATCTGCCGCTCGCCTCTGGCGGAGGTGGTGGCAAAACATCGTGCCGAGGCACTCAATCTTTCGCACCACTTCGAGTTCGCTTCCGCCGGGACCGGCAGCTGGCATATCGGTAACGGTGCCGATCCGCGTTCGGCAGATATTGCCCGTCAATATGGTCTGGATTTATCACGTCATCGTGCGCAGCAGGTGACAGCGCGTAACATCAATCAGTGGGACTGGTTCGTGGCGATGGATAACGACAATTATGCCAACCTGCTGGCGATGGGGGTGCCGCGGGAGCGCACACTGTTGATGCGTCAGTTCGAGGATGGGGCGGATGGTTTTGCGCCGGATGTGCCCGATCCCTACTACGGTGGTCCGGACGGCTTCGAGGATGCTTATCGCATGTTGATGTTCAATGCCGACCGGATTCTCGATTATCTAAGCAAGGTTTAGATTTGTGATCTCTTTTGGAGAAACCACTTGTTCTTCTTTACTCGCATAAAGAAGAACCAAGAAAGTGCGCCCGCAAGGCAGATATGTTCTCCTCGGCATTCGGGCCGTTTCCGGCACAAAATAGAACTTCAAATTTTGTGCTGATCGGCTCCGGCCTGCGAATGCCTCGGCATATCTGCAGGCGGGGGGCAAGCCGTACACCGACAAGAGGGAGTTGAAGATACTCTTTATTCGAGCATTCTTCCTTTGCGAAACTCTGCGTCCTTTGCGGTGAAAAACTCTTTCTCGGTGAAACCCTGTGATCTTTGTGGTGAAAAACCTGCTTAACTCAGGCGGCCATAGGAGTGCAGGCCGGAGAGATACATGTTCACGCCGACAAAACAGAACAGCGTGACCAGAAAGCCAACCACCGCCCACCATGCCAGTGTCTTGCCTCCCCAGCCGTGCGAGACGCGCACATGCAGGTAAGCACCGTAGAAGAGCCAGACAATCAGCGCCCAGGTCTCTTTCGGATCCCACGACCAGTAGCCGCCCCATGCTTCAGCTGCCCAGGCAGCACCGAGAATGGTGGCGAGCGTGAAAGCCGGGAAACCAATGGCGACTGATTTGTATGCCAGTTGATCCAGTTGATCCAGGCTCGGGAAGAGCGAAAGCATGCGCCCGTTCGGTTTGCTTCTTTCAAGCCGGTCGCGCAGCAGATAGGTCATGCCGGCAGCGCACGCCACGGCAAAGGCGCCATAGCCGATAAAGTTGAGCGGCACGTGGATTTTCATCCAGTAGGATTGCAGTGCCGGAACCAGTGGTTTGATGTCGGCCTGTCCGAGTGACTCCAGCCAGATGGCGAAGAAGACGCCGCAGGCGACCAGTAGCATCACAAAAGCACCCATGGCGCGCGCCTGATAGCGGCGCTCCATTACCAGGTAGATCGCCGAGGTGATGCAGAAGAGCAGGATAAATACTTCGTAGAGATTGGAGACCGGCGCATGCCCGATTTCACTATCAATAAGGTAGGACTCATACCAGCGCAGGATCAGGGCGGAGCCGCCTGCGTAGGTGGCGATCCAGGCGGAAAGGGTACCCATGCGGCCGATGAAGGCAGCGGGTGCAAACAGATGCATGACGTAAGAGACCGCGGCGAAAATGAAGAGCACGTTCATGGCCATGATGATGCGGCCGGAGATCAGCTTCGATTGATCCTCGTAGGTGACGAGATTCTGGTGCGGTTCAAGTAGCGAAAGCCCCCATGCAATTACCAGCATCAGCAGCATGCCATCCAGCCACGGCAACAGGTTGCGGGCGATGCGCGAGTCGGTGCTTTCCGGTTTTGCCAGCGAGAGCATAAAGCCTGCTGCAACGCCAATCAGTGCGCCGCCAATTCCCCAGAGGCCGCCCCCGGCGATGCTTACCAGTTTGAAGATGTAGGTATCCTCGTTGTAACCGCCATCGGTCAGCAGCGCCAGTGCGGTAAGGCCGGCTAGAAAGCCCAAGTAGGCGTAGTAGCGCAGGAAGGCAGGTTTGCCGGAGTTCAGTGCGGCCCATGCGGGCGCGGTGGAGGTGGTTGCCGTCATACTTTTCCTCTCTGTTCAGGTGATTGCCCGAAAGCATCACTCAGTCGTGTTACGATTTCATTAAAGCTATGCTCGAAGGCGAGCCGGTTGCTGTTGGTCATGCCGCCAAGGGTGATATGCGTTTTACCATTCTCCGGCTTCAGCACCACCCAGAGTTTGCGGTGCGGCATGTAGAACATAATGCACAGGCCGAAGACCAGAATGGCACTACCGATCCAGACCACATTCACACCCGGATCCCTGGTCACTTGCAGGCCGGTATAATATTTTTGTTCGAAACTTTCCGGCATCGGAATGAAGGCCCAGGGGATTTTTGGCAACATGGAGATCGCCTGCAGCGTACGCATGCCAAGATCCTGGAAATCGGCAGGCCGCTCCTTTCCGAACACCTCCTCCATAGCCGATTTGAAGGCTTCGAAATTGGCTTTTTTGTTACTGGTATCGGCATTGCGGATGCGGCGCAGAAAGGCGTTATAGAGTTGCCACTCCTTCGGGTTGGTGAAATCAAGCCCCAGCGCCATGGTGCGGTAGTCGCGTGCGTCCCCGGTGGTTGAAACCAGCATCAGCATGCCCTGATTGTGACCGTCGAATTCGAACGGGTTCATGAAACTTTTGATCTTCATCGGATCCTGGCCGGGGCTGCGGATGATGTATTCCACGGCCGGGCCTAGATCCTTGAACTTTTTCGGCTGGCCGGGGTTGGCCATGTTCTCGACGTTGAAGGGTTTGAAGTCGGTGATCTCCAGCGATGTGCCGGTTTTCGGATCGGTCCAGGTCTGGTAAACGGCAGTTTCAATACTGCGGGTTTTGCCGCCATCGAGCGGGAAGAGTTTGAATTTCAGTTTGCTGCCACCATCACCAAAGCTGGATTGATAGAGATAGATGCCTTTGTAATAAAGCGGTTCGTTCACAATGATATCGGAGGTGAGTACCTCCTTGCCACCGTCGATGATGGTCAGGTTGCTGCGAAACTCCTTCGGCATGCCGGTCGGATAGAAATCGATGAAAAAGTCGTTGCAGCGCACTTCAAACGGCATATCCAGATACTCGGTGTCGGTGCCCTTCAGGAAGGAGATTTCATTTTCCATCGCGCCTTCAACCACAGCCATGTTACCGCGGAAACCGAACTGCACGCTCATCCAGCCACCGATCAGGATCACGAGGATGGCGGTATGCACAAGAATATAGCCCCACTTGTGGTAACGCCCCTTATCGGCACGAATATAGGTGCACCCCTCCTCCTCGGTGCTTTTGAGCTCCCATTCGCGCAGCGCGGTTCCGGCAGCGGTTTGCAGTGTGGCGATATCGGTTTCTGCGCTGATCCACTCCTCTTTATGGTGAAAATTCTGCAGCGATTTATCGGCGATGCTGACTTTTCCGGCCCTCATATCTTTCAGCATGCGCGGCACATTCCGAATAAGGCAGGCGGAGAGCGAAGCCATCAGGAAACCGAGCAGCGTAAGGAACCACCAGGTGTGATACATGTCGAACAGGCCAAGACTGCGGAAGGTCCAGTACCAGATCGGGCCATACTGATGAAGGTAGTCGGCCTGCTCCTGATTTTGCAGCAGTACCGTGCCGATGACCGAGGCGATGGAGAGCACTAGCAGCAACACAACGGCCAGTGGCATGGAGCCCAGGCGGTAATAATAGGGAGAAAGAGCCTGAAGGAGTGATTTCATGGGCGCGATGCTACGGGAAACAGGGGGTTTGAAAAAGCGCAGTTTTGTTACGGAGAAAAGAGTGGCGGGTGTGAATCAGCTTTCCGCAACAAACGGTTTACAGGGTTTTGAGGAACTCAATGACAGCACCGCGGACAGTATCATCCTGCACGGGGCCGTATTTGGGCATTACGGTGGAGGGCTTCACCGAGCGAGGGTCTTTTAGCCAGCGATTGAGTAGCTCGTCATTGAGGGTGCCGATGCCGCTTTCGGCTTCCCGCCCATAGACACCTTCAAGGCCGGGGCCAACCTTGCGCACATGGGTATTGTTGTGGCAGATGATGCAACGCGTCTCGAAAATACTCTTGCCCAGAGCAACTTTCTCCGCTTGCGATAGCCCATCTGCGGCGAATGCCGGGAAGGCTGTAAACAGCACAGTCAGGATTGTTATTACGCGAACCATAGAAGCCCCCTCCTACCGAAAACGGAAAGCTATTGAACTGCCTCAAAGAATCAAGGGAATTCTCAACGCAAAAAACGACACATATATTAGGGGTTAACGAAGTTTGCGTATACCGGATCGCGTAAGCTCATACAGGGAAGAGGGATTGCCTTCGGTCACTGTGCCCGGCATACAGGCCCGCAAATATCGGTGCCAGCGCAACCAGCGTGCTCTGCCGGGTTGTTGTAAGGCTCCGCCTTTGCGATTGAGGCTGCTGGATAACAGGTATCCGCCACAGCAGCGGGCAAGTTTCCGGCAGTCTGCATCTGCATCCACACGCACGGCCAGCTTTCCCTTTTGATAGCAGGCAGGTGCCAGGCCAGGCCGGGCCGGGAAGATCAGCGTGGTGCGTCCGGGCCAGCTTTCGCGCATGGCCTGACGTAGCGCAGGGGTGAAGTAGCGCGCAAGTTTTGCAGCGGCACGGATTGAGTCCGTCAGCAGCAGGAATGGCCCGCGTCGCTGCTTGAAGCGCTGCAAATTCCGGATTGCTCTGGCGCTGGTCGGAATCGCCGCCACGCCCGGAATGGTGGAGGTGGTGTGTGCAAGCAGGCCGCTGCTGCGTAAAACAGCCACTTTGCGCAGCAACAGCAGCTTGCGTGCAGTGGCGGTTGGAATCGTAATCAGTCCTGCGGCGTGGCTTCGGCTGCGCGGGCGGCTTTCAGCTTGTCGGCAAGTGTCGCATCGTTCTGGGCCAGCATCTGGATGGCGAGCAGACCTGCATTTTTGGCGCCATTGATGGCGACAGTCGCCACAGGAATTCCCGGCGGCATCTGCACGGTGGAAAGAAGCGCGTCCTGCCCCTGCAGGGCCCCTGCGGCAATCGGTACACCGATCACCGGTTTCACGGTTTTCGAGGCAACCACCCCGGCTAGATGCGCAGCCATACCGGCCGCGCAGATAAATACCTGGCAGCCTGCCGCCTCGGCATCCTTCACTGCTTGCACGGTCGCTTCCGGGGTGCGGTGCGCTGAGCGCACCAGTGTTTTGTTTGGCACGCCGTACTCATCCAGCACAGCTGAGGCTTTCTCCATGGTCGGCATGTCGTTCTTGCTGCCCATCAGAATGAGTACTTTCAATGCTTCCATATCTTGGCTCCCTGTGCTCGCCGTATTATTCCGGCCAATTTGAGTGGCTTCTCCCCAGAATCTCCGGCAAAGCATAGACGATGTTGCGGATATCCTCATCCGTCAATTCATCGTGCATCTGCGGCATCTGTTTGCTGCCATCGTGAATTTGCCGGAAATACTGCTCCGGCGTGGCATCCGCCCGCGCCAGCAACACCGGCGGATCAGGCTCGAGATCGGCTTTTGCCACTGCCGAGCCCATGCCATCCGTGCCGTGGCAGGCGATGCAGTAGTTGTGGAACAACTGCCTGCCCTGCTCGATGTCAGTTGCCTCTGCGCAGGCGGGAAGCAGTAGCAGAAGTGCCAGCCACAGCTGTTTCACTGCTCGCGCGCCACCGCCCGATAGCCGATATCCTTGCGGTAGAAGCCGCCTGGCCAGTCGAGTTTTTCCAGTGCCGTATACACCTTGCTCTGCGCTTCGCGCACGGTTTTGCCAAGCGCGGTTACGCCCAGCACGCGCCCGCCGGAGTTGACGATTTGGCCATCCTTCTCTCTGGTGCCGGCATGGAAGATGGTGACTCCCGCAGCCTCCACGGCATCCAGCCCCTTGATTGGCTGATCCTTCATGAATTCGCCCGGGTAGCCGCCGGAGGCGACCACCACGCACAGTGCAATCTCATCCGTCCACTCAAGCTCCACCCCCGCCAGTTGCCTGTTGGCCGCCTTCAGCAGTACTTCACCGAGATCAGACTTCAATCGGCTCATTAGCGGCTGGCACTCCGGGTCGCCGAAGCGCACGTTGAATTCCAGTGTTTTGGGGCCATCTTTGGTGAGCATCACGCCGGCGTAGAGGGTGCCGATGAATTCGATACCGCGCGCCTTGAGAGCCGCGATGGTCGGGCGGGCGATCTGCTCGAGAACCATCTCCTCCACTTCCGGGGTCACGCAAGGGGCAGGCGAGTAAGCGCCCATGCCGCCGGTGTTTGGCCCCTTGTCGCCGTCCAGCAGCGCTTTGTGATCCTGCGATGAAGCGAGCGGCAAAATGGTATCGCCGGAGACGAGGAACAGGCAGGAGGCCTCCTCCCCGATCAGGCACTCTTCAATCACCACCTGCGAGCCGGCATCACCGAATGAATTGCCAGCAAGCATGTCGCGAGCGGCATCCACGGCTTCATCCATCGTTTGCGCCACGATCACGCCCTTGCCAGCGGCAAGCCCCGAGGCTTTTACCACGATCGGTGCACCCCACTTGCGGATCAAAGCTTCGGCGGCATCCGGGTCGGTATGCACCTCGAACTTTGCTGTCGGTACTTTGGCTTCTGCCATCAGCTGCTTGGAGAAGGATTTGCTGCCTTCGAGCTCGGCAGCTGCCTGGCCAGGGCCAAAGACGGGAAAATTGGCTGCGCGGAGTTTATCTGCCAGCCCTTTCACCAGCGGTGCTTCCGGGCCGACCACTACGAGGTCCGGCTTCTCGACGAAAGCGAGCTTCACGAGGCTCTCCACATCTTCGGCGCCGACGTTCACACATCGTGCATCGCGGGCGATGCCGGGGTTGCCCGGCGCACACACCACTTCAGTTACGCTCGGGGAGCGTTTCAGCTTCCAGCAAAGTGCATGTTCGCGGCCACCGCCGCCGACAACAAGTACCTTCATTCAAATCTCCATGTTTGGCTTGAGATTGCGAATGATAGCGGAGAATGCATCGCTTGTGCAGCGCATTCCGGTAAGGCAAAAGATTGCAGTGGGCAAGATTCCCTGTTTATAGTGGGCGTATTATCATGGCAGTGAGTGAGGGTTCCGTTGCCAGCGTGGAAGTAGAGATGAAAAAACAGGGAGGGGGAATGTACACCAGAATTTTATGGGCCGGCATTCTGTTGCTTACAGCGGCAACGAATGCTTTTGCGCAGGTGGAAAACGAGCTGTCGCTGAAGGCCAGTGGCTCAATCCAGAATCAGGATTCGACTTCTACAACACGCAAGCTGGGCTTGTCGCTGGAATGGGAATGGCAAAACAGTCAGGAGGGACGGCGCTACTTCTCTGTGGCGAGCGGGCTCTATTCCAATTACGCCAGAACAAGGTTGCAGGCTTCAACAGAGCTCATTAATGAATATGGTTTTGACATTTTTAAGATAACTTTGGAGAAGGGTAAGCCTGTTGGCGGTAAATACAATAAGGCAGGTATCAGGCCGTATATTGCACTGGGAGGGCTGAGAAAATTGCAGCGCATCACATCTTCGGGCGGGGCCACGGTTCCGGAAAACTGGTGGGGCACTTCGTACAAAGCAGGGGTGAAAGTTTATCTGGATAACAAAGAGATGGTCGATTTTGATCTTTCGGCAACCATCAAATATCAGGGGGTCATGCGAAAGAAGGATTCCAACTCGATCGACTTAACAATGGAGGTCGATGTTTTGAAGGCATGGAATGAAATCTTTGGTAAGTGATATGCCTTTTGCCGGAGCCCTTTCAATTTGGTAGCTGCTTGCCTATGGTCATGGGCATGAAAATCTCAGAGCCGAACATCACCCGCAACTGCCCCGAGCGCGAAATATGGAACGAGCTGCTGGAGCTGGACGGCAAGCGTATCGTGGAGCTGGGGTGTGGAAGGGCCGAGCTCACCCGCCTGATTGCCACCGAAGGCAAGGATCGGACGATGGTGGCGCTGGAGGTGGACGAGATTCAGCATCGTCTGCACAAAGAGATCACCGACATGCCCAACGTGCAGTTCATCATGGCCGGGGCCGAGGATGTGCCCTTCCCCGACAATTCATTCGATGTCGCTTTTATGTTCAAGTCGCTGCACCACGTGCCGCTGCCGCTGATGGATCAGGCGCTGGTCGAGGTGAAAAGAGTGCTGAAGCCCGGCGGCTATGCCTACATCTCCGAGCCGGTGTTTGCCGGGGAGTTCAACGAGATTCTGAGAATGTTCCACGATGAACAGGCGGTGCGTCTGGCTGCTTTCGAGGCCACGAAGCGCGCGGTCGATTCCGGGCTGTTCGAGCTCGCCAGCGAAACCTTCTTCCACGCTCCGATGCATTTCGACGATTTTGCCGACTACGAACAGAAGGTGCTGAAGGTAACCCACAGCAACCACCAGCTTTCGCCGGAGCTTTACGAAGCGGTCAAAGCCAAGTTCGAATCCTTTATGACTCTCGACGGCGCCAACTTTCTGATGCCGATTCGCGTCGATGTTCTTAAGGTTTCGTAGTTATGTGTACCCAAAAGAGGACTTCATACTTTCCGGGTAATTGTTTGATAGCCCTCAATTACAAGATGAATGAATAACGAGAATCAACATCCGGCATTTCCGCCTCCTCCACAGGCAGATGTTGTTCTTTGGCGCTATTTATATTTTGAAAAGTTCGATTCATTAGTACGTAACAGTAGGTTATACATGGTTTCGGCCCCTTCCCTCGGTGACCCTCTCGAGGGAACAGCTCCTCCTGGGCATGAAAAGTGGTGGAATAGGTTGGTTGAGAAGGCGACCTCTGATGAACAAAGGCAGGTCATTGAACGGAACAAAGAAATTATATCCGCATTTGCAGCTCAATTTCGTCCTGAGTATTACGTGAGCTGTTGGCACATGAACGCAACTGAGAATGCAGAAATGTGGGAGGAGTATACTAGGGGCTCGACAGAGGCAGTCGCTATTGCGACGACGTATCGAGCCCTACGTGCAGCGTTACATAAAATCGTTCAAATCGGAATGGTGAGGTATATTGACTACTCGCATGAGCATCTGCCTTCTATGAATATGTTGGAGTATATTACTCACAAGAACATTGATTATTGCTATGAAAGTGAAGTTCGCGCCGTTGCTTGGTCGTTAGCCTTTATGAATCAGGATCGTTTATACTTTGCTGACAACCTTTTTGAACTTGAAGGCAAGAAAATCCCCATTTTCGCACCACCTATAAACCTCGTTGAGCTTATCCAAAGCGTCGTACTCCATCCCAAAGCATCATTTGTGTTTGCTGAGAAAATCCGCTCAATCTGTGAAGATGCAAATTTACCAAAACCAGTTAGTTCGACCTTTCAAATCAGTGGCGGAAGTGGCGAATCCCGGTAAAGATCATGGTGAGGCCGTGCTCATCAGCTGCGCAATGATTTCCAGACTTCACTATTAAAGAACAGCGCCTATATTCGCCCATATGGAACAAATACTCATATATTCAGATAGCCTTACTTGGGGGATAATTCCAAACACCAGGAAGCGATTACCTTTCGACAAAAGGTGGCCGGGTGTATTTGAAAATGCCTTAAACGCCAAAGGCAAAAACATCCGAGTGATCGAAAACTGTCTGAACGGACGCAGAACCGTATGGAGCGATCCCATTAAAGATGGACGCGACGGCTCCAAAGGCCTGGCCCAGGCCATTGAAATGCACTCTCCGCTCAAGCTGGTGATTTTGATGTTGGGCACAAATGATTTTCAGGAATCTCATGACAACAATGCCCGGCAATCGGCCAGGGGCATGGAAAAACTAATCGATATCATCCGCCATGCTCCCATCGAGCCTGGAATGCCTGTTCCGAAAATTATGGTCGTTGCCCCACCCGTAATTACCAAGCCCAAAGGGGAAATTGCAGGCAAATTCAATGGCGCTGAGAAAAGGTGCATTGGCCTGGCAGCCGAACTGGAAAAAGTGTCAGAACGACTTTCGGTCAGTTACTTCAATGCTGCTGATGTTACGGAGTCCAGTATTGTTGATGGAATTCATCTGGATGAAAATCAACACCGATTACTAGGCGAGGCCATCGCAGAGAAGGTGTTCGGGATCATATAGATCATTAAATGAAACGAAAAAAGCCCGCTTCGATGAGTGGGCTTTTTTGTTGTTGATTGTTAGTGGCGGAAGTGGCGGATGCCGGTGAAGATCATGGCAAGGCCATGCTCGTCGGCGGCCTTGATCACCTCGTCGTCGCGGATGGAGCCGCCCGGCTGGATCACTGCCGTAGCCCCCGCCTCGGTCAGCGCATCTACACCGTCGCGGAACGGGAAGAAGGCGTCCGACGCTACTGCCGAACCCTTGATTGCTTCGCCGCCATGATGGGCGGCGATGCGGGTGGAGTTCACGCGGTTCATCTGACCCGCACCGACACCGAGCGTCACGCCGTCTTTCGCAAACACGATGGCATTGGACTTCACATGCTTGGCCACCGACCATGCAAACAGCATATCCTGCCACTCCTTCTCGGTTGGCTGGCGCTTCGTCACAACTTTGCACGCAGACCTGTCGAGGATGTGCGCATCGCGTTCTTGAATTAAAAGACCGCCGTTGACGCGTTTGAACTCCAGTCCTCCTGAAACTGCATCGGCACTCGGGGCCAGCAGCAGGCGCAGATTCTTCTTGTCGGCCAGTGCCTTACGGGCACCATCGGTGAAGCCCGGTGCGATCACCACCTCCATGAAGGTTTCAGCGATCAGTTTTGCAGTCGCCTCTTCCAGCGGGCGGTTGAAGGCGGCGATGCCTCCGAATGCAGAGACTGAATCCGCTGCGCGGGCGCGTTCGTACACCTCTTCCTGCTTGCTACCCACGGCGACGCCGCACGGGTTGGCATGCTTGACGATCACGGCAGCGTTTTCCGAGAAGTCACGCACGCAGGCGAAGGCGGCATCGGCATCGGCGATGTTGTTGTAGGAGAGCGCCTTGCCCTGCAGCACTTCACAATCCGCCAGACTCACACCCTCATCTTCGACATCGGCATAGAAAGCGCCGTCCTGGTGCGGGTTCTCACCGTAGCGCAACTCGTCGGCGGTCTTGATGAACTGGCGGGTGAAAATATCAGGGAACTTGCGCTTGCTGCCGTCCGGGTTCAGCGCCGAGAAGTGGTTGGCGATAGCGCCATCATAAGCGGCGGTATGGGCGAAGGCCTTGGTGGCGAGTGCGCGGCGGATGCCTTCGGTCAGGCCGCCGGCATCCATTGATTCGAGCACTACCTTGTAATCGTTCGGGTCCACTACGATGGTGACGAACTTGTGATTCTTGGCCGAGGCGCGAACCATGCAGGGGCCGCCGATGTCGATGTTCTCGATGGCGTCGTCGATGGTGCACCCCTCTTTGGCCACCGCCTCGCGGAAGGGGTAGAGATTCACGCAGACCAGGTCGATCGGGAGGATGCCGTGCTCGGCCATGGAAGCGAGGTCACCCTTGTTGTCGCGGCGGGCCAGGATGCCGCCATGCACCTTTGGGTTCAGCGTCTTTACGCGGCCGTCCATCATTTCAGGAAATCCGGTGTAATCGGAGACGTCGCGGCATTCGATACCGGATTCACGCAACAGTTTGGCGGTGCCGCCGGTGGAGAGGATGTCCACGCCTCGCTTGGCCAGTTCGGCGGCGAATTCGGTCACTCCCGTTTTATCGGATACGCTGATCAGGGCGCGGGAAATGGTGGTGGACTGGGCAGACATGGCGACTCCGGGTTTGTAAATCATTGGTGCGGGAGAAGGCCCGGCAGGCTACGCATCGGGGGAGTCATGGCAAGCGCTTGTCGCTGGCGCTGCCTGAAAGGAAATGGTCTATAATCGGGGCGAACCCGATTCCCCCTATACGAGTATAAAGAGGATGCCATGCTTACCTTAAACACGACCCAACTGATCCTGATCATCGTCGCAGGAGTTGCTGCACTGATTTACGCGGGGCTCTCCATTCGCGCCATTCTGAAGCTCGATGCCGGCAACGAGAAAATGCAGGGCATTGCCGCGGCCATCGAGGAGGGTGCTCGCGCATATTTGAAACGCCAGTACACCACCATTGCAGGGGTTGGGATCGTTTTCACACTGCTGCTTGCGGTAACGCTCGGCATTCCCACCGCGGCGGGTTTCGTGGTCGGGGCGGTGCTTTCCGCCATCGCCGGTTTTGTCGGCATGAATATTTCGGTGAAGGCGAATGTGCGTACGGCTGCGGCTGCGAGCGGCGGGCGTAATGCAGCGCTCACGGTCGCCTTCCGCGGCGGCGTCGTGACCGGCATGATGGTGGTCGGTCTCGGCCTGCTTGGCGTGACCCTGTTTTATATCCTGCTGCAGATCTTTGGCGATGCCGGGAGCAGCCATCCGCTGCAGCCGCTGCTCGGCGTTGCCTTCGGTGCATCGCTGATCTCGGTCTTCGCCCGTGTGGGTGGTGGCATTTTCACCAAGGGAGCCGATGTCGGCGCCGATCTGGTCGGCAAGGTCGAGGCCAATATCCCGGAGGACGATCCGCGCAACCCGGCGGTGATTGCCGATAACGTCGGGGACAATGTTGGCGACTGCGCCGGTATGGCGGCCGATCTGTTCGAGACCTACGCGGTGACGATGATCGCAACCATGTTGTTGGCATCGCTCACCTTTGCCGGTTTTGGCAACGCGCTTGTCTATCCGCTGGCGCTGGGCGCATCGGCAATCATCGCCACGCTTATTGGTGTCCGGTTTGTGAAGATCGGCCCGGATCAGAAGGTGATGAAGGCGCTCTATCGGGGACTTATCGCAACCGGCGCTGTTTCCATGCTTTTCTTCTACCCGGTTACACGCTGGCTGATGGCGGATAACGGCCTCTATTCGGTCAATGCGTTATACGGGTCGGCGCTGATCGGCCTGTTACTGACGGCGGCGCTGGTGGTGATTACCGAGTACTACACCAGTCGCCTTTTTTCGCCGGTGAAAATGATCGCGGAAGCTTCGGAGACGGGCCATGCCACCAACGTTATCGCCGGCCTAGGCCTTTCGATGAAATCGACAGCACTGCCGGTGCTGGTGGTGACCGTGGCGATCCAGACCGCCTTCCAGCTGGCCGGGCTCTACGGCATCGCCATCGCTGCAACGGCGATGCTCTCCATGGTCGGCATCATTGTCGCGCTCGATGCCTACGGCCCGATTACCGACAATGCCGGCGGCATTGCCGAGATGGCCGAGTTGCCACACGAAATCCGGGAAGTGACCGATCCGCTCGATGCGGTTGGCAACACCACCAAGGCGGTGACCAAGGGGTATGCCATCGGTTCGGCGGGGCTGGCGGCGCTGGTACTGTTTGAGGACTATGCCCAGCAGCTGTCGAACTACATCGGCGAGCTGCGTTTCGATCTCTCCGATCACAATATCCTGATCGGCCTGTTTGTCGGCGGCCTGCTGCCTTATCTCTTCGGCGCCCTGGCCATGGAGGCGGTCGGCAAGGCGGCACAAAGCATCGTGATCGAGGTGCGTCGCCAGTTCCGGGAGATTCCGGGTATCATGGAGAAGAAGGCCAAGCCAGATTACTCGCAGGCGGTCGATATCCTGACAAAATCGGCATTGAAGGAGATGGTGCTGCCCTCGCTGATTCCGGTGCTGGCGCCCATTGCGGTCGGTTTCATCTTCGGGCCTGTGGCGCTGGGAGGCGTTCTGGTCGGTGCGATCGTCACCGGCATCTTCGTTGCCATTTCGATGACGATCGGTGGCGGCGCCTGGGACAATGCCAAGAAGTATATCGAGGATGGACATCACGGCGGCAAGGGTTCCGAAGCGCACAAAGCGGCGGTGACCGGCGATACCGTGGGCGACCCCTACAAGGACACGGCAGGGCCTGCCATCAACCCGATGATCAAGATTGCAAACATTGTGGCGCTGCTCATCGTTTCAATGATCGTCGGCTAGATTGCATCTCTGCCGGGCGCTCGCTTTGTCGGGATACTCGAACGTAGCGCTGCTACGCCCTTCGCATCCCTTCGTGCGATCATCCCGGCATAGCTGCAATCGGTCTGGATAGCTCACCACCCTCCTTGCGATATTCCCGATTTTCGCAAAACCTGTCAAAAATTGTGTGAATGCAACTGATGCCGGTGCGGAATCTGCACTGGTATCTTTTTTTCTCCTGCCTACCATCGGCGGCCTGATTTTTTATTACGGAGAAAGCCCATGATCCGAACTGTTTCGCTGTTATTCGTTGCACTGCTTGTTTTAGCGCAGTCTGTAGAGGCGGCAGAATTACAAGAGGCCTCATTTGCCAACGGTGTGAAACTGATTGTCGAGGAGGATCACTCCGCACCGGTGGCCATGATCGAAATCTGGCTGAAAGTGGGTGGTCGCGACGAGGTGCCGGGCAAGACGGGGCTGGCGCACGTGTTCGAGCACATGATGTTCAAGGGCTCGAAAGCACTCGGCCCCGGCGAGTATTCGCGCCGGATCGCTGCTATAGGCGGCAACGACAACGCCTTCACCAGCACCGACTACACCGCCTATTTCGAAACCGTGCCGGCTGCGCGCGTGGCCGAGGTGCTGGGTATGGAGGCGGAGCGCTTTGCCAACCTGAAGCTTGATCCGAGAGAGTTTGCTCAGGAGATCAAGGTGATCATGGAGGAGCGGCGCATGCGTACGGACGATGATCCGAACTCGCGCATGTTCGAGGAGCTGGCGGCAGTGAGTCTGCGCCTCAGTCCTTATCGCAATCCGGTGATCGGCTGGATGCAGGATTTGCAGCATCTCTCCAACGACGATGTGCAGAGCTTCTACGACAAGCACTATGTGCCGGGGAATGTCACCGTGGTGGTGGTCGGCGATGTCGATTTTGCCGAGATGAAACAGGCGGTTGCGAAGGGTTTCGGCAAAATCAGGAAGCGCGAAGTCTCTGTGCGTTTCAACCCGGTGGAGCCGGAGCCGACAGGGCCGAAGCGTGTCACTGTGGCACTGCCCGCCGAGCTGCCGGTGCTGGCAGTCGCTTTGCCGGTGCCGGTCTGGCAGCCCGGTAAGAATGATCGCGAAGTGGCGGCATTGGCACTGGCGACGGAAATGCTCACGGGCGGCCGGGCAGCTTTTCTACAGCGTGAGTTGGTGGATATGAAGGGTCTGGCGGTGGCTGCCGGAGCCGGTTACGACCCCTTCGGTATGGGGGTGGATCTGTGGTATGCCTACGCCAATTTTGGCCCGAAACATCAACCAGAAGCCTTTGAAAAGGCCTTTTGGAAGCTGATTGCCGACATGGGCAGGCGGCAGATGCCAGCCAAAGCGCTGGCGGCTGCCAAGAAACGGGAGATTGCATCTGAGGTGTTTGCGCAGGATTCGCTCTATCTGCGAGCTATGCAGATCGGTCGGCTGGAGACGGTTGGTATCGGCGCGGATCATCGCGACGAGTGGCTGGATGCGATTCGTAAGGTAAGCGCCGCCGATGTGCAGCAGGTGGTGAAGAAATATCTGCGACCGGAACGGGCTACCACGGGGCTACTGCAGCCGAAAGCCCTCATCGGCAAGGGAGGCCGCTCATGAAAATGATACGAAAATGGATGCTTGTTGCCGCCCTGCTGCTTTCCGGGCAAGCCATGGCGACGCCCCCGATCAGTGAGGTGAAGCTCGATAATGGTATGCGTGTGCTGCTGATGGAGGCGCACAATGTGCCAATGGTGAGCATGAATTTGATGGTGCCGGCTGGTAGCCGCCTGGATCCAAAAGGTAAGGCGGGCACGGCCGGGCTGCTGGCGGCGATGCTCACCGACCATACCGCTAAACATGACTTTGTTGCATGGGCCGATTTGCTCGATGCCGATGCCATCCAGCTTGGTAGTGGTGCAGATCGTGATGGTCTGAGTATGTCGCTTACCGTGTTGAAGGAGAGCCTGCCGCAAGGGGTGAAGGCTTTTGCCGAGGCGGCATTGCAACCGGGCTGGAGCAAAAAGCGCTTTGCCTTGATTCGGGAACGTGCGGTGGCCGCAGCGCAAAAGTCGCTGGAAGAACCGAGGGTACGCGCCTCCATAGCTGCCGATGCCCTGCTGTTCGGTACGCATCCGTATGCGATGCCAACCTCGGGCACGGTGGAAAGTTTGAAGGCAATTTCCTTGAACGATTTGAAGGCTTTGTATGCCGTGCAGTGGAAGCCGCAAGGCTCGGTGCTGGCGGTGAGTGGTGATATCACCATGGATGAGCTTCTGGCTGCAATTGCGCCAGCCTTGAAAGGGTGGCGTGGCAAGCCGGCCAGAGGGCTGTTTGATATTGCAAACCCCACAGAGGTGCAGGGGCAGCGCCGCCATGTCGAGATGCCGACCCGGCAGACGCATGTAGTGCTCAATCGTCTCGGCCCCTCGCGGCAGGATGCCGACTTTTTTCCTGCCTATGTGCTTAACCATATACTGGGCGGTGGCGGATTCTCCTCCAGGCTGATGGAGGAGGTGCGCGAGAAGCGCGGCATGGCCTATAGCGTTTACTCCTACTTCATTCCGATGGCAGTGAACGGTCCGTTCGAGATCGTGTTGCAGACACGCGCCGATCAGGCGACGGATGCCGAAAAAGTGGTACGCGATGTGCTTACGGATATGTATACCAAGGGGGTCTCCGGGCAGCAATTGGAAGCAGCCAAGGCCAATCTGATGGGCAGCTTTGCGCAGAAGATGGATTCGAACCGTGAGCGGGTCGGGCTGATGTCGATGGTTGGGTACTACGGTCTGCCGAGAGATTATTTGCAGGTGTGGACGCAGAAAGTCGAATCGGTCAAAGTTGCTGATCTGAAACGAGTTGCGCGTCGTTATCTCGATCCGGCTGGCTGGAATGTTGTAACTGTGGGGCCTCAGCAGGGGAAGATGCGGTGAAGGAGAAAAGGCTATGAGAAAAACAATTCTGGTTGTTGAGGATTCGGGCTCAAGCCGCGATGTCACCAGTCACTTCCTGCAGCAGGGCGGTTTCCGCACGCTGGAGGCGGGCAATGGAAATGAGGCGTTGGCGATTCTAAAAAGCCGCGATGTCGATCTGATCCTGACCGATATTATGATGCCGGGCATGGATGGCTGGACCTTCTATAAGGAAGTGCGCAAGGATAGAAAATATCACCTGACGCCGTTTGTGTTCTTAAGCGTGCTTGATGAGATGGACGACCAGGTAAAAGGTCTCGGCATGGGCGTGGATGACTATATCCCGAAGCCGGTTACGCCACCGCAGTTGCTGGCGCGCGTGAATACGGCGCTGATGCGCAAAGAGCGCATGAGCGAGTTCTTTTATCGCAATCCGGTCACCGAACTCGAAAGCGCCAACTATTTCCGCTATCAAATGGAGCGTGAAACCAAGCGTTGCCAGGCCTATGATCAGGCATTGAGTCTGGTGGTGATGGGAATCGGCAATTATGTATCGCTGGTGCGTGGTCAGGCGGAGTGGTTTGCCGAAAAGGCTGCCAACGAAGCGGGTCTCAAGCTCAAATCGCTGGCCCGCGATTTCGATCTGGTGGCCGATATGGGCGCGGGCCGTTTTGCCATTTTGCTGCCGGGCATGAATGACGCCGATGCGAAGGCCTGGGCCGAGAAGGTGCGCGGCGACTGGAATCTGAACCTGGTATGGCCGGAAACCGAGCAGAAAATCGATATCGATATCGGTTTCACGGTGGATGCAATCTGCCCGGGTAAGGCCAAGCCCCTGGATGTGCTGAATAAACGTCTGGAGTCGTTTGAGCGTAAGTGGTGATGCATGCGCATCACCGCGGGAGAATTTAAGGGGCGAAAGCTTGCAGTGCCTGATGTGGCGGGAGTGCGCCCGACCCCTTCACGGGTGCGCGAGGCGCTGTTTAATATTCTCGGAAATATCGAGGGCATCAAAGTACTCGATCTTTTTTCAGGCTCGGGGCTGATGGCGCTGGAGGCGCTCTCCCGGGGCGCTGACTCTGTGATTTCCATCGAACAAAACCGGCGTGTGTGCATGCATTTGCGCGCTGTTTCCGAGACGTGGGACTTGAAGTCGCGCTGGCAGGTTTTGCAGGCAGCCCTCCCGGCTGCGCTCAGGCCTTTGCAGCAGAAGCAGTTCGACCTGGTGTTTGCCGATCCTCCCTATGCCATGGGTTATCTGGAGATTGTGCCGCAATGGCTGGATGATAACGGTGTTGTCTGTCGGCGTTTAGTGATCGAAGAGTCGTCGAAGGTGGGTGTGCTGTCCGTTCCGGGCTGGACGCATGAGCAGGCGCGGCGCTATGGTGACACCTGCCTGCATTTCTTAACATCCGAAAAATGACCTTCCGTGGCATTTTTCATGAACTGGAGAACGCATTTTGAAACGTACCGCCATCTATCCCGGAACTTTCGATCCGATCACGCTCGGGCATGTGGATGTGGTGAGCCGCGGTCTCAAACTGTTTGATCGTGTGGTGATCGGCGTGGCAGCCAACCCCGGCAAACAGCCGATGTTCGATCTGGAGACCCGCCTTTCTATGGTGCGCAAAACTTTTGCCGATCAGCCGAATGTGGATGCGGTCAGTTTTACGGGCCTGCTGGTGAATCTCGCGCATGATCAAAAGGCTGGCGCTATTCTTCGTGGTCTGCGTGCCGCCTCCGATTTTGAGTATGAATTCCAGATGGCGACCATGAACCGGCGCCTTGATGAGAAAATCGAAACCTGCTTTGTGATGGCGCGCGAGGATTACACTTTTGTCTCCTCCCGTTTCATCCGCGAGATCGCCTCAATGGGTGGTGATGTCTCGGAGCTGGTGCCGCCGGTAGTTGCCCCCTACCTGAAATAAGATGATCAGCCGTTTTCAAATCATGCAGGCGCACATGCTGCTGGCCGGTTTTCTGCTGCCGATGGCGATTATCTATTTTGTCAGCGGCGCTCTTTATACACTGGACGTCAAAGGTCACATCGAGAAGCAAGAGATTGCCCTGCAACTCGAGCAACCCTTTGTGCCCGATCTTGAAAAACTGACGGCAGTGGTGGAGCAGGCGCTGCTTGCGCGGCAACTCCCCTTGCTCGATGGCGAAGCGGTGCTGCGGAAAAAACGCAGTGCTTACGAACTGCGCTGGGACGGTCTCTCCCGCGTCGTTACGCTGGTGCCGGGGCGCGATGCCCGTACAGCTACTCTGACGATTAAGGAGCGAAGTCTGCTCACGCAGATCATGCGCATCCACCGCGCCGAAGCGGGCATCGCCTTCGAGGTGTTGGCGGTTACTTTGGCGGCCGGTCTGGTCGTCATCTTCTCCACAGGTGTGCTGATGGCACACAATATTCCTAAGTTGCGTCGCCCTGTTCAGCTGGCCGTTGTCGCCGGTCTGACCACCTTTCTCGCCCTGCTGTTCGCATAGTTTTCGAGTGTGCGGGCGATGTTCGCGCTGTTCTGACATTGTTCCTAACTCTTCAAATGTACACATGTCACAAAAGTCGTGCCAAACTGGTGACAGTTGTCACCTCCCTCCCCCCTGTTCCTTCTTACGGTTGCCCGCATGCAAAGGATTGCGGGGGTAGATTACTCCAAAGAACAACGAGGACACGTTAGGGAGACCGGACGTTCGAGGTCGACATAATGGAACGGCGCCGGATTATTTTTCTTACTTTGTTCGCGTTGCTGATCGCGGGGCCATTGGCACTGATCTCCTATAAGATGCTGG
Organism: Mariprofundaceae bacterium; assembly: GCA_050302175.1. Classification (GTDB taxonomy): domain Bacteria; phylum Pseudomonadota; class Zetaproteobacteria; order Mariprofundales; family Mariprofundaceae; genus JBNLAN01. Next base: position 23,834 of record JBNLAN010000013.1, on the reverse strand, counting down.
TACTCGATTACCGCATGGCCGATCTGATTCCTGCGACAAGTTACCACGTCGATATTGTCATGACGGTGGATGGCCATGGCGACGACATCAATATGGGCACCTATCTGCCGAAGTCCGATTCGCGCCAGCATGTCAGTGAAGAGCAGCAAGTATCCGGTGTCTTCAATCTCGATATTCGTTCCAATGCCCTTAATCGTGTTGTCTCCTGGCAAGCGAACAATGTGCAGGGCCGTCAGAGTGTGCGCTACTCATTCGTCGCTCAGGGGCAACATGTGCGCTACGAGATTCCATCGGAGATGCGCATTCCTGAAAGCTATCCTGCTTCACTATCGCAATATCTGCGTTCTGAAGAGGGGGTGCCGCTGGAAAATCCGCTGATCGATGAAGCGGTGAGCAAAGTGTTGCCCGATCGCAATGTGCCGGTGCTCGAAGCACTGACTAAAATCCACCGCTATTTGCAGGATGAACTTGGGAACCGGAATTTCTCCGGCTATACTGATGCGATCACCGCCTACAAATTGGGCGAGGCGAGCTGCAACGGCAAAGGTCGCCTGTTCGTTGCCATGGCACGCAAAATCGGCCTCCCCGCACGTCTGGTCGGCGGCTTGATCATGCAGTCCGGCAGCAAGCGCGTCAGTCACCAATGGGTGGAGGTTTACGTCAACGGTTACTGGGTACCGTTCGATACCATCAACGATTACTTCGCCGAATTGCCGGCGCATTTTCTGAGTCTCTATTACGGCGATGAAGTACTGTTCCGGCACAGCTCCAACGTGAACTTCCAGTACTTTTTCCAGGTTGCGAAAAGATTGGTGCCGAAAGAGTCATTGCACAAGCATATCGGCGATTCGCCGCTGAACATCGCCAACCTCTACCAGATTTTTGAGCGCATCGGCATTCCGCAGAACCTGCTGAAAATTATTCTGATGATCCCGCTGGGTGCATTGGTGACGGTGATTTTCCGCAACGTGATCGGTCTAGAGACCTTCGGCACCTTCCTGCCGGCGCTGATTGCGGCGGCAGCGCGCGATACCGGTCTGCTGTGGGGAGCAATCGGCTTTATTGTGATCATCGTACTGACTTCGCTGATTCGCCGCATGCTGGATTGGATGCAACTACTGCACTCCCCCAAAATGGCGATTCTCCTGACTGTGGTGGTGGTGATGCTGCTTGGTACGACAGTGCTCTCCGTGAATTTAGGCCTGCTTGAGTTGGCGCATATGTCTCTGTTCCCGATCGCGATTCTCGCGATCACGGCTGAGCGCTTCGCCATATTCGAGGCGGAGCAAGGCTTGCTCAAGGCGGCGAAGGTGACAGCCGCAACGCTTGTTGTCATCGCCGCTGCCTATGCAGTGATGGATTCGCAATTTTTGCAAAGCATGATTCTGGCCTTCCCCGAGCTATTGCTGGTGCTGATTGCATTGAACATGTGGCTCGGCAAATGGATCGGCATGCGTGTCAGTGAATTCTTCCGGTTCCGTAAGCTGATACGGAGCGAGGCAGCGCAATGAACTGGCGTAACTGGATTTCGGAGTGGCGTCGTCTTCGCCGGGGCAGCATCAAAGTGCTGAGCATGAACCAGCGTAATCTGCGCTATATCTATCCCAGCAATGCGCGCCGAGATTTCCCGATGGCCGACAACAAGTTGCTGACCAAGCAGGTGTTGTCCGAAAATGGGGTGCCGGTGCCGGAAACTTATGGCTCTTACTCGGGCTTTTTCGAGCTGCGCAGCCTTGAGCGCGATCTCGCCTCTTATGATGAATTCGTCGTCAAGCCGGCCCAGGGAAGTGGCGGTGGCGGTATTTTGGTGATCAGCGGGAAAACTGACGATGGCTGGGTCAGTGTCAGCGGCCGAGCATATACCGCAGCCGATCTGCGCAAGCATATCGCGGACATCATTTTCGGCGTCTACTCCTTCGGCCTTTCCGATCAGGCCATCATCGAAGCGCGGGTTGAGCAGCATGCGGACCTCACCCAACTGAGCCCCTTCGGCCTGACCGACGTGCGCGTTATTGTCTATCGCGATGAGCCGGTGCTGGCGATGTTGCGGGTGCCCACCCGCACTTCCGATGGCAAGGCCAATCTGCATCAGGGGGCGCTGGGCGTGGGGGTCGATATTGCAACCGGCAAGGGAATCCATGCCATTCACGAGGGCGAACCACTCACTCAGCATCCGGATACCGGCGAGGAGCTACTGGGGCTTCAGCTACCCTACTGGGACGAAATTATTCGTATTAGCCGGGTGGCAGCCGCTAGCGTGCCGTTGAAATACATCGGCATCGATTTCGCGCTCTCCACGCATGGACCGTTGATTCTGGAGATGAATGTGCGGCCCGGCATCGAAATCCAGAATGCGAACATGCTCGGCCTGCGTCCGTTGCTGGAGAGGGTGAATCAGTCTGGACAGCCGGTTGCCGGAGGCGATGCATGAAGCGCTCATTGTGGCAGGAGAGCTTCGGCCCGGTCATGCTGGTGGTGCTGGCTATCTTCGTCTCTTTGTTATTCGTGCAATATCAGGTGGCGCAGGATGCCGATCGCGCTGTGGTGATCGTTATCGCTAACAATGCGGCTGCGGATGCACCGGACGATGACGGTGAGGACGATAGCGAAGAAGAGGCGATTGCCACGCCTGTTTCCGACGATCCGGAGCGCGCCAGGGTCATGCAATTGATCGACAAGCGGCAGTGGAGTGAGGCTGAGCAAGCGCTGCAGGCGCAGTTGGTGGTAAAACCCTCCTCTCAGACATTGGCCGATCTCGGAATGCTTTACTATAAGCAGAACCGTTATAAGCAGGCGCTGGAGTACTTGAATCGGGCGATTGCGACGAAGCCAATTTATACAAGTGCTTATTTCAGTCGTGGATTAGTGCTTTCCCGAATGGGAAAGCGGAAAAAGGCAGTGGAGGATTATCAGCGCCAGATCAAGCTGGTGCCATTCCATTTCGAGGCGCATTACAATCTCGGCATTTTACAACTGAAAGCGAAGCAGTATCGCGCTGCCAGCCGGACTTTCGAGCAGGCGGCGGGGCTTGCCGGCGGTTCACGCAAGGCTAAGGCCTACTACAATCTGGGCCAGGCATTCCGCCATCGTGGTGCGGATTTCGAAGACCGGGCCCGGCAGGCATTCAAAGCCGCTATCCGCCTAAAGCCTGACTATGCCGCACCGCGTTTCGGGTTGGCTTTCCTGGAGCCCAACGATGAGGAGGGGTGGCAGCGCGCGCTTAAGCAATACGAGACCGTGTTGCGGCTGCGGCCCAATTATGCGCCTGCCTATTTTCATATGGGGCTCGCCTATTCGGCACGTGGTGATACGAAATCCTCTATCGAGGCGTACCGCCAAGCTATTCAATACAACCCGGCCTATACGAAGGCGCATTACAATCTGGGCCTGAAACTGATTGCAGATCGTCAGTGGACCGAGGCCAGCCAGCAGTTCGAATGGATTCTGGCGCGCGAACCCAAGCATACACGTAGCTATTTCAATCTCGGTCGTATCGCCAACGGCAAAAAGGACTACGCAGCTGCGCTCGAATATTACAAAAAAGCGATTGAGCTGCGGCATGGGGATTATCCCGAAGCGATGGTCAATATGGGGTTGATCCATGCCGAGCAAGGGCAGTACCAGCAGGCGGTTGCCGCTTATAAGAATGCGATCCGTCTTCGTCCGGGTTACGCGGAGGCATGGCGCAGCCTGGGTGTGACGCAACTGAAGACAGGGAAGGTTTCCGAGGCGGAGGCCTCGCTTAAGAAAGCAATTCGATATGATTCGGGCCTGCTCCAGGCCTGGTCGGATCTCGGTGATATTTACCTGCAGGGGAAACGACTCGATGAAGCGGCGGATGCCTACAAGCGGGTGCTGCAGCTTAATCGATCTTCGCGTTCAGCGCGGCTGACACTGGCCGATATCCATGTGCAGCAACTGAAGTATGCTGAAGCGGTTTCTCTTTATCAGGAGCTACTGGATCGTTACCCGACATACGGAAGCGTTTGGCAGAAGCTGGGTGCTGCGTACGAAGCGATGGGGCGTCACGACGAGGCCGAGAAGGCGTTGCGTCGAGCTATCGAACTCGACCCGCAGGATAATGGTGCTAAGCGGGCATTGGCGAAACTGATGCTTTTGCGGCAACAGCATAACGAAGCTGTCACACTGCTCGCAGAGGCGGTAGAGGCCGATCCGGCCAATCCCGAACTGTATCTTGAGTATGCCGAAGCATTAATTGCCAACGGAAACAAAGTCGAAGCCCGTGCAGAGCTGGAGAAAGGGTTAAGCCTGGCTCCGAATCACTCTGGATTGCAGCAGACGATGAAATCACTGGGGAGATAATCCATATAGATGAAGGAGGCTACTTTGATAATAAGGGAGATCATAATGAAACGAAGACGATTGTTGAACATGACCATGATGAGTGTTGTTGCTGTTGCGCTGGCTTTTCCTGCGCATGCGGCAACAGACCAGCCAGAAGGATGGACGATGTCGGCAAGCGCCGGGTTAGGCTATGACAGCAATGTCTATGATTCGCCGAAAACGCCCTACTTCGATCAGGCGTTGCTTGTTCCTGCTGTGGTAACACCAAACGTGCAGTCCGGGGTGTTTGTTCCTCTCGAATTTGATGCAAGGTATCTGGAGGACAATATGGAGTTCAGGTATCAGTTCGATGGCGAGCTGTATCCAAGCTCAAAGCTGAGCAATGCGAATTCGTACGATCACGATGTAACGCTGGGATGGACCCGGACGCTCGATGGCTGGTTCCAGGGAGCCGAGCTCTATGGGGGCTTGCTGGGGGGCTATCACCGGCAGATCTATTACGACCGGGATACCGGCACACCAAAGCTTTCGATTAATTCGGGAACCGATATTTCCAACCGCTATACCCATATGGATATCGGTGGTGAAGTGAGAGTACATAAAAAATCAGACGATATGGAGTACACACTGGAAGGAAAGGTTGTCAATCTTCTCTATGACGATCCCGTCGTCATGGCTCCGATGGATCACACGCTACTCGAACTGGGCGGAAGTGTTCGTATTCCGGTGGGCAGTTATGCCACCAAGCTGAAAGGCGGATACAAATTTGCCATGCGTGATTATGACGCCCGGCATGCATGGAATGCACAAGGTGTGCAGAGTGTTACGAACCCTTTACTTACCTACTACTACCACACGCTGAATGCTCAGCTGTTTCATAAATTCGGCCACAGTTTCATGATGTTTGTTGATTACTGGCGCACTTACCGGATCGATAGTTTTGCAAAATATAACAACTACACCAAGGACAGGGCGAAACTACGCTTGCGCTATCATTTAAGCAGAGACTTATTGCTGCGCTCGGTCTTCACTTATACTTATAAGAAATATCCGAATGCATTTGTTTTCGCTATTCCGGGAAATGTGAAGAAGAAGTTCACTAAGCTGGGCGTGACACTTCAGGCAGATTACGACCCCCATATTAATAGTATGGGTGCTCCTACGCTTTGGATGAAGGCTCATTACTATCGTCAAAACTCCAACGATCCGCGCTACACCTACAACAAGGTGCAGGCTGTGATTGGTGGCGACTGGAATTTCTGACAGTTTAAGTCAGGTGTAAATGATATACTCCCCCTGCAGCTTATTTAGTGTGCAGGGGGGTATATTACTGCCTCATCAATTGCGATTGAACGAGAAGCTTTTTAGAGGAATTGAGGCATCGTATCTAAAATCGCTTTCGTCGATTTCATTTCACTCTCACCGACCTTACAAACGACAAAGACAGGCCTCTGGATGATGGCTGCATCATTCACCGGAAACAGCCGCCCCTCCTTGATCGCCGCTGCAACCATCTGCTGCGGCAGATAGGCTCCGCCACCGGATTTCAAAAGCAGATCAAGCGCTACGCCGCCGACACTGGTGTGCCTTTTGGTAGCAATCTGCTGCTCAAAGTGCTGACTAAATGTGGCGGAGAAGGCCTCGCCCCAATCCACCGAGATAAAATCCGATGCCAGCACCTCATTCGCACTCAATTCCGGTTGGCTTGAAACCATGATAAAATCGATGGCCGAGAGCTCTTTCACATCAATTCCCGGCAGCGCTGGCACATCAAACATTACCGCAATATCAAGCATGCCATCCATCAGGCTCGGTAGCAGTGTCTTGCTGGTATGAAGCTCGGCCCAAATTGCCAGATCAGGTTGCTGCTTCTGGGTTTCCACCATCCAGTCGGTGAGAAAGACGGACCAGATGGTATCGGTTGCACCCACCGACAGAGACAATTCCACCTGCTCGGGCAACATCACCTCATGACACGCCCGGTTCCACAATTTTATCAGCTTTTCGGCATGGGTAAGAAAACGGATGCCTGCGGGTGTCAATGAAACGTCATGCTTGTTGCGATCAAAGAGCCTGACGCCAAGCGTCTGCTCCAGCTGTTTGATGCGGGCGCTCACCGCCGACTGAGTGATATAGAGCTGGTCCGAGGCTTTGCGAAAGTGCTGCGCTTTTGCCACCTGAATGAACGTTTTAATCAGATCAATATGCATATAAGCGCCTCAAATGTTTGTGATCACCGTGACGATAATAATTTGATTTACTCCTATGCACCAGTGACTTGAGAGTCACTCCGTTACGAAACGTAACACAATGGATTCTCCTGATATTTATACGTTTGGAGTATGTATGAAAGCACGGAAAAAAGAACTCGAAGAGGCTCTTTACAGTAAAGATATGACCCGCGAGAAAAGAAGAAGGCTTCGCAAAGACTTCGATGAAGAGGACGAAGATTTTGACTGGGAAAACAGTGAAGACTGGGACAGCGACTTCCCGGAATTAAAATATTGATTAGATCACCATTTAAAGAGGATAAAATAACATGAAACGATATCTATTCATGGCTGCACTTGCCGCGATCCTGGCCTTGGCACCGGCAACGGTTACCTCCTACGCCTATGCTGAAGAGGAGTACTCGGATGTGGAAAGTGATGTGGGCCTGGATGCTGGATTGGGAGAAGAGCAGCAGCTTAATAATCAGGAGCAAAGTCAGTGGGATGCTGAAGAGCCCGCCGAAACGGATAATACCAATGCTTATGATTCAGGTGCTGAAGAGAACTAAGAGCGGGTATTTTAACAGCCTTGTTTCACATCCTTAATGGAACCGGGAGTATATCTCTGCTCCCGGTTCCAACCTCGTATCACTCCTAGAAATATTCACAGAGGGTGAACATGAACCGGAAAACATCTGACACGATTGCCTCTGCCTGCCTTTCTATTGAAGGTAGCGATGCCAAAGTACTCGATATTCTGCACGGCTCGGAGGGGCCGAGTGCGGTCGATGTTCGCAAGCTTTACAGTGAGCAGGGCATGCTTACCTATGATCCTGGTTTTCGCTCCACGGCATCGTGCAAAAGTGCAATTACCTTTATTGACGGAGGCAAGGGAATTCTACGCTATCGTGGCTATCCCATCGAAGAGCTGGCAAAGCACAGCACCTTCACCGAAGTCAGCCACCTTTTGATGTTCGGAGAACTGCCAAACCCGACCGAACTCACCACGTTTACCGAAGCAGTGCATGATCACAATCTGCTGCATGATCAGGTTCTGAGCTTCTATCGCGGCTTTCGCCGTGATGCGCATCCGATGGCCGTAATGGTCGGCGTTGTGGGAGCACTCTCGGCCTTCTATCAGGATCTGCAGGACTACAATATCCCCGAGCAGCGCTTTAAGGCGGCCATTCGTCTGTTTGCCAAGATGCCGACCATTGCCGCGGCCTCCTACACCTACAGTATCGGTCGCCCTTTCCGTTATCCCGATAACAGTCTCGATTACTCCAGCAATTTTCTGCAGATGCTCTTCGGCAAACCCAATACCCCCTACCATGTTGATCCGGTGCTGGCCAAAGCGATGGATCTGCTGCTGATCCTGCATGCCGATCATGAGCAGAATGCATCCACATCGACCGTGCGTATGGCAGGCTCCTCCGGCGCCAACCCTTTCGCCTGTGTTGCGGCCGGTATCGCTACCCTCTGGGGGCCAGCGCACGGCGGCGCCAATGAGGCGGTGCTGAAAATGCTTGAAGAGATCGGCACACCTGAAAACATCCCACAGGCACTCAAGCGAGCCAAGGATCGCAACGATCCGTTCCGGCTCATGGGCTTCGGCCACCGCGTTTATAAAAACCTCGATCCGCGTGCCTCCATCATCCGGGACACCACCAAATCGGTGCTGCGTCATCTGAAGATGGAGAATGACCCGTTGATGATGGTCGCCCTTGAGCTTGAGCGGCATGCGCTTGAGGACGAATACTTCATTGAGAAGAAGCTCTATCCGAATGTCGATTTCTATTCAGGCATTCTGCTCAAGGCGATGGGTTTCCCCAGCCGCATGTTTACCGCGCTCTTTGCCGTTGCACGTACGGCTGGCTGGGCCAGTCACTGGCTGGAGTTGAAAGAGGACAAGGAGAGCGCGATTGGTCGACCACAGCAGCTCTATGTCGGCCCGACCCTCCGCCATCTTTAGGCTAGTCGCTCGTAATCCCATCCAGCATCTGCCCTGCGAGGCCACTGGCAGACCATCAATCACGGGGTTGAGGATAAGGTGCTCAAGGGCGAGCTATACACGCAGATCATGCAGGAGTTCATTCGCCGTATCGAAACCTCGCGCTACGTTAAGTCGAAACAGGCGAACGCGTTTAGCGCCTGCTCACTGTTTAGAAAACTCCAGGCTTGCCCACTCCCCTTTCACATCCGCTCGCAGTCGTTTCATGCCGATATCTTCATAAGCTTTTGCCACGCTCTCGATCTGTGTCTCCAGCAGACCGGAAAGAATGAGTCGATCCCTTGTGCAGCCCGCCAGTCCTTTGGCCATTTCGATGAGTGGCCCGGCCAGAATATTGGCGACGACCAGTTCAAACAGATCGTTTGGTGGAGTGTCGTTCAGTTGCGACACCAGTGTTACCCCGTTCAGTTCAGCATTTACTCTGCTCGCCTCAACGGAGATCGGGTCGTTATCAATCGCCACAATCCCTTGTGCGCCAAGCTTGCCAGCGGCAATTGCCAGGAGCCCTGAGCCTGCACCCATATCGAGCAGGCTCTGCGGCAGATGATTTTCACAATAGCGCTCGATGGCTTCAAGGCAGAGCTGGGTGGTGGCATGCTGGCCAGTGCCGAAGGCCATACCGGGGTCGAGCACTATATCGACGCGGCTATCTTCAAGCGGTTCGCAAAACGAGGGGCGCACGCACAACTGCTTGCCGATGGGCATTGCTTTCCACTCTTTCTGCCAGGCGGTTTCCCAGTCGTCGCTTAATACGGAAAGCGAAATGGCTGATTCGCTGGTGCCTGCAAGCTGCACGGCGGCACCAATGCGGGCGCGCAAGACGCGTTCATCCGTATCCGACTCTCCACACTCAAACCATGCGATGCGTGTCTCTTCGCTACTGTCGGCATCGGTTTCCAGAGAGGTGCCGGTAGCCTGCAGCGCTTCGGTAATACGCTCGAAGTCAGCCTCAGGCATGGCAGTGGCGGGTACTTTGAGCTCGAGATATTTTGAGGCTTGCATATTGGACGTCCCTTCGATGCAATTGACCGTACTGAACAGTGAGGGGCAATTAAATTTTGAAGCATTCTTCCCGATACCTGATGCGCTTGAAAGAAAAAACGAGGCTGACCAGCCCCGAGTGCAAGGATACCGTTTATCATCTTGCCTTCGTGCCCGAAAAGGGTGGCGAGGTGCGTCCGTTTCGAGCCGGGCAATACCTGCGCTTTTCCGTGCCTGCCAGCAAGGAGCCGGCGCCAGCCTATTTTGCCATTGCCTCCGAGCCGGAGCATACATCTGCCTACGAGATTGTTGCCAAGCAGGTGCCGGGCATGGCGAGCTTCTTGGCGGATATGGAGGTCGGCAAGACGATTGAAGTCGAAGGCCCGATTGGGCGAGGCTTCGATCTGAGCCCATTTACGAAACCGGATGTCTATCTGATAGGGGTTGGAACAGGTATTGCACCGCTGCGCAGCGTCTGGCGTTCGATCATCCGAAACCGAGCCAGCTATGGCAAAGTAGCCATTTATGCCGGGTTTCTCTCGCCGGTTCACTGCCTGCTGACCGATGAGCTTCAGGCACTGGCCGAATACGATATGAGTGTCAGTGTTTCGCTGGAAGCCGCCGGAGAGCAGTGGCAAGGCGCCATTGGCTATGTGCAGGATGCATTGCGTGCGGATGCGCCATCTTCGGAAAATGCGGTTGCTTGTCTGGCTGGTATGAGCGCCATGGTGGACGCATGCACCGAAACGTTGCATACTCTCGGCTTTAATGACAGCCGCATCCTGCTCAACTACTAATCGCGTGGCCAGGGACACCGCGGCAAGCTCCCGTTTAGATTTAAAAAACAGTAGTGAAATAATCTTCCAGCTCCCCCTGATCGCCATCGATGTTGGCGGCAAACGTATAGGTGTGGCGGTTTCCGATCGTCTTGGCGTTTCTTGCCATGGCGTGGCTTGCCTTTACCGCAACGATTCCGGCTGGCCCAGGCAACTGTTGAAGATCGTGGCTGAGTACGGCTGTAAGGGCATCGTGATCGGTCTGCCGAAAAACATGGATGGTAGCGAGGGTGCGCAGGCGGCTGATTGCCGTAAGGCCGGTAAGGAGCTGGCAGAGGCGAGCTCGCTGCCAATATTATTTCATGATGAGCGTCTCTCCACATGGACCGCCAAAGAGCGCCTTTTTGCACAGGGGCTGAATGAGAAGCGTGTGAAAGAGAAGCTCGATCAGACGGCAGCGGCCGTGATTCTGGAAGACTTCATCGCAGCTCATCCGGAGCTAAAGAGGTGATACGATATGGCTGAAACCATCTTTGACACGACCGCTGTCAATAAAGCCCTGGACACCATGGCCGAGAATATGGCCGCTGATAAAATCTATATCATCGGCATTCAGCGCGGTGGCTCGGAAGTGGCCGATGCACTCGAGTACCGACTGAAGAAGACCGAGGCAACGATCCATCGCGGTAACCTCGATATCAGCTTCTACCGCGATGATCTCGATACTATCGGTCCCAACCCGGAAGTGCGTCGCAGCGAACTCCCCTTCGATCTTACCGACAAACATATCTGGCTGGTCGATGACGTGCTCTATACCGGCAGAACCATCCGGGCGGCGCTGGGCGAGTTGTTCGACTACGGACGTCCCGCCTCGATCCGGCTGGCCGTGCTGGTCGACCGCGGCGGCCACGAGCTGCCGATTGCGGCCGATGTCGCCGGCCTGACCTTCGATGCGGCAGCGGATCAGTCGGTGAAGCTCAACAACGATCCGAAAGGGTGGACGATCGAACTCAGGCAGGTGAAACGATGAAGCCTTTCAAACATCTGTTCGGCATAGCAGACCTTGATCGGGAACAGATCGAATATCTGGTCAATCTCGGCGACTCATTTATCGATATCAACCGCCGCCCGCTGAAAAAAGCGCCGACGCTCAGAGGCAAAACGGTGATCAACCTCTTCTTCGAGAACTCGACCCGTACCCGCACCAGCTTCGAGCTGGCCGGCAAACGCCTCTCGGCCGACGTGATCAACATCTCCGCCTCTACCAGCGCCACCTCCAAAGGCGAATCACTGGTCGACACCGGCCAGACGCTGGCCGCCATGCAGCCACATGTGGTGGTGATCAGGCATTCATTGGCAGGCACCTGCGAACTCCTTGCCGAATATCTCGACAACACCGCCATCGTCAACGCCGGCGACGGCGCACACGAGCACCCCACCCAGATTCTCACCGATCTACTGACACTGAAACAGGCGTGGGGTTCGCCGGAGGGCAAGACCATCACCATTGTCGGCGATATCGCCCATTCGCGCGTAGCCCGTTCGCATCTGCTGGCCGCACAGAAGCTCGGCTATCACATGCGGGTGGTCGCTCCCAAGACGCTGCTGCCGGCCGAGATCGAACGCTACGGCTGCGAGGTCTATTACGACTTCGATAAGGCGCTGCCAGGCTCCGATGCCGTCTATATGCTGCGCGTCCAGACCGAACGCCTGACCGATGCCTGCGCCTTCCCCTCCGTGCGCGAATACCACGAGGCTTACGGACTCAACGCCAAACGGCTGAAAGCGGCCGGAGAGGATTGCATCGTCATGCATCCGGGGCCCATGAATCGCGGCGTTGAAATTGCCACCGATGTCGCCGACTCGGTGAAGAGCCATATCCTGAGTCAGGTGGAGTATGGTGTCGCCGTGCGCATGGCGGTGCTGGCAACCCTCTGCGGTGGCGAGGGAGGAGACGAATCATGAGTCTGCTACAGATCAAAAACGGCCATATCATCGACCCCGCCAACGGCATCGACAAAAAAGCCGACCTCTGGATCGAAGACGGCAAGGTGGTCGCTATCGGCAAACACGCTGGAACACCCGATCAGACCATCGATGCGACCGGCAAGATCGTATGCCCGGGGCTGATCGACATGCATGTGCATCTGCGCGAGCCTGGCCAGGAGTGGAAAGAGGATATTGAGTCCGGTTCCCGTGCCGCCATCGCTGGTGGCGTTACCAGCATGTGCTGCATGCCCAACACCGGACCTCACATCGATCATACCGGTATCGCCCGTCAGATCATCGAGCGGGCGAAGCAGGTTAATCTCTGCAACGTCCATCCGATCGGTGCGGTAACCAAAAACCTCGACGGCAAGGAGCTGACCGAGATGCGTGAGCTGACCCGCGCCGGTTGTGTCGCCTTCTCCGACGACGGCGCGCCGATCTGGCATGCCGGTGTCATGCGCAAGGCGCTCGAATATTCCGCCACCTTCGGCTACATGATCATCCAGCACGCCGAAGAGAAGGAGCTGACCGGCGGCGGCTGCATCAACGAGGGGTGGATCTCCACCCAGCTCGGCGTCAAGGGCATGCCGGTCGAGGGTGAAGAGTCGATGATCGCCCGCGACATCATGCTCGCCCGCCGTGCCGATGCCCGCTATCACGTTGCCCACATCTCATCCAAACGCGGGGTGCAGATGATCCGCGAAGCCAAAGCCGAAGGGCTGAAGGTGACCACGGAGGCCGCACCGCACCACTTCGCCCTGACCGAAGAGGAGGTGCTCGGCTTCAATGTCGATGCCAAGATGAGCCCGCCGCTCCGTACCGAAGCCGATCGTCTGGCGGTCATCGAAGGGTTAAGAGACGGCACTATTGAAGTCATTGCTACCGACCATGCCCCACATCACGAGGATGACAAGCGCTGCGGTCTCTCCTGTGCCGCTTTCGGCATTGTCGGCCTTGAAACCATGCTGCCGGTATCGCTCGATCTTGTACGGGCCAAGGTGCTCTCTCTATCCGATCTCATCGCCAAGATGAGCTGTAATCCGGCCAGACTGCTGGGGCTCGATGCCGGTACATTGAGCGTCGGTGCCGAAGCCGATGTCTGCATTTTCGATGCGGAAGCAACGTGGACGGTGGATCGCGAGAAACTGGTCTCCAAGGGCAAAAACACCCCGTGGCACGGCAAAACGATGACCGGTCAGGTCACCCACACCCTCAAGGGGGGGCGGGTCGTGTTCGAGAACGGAACGATCCATGACTGAACACGCCCGGAACACTATTTTTGAGGAGCAGGCCGAGGTTCTTGCCAATGTAAGCCATCCGGGCGATCAGTTCGTCATGCGCGTGCGTGCGCCGAAAATCGCGGCGGCAGCGATGCCGGGGCAGTTCGTACATCTGAGAGTTTCCGATGAGCGGCCGATGCGTCGCCCGATCTCGATCATGCTGACCGATCCGGAGAAGGGGACGGTCGATCTGCTGGTCAAGGCGATCGGTGAGGGCACCCGTTTGCTGCGCGAGCGCAAGGTCGGGGAATCGATACCGATGCTCGGCCCGATCGGTCGCCCGTTCGATCTGTCAGATACCTCCAAGCGCTATATCCTGATCGGCGGCGGCGTCGGCATCCCGCCGATGATCTTCTGCGCCATGATGCTGCGCGGCCGAGCACCGACGGTGGTCTTTGCCGGTTCCGAAGTGGAGTTCCCCTTCGCCCTGAAGCCCTCCACGGCGCTTCTTCCCGGTGTGAGCGGCAATGCCATCCTCGGCATCGCTTCACTGGAGGAGCGGGGAATTGCTTCAAGACTTGCCTCCAATGCCGGTCTCTATGGCTGCTACGAAGGGTATGTCCCGGGCATTGCCCGTGACTATCTGGCTGCCTTGAACGAGGCGGAGCGTGCCCGCTCTGTGCTGCTCTCCTGCGGCCCGCACCCGATGCTGCACGCCGTGGCAAAAGTCGGCCGCGAGTTTGGCATCCCGGCCTACTTAAGCCTTGAAGAGCACATGGCCTGCGGTATCGGCGGCTGCGCCGGCTGTGTGGTTAAAACCCTTGAGGATGGCGCCGAGAAGTATCGCCGCGTCTGTGTCGATGGCCCCGTTTTCGAATCAAGAATGCTGCCCGAGTTCGCCTAAATTATTTCAGTGCTGTATCACCCTTTACAGGAAGTACGACGCACGCACGCAAGCCACCCAACTCATCGGAATGCTCCAATGTGAGTGAGCCCCCGTAGCTCGAAATAATATCGTTGACGATCGCCAGTCCAAGGCCATGCCCCTCGCGCGCTTCATCGGCACGCACACCGCGTTGTAGTACGTGCTCCCGTGTCGGTTGATTCATGCCGGGGCCATCGTCCTCTATGACAATAGTCAGCGGCTGATCGCTAACACTCAAGTGCACCTTGTTTGTCGCCCATTTGCAGGCGTTATCGAGCAGGTTGCCAATCAGCTCCATCATATCTTCGCGATCAGCGCGCAAGATGGTATCGGCTGCAAAGTTGATCTGGTTGTCGACTGTTTTTTGGTGGATGCGCTGCATAGTGGTGACCAGGGCATCGACATCGTCCGCGGGGTTGCGCCAAAAGCCGCCAGGTGACCGGCCAGCCATACGCGCATGCGAAAGCTCGTGCTGAATACGCTGTCGAATCAGTTCGGCCTGCTGCCGTAGTTCGTGGCGGTCTTGTTTGCCGGGTTTTCGCTCGAGGATCTGCGTAATAATGGTGAGAGGCGTTTTCAAGGCGTGCGCGAGATTACCGATGGCATTGCGTGATCGCTCCAGACGCTGGCGGTTCGCGACAAGCAGACGGTTGATTTCGGCGACCAGCGGGTCGATTTCGGTCAGTACAGACTGCTGCAAACAGTCGATTTCGCCGGCCTCAAGCTGTCGTAATTCGTCTTTCAGCCTGCCGAGCGGGGAGAGCCCACGGCGGATGAACCAGAGCTGCATGACAAGCAGCGCCATAAGGGCTGCGAAAGAGGCGAGCAACAGACGTTTGAGAAACAGGTCCGAGGTTTGCTGCAAACGCGAAATGTCTTCGCCGATACTGAGTTGAACGGGGCGACCATGGATCATAAATTGCTTGCCGAGCAGCAGCAGTTGCTGATCGTCAGGACCGGCCAGTTCGAGACTCTCCCCTTCGGCAAGGGGGGGGAGCTCCTCGTCCCATAGTGAACGCGAGCGTAACGAATCGTTTTGCGTGCGGAACTGGAAGTAGTGGCCGGAGAATGGGCGCGTATAGATTGCCGGCACGTGTGACCAGTCGATCACAGGTTCAGGGGTTGTGGTATCGAGGGCGGCTAATAGCTCCTCAGCATCATGCTGCATGCGCGAGAGCACCGTATCCTTGCTGAGCGTGCGCACTTCGATGAAGACCATCAATGCCTGAATCGCAAAGAAAGTAGCGAGGCTCACCGCGAGGCTGATGGTGAGTTGACGACTCAGCGATCTCATCTGTTGTCCGGTTCGCCGCCCGGAGCAAAGCTGTAGCCTTGGCCATGGTGGGTGCGAATGCATGTTTTGCCGAGCTTTTTGCGCAAGTGGCTGATAAATACTTCGATGACGTTACTCTCCTTTTCGTCATCGTAATCGTAAACGTGTTCCAGCAAGTGTGATTTGCTGAATATCCGGCCGGGCTGCAGCATTAGGTAGCGCAGCAGGCGAAACTCCACGCCAGTCAGCTCGAGCCGTTCCGTCGCATCTCCGATCCGACGTTCCACGCTTTGGGTGGCTTCGTCCAGTGTCAGCCCAGCAGCCTGAATAACAGCAGAAGCGATTCCTCCCTTGGATCGCCGGATCAGAGCTTCCAGCCGAACCTGTAGCTCTTCGAAATGGAAAGGTTTACTCAGGTAGTCGTCGGCACCGGCGCGAAAACCCTCCACCTTTTCATTCCAGGTGTCGCGGGCGGTCAGGATGAGTACGGGAGTGTCGATCTGCTTTTCCCGCCAGTGGTGTAGCACTTCCAGCCCTGGTTTTTCGGGCAGGCCAAGATCTAGCACGATAATGTCGTAAGGTTCATTTTCGCCCATGAAAAGGGCCTCGTTGCCATCAAATACCCGGTCGACCGCAAATCCGCATGCCTGCAGACTGTCAGTCAGCTCCGCCGACAATTGCCGGTCATCCTCGACGAGCAACAGGCGCATCAATCCTCTTCTGCGGCGATGATATCGCCATTCACGGCATCGACGGTGATTTCACGAACGACACCGTCTTCGCAAAGCAGTTCGATTTCGTAGACCGGGTGCGGCTTTCGTTCCTCCAGTTCGACCTCCAGCGTTTGGCCGGGATATTTCCCGGCCACGCGTTGCAGGATTTCAGCTAGCGGCATGATCTCCCCCTTGTGCCTGAGCAGCAGGGCACGGTCATGATCGTCTTCGGCCAGTGTCGAGACGGGCAGGGCGAGGAGCAGTACCAGCAGGAATCGCAGCATCAATCTCTCCGGTTAATCTTCAAAGCGGCCAAAGCCGGGAATGGTTACGCCGTGCTCATTAAAAATTCCGGCGTCAGCCTGAGTATGGCACGCCTGACACTTCGAACGCGAGCCTACTTTGGAGTTGCCCTCCAGCATGCGGGAGGGGATTTCATCGTGTTCGTGGCGCATAAAGCGCAACTCAGAGATACGTTGCGGTGCGTCATCGGCCTTGAGGGAACGGAGAATCCTTCGACTCATGCGGTTCGGTTGTGTGTCGGCGGCATGCTCGACAAGGTAGCTGGTGATCGCTTCGCGTGAGGCATCGTTCAGTTCGGCATTTTCTCCGAAATGATCGGCCAGATTGCCCATCATCTGTTGCCATGAGCGAGCGGGTAGCCAGCCCGGCTGATAGGCGAAGTGGCAACTGCCGCACTCGGCAGCATATTTTGAATTTTTTACTGTGGGTACGTCGGCGGAACGGGCATAATGACCACCTTCGTATTCATCGTCGTCATCGCCATATGCGGTGGCGATGGATACCAAGGCCAGGCTGCCGAACAGCAGGGTCGCGAAAGTGAGTTTGTGTTTCATGGTGGTTCTCCTTTATCAGTTACTCTGGATATAAGTCAGGAAGTCGCCCTTTTCCTGAGCAGTGCATTCACGGCCAAGTGTCCCCTTGCAGTTACGCAGGAACCACTTCTCGATTTTGGCCCCATCGGTCAGGCGTTCACGATTGATACTCGGTGCCATAGGCTCGATCAGCTTGCCGGTTTTGATATGCTCGCCAGTTTGGGTCAGATCGGCGCCATGGCAGGAGGCACAGCTGATCTTGCTGCTGCCATTGGGCAAGGCGTGTTTTTCATTCCACATCGCTTTGCCGCGTTGGGCGGAGAAGTCGGTTGCTCCCTGGCTTTGATAGTCGGCCAGTCGTTCGCTGACGGTGCTGTCCGCTGCGATAGCGGTAAACGGCATGAGCCCGATAAAAATTACGGTAAAGCATCGTTTCATGGATATTCTCCTTCTACGGATTTTCGGCGCACCTTAAATAGGCATTCTGAATCAAAGCTGAACGTATCATGGCGTGAGGGCGGGGCCCGATTGTATGTGGATGTGGCGGTACACGTGGCGCGAAGGGATTTAGCTTAGGCATTTGAATGCCCTGTTCTGGCCGGGAGCAGCAGTTCGGTCTGAATCGTCTTTAGTGACCTGGTACACGGAGAGCTGGTTTTCAGCCCATTAACTTAAGCGGATGTTTGAGTTGATGTTATGGATATCAGGCCAGGGACTTCGCTACCCAAGCGTGCTGATCGCCTGCAACCGAATCGCAGCCAAGAAGCTGGTTCTTCCGGTTCTGTTGATTGCGATTCTTCTCGGCTGGCCCCTCTTTGCTTTGGCGGGGAATACTCACCACTCAACTCAGGTTTCCGAAACTTCTCTGCGCACCGCCCTGTTGCAACACTTTGAGCGCTGGAAAGGCACGCCCTACCGCTATGGCGGTAACAGCCGCTACGGTATCGATTGCTCCGGTTTTGTGCATACGATGTTTCGGGACGCGTTGGGTGTCGAAGTGCCTCGCTCCACGCAGCTTTTATCGCAAGCCGGTCGTCGTGTCTCATTCCAGCGCCTGGAAGTCGGCGATATCATCGTCTTCAGAACATCACGAAAAGTTCTTCATGTCGGTATCTATGTCGGTAACCATCAGTTTATTCATGCTTCCAAATCCAAAGGCGTCATGATTTCAAAGCTCTCCAACCCATATTGGGTCGATGCCTACGAGAAATCGGTCAGGGTGATCGACCGACGCATTTAATTTCAGATTATTTCTGCTAGTTTCCCGCCTCTTGATTGATTGGAGGCCTTACGTGACTCAAACCGTGACCCATATCCGCATCGCCACTCGCCGCTCCCCGCTTGCCCTATGGCAGGCCGAACACGTTGCTGCCGAACTGCAGCGCCTTGATCCGAACGTCACCACTGAGTTAGTCAAGATCGAAACCAAGGGCGATAAAATTCTCGATGTGCCGCTGGCCAAGGTGGGTGGTAAAGGGCTCTTCACTAAAGAGATCGATATGGCGCTGTTCGATGGAAGAGCGGACATTGCCGTGCACTCCATGAAAGATGTGCCGACCCAGCTTCCTGAAGGCACCAGCATCCGTGCCATTCCTGAGCGCGAGGACCCGCGTGATTCCGTTGCTACAATCACCGGTAAGGGTCTTGCCAGTTTGCATGATGGTGCCCGCATCGGCACTTCGAGCCTGCGTCGAGTTACCCAGTTGAAAGCAATCTACCCGACCTTTGAGTTCCAGTGGATTCGCGGCAATATCCAGACCCGCCTCTCCAAGCTCGGCAAAGAGGTCGATGCAGTCATTCTCGCAGCCGCGGGTGTGCGTCGTATGGGCATGGCCGAGCAGATGCACGAATTTATCGATACCGAGGTGATGCTGCCGGCGGTGGCGCAGGGCACGCTCGGTATTCAGACGCGTGATGCTGATGATGAAATCAATGCGATTGTGGATCGTCTCAATCACACCGATACGGTGGATCGAACCCGTGCCGAGCGTGCCTTTCTGGCTCGTCTTGAGGGCGGTTGCCAGGTGCCGATTGCGGCTTATGCCACACTCGATGGCGACAAGCTGCATCTGAAAGGGCTGGTTGGTGCCGTAGACGGCTCTGTTGTGATCCGTCGTGAAGTCACTGGCGCACGCAGTGACGGCGAGGCGATGGGAATCAGGCTGGCGGATGAGATTCTCGATGCCGGGGCTCGCCCGATTCTGGAAGCCCTTTACACCGATCACTGAGCCGATCGCTGAAACTCCTCATGAGCGATAATGTTTTGTTGAGTGGCCTGCAGGGTCACCTGCCGCCTTTTGAGCGTATTCAACCGGAGCATGTACTTCCGACACTCGATGCCGTTCTGGCCGAAAGCAGGCTGCAGATTGATGAGCTGATCGCCCAGGCCGACCCGGATTGGAACAGTCTGATGCAGCCGCTGGAAGAGCTGGACGAGAAACTGCATCGTGTCTGGAGTCCTGTATCTCATCTTAATTCTGTTTGTGATTCCGAAAAGCTGCGTCCTATCTATCAGCAGGGCGTGCAGAAGATGGCCGCCTGGCATTCGGAGGTGGCGCAGAACGAGGCGCTCTATGCCGCGATCAAGATGGTAGCCGGACGCACTGATTTTTCATCCCTGTCACCAGCGCAACAGCAGTCGAGCGAGCATATGCTTCGCGATTTCAGATTGTCGGGTGCGGAGTTGGAGGGTGCGGCCCGCGAGCGCTTCACGGCCATTCGCATGCGCCTCTCCGAGCTCGGCACCCTGTTTGAGCAGCATGTGCTGGATGCCACCCGTGTTTTCGAGCTGCACATTACCGAGGAAGCCGATCTGGCTGGCATTCCGGACTCCGTCCGTGATGCGGCGCGTCAGCGAGCGGAGGGCGCAGAGGGTGCAGGCAAAGGGGGCTGGCTGTTCACGCTTGATATCCCCTCCTACCTGCCTTTCATGCAGTACGCTGAAAACCGTGCGCTACGCGAGCGGATGTACACCGCTTACAGCACCCGGGCCAGCAGCGGTGAGCTGGATAACTCACCTGTAATTGATGAGCTGCTGGCGCTCCGAAAGGAGATGGCGAACCTGCTTGGATTCGACACCTACGCCGAATATTCGCTGGCGACCAAGATGGCGGCGAGCACCGGTGAAGTGACGTCATTCCTGCGTGAACTGGCGGCGAAGAGCCGTGCCATGGCCGAAGCGGAAGTGGCCGAACTCAAAACATTCGCCGCTGAGAAGCTGGGGATTGCCGAACTGGCGGCATGGGATGTGCCGTTTGTTTCCGAGCATCTGCGGCAACACAAGTATGCGATCTCCAGAGAAGAGCTGAAGCCCTACTTCCCCGAGCACAAAGTCATCGAGGGGCTGTTCGGTCTGGTCTCGAAGCTCTACGGGCTCTCTATTCGTGAAACGGAAGCGCCGCGCTGGCACAAGGATGTGCGCTATTTCGAGGTCTCCGATGCAAGCGGCGATGTGATCGCCGGCTTCTATCTCGATCCCTATGCCCGGGCGCACAAGCGTGGTGGCGCCTGGATGGATGAGTGCATGCTTCGCTGGAAACGGCCGGATGGATCATTGCAACTGCCGGTGGCGTATCTGGTGTGCAATTTCGATGCGCCGGTCGGCAGCAAGCCTGCCTTGTGGACGCACGAAGAGGTGGAGACGCTGTTCCATGAGTTCGGCCACGGCTTGCACCATATGCTGACCCGCGTGGATGTGCGCGGCGTTTCCGGTATCAACGGCGTGCCGTGGGATGCGGTGGAGCTGCCCAGTCAGTTCATGGAGAATTTCTGCTGGGAGCGTGAGGGGGTCGACCTGTTCGCCCGGCACTACCAGAGTGGGGAAAAGTTGCCGGATGAGCTGTTTGATCGCATGCTGGCCGCGAAGAATTTTCAGTCCGGCATGATGATGCTTCGCCAGATCGAGTTCTCGCTATTCGATTTTTTGCTGCATAGCGATTATCAGTCGGGTGGCGAGCAGAGCGTACAGGCGCTGCTCGACGAAGTGCGCAGGGAAGTTGCCGTACTCATGCCGCCCGCCTTTAATAAGTTCCAGAATAGCTTCTCGCACATCTTTGCCGGTGGTTATGCGGCCGGCTATTACAGCTATAAATGGGCTGAGGTGCTTTCCGCGGATGCCTTTTCCGCCTTCGAGGAGCATGGTATTACTGATGCGGTGACGGCGAAGCGTTTCCGCGACGAGATTCTTTCGGTGGGCGGCAGCCGCGATCTGATGCAGAGCTTTGAGGCGTTTCGTGGGCGTAAACCTTCGGTGGAGGCGCTGTTGCGCCATTCAGGGATTACCAACGAGGAGATTTTCTCGCAGGAGTAAGCGTGGGAAGCAATGCTGGAGTCCAGCGTAATTCCGACTAGGCTTCGCGATTCCTCGATTCTGTTTGTTTGGAGATGAAATGACTGTTCGCACCCGTTTTGCGCCGAGTCCGACCGGCATGCTGCATATTGGCGGCGCCCGCACGGCGCTATTTTCCTGGCTGTATGCCCGCCATCATAAGGGCGAGTTTGTGCTGCGCATCGAAGATACCGACCGCGAGCGCTCCACCGATGAGGCCACACAGGTGATACTCGATGGCATGAAGTGGCTGGGGCTTGATTGGGACGCCGAGCCGGTATTTCAGGCCGGGCGGCAGGCTGAACATGTATTGGCCGCCGAACAGTTGATTGATGAGGGGCACGCCTACCGCTGCTATTGCAGTAAGGAGGAGCTCGACGAGATGCGCGAGGCGCAGCGCGCGGCAGGCAAGAAGCCGATGTACGATGGCCGCTGCCGCCACCGCTCTGACCGCCCGGATAGCGCACCGTTCGTGATTCGTTTCCGTTCCCCGGACGTGGGTGAGACGGTGGTCAGCGATCTGGTGCTGGGCGAGGTGCGTTTTCCCAACGAGGAGATCGACGATCTTATTATTATACGCTCTGATGGAACTCCGACCTACAATTTGGCCGTGGTGGCCGACGATGCCGCTATGGGGATCACACATGTGATCCGCGGCTCGGATCATCTGAACAATACGCCAAGGCAGATTCAGTTGTATGAAGCATTGGGATTGCCGATCCCGACTTTCGCGCACATCCCGCTGATTCATGGCCCGGATGGAGCCAAGATGAGTAAACGTCATGGCGCGGTGGCGATCACCGAGTATCGCGAGCAGGGCTATCTGCCGCATGCGGTGAACAATTACCTGGCGCGTCTGGGCTGGTCGCATGGCGACGATGAGGTGTTCAGCCTTGAGCGATTGATTGAACTCTTCGATGTAAAAAATGTCGGCAAGACAGCGGCCCGCTTCGACCAGGCCAAGCTGGACTGGCTGAATGCGCACTATCTGCGTGAGAGCGCGGCCGAGGTATTGGCCGATTTGGTGGTGCCGTTTCTCGGTGGGGTCAATGTAGCCAACGGTCCGGCTCTGGCTTCAGTCATCCCCGCATTGCAGGAGCGCTCGAAAAATCTGGTCGAGCTGGCGGAAGGTGCTCGTTTCTTCTATGAGGCGCCACAGAGCTATGATGAGAAGGCGGTGCAGAAGAATTTCAAGGATGATACCTGGCCGCTGCTGGAATCTTTCATCGAAAAGGTCTCGGTGCTGCCCGAGTGGCGAGGCGAGATTTTGCACAACCTGATCGGTGAGGTGTGCGAAAAGGCCGGGGTTGGTATGGGCAAGCTGGCACAGCCGATTCGTGTTCTGGTGGCAGGCGTACCGGTTTCCCCGCCCATTGATATCACACTGGAGTTGTTGGGTCGGGATGAAACGTTGGCCCGGCTGAAACGGGGGATCGAGCATCTGCGCTGATACCGGGACTTCAGCATTATGAGGCCTGGTTGCCGTTATTTAAGGGCGGCATATCCGGCGAGGTTTTCTCGATGGGAAATATTTTCTTGAAGTCATTTTCTTGCTGCGTATGATGCGCCGTCCTTGAGCCGGCATAGCTCAGTTGGTAGAGCAGCTGATTTGTAATCAGCAGGCCACGGGTTCGAATCCTGTTGCCGGCTCCATTTTGCGTTTGGGCTATATGCCGAACGAGGTTGACAGGTTGTCGTAAAGGTGGACAATCGCGCGCCTTCTGAGCGATGCGATTGGGTTTTGGCAGTCTGCAGATTTAAAAAAGGCGCGGAGAGGTGCCCGAGTGGTTAAAGGGGGCAGACTGTAAATCTGCTGGCTATGCCTACGTTGGTTCGAAACCAACCCTCTCCACCAGCTTTTGCTGCTGGGTCGGAACCTGGAAGCGCGGGTGTAGTTCAACGGTAGAACTCCAGCCTTCCAAGCTGGAAGTACGGGTTCGATTCCCGTCACCCGCTCCAGTTTGGGCGTGAACGGTTTGACCAGCCGCTGAACGGTTGGCCCAGATAGCTCAGGGGTAGAGCACATCCTTGGTAAGGATGAGGTCGCGGGTTCAATTCCCGCTCTGGGCTCCAGTTTTGGCGCTTTGAGCAACGATTTTTTAAAACTTTGATGACGGAGAGGAAAACATGGCAAAGGAAAAATTTGAGCGTAACAAGCCGCACGTAAACATTGGCACGATTGGTCACGTTGACCATGGCAAGACGACGTTGACAGCGGCGATCACGAAGGTTCTGTCTGAGACGGGTCAGGCGACATTTAAGGATTAC
>JBNLAN010000012.1:0-6892 GCA_050302175.1 Mariprofundaceae bacterium | reverse complement strand
GCCATCATCTCACCGGAACATACGATGTAGATCTCCTGTGCTTTGTTTTCACGAATCGGCATAGCGAATCCGCCACAAACCACGTCGCCCAGTACGTCGTAGAATACGAAGTCGAGGTCTTCTTCATATGCGCCCTCTTCTTCCAGAAAGTTAATCGCGGTGATCACGCCACGGCCGGCACAGCCAACGCCCGGCTCAGGACCGCCGGACTCGACGCATTTGATATCGCCGTAACCGGCTTTCAATACATCTTCAAGTTCGAGGTCTTCCACGGTGCCCGCCTCGGCGGCCATTTCCATGATTGTGTTCTGTGCTTTTGAGTGCAGAATCAGACGGGTTGAGTCCGCTTTCGGGTCACAACCGACGATCATTACTTTTTTACCCATCTCCGCCAGAGCGGCGACGAGGTTCTGGGTGGTAGTGGATTTACCGATACCGCCCTTGCCATAAATTGCTGCTTGTCTTAACGCCATTTTAAATCTCCTTTGTTTGGTGTTGCGCTGACCCTCCTATGGCAAGGGCGGTGCCAAACAAAAAATAGTTCCATAAGACATTGTTTTTATTTGATTTTTCAAAGAACCCTGGCATGCGACAAACACGACAAAAATGACCATTGTCGTAAAAGGGCTTACAAATTGTACGAATATCTACAGACAAAAATGCACGTGATGGAAAACAACCAATTACCAGCATTTATTTGTGAGGTTTCCGGATAGCGCAACAAACTGACACGAACAAAACAGGGATGGCTGGCCCCCTTTTTTCATACATCATCCATTGCACGATAACTACGCACAACCGGGCTTCCCCGGAGCACTGTTCCATGTATATTGTCTCCATCAAATTGATGGGAGAAGCATATGGACCGAAACAAGAATATATCCTGCTTGAACCTGACGGCCTGGGCGGCAACCGCGCTCATTCTCTTTGCCCTGACCGGCTGCGCAGCCAAAGAGTCGCACCATGCCATGAAAACCGAAACGGTGGCATCGCACGGCACTGTCTACCACGGCGAGAAATACGTGATCGTGATCGGAAAATTCCAGAACCGCTCCACCTATATGCAGGGGCTCTTCTCCAACGGCACCGACAGACTCGGCAGCCAGGCCAAGACCATCCTGAAAACCCACCTGCAGCAGAGCAACCGTTTCACGCTGGTGGATCGCGATAATATGGAAGAGATCACCCGTGAAGCTGGCATGCGCGGCGTGAAGCAGCAGCTTAAAGGCGCGCAGGTGGCCATCACCGGCGATGTGACCGAATTCGGACGCAAAACCACAGGCGACCGTCAGCTTTTCGGTATCTTCGGCTCCGGTAAACAGCAGGTTGCCTATGCGAAGGTGATGCTCAATATCGTGGACGTTACCACCTCCGAAGTGATCTACTCGGCGCAAGGCGCAGGCGAATACCAGCTCAGCAACCGGGAGGTGGTCGGCTTCGGCAGCACTGCCGGTTACGACGCCACCCTGAACGGCAAGGTGCTGAACCTCGCCATCACCGAATCGGTGAACAACCTGGTCAATGGTCTTGAAAACCACGAGTGGTCCCCGGTGCGGTAGTTGAGCGCTGCCCGCCTGAAAGTCGCCACCATTCTCTGCCTTGCCTTGCTCACCTGCCTCGCAGGCTGCAAGCGCACACCTGCGCTCTATGCATGGGGCTCTTACGAAGATCAGATTTACGATATGTATATCAATCCGGGCAAGGCCGAGCCCGGCATCCAGATCGATCGGTTAACCGAAGATATCGAGAGGGCGGAGCTGGAAGGCAAGCGCACACCGCCCGGCGTGCATGCACACCTGGGCTACCTCTACTACACGCAGGGAAATGTGCAGGCTGCCCTGGCGGAATTCTCCACCGAGAAGGCGCTATTCCCCGAGTCGGCCGCCTTCATCGACGGCATGGTCGCCCGGCTGAAAAAGAACCGGAAGAAGAGGTGAGACCGTGAAACGCACGATCCTCCTGACTTTGACGCTGCTGCTATTTAGTGGCTGCATCAAGCAAGAGCCCTACGACTACTCCGCCTTCAGCCAGCACCCGCCAAGATCCATTCTGGTGATCCCGCCGCTGAACAACTCGATGGAAGTAACCGCGCCCTATGCTTACCTCTCCACCATCACCCGACCGCTGGCCGAATGCGGCTACTATGTGTTTCCGGTAGCGGTGATCGATGCGCTGCTGAAGGACAACGGCCTGCCCACCCCCGGCGAGATGAACCAGGTGCCGCTCGACAAAATACGCGAAGTGATCGGCGCCGATGCTGTTCTCTACATCACCATTGACGATTGGGGACAGAAGTACCAGGTGTTCTCCTCGGTCACGGTCGTCAACGTGCAGGCAAGGCTGGTCGATGTCGATAGCGGCATCGTGTTATGGGAGGGAAGCGTCGCAATGCAGCAGGGTAACAATAATGGCAACAATGACAGTCTGCTGGGCATGGCGGTCGGTGCCATGGTCGATCAGGTCGCAGGTTCGCTCTCCGACCGAGCCCACGAACTCTCCGCAACCGCCAACCACATCATGATTTTCGACACTAACAAGGGACTACCTTTCGGCCCCTATAATCCAAACGCCGCAACCGACCCCCGGCGCTGATACAAGACTAATCGCAACTAAAACCGTGGGCGTTTAACCCCTCCTCCAGATAGAAGGCGACCTGCGGGTGGGAAAGAAGATAGCCTGCAGTATGGTCACTGCGCGAAGCTTCGGCATCCTGTTTCGCGACCCGCCACTCCTCCAGCGTATAATCGCCACGCCCCAGCCACATCAGCGCCACCAGTTCAACCAGTGCATCATCATCCAGCTCAGCAATCGCGCCGCTCACCTCCTGTAAGGTGTGATCACCATCGTGATCGGCCAGCATCTGCTGCGCCCAGTTTTCCGACGGGCTGTCGGGCAGATCTTCGGGAATCACCACGCCCTCCTTGGCCTGGAACTCTCGCGCCTTGGTGATAATGAAACAGACGGTTTCGGGTTGGATATTCAGCATGGCGGCCTCCTCTGAGAACTTATACCCATACCGCCAGCTTAGACCATCCGCCAACAAAAAAGGCGAGGCCTTGCGGCCCCGCCTTCTTAAACCGAACAGTATCGTGCTTACAGCGCGACGATGTTCTCTGCCTGTGGGCCTTTTTGGCCCTGAGTGATGGTGAACTCGACCTTCTGGCCCTCTTCAAGAGTCTTGAAGCCTTCGCCGCTGATGCCGCTATGATGAGCGAACACATCGGGGCCGTTATCCTGAGCAATAAAGCCGAAGCCTTTTGCTTCGTTGAACCATTTTACGGTTCCGGTAGTTGTAGTCATATTCTTATCCTATAATCGAAAACAGATGTTCTGAGCCCCTGTAACAGGGTCCCTATTGGAAGTATTGCTTATGTTTGGAGAACAGAACGAGGTACTAATAAAAAGAACATCGAAATGGTGCGCGCAAAGAAAAAGCGTACTTTCAATGCGGTCAAACTAGGAGAGACAGCCAGATAGTCAATATATATTTTTATATTACCCGGCACCCCTCAGTATCCATTCGACAGGCTCCTCAGACAACATAGGCAAAAATAGCGACATAGTGGCAAACGCTGCCTCCCAGCACGAACAGGTGCCAGATTCCATGTGCATAGCGCATACGAACATCGATGCCGTAAAATACCGTCCCCAGCGTATAGACCACACCACCTGCGACCAGCCATGCCACCCCCGCCGGCACCAGCCCCGCGGTAAGCTCGGGCCAGGCGATGACCACAATCCAGCCCATCACCAGATAAATCGCCATCTGCAGCCAACGTAAGCTTTTGGGATATAATAGATCGAGCAGGATACCGACCGCCGCCAGTCCCCAAACGACACCAAAAAGCGACCAGCCCCAGGCCCCGCGCAAACTGATCAGCATGAACGGCGTGTAGGTGCCGGCAATGAGCAGATAGATGGCGATATGGTCGAGCTTTTGAAACACCTGCCGGACTGCGCCTTTCCTGCTGCCATGGTAGAGGGTGGAAAACAGATAGAGCAACAGCAGGGTGGCACCATAAATACTGGTGCTGACAATCTTCCATGCATCGCCGCTCAATGCCGCCTTGACGACCAGCACGGCCACACCGCCCACGGCCAGTAGTGTGCCCGCCAAATGTGTATAACTGTTCAGGCGCTCGCCATCTTGCATCGTTTCTCCCGCCATGATGTTCGGGCCAGTGTAGCAAATGCAGGGCCTCTGCTAAATTATTCGTAAGATATTTGTAGGAATCGGCCACCTGCTACGACTACCTGATAAATGGAGGTATTGCATGAAACGATCCGCATACAAAATACTTATGATACTGGCCTTTACGCTCGGCCTGGCAGCCACCGCCGAAGCACAGCAGCTCACCGCCGAAACGGCAATTTTTGCCGGTGGCTGTTTCTGGTGCATGGAGAAGCCGTTTGAGCAACTGCCGGGCGTCATCTCGGTCACCAGTGGATATACCGGCGGCACAACAAGCAATCCGACCTACGAGAACTATGTCGCCGGCGGCCACATCGAAGTGGTCAAGGTGGCCTACGACCCGGCCAAGGTGAGCTATAAGAAACTGCTCGATGTCTACTGGCACCAGATCAACCCCACCGATGCCGGTGGCCAGTTCGTCGACCGCGGCCACGCCTATACCACCGCCATCTTCTATCTGAACGATGCGCAAAAAAAAGCCGCTATAGCCTCGAAGGCGAAGATGGATAAAAGCGGCGTCTTCGGCAAAAAAATCGTCACACCGATCCTGCCTGTCGACAAATTCTGGGCAGCCGAAGAATATCATCAGGACTTCTATAAAAAGAATCCGCTCCGCTACTGGTATTATCGCAGCCATTCAGGCCGCGACGACTACCTCGAAAGCATCTGGGGCAAGGCCGCAACGGCGCATTAGCCATGCATACCGGAACGGGAACGATACTGGCAGCAACGCTCATCCTGGCATCGGCCTTAACATTGCCCGGTACGGCTTCGGCCGTACCGCAGGGCACACCGGCACCGGCCATTGCCAGCGATACCTGGCTCAACAGCGAGCCGCTTTCAATGCAGCAGTTGCACGGCAAAGTGGTGCTGGTTGAATTCTGGACCTTCGGCTGCTGGAACTGCCGTAATGTCGAGCCCTATATCAAGGCGTGGCATAAGAGATACAATGCCAGGGGGTTAACGGTGATCGGCGTGCATGCCCCGGAGTTCTCCTATGAGAAAAAACTGGCAAACCTCAAAAACTATATCGACCGGCAAAAGATCGAGTACCCGATTGCTGTCGATAACGATTTCGATATTTGGCATGCCTGGCATAACCGGGCCTGGCCAACCATCTACCTTGTCGACAAGCAGGGAGTCGTCCGCTACCAGCGCATTGGTGAGGGCGGCTATGAAGCGACCGAAAAAATGATCCGGCAACTGCTGGCAGAACCAACCTCCGGGCGCCTACCCCACCCTAATTAAGTGCATTTAGTAAACTGTCACGTAATTCATTTTGGTTTTCGCTTTGGTGGTAAATTTAACATTTTGATTCCAGTTTACTGCTAACACCATTCCCTTACTCCTTTAACAAATAAGAAGTCATCTCGGTTATCTCGCACTGCTGGTTTAGAGAATAACTTTGGCCGTCTGTAATAATTGATATTGCTCCCGCACGAGAGATTCGACATTGTCGTTCATTAGGTGGAAACGTGAGATTGATAAAACCAAGAGCATCAAAAGAATATTGTACTTGGTATAACTTATTGCCCCACGAATACATTAAAAAATAAGAGTTATCAAAAATATAATCATCTTTCCCGTCAAAGTTCACATCAATAACAAAAAAATCCTTTGCGACCCCAGGAGGGATAACTCTCCCACTTTCTTTTGTTTTCTCTGATAGTTCTTCGATTTGGTCTGAAGAATAGGCGTGGACGATACTTTTCATCTCTATAACCCATGCATGCTGCTCATCCGGATACACAGCACATACCATCTGCTGGTGATCACTTAGCAGCGGATGAATAGCATCATAGTTCACAGCCTTTCCAGGATAGAGTTTAGTTGTCTCCCCTTTGTAATTAATCATCATGGGAATACCAACACTTACTTTTCCCCTCCTCACAGCTTCAAAGACTTCTTCTAAGCGTCCTTGTTTTTTATATTGATAAACGTCGTAATCAATCCTAGGAACGTCGAGATCAACCAGTGCCGACATCATCTTTTTGTCTTTGAATTTCCCATCTTTTGTTTTACGTATTGCTTCATAATAGCTGTAACCGATCTTTTTCTTTTTATCGATCCAATCCACCTTCAGGAAGGCATCACACATTGGGAACTTATCTGTTAGACGTTTTGGAGGATTCTTCACAAACCCAATATTGGTAACATCTGTGGAAAGTAATTTTTCCGACGATCCTCCAATATTCTTGGTATTATTATCAGACGCAGAGCAGGCCGTGCCGGGAAGAAGGAGCAACAGCAGTGCGGCTAACCGAATGGTCGCACTGCCACGAATATATGCCAACACCATCATATGAATCTCTCCCTTGCCCAACGCTTTCCAATCCAGGCATTACCCACGATTGGTACTCTCGTCCCTCCAGAGAGAAAGCCATTCCAGTTGCAAGGCTTTTGGGAGTCAAGCTATTCTCCCGCTTTTTACGGGAATGTTTCATGAGTGAAACCCCGGATATGAGGCAACCGAAAACATGATCCGGAAACTACTGGCCGAAGCAGAACCCCCGACCCGCTGAACCGCTGCCCCTACTCCACCTTGATGGCAATGCTTTTGCACATCTCCTCGCCGTAGGAGGCGTGCACGCCATTGGCGAATTGCAACGTCAGTGTATGTTTGCCTGGAGCAAGCTTCAGCGTCGTTTCGGTCTGGCCCTTGCCGAAATGCATATGCGTTGCATCCTTGGGCACGATCTC
>JBNLAN010000011.1:0-86588 GCA_050302175.1 Mariprofundaceae bacterium | reverse complement strand
AAAGGGCGCCGAAACGCCCTTTGCATTGGAGTCGTGAGTCTTAGAACTCGCGCAGCAGTTCGGCGATGCCGGTCTTCGAGCGGGTTTTCTTGTTCACCTTCTTCACGATCACGGCGCAGTAGTGGGTTGGTGGTTCCGTCCATTCCTCTCTCCATCGGTTCGGAATCTGCGCGTCAGGCGTTAATATAACTGCACGGCCAGTTTTTCCATACTCTCGATTTTGATCACGCTGCCACTCTGACTGATTGACCCCTCGGAGCATAAGTTCGACAGAACCCGGGAAAATGTTTCAGGCGTAATATTCAGATGCGAAGCAATCGTGCTTTTATTGGCTGGCAGCACAACAAAGCGTTTGTTGAGATCGGGCTGACTTGTATCGCCATCTTTTAACAGGTAACCGATTACGCGTTGTACGCTGGAGTGAAGTGTAATGGCTTCTCGTTGCACGCTGTAATCACGAAAACGCTGGTTAAGACCGGAGAGAATGCTTATTGCAAACGAGGGGTCCTCGTCGAGGCACTGAAAAATACACTGTTTGCTGATTAGCAACGCCTGTGTCTTATTCAGCGCCTGGACACTTGTCGGATGTGGCGCATTGATGAACATACCGCTATCGGCAAAGCTTTCACCGGTGCCGATAATTCGCATGACATGCTCTTTGCCTTCGGGTGAAAAAAACACGCTTTTAACCCGGCCCTTAATGATCAGATAAAGACCTTTATAGAGATCGCCTTTATGAAAGACGAACGATCCCTTTTTTAGCGATATTGGAATGGCATTATTCGCAATGCATCTTAACTGCGGCTCTTCCAAGTCTTTGAATAGAGTTACCTCTCTCAGGATTGAGATAAGTTCCTTCATCTCCTCCTCCCTTTCATTTCATAGATAAACCGATAAGAGCTCCTTTTGAACAATCGTGGCAATAACCCTTTTGTGCCAATGGTAATGGCAAAGGCAAAAGATTACAAAAATATCAGGGAAAATGGCAACAATAACTCAGGGTATTTCATTGCTATGACATAGGAACTTGATCCATATCAAAGACTGCAAGTTTTTTGTGGCTACTGTTGCGTTCTCTCAGCTCAGCGATCAGTGCCGGGCACAACACTGGGGATTAAAAATATTGAGGAGGGGAAAATGAAAACGACATTTTCAGCCGCTTACTTGATTCAAAAATTGTTTTTATCTGTTTTTATCGTATTGCTGTCGACCGGTTATGTATTTGCTGCCGTGGGCGGTTCTACGATCGGAGGATGTATCTACACCGGTCACGGTACGGTGACCTACACCCTTAACGCGGTCGGTGAGGCGATACCGAACTACACGACCGACTATGCACCATCGGCCAATACACCGCCGATCAGCGATGCTCAGGTTTCGATCCAGAGCCAGGGTGACGGATCGGTTGTCGCTTACGGCACCATGGGCATTGGCGGTGCCAACTGCTGGGAAGCCACGATTCCGGATGCGGTTTCCAATACGACCGGTTTGCCCGGAGCAGATGGCACTCCGGACGTGACCGATCTGGTCGTGATGTTTAGTGCTCCGGGTCATGATTCAACCAGCCGGGAGTTCACCTGGGATGACGGCAGATTCGGCTCTGCAGGAAACTTTGTGCATCCGACCGGCCCCCACATCGAAGCCGGGGGCACCGGCACGGAATCGGTATGGGCAACCGGCGGGCAAGATGCTTATCTGCCGCCGCTGACCGTCGATACGACCGGTGACGGCAGGGCCAATACGATGGAGCTGGCAAACCTGCTGCACTACGTCTTTTACGATGAGTTCACCAATGGCAATGATAACGGCGCACTCATCGAAAAGCCGCTGAAGGGCGTTGAGGTTTGTGTGTGGGATGAAGAGGGTGATATCAACAACAAGGCCACAGCCGTTCAGTGTAAACTGACTGGCGCGGAAACAGCCTTTACCACAATCGATGGCATGGTCTTCGGGCCGGGCGGAACCGATCCGACCGGCTATGTCTACTTCAGGGATCTGCCACCCGGCGAATATCGGGTGAAGTCCGATGCTTCGCCGGTGACGCAGGCTGATAACCCATTTCTTCATATGAGTGATGCGAATCGTGCTGCTGCGACACCGAGCTGGTTCCAGACCTATACGGAAGAGGCTGGCCATTCGTTGGAAGTTAGCCTGAAGCCGGGCGATCCCGGCACTTTTTTCGGCGGCTATCTGACATGGCATGCCTTCATTGAGAATCTCGGCTCCGATGCCGGAGGGAACCCGGCTATTTCCGGTTCGATCATCGGTTCGTTTATGGATGCGGATGCACCAGAGCCTTTGCCTCAGGTCAACGGTGGCCGTGTGCCGCCGACCAATGCGCGCTATGAAAATGGTGTCGCATGGGATATCAACAACAATATTCAGGCCTGCACGCTCCCCGGCGGAATCTGCCCGCCGGGTTGGGATACCTTCGGCCCATCCAGGCAGGATGTGATGCCGAACGGTGCGATTCCGGATGGTGTTGTTGCGCTCTATACCATCGGTGATTTCCCGCAGCTGGTCGCGGTTGTTCAATTAACTCAGCCTGCCAGCTTCAACGAGCCGATTGGCGCCAGCTTTGCCATCACGAATGTGCCGGCGGGGCAGTATGAGATGTTTGCCTTCGATGCACCGCTGGTCAATGTGCCGACGGTCGGCGTGCAGGTGACGGTAACAGCCGGAAACCAGGCAAATGTAGGCAACATTCTGGTGCCTCGTTTCGGCGCACGCACCATGGGCTTTGTCATGAACAACGGTGCGCCCGTACCGGGTGCTACGGTGAAGACCACATACAAGCTGGGCGACACCAAACATGCCGTGACTACAAATGCGAATGGCTGGTTCTACAATGATTTCCATCCGGAAACCGAGGCGCTGGGAAATATCTATGTGGATATTCCCGATGGCGCCAGCTTCCGCGGCAAAATCATTACGGAAGATTTCCAGCAGATTCAGGCAGAGGGTATTGGGTTGCTGAATCCACCCGTGATTACCACGGCAACGCATAATGCCATGAACCGTCTGATACAGTGGTCGACGCTTAATTACTTCGTCGATCTGCAGGTGGAGAGCATTCCTGCCGATGTTGGTAATGTGATGGGTGGTGTTTTCTACGATCAGCTGGCGATGGGTTCCTGGGTCGGCAATAATGTCTGGGATGAGGATGAGGAGATTCTGCAACAGGGCGTCACGGTGAATCTTGTCGATGCCACGACCGGGGCGATTGTTGCCACGACGACGACAGGAAAGGCCGACAAGGCGGATGCGCAGAAGCTTGGCTGGGTCCCGGCCGCTACCATGCCGGTTAACGAAGTCGGCTCCGTGACCGCAGGTCCGGTCACCTGCTCTGGCTGCTCCCAGACGACGGGAACTCCGGGCCCGATGCCCGGGTTCTACGAGTTCAGGGATGTGGCACCGGGAACTTATCGTATTGAAGCGGTTCCGCCAGCAGGCAGTACGACACCATACGGTAAATTCTATGCCTCGATTAACGGAAACGGTACCGGTATCGCCGGTATTGCCGGAACGGTAAGAGACGAGGATATCCTCTTTTTCGACGGATCGAATTTCCATATGTTCTTCGACGGTTCGCTTGCCGGGCTGCCCGGCGATGCCGATATTGATGCACTGCATGTCGTTGATCACGATACCTTCTATGTCTCCTTTGCCGGGGCAGGCACGGCCCAGACCGTAAATATTCCGGCTGGCATCACCAGTCCGGCATTTGTCGCCGATGATGAAGATGTCGTTCTCTACGATGCCGGGAACTGGAGCCTCTATTTTGATGGCTCGGCTTACGGGCTGGGCGATCTGAGCGGCGAGGATGTGGATGCATTGGCCTTCCTGCCGGATGGCCGGATGGTGATTTCGACAAGAGGCAGCGCCAATGCGGGGGCAGCTAGCAACGTTACTCCGCTTGTTGTATCAAGCACGACGGGCTGGACGGGTACGAATCCGAGGCCGCAGGATGAGGATCTTCTGGTTTTCGACGGCACAGGCTTCGATATGTACCTCGATGCTTCCGACAGTAATATCGTGCTGAACGGCAGTAACGAAGAGGATGTGATGGGTGCTTCCGTTGCGCCCAACGGCGATATCTATTTGACGACACTGGCAGCTTTTGCCTCTGATATCGGAGTTAGCGGCGACGGCAGTGATATTTTCGTCTGCCACGCGCCGGTGACCGGTACGGTCTCAAGTTGCGGTAGTGGTGAGCTCTTCTTCAACGGTGTCTCGGCTGGTCTGGAGAATCTGACAGCCACATCCTATCATGAATCTTTGGATGCGATTTCACTGGCCGGCCTCGGCCTTGCCGATACCGTTGTTGTGACGGGCGGTCAGAACAGACGTATCGATCTGGCCACGAGCACCGTCAATGCGGCCGGCGGGGCAACCTTCGGCGTGCCACTGGCAGGTGAGCTCGAAGGCGGCACGTTCAGTGGCATGGGTGACCTCGATCCGAACCCGACCAGCAACTGGTTCGACGAAGCTACCGCCCTGAAGGGAACTGCCATGGCCATGTACGACCATAACAACTACTTCCTGGGTGTGATGTTCAATGGCGATCCGTGGTGCAACTGGATGAATAATGCGATTTATCAGCCGGGAACCGGCGGTATGTCCTGCTCGACATCGCATCCAGATTATCTTGCTCAGTCGGCTGAGGCGGAGAGACGATTTGCGCCCGGTGTGCATCGTGTCAACGGCAATGATCCGGCCTTCCCGCTGAGCAATGTACCGGCTTATCAGGGCGGCCCGCTGCTATCGAGTTTCTATACGAACTACGATGCGATGGAGCTGAACTACACCTTCGGCCAGGGCAACTTCAAGTCCGAAGCCGCATGGACACCGCTGGTGGCACAGGCATCACTACCGGTTGTGAACTTCTGCGTTACGAATATTGCGACAACCGCGATCGATAACGGAGGTGGAAGCTGGGGTGCTGTGGCTACGGTTACGGTACAGGATGAGGCCGGATTCGCTGTTGCGGGAGCTGTTGTGGATGGCACCTGGACACCGACAGGTGGTGGTGCGACCAGCTCCTGTATTGCGGCCGGGAATCCGACAAGCAGTTGTTCAATGTCGGTTCAAACGGTCGAACCGCCTTCGTCACTGCAGACCGTCTTCGATATCACCAACGTAACCGGTCCGACTACCGGTGTGAACTGGGTCTATAATGCCGCTCTGCCCGGTTGCGTGACAACGGCGACGGTTGCCAGCCCAGTGGCTCAAGCTCCGGGAGCTGTTGTGGTAGCTCCCTATTCGGTGAACCTGGTTGAGAAATGGGAGGCCCATCTGAGCATTACCGGAACGGCAGCTCAGACCGACTGGTCGATCGACGGCAGCGAGATCAAAACCACCGGAATCCCTGCTGATGTGATGTGGGTGGTTGAGACCGGAGCATGCTCGGTGCCATACAGTGTTGCCGGTGGCACAATCACCGGCACGGTCAATGCCCCGGCGGGATTCGGGGGCGTCTGCCCATAATCGGGATGACCAGCTGAAAAGAAAAAGGGCCTCCATTCGGAGGCCCTTTTTGATGTAGGGATAGCAATGCGACTATTCGCGCAAGAGCTCGGTGATGCCGGTCTTGGCGCGGGTCTTCTCGTCCACCTTCTTCACGATCACGGCGCAGTAGAGGTTCGGGCCACCGTTCTTGCCGGGCATGGAGCCGGATACGACGACCGAGTAGGGCGGCACCTCGCCATAGTAGGTTTTGCCGGTTTCTCGATCATAGATACGTGTGGACTGGCCGAGGTAGACGCCCATTGAGATCACCGATCCTTCGCGCACGATCACGCCCTCGACTACTTCGGAGCGGGCGCCGATAAAGCAGTTATCCTCGATGATGGTCGGGGTGGCCTGCAGGGGCTCAAGTACGCCGCCGATGCCCACACCCCCGGAGAGGTGTACATTTTTGCCGATCTGGGCGCAGGAGCCGACAGTGGACCAGGTGTCGACCATGGTGCCTTCATCCACAAAGGCGCCGATGTTCACATAACTTGGCATCAGCACTGCCTTGGGTGCGATATAGGCACCCTTGCGCACGGTTGCAGGTGGCACTACGCGGATACCGGCCTTGCGGAACATCTCCTCACCCCAGTTGGAGAATTTGGTCGGCACTTTGTCGAAATAGGTGGCATCACCACCATGCATCACCTGATTATCATGCAGTTTGAAGTAGAGAAGTACCGATTTCTTCAGCCACTCGTGGGTAACCCATTTACCATTGTCATCGCGCTCGGCCACGCGCACGCCGCCATCATCAAGCAGGTTGATGGCGTGATCCACTGCCTCCTTGATCTCGGACTTGCAGTCCTTTGCACTCCAGTCGTTGCGCGACTCCCATGCCTCGTTGATGACTTTTTCCAGATGATTCATACAGGCTCCATAACTTTTAATAACTGATGCGACCGAAGCTAGCCTTCAATGCCGGAACTTCAACATAAGGATGCAGGTTCCAGTAACAGAATGACGATTTTGAATTCGTAATAAATTGCACTTGCCACCTCCGCTATTGCCGGATGATGATGCGGCAACGAGGCCTTCATATGCAGCAGTGGTTTCCCGATCCCTCCTCCTTTTCAGCCGATTATGCCTCGGCACGCACCGCATTCCTGCAAGCTGTCGAAGCAGCTGGTGCAACGCTCTACGCTTACCCACACCCGCTCACCGGCCCGGATGGCGAAGCGCTGGCCACCGATGCGGCCTGGCTGGGGCCTGAAGATGCAGCGCAGGTGCTGGTGCTGCTCTCGGCCACACATGGTGTTGAAGGCTTTCATGGTTCGGCTGCCCAGATCGATTGGCTTAAGCATGGCGATCTGCCTGAAGGAGTGGCACTGCTCATGATTCATGCGATCAACCCGCACGGTTTCGCTTGGCTGAGAAGGGTCACCGAAGATGGAGTTGATCTCAACCGCAATTTCATCGATTTCGACAAACCGCCGCCGGAGAATCCTGGCTACGAAGAGCTGGCCGATGCCATTGTGCCCGCTTCGTTGGACAAGGCGACACTGGCAGCTGCCGATGCGAGATTGCGCGAATATGCCGCTGTCCACGGCCAGACTGCCTTCGAGGCAGCGCTCTCCGGAGGCCAGTTCAGCCATGCCGGTGGCCTTTTTTACGGTGGCACGGCGCCAACATGGTCGCGCATCACCAGTGAAACGATCATCAAAGATTTCAGGTTGGCTGCGCGCAAGCGTGTCGCCCTGATCGATTTCCATACCGGCCTTGGCCCCTTCGGTTATGGTGAACCGATCTGCGATCATCTGCCCGGTACCACGGGCCTCAAGCTTGCCCGCAAATGGTACGGTCAATCGGTCACCGAGCCTGCCATTGGCACCTCAAGCTCGGTGGCCAAAGAGGGGCTGTCGGATTACGGCTGGCAGAAGATGCTGGGCGATAAGGTCGTTTTTATCGCGCTGGAGTTCGGCACCTATCCGTTTGAAAACATGATCCGTGTCCTGCGTGCCGATCACTGGCTGCACCGACAGGGCGAGGTGATATGGCAGGCCGAGCAGGTGCAAACCATCAAGGCGGCGGTACGCCGTCACTTCTATCCGGCCACCCGCGACTGGCAGCAGATGGTGCTCTTCCGTACCAGACAGTGTATCGCGCAGGCCCTTGCCGGGCTGGAGCAGGAGTGCCTTTAGATAAGTTATACAGATCGTGCAGAAG
This sequence comes from Mariprofundaceae bacterium, assembly GCA_050302175.1. GTDB lineage: Bacteria > Pseudomonadota > Zetaproteobacteria > Mariprofundales > Mariprofundaceae > JBNLAN01. The sequence goes on along the minus strand of JBNLAN010000011.1, from coordinate 78,911 downwards.
GAGAGGGGTTATCCCAGATTCTCTTTAGCTATAGCGCGAAGCTTCGATACGGCGAATAAACTCATTCATGATTTCGGAGTATAACTCACCTCTGAGTATTTTATCCTCAACGCCCTGATCAATGCTCGGATTATCATTGATCTCGATAACAAACACGCCCTTGTCCGTCTCTTTCAGGTCCACACCGTAGAGGCTATCTCCGATCAGTGCGGCGGCTTTGATGGCAAGCTCGACCACATGTTTGGGGGCATGTTCGACCGGTAAGGTCTCGAAGCCGCCGTAAGTGGCCGTGCCATCGCCTTTATGATTGACGATCTGCCAGTGGCCGCGTGAGGCGCGATACTGGCAGGCGTAGAGTGGTTTGCCGCCCAGAATACCGATGCGCCAGTCAAAGGCCGTGTACATGAATTCCTGCGCCAGAATCAGGCGGGAGTTGCCGAACAGGGTGGCGGCCGCCTCGGTTACCTGCTCCCGGTTAGAGGTCTTGAACATGCCGCGTGAAAAGCAGCCGTCGGGAATCTTTAGCACCATTGGATATCCAATTCTCTCCTCCAGCATGGTGATGGCGGTATTGTCGAAGGTGGCCCGGTTGAGTGGAATGGTGAGAGGTGTAGGCAGCTGATGAGCGTTCAGCCGCTCCCACATATAGACCTTGTTGGTGCAGCGCAAAATCGATTTGGAGTCGTCGACCACAGGAATACCTTCGGCCTCAGCCTTGCGGGCAAAGCGGAAGGTGTGGTTATCCAGTGTCGTGGTCTCACGCAGAAAGAGAGCATCAAACTCGGAAATGCGATGGTAATCTCTGGCCTGAATTAGTTCGACATCCATGCGCAGTGCTTTGCCCGCTTTGATGAAACGCTGAATGGCTGCTTCATTGGATGGCGGCATCGTTTCATTCGGGTTGATCAGAATCGCCATGTCGTAAAGAGCCGGTTTGCGATCGCTGCGCTTGCGCAGCGGCAGTCGCGTATAGTTACGGATGCTCTGCTCGAAAAAATCGGACACGTCCTCTTTCACCTTGTCCAGCCCCAGTGGCTTGATCGATTTGATCTCCCAACCTTTACCTTTAACCACACGCACTTTGATCAGCGGATAGCGGAAAAGATCGAAAATTTCGGTGCCCAGTTTATGAAAACGGCGATCATCGGCCGTGCCGAAGAAGATGTGCAGGCTAAAGCTATCTTCAGGCGGTTCGGCCAGCCGCTGGATGGTTTTGTGCAGCAGCTGATTCAGTTCCGGCAGTGAAAAGGCATAAAGGCTGCGCCGAGAGAGGTCGAGAATATCCGCCACCGTCGGCATCGGCAGATCGCCTCGTGCTTCGGCCAGCAGCGAACAGTAATAACCGGCACTGAGATAGGTGTAGCGGCGGCAGAGGTTGATGATGCGAATCGGCCGCTTCTGCGGGCGAACCCAGCGGGTCAGGTACTCGTCGGCTTCGAGAATCCGCAAACCTTCGATCTCCCATTTCCAGTCGGTGGCGCGATCGACAACAACGGTATGACGTGCGTTCAGATTCATACTTTCTCTTCTTTCCTCTCAATCAGCAGTGCCGCGTATTGGCGGCTTTTGCCGTAACGGGTCATGCGCTCGAATTCGGCGCGCGGAATCGGGATGCCGATGCAGGTGGTCTTGGTCTCGCCCTCCTCGACATCGACATAGGGTTCGTTGAAATAGATGAAACGCTCGTCAAAGCCGGTGATCACCACCCAGTGCGGTGATTTATCGCCGGTCAAACGGTAAGAGCTGACCAGAATGATCGGGATCGCACCGGCTTTGAACCGCTTCTCCATCTCCTCACTTGTCAGCGGCCGATCCCGCATGCGGATATCGGAGCGGCCGATTTCGCGGATAAAATCCTCCTGCACGATGCGGATCACTTCCCGCTTCTCCTCGTTGCGTACCGATTCGACAAACATCTCGGCATCCTTTCGCACATAGAGCGACACCTGATAGCCGCGCTGATGGGCAGAGAGGGCAAGGCCGTAGGGACTGCAACCGCCATGGCCGGAGGTCATGAAAATGCTGGTCGCTTCACGCCAGAGTCGGAGCTCCAGCGTGCGGTCGAGTTTTAGTTTCGGAGTGAGCGCCTTCATCGCCATCATCAGGCAGGCAGGCCCGCAGGTGAATTCGAGCGATTGAGGGTAAAAGGGAACCGGCGAATTTTTGGCGGTCAGGTGCGGGGCCAGCTCCTTCTCAAAACGGAGTGCATCACCATGATCCTCGTAATAGTCGGCTACGGTGGCGAATTCGCGGTAGTTGAGGCTGTGATAAAGGGCCTGGGCGCTGCGGTTGTTGGTGTGTACCTCCAGCCGCATGGAGACCATGCCACGATCCAGCGATGCCTTTTCAGCTGCCTCAATCAGGCGTTTACCCACACCTTTGCCGCGATATTCGGGGTTCACCGCCAGCGAATACATGCGGGCAATGGAGGTGTTGCGATGGAAAAGCACCATCACATAGCCGTGAACGTTGCCCCGCTCCTCTTCGAGCAGGGTGACGGCATGACCACGGGTCAGAAGATGGCGAAAGCTTCGCTCGGAGAGACGATCAATATCGAAACAGCGCTGTTCGATATCCGTAAGCGTCGCAATGTCCGCGGAGGTGGCCGGGCGAATCATGAGTGAAGCATGGGCGTATCCATGCGCAATTCTATAGACCGAATATCGTCAGGTGTAAATCGAAATGATCGCGGTGATTGTTTTTTAGACGCGGATGGACGCAGCTGACTCCAAAATGAAGTAATAAATTTATTGAATCAACCGGAAAAAGAGATACAAAAGCTCACAAATAGCTAAAGCACGATCTCCGGTGGGCGCTTGTGGCTGAGGAACTCCATGTTTGACATGCTCAGTCCGTAAGCTCCGGCATAGAAGAAGACCGCCACATCACCAATATCAGCCACCAGAACATGCACATCGTTGGCGAGCTTGTCCGCGCCCGTACAGAGTGGCCCGCCGAAATAGACCGACTCGTCCCGTACCGACTCCTGTCCGTCGAATAATCTGGGGCGATTCATGCGCAGGATGCCCATCGGGTGGTTGATGGCGAGTGCCGCTGGACGACGGAAATGGTTGATGCCACCGGCACAGATCACCTGCTTTTTGCCGCGACTCTCCTTGATATCCAGAATCTCGGTGCAGAACCAGCCGGAATCCGCGGCCAGATAGCGCCCCAGCTCCAGCACAAAATGGCGACCTTCGAATCCGTAGTCTGCGATCATTTTTGCCAGCCCGTCGGCATAGGCCTGCGGATCGAAATCGTGACCGCTCTCCAGATAGTCGATGCCGAAGCCGCCGCCAAAATCGATGATGTCACAGGTGATGCTCGGAAATTCCGCCTCGATCTTGCGGGTAAGGTTGAAGACCAGCTCGCAGTTTTTTAAGAGGTCGGCGACATTGAGCACACCACTCGCTGCATAGACATGCAGGCCGCGGAAATTAAGATGGGTAAGCGCCAGAATTTGCGGTAGTACATCGTCGAGTTTTTCCTCATCCACGCCGAATTTTTTGCTGCCGCCGGAGAAAGTGGTCTGTGCTTCGTGGATATCGAAATCGGCATTGATGCGTAGCAGCACATCCTGTTTGCGGCCGTGCTTTTTAGCGATGGCATTCAGCCTGTGCGCTTCGGTAAGCGATTCGATATGCACGGTGCGCACGCCGTGCTCCACGCTCCACGCCAGCTCTTCCGGGCTCTTGCCGGGGCCGGTGTAGATCAGTTGCTTGCCGGAGAAGCCCGCCGCCACGGCCTTTTCCGCCTCTCCGAGACTGGCGATCTCGATGCCGGCAACTCCCGCCTGGTGGGCTGCAGCCAGAAAGGCGGGGTGCGGATTGGCCTTCATGGCATAGTAGACTTCTACGCCTGCCGGCATGATGGATTGCAGGTGGGCAATCTTGCCGCGCATCGGCGCAGTGTCGTAGAGATAACAGTTCAGTGTGCCGCTGCTTGTTATCAGTTCGCGCAGTTTCGATTCGATATGTGCCGGAATTTGCATGGGGCTAAAGTCTGACCGCTTTGAGCCTGTGAGCAAGTTCGGCGGCTTTTTTTTGGCCATCAATAAGGGCGGCGCGGATGTATCCTTTGCCGGGATCAATGCCGTTGTGGTCCTCACAGCTTAAATACGAGCCCGGCAGCACGGTGACGGCCTGCTGCTCAAAGGCCGCCTTTGCAAACTTCTCGTCGTCCTCCACTTCCAGCCAGAGAAAAAATGAGGCTGCAGGCGGCTCGCCTTTGCCATAGCTCTCGAAAAAGGCATGAATACTCTGGCGATAGACGGAGAGGTTGGCTGCCACGTGCGCCGAATCGCTCCAGGCTGCTGCGGCCACCATCTGCAGCGGGATTGGTGTGGCCGGCCCGGTGTAGCTGCGCAGTTTTGCAAACTGCGCGATCAGTTTGGCATCACCAGCAATGAAGCCGGAACGGAGTCCCGGAAGCGCTGAGCGCTTGGAGAGCGAGTTCATTACCAGACAACGGGCGAAGTCTTTGCGCCCCAGCTTTTCGGCCACCTCCAGCAGTCCCAGAGGCGGAGTGTCGGGATAGATCTCGGAGTAGCACTCATCGGAGACGATGGCGAAGTCGTGTTTATCGGCAAGCTCCAAAAGCTTCGTGAAATAGGTCGCATCGGCCACCCAGCCGGTCGGGTTGCTTGGCGAGCAGACATAAACCAGCGCGGTATTGGCCCATACTTTATCAGGCACGTCATCAAGCTTTGGTGCGAAGCTGTTTTTTTTGGTGCAGGAGAGCAGATACGGGATGCCGCCGGCGGTGATCGCGGCGCCAAAATAAATCTGGTACATCGGGTTTGGCATCATCACGTAGGGTTTTTTCGGCGCCTCCGGGTCGATCAGTGCATGCGCCACGGCAAACAGCGCCTCGCGCGTGCCGTTGGCAGAGAGTACCTGCGTTGCGGGGTCCACGTTCGTAAGGCCGTAGCGGCGGATCAGCCAGTCGGCAATCGCGGTACGTAACGCATCGCCACCGCGTGTGCTCGGGTATTTGGAGAAGCCGCCAAGGTTGGCCTTTAATGCTGGTTCGACGAAATCGGGCAGTGGCAGGCGCGGTTCACCTGCACCGGCATCGATGGGCGAAAGCTCCGGGTTTGGCGTTACATCCTTCAGCAATGTTGTCAGCCGCTCGAATGGATATGCCCCGAGCTGCTGCAGCCGGGATTGCCTCATTCAGGTTTCCTGTAGATACCGGTAATCGTTTCGCTCCACGAGCCCAGGCGGCCGATGGCATCCACGGCACGAATGCGGAAAGCGAATTCCACATCGACCTTTTTCAAGGGAAGCAGATGGCTCATGGCTTTACCCTGTTGGGAAGCAAGTGTCGGTTGCTCGAAGTACGTGCGCCACATGCCGGGGCATTTGCAATAAGGATCCATCTCGGCACGCTGAATCTGATAACCGATCCCGCCCTTGCCGCCCTGCAGCGTGAAATCCAGGGAGATGATATTGCCGTTTTGCTGGTGGCTGAGCGCCACGATTTTCGGTGGCCCCATGTCTTCGACGACGACAGGTTGAGGTGCTTCTTTGCGGCCACAGGCGGTAAAGGCCAGCAGCAGAGACAGAATCAAAAGCAGTTTACGCATCGGTGTTCTCCAGTTTCTTGTTCCACCAGCGGCACTGGCTCTTCACCTGTTCGGGTGCGGTGCCGCCGATATGGTTGCGGGCCGCCACACATGCCTCTACCGATAGCTGCTGCACCATTTCCGCTGAGAGACGTGTATCGATACCCTGGCACTCGTTCGCTGTCATTTCATGCAACTCTTTATTCGCCTTGATGCAGAGCGCGACCGATTTGCCGACGATTTCATGCGCATCGCGAAACGGTACTCCGGCACGCACCAATTCGTCGGCAAGGTCTGTAGCAACCGCGAAACCGGAGCTTGCGGCTTTGTGCAGAATCTCTTTGCTCACCTGCATGCAGGGAAGCATATCGGTGAAGACACGCAGGCAGCCCTCGAGTTGATCGAGGCTGTCAAAGATGGCGTGCTTGTCTTCCTGCATATCCTTGTTGTAGGCCAGCGGCAGCGATTTTACGACAGTGAGCATGGCAACGAGACCGCCGATGATGCGCCCCGTTTTACCGCGCACCAACTCCGGCATGTCCGGGTTTTTCTTTTGCGGCATGATGGAGCTGCCGGTGCAGAAGGCATCGGGGAGTTCTATGAACTGAAATTGCGCACTCATCCACAGGATCAGTTCCTCGGAAAGCCTTGAGAGGTGAATAGCAGAAATGGAAGCCGCCGCCAGCAGCTCCATAATAAAGTCGCGGTCGGAGACGGCATCGAGCGAATTGCGGGTGGGGCCATCGAAGCCGAGTTCTTTTGCAGTGGCCTCGCGATCGATGTCGAAGGTGGTTCCGGCCAGTGCCGCGGAGCCCAGCGGACAGAGGTTCATGCGTGCCCGTGCATCAAGAAAGCGGCCGGCATCGCGCTCCAGCATCTCCACATAGGCAAGCAGGTGGTGGCCGAGAGTTACCGGTTGCGCGGTCTGCAGGTGGGTGAAGCCCGGCATGATGGTATCGGCATGGCTGGCGGCGAGCTCCACCAACACGCTCTGCAGCTTGCGGATGCGGGAGAGGATATTGTCGCTGCGGCTGCGCAGGTAGAGGCGCACATCAGTGGCGACCTGGTCGTTGCGGCTACGTGCGGTGTGCAGCCGTTTGCCCGCATCCCCGATGCGATCGGTGAGCCGCTTCTCGATATTCATGTGCACATCTTCGAGAGCAATTGAAAAGCTGAAATGCCCCGCCTCGATCTCAGCTCCGATTTCGTCCAGTCCGGCAAGGATATCGTTCAGGTCGGTCTCGGAGAGGATGCCCTGTTTGTTGAGCATGCGGGCATGCGCCTTGGAGCCTGCGATGTCTTCAGCATACATGCGCGAGTCCACATCCACGGATGCGTTGAACTGTTCGACGAATTCGTCGGTGGGGGCATCAAAGCGGCCGCCCCAGGGTTTGTCAGACATGGCCTTACGCTCCTTGTCCTGAAGAGTCCGGCAACTATAGCCGTAAGGTCTCTTAAGCAAAAGCGGTGTGGATTAAAGGTTCAGTTCCACCGGGTTCTTCAGTTGCTTGGATTGGCCTGCGAAAAATATCTCCATGCGGGCGGGGCTTTTCAGTGTATCGATGGGGAGTTGTGCTTCCAGTTTGGCCACTTCACTGCGTTTGCCACTGGTTTCCGGGCTCTTGGCGATCAGGTAGGAGCAGATATCGCAATACTCTTCGATGGAGATGTCGTACGTGCCGATGCGGCGGCCGAGTGCAATAATCTCCTCTTTGTCGAAAGCGATCAGCGGCGCGAGCAGCGGCAGCTCGCTCGCATCATAAATGGCGTTGATATTGGCCAGTGTCTGGCTGGCTACTTGTCCCAGGGAGTCGCCGGTCACCAGCGCCTGCCCTTCGAATTCGGCAGCAGCACGTGCGGCCACGCGGATCATCTGCCGTTTGTAGATGATCATACGGTAGCGCGCCGGCACGATGGCGATGGCATGGCGCTGGAACTCCTCAAGATCGACTAAAAGCAGGCGTACGTGCGGCTGATACAGGGAAAGTTGTTTGGCGAGATCGCGAATTTTGGCGAAATCGCGATTGATGGTGCTGTTGTAGCAGTGCACCAGCGTGCACTCCATGCCGCGTTTCATCATCGAGAAGGCGGCGACCGGCGAATCGATGCCGCCGGATAAAAGTACGACTCCCTGCCCGGCCGAGCCGACGGGAAGCCCGCCGATGCCGCTGCGCTTGTCGGAGTAGACGAAGGCTTCGTCTGCCGAAATCTCCACGAAGATGGTGAGTTCAGGGTGGTCGAGTTTTACTTTCAGATTGAATTTTTCCGCCAGATCGCCACCGAGTTTGCTGTTCATCTCGGGCGAGGTGAGCGGGAAGCGCTTGTTGGAGCGCTTCGTCTCCACCTTAAAGCTGGTGCCTTCGGGCGCATTGTTGGTGGCCGCAAGCACTGCCTCTTCAGCGAGCATACGAATCGCGTCGTATTCGGGGTTGCAGATGTGAACCGGGGAAAAATTGCGAATACCGGGCATGAGCGCAAGCCGCGCAAGCATCATCTCATCGGCACTCTCCACCTCCAGCAGCATGCGGCCGTATTGTCGAGTAACGCTTTTTGTTTTCAGCAGCTGTTTGAGGTTGCGTGCGAGCTGGCGCTCGAACTCACGGCGGTTGCCGCCTTTGAGTGAGAGTTCGCCATAATGGATCAGGAGTTTCTGCATGCGGCGCAGGCTAACTGCTTATCAGTTCAAACGCAGCTTATGCATATAAGAGAAGGATGCTTATACCTGTAAGGGCTGTATATTATCGAAAAGGAGAAGTAAGCGGAGGTATACGTGGTCTGGACAGAGGTAATAGGCACGCTATCAATCATCTGTTTGTTACTTTGTTTTGTCATTCTGATTGTTGTGGGGTGGGCTAATGGTGGTGGCATGTACATGATGCCATGGGATCCTGCTCTTAGTAATAAAGTTACTACAAAAGGAATGTGGTGGGTTCGATTAGCCGCGAGCTTGTTTATGGTGTCTGTTATCCTGGCTCTAACGTTGATACTAACAGTAGCGTAACTGGTACTCCCAAGGGGAATCGAACCCCTGTTTCCGCCGTGAGAGGGCAGCGTCCTAACCGCTAGACGATGGGAGCCTTGCAGGATGGCGGCAGTCTATCAGAAAACAGGCACTGTTGCGCAAGTTCATGTTGATCGGCTTGTCCGACATGCATTTCACACCCTTAAATCAACGTTTCGTCGCATGCCGCTTTCATCTGTTGTCAGGAAAGATCTATGTTACGGCTCATCTTATATATGCGAAAGGAGTCAGGTTGATGAAACACTGGGTTATGTTGATTGTTTTCCTGATAGCACCTTCTGTGCAGGCAGGTGAAATCAGACTCGAATTGCACGGCGAAGGTATTGCCGGGCACATTGTACGGGTCGCACTCTACAACGCTCCGGAGCAGTTCGGTTCCGAAAATCAGTTTTTCAAGTCTGCCATTGTGACAGCGGAGGCGGATAGCGTGAATGTAGTTATCCCTGATGTGCCGAATGGCAAATATACGGTTTCGGCGTATGTCGATGCCAACCGCAACGGTAAGCAGGATAGGAATTTCTTCGGTAAACCGACGGAAGCTTACGGCTTTTCCAATAATGCTCGCGGCACATTCGGTCCGCCGGATTATGCTGAGGCGTTGTTCGAACTCGATGGCGACCTGGCCAGCCAGTTCATCCGTCTGCAATGAATATGAAACTTAAAAACATGTATCGAACTCTGCTTGCAACGGCACTGTTGCTCATGTCGGCATCGCCAGCCTGTGCAGCGGAGGCTTCCGGGCAGTCCGCGACGACTCAGTCCACAACGGATGCAGCGATGCCGAACGATCAACAGCGCTGGGCTGCTTTTCCGGTTATCGCGAGCAGTCCGGAAACCGGGCAGATGCTGGGCGGCATGCTTTTCTACTTCTTTCCGGTCGAGGAGCCGGGGCAGCAGGCGTCGACTATCGACGTCATGGCCTTCGGGACAACGAAAAAGCAGTACGGTGTGCAGGTTTCGCCGAACATTTTCTTCGATTCCGGCCACTATCGGCTAAATATGATGCTGGGATACAACGTTTGGGAGGCAAACTATTACGCGATCGGAAACGATTCGCCCGCGACGGCAGAAAAATACAAATCATCCAATCTGGCAGGCAGTCTGACGCTGGAGCGACGAATCACCGATTCGATCGTGTTGGATCTCCTGGGGGTATACGAGGACGTCAACAAGATGACGGTGGTGCCCGGTGGCATGTTGCAAGCCGGGAACATCCCCGGCGCACACGGCGGGAGCTATGTCGGCTTGGGGTTGGAGGGCGGCTACGACACCCGTGACAATACCAATTCACCCAGCAAGGGGGCCGTTATCAAGTATCGCTATGTGAAATACGCGACCCGACTGGGAAGCGACTTGAATTTCAGGCTTCAGAACTGGGATGTGCGCTATTATCAACAAACATCATGGGTGACAGATTCGGTTATGGCATTTGCGGCTACCTTGCGACGCTCGAGCGGAGACGTCCCTTTTTATCATCTGCCATCTCCCGATGGCACTCTGGTATTGCGCGGCATAGAGAATGGGCGCTACAAGGATAGGGATATGCTGGCTTTGCAATCCGAATACCGGTTTCCGATTCACGGGAAGTTTTCCGGCACCGTTTTTGCGGAAGCCGCCCAGGTCGCACCGACTTTGAGCGCAATGAATATGAGTCGCTTTATCACCAGTGTTGGTGCCGGTTTCCGCTATGCCCTGAATCCGAGTCAGCGGTTTAATCTCCGTGGCGATGTTGCCTATGTGGATAAAGGCATTGGGATCATTGTCAATGTCCGCGAGGCGTTTTGACGGTGCTCTACAGCGTCTCCGATGTCGACATTAATTTTATTGCACGAGGTGAAGTATGAGTGATAACACCGAGCATCAGCCCATTCTCAAGCTGCGCAATATCAATCGCCGCTTCATGCTGGGACAAACTACTATCGATGCGCTGAGCGATTTGTCGCTGGATATCCATGCCGGCGAGTTTCTTGCCGTGTGGGGGCCGTCGGGCAGCGGTAAGTCGACGCTGATGAATATCATCGGACTCATCGACGCGCCGACCTCAGGGGAGGTGATGTTCGACGGGCAGGAAACGCATCGTCTGAACGATGATGCGCTGACCGATTTTCGTAGCCAGACCATCGGTTTCATTTTCCAAAGCTTTAACCTGGTTCCGGTGCTATCGGCGCTGGAGAACGTCATGTTGCCATTGCAGATCCAGGGGGTGGCGGAGCACGAGGCCCGCACACGGGCTGCTGCCGCACTGGTCGATGTCGGGTTGGAGCGGTTCATGGGTTCGCGTCCCGACAAGCTTTCCGGCGGTCAGCGCCAGCGCGTTGCCATTGCCCGCGCGCTGGTGGTTCGTCCGAAACTGGTCATTGCCGACGAGCCGACCGCGAATCTCGACTCAGAAAACAGCCGCATGGTGGTCGAGCTGATGCGTGAAATGAACCATTCGCACAAAGCGACATTCGTGTTTACCACTCATGACCCAAGACTGCTCGATCATGTGGATCGCAAGGTTCATTTGCGCGATGGCAGTATCGAAAGCGACGAGGTGATGCAATGAATACGACGAAACTGGCCCTGCGCGGTCTCATGCGCAACCGCCGCCGCTCACTGGTTACACTGTTGGCGATAGCACTTGGTTTTGCCGCGATTTGCCTGTTTGCCGGCTACACCCACAACATTTACGACGGACTTTCCCGTCAGTCGATTCACGGTGAGATGCTGGGGCATCTCACCGTTTCCAGGCGAGGTATGAGCACGGAAGGCAAGCTTGATCCCGAGCGTTATCTGTTGCGCGGCGACGAGGTTGAAGCGATCAGTGCCCTGCTGGAAGGGGAGCCACATGTCAGTCTGGTAGCACCACGACTGGCGCTCTCCGGGCTTGTGAGCAATGGCCGCGCCAGTACCATCTTCATTGCCGAGGGTATTGGAGCTGCAGCAATGCAAACCTTGCAAAAGGGATTGTTGACCGAAGAGGAAAAAGAGCTTGGCATATACGATGATGCATTCAAAGCACTCGACTCGGCGCGTCCGGAAGTGGCACTGCTCAGTTCCGGGCTTGCGGAGATGCTGCATCTGAAGATCGGAGATACCGCGCCACTTCTCTCCAATACCTTGACCGGGCAGGTGAATGCGCTGGATATTGTGCTGGGCGATACATTCAACACCGGCAGTGCCGGTAGTAACGATAAATTCGCCTATCTGAATCTGGAGCTGGCTCAGCAGCTCTACGATACTCCGGGTGCGGCGGATCGGCTGACCGTGTTGCTCGATGATGTGGCGCAGACCGAGCCGATGCGCAAACTTCTGCAGGAAAAGCTGAATGCAGCCGGTTACGACGTCGAAATCCAAACCTGGCAAGAGCTCTCCAATTTCTACCGGCAAGTGCACAATATGTTCGATATGATCTTCGGCTTTATCTTCATGATCGTGCTTACCGTAGTGGTGATGAGCGTGGCTAACTCGATGGGCATGACCGTTATCGAGCGCACCCGCGAAATTGGTACGTTGCGGGCCATTGGTCTGAAGCGTTTCGGTGTGGTGAAGCTCTTTACAATGGAATCGCTATTGCTCACCTTGATTGGTTGCGCGTCTGGGTTGGCGATTACGCTGAGCGTGCGTTGGACGATCAATACGATCGGCATTTCTTACACGCCACCCGATAGTGCTGGCGAGGTGCCGCTGTTGATCGATCTGGATAGTGACCGAATCCTTTTTACTATCGTCCTGATGTGTGTGGTGGGTTCATTGGCTGCATTTATGCCGGCGCGACGGGCGGCCAGACAGCCGATCATCGATTCGCTTGGGCATGTTTAGGAGGTGATACGATGAGAATAGTGCTTGCTACGGCGTTACTGCTATTGCTGCTCTGTGTGTCTGCTATTGCCTGGGCAGCGGATGATCCTGCTGCGATCCTGAAGGCCTCGGATCGGGCGCGAGGCGGCGGCTTGCCCGGTATAGTCTGGCAGATTCGGCTTCTTTCGCGCGACGGTGAGCGCACCGAGGAGCCGCAGGCGCTGGTCGTGAAAGCGGTCGACAATTCCAGCGTTGCTGAGACGATCGAACCAGCCCGTTTTCGAGGTTCGAAAATGCTGCAGGTGGATCGTAATATGTGGCTCACCCGCACCGGTCTTTCCAAGCCGATTCCGATCTCGCCACGCCAGCGCATGAGCGGGCAGGCGGCCAACGGCGATATCGCCGCCACCAATTATGCGAAAGATTATGAGGCGGTGTCGGCCGGTGAGGAAACGATTGATGGAGAGCCGTGCTACGTGCTTGATCTCACCGCAAAGCACAAGCGCACTACTTATGACAAAATTCGCTATTGGGTTGCCAAGAAACGGAAGGTCGGTGTTCGGGCCGAGTTCTATTCTGTGAGCGGTAAATTGCTCAAGCGTGCCACTTTCGAATACGGCAATACGATCGAGTATCAGGGCAAGAAAATTCCTTTCATCAGCCGGATGACCATTTCGGATGCCATGAGTGATGCCGAGACAACGATGGAGTTCGGCAAAGTCACGGTGAAAGCCATAGCGCCGGCCGAGTTCGATCTCGGCCAGTTGTGATTCTGCGGGTCACATTTTTCCTGGCGCTGCTGCTGGCAGCTGAGAGTGCGCTGGCAGGTGAGTGGAATACGGGCTGGGACGGCACGCTCTACGGCTATGGCAGTCGTACCATTCTGAACGGCAACAGCCTGCTCAATCCGGGTAATCGAATCGCAGCCCTGCCGGAGTGGAGTTCGGTCGGCGAATTGCGGCTCAATCTCAAGGCCGGCAATGAAATATTGCATCTGGATGCCCGGCCGATCGCCTCACTGCGCGAAAATCGGAATGTTTTTGGCTCGGAGCGGAAAAGCGATATATACCTGAGCCGCTGGCAGGCGAGACTGCGCCTGGGCGATACATGGAGCATGGCGGGCGGTCGCGAAGTGATGAACTGGGGGCCGGCGCAATTTCGCTCCCCCTCCAGCCCTTTCTATTTCGATAGCGGCCGCAGCGATCCGATGCGCGAGCTGACCGGTATGGATATGGCCAAGTTGGTCTGGACGCCGGATATGAGTGTCAGTGTGACGGCCGCCCACATCGTACGGAGCGGTAAGGGTGTGAGCTCGCCGGACGTATGGAAAAAAAGCTGGCTGGCGAAATTCGACCAGCGCGGCGAAGCGTGGGTCTATGCATTGATCGTTGCCAAAGCGGAAAAGCAAACTCCTTATTATGGCGGGTATGCGCATTTCACGCCCGACGATGCGTGGATGCTCTACGGCGAAACAAGCTGGGCGGCACTTGCCGGTATCGCAAATTCCAGGCGCCGGGCCACGACCCTGGCAGGTGTGGCCTACACGTTCGAGAGCGGCCAGACGCTCAACTTCGAATATCTGCACGACGGGCACGGCTTCACGGCAGCCGAACGCGATGTCTATTTCCAACTCGCTGCCGTGGCCCCGGGGGCGGCACTTGCTGCGATGCCCAGGCTTATGGGGCGCGACTACCTGCATCTGGTCTGGCAGAGCAATCTAATGGATTCCGATGGCTACTGGCGGCTGATGGCTACACACAATCTTAGTGATCACGGCAGCACACTGGCAGGTTACGGCGAATTGGCGTTCGCAGGGCGCTACAGTTTGTTCGCTACCGGCTATTGGAATTTCGGCAACACCCGGCAGGGGTCGGCGGCGCTGATCCGCGGCGCTATCACGGCCGGGCTCAAAGTTGCGATGCCCTGAGCGCCGAAGGATACTCCCAGCATGAAACGAGTCGCTTTATTCCTGATTACCGCGCTGATTTTCAACACCGCTATCGCGGGACTGTTGACCATGCTTGGGGTGAGCGAATCATTTTGGATTAATTTCATCTATTCGCAGTGCATCGGCATGTCGGTCATGTCGATCAACACGCCGCTGGTTTATTTGCTGCGCCGTCCTGCTTTGCGTTGGGCGGCGATGGCGATTTCGCTGCCACTGAGTGTTGCGGTCGGTATGAGTCTGGCGTTTGCTATCAGTGGCGTTGGCAGCTGGAACGATGGGATGACGTGGATTACGATGCTAATCGGTCTGTTTTTCGGACTTATCGGGACCGTGACCGTATTGCTATCGCGGCAAGTTGAGCTGGAGACCACGCAGCGACATTTCATCCAGAGCGAAAACGAAAAGCGTGAGGTCGAGGCGACCCTGAAGCTGCTGCAGGCCCAGATCGAACCCCACTTCCTGTTCAATACACTGGCCAATGTCAGCAGCCTGGTCGACAGCGATCCGAGGTTGGCAAAAGAGCTGCTGGATCGGCAGATCGACTGGCTGCGCATCGCTCTGGCGAGGACACGCAGCGATACAGCAACGCTGGGCGACGAACTCGAGATGCTGGAAAATTACCTGCAGATTCTGAAGATCCGTTTTGGCGAGCGCCTGCACTGGCAAATTGACGTGCCGGTGAAGCTTCGCGGAATCATTTTTCCGCCCATGCTGTTGCAGCCACTGGTGGAAAACGCCGTGCGCCACGGTATTGAGCCGAAGCTCGGCGGCGGCAAAATTCATATCGCTGCGGAGGTCGGAAATGAGCGCTTGCGCATCGAAGTGAGTGATGACGGCAACGGCCTGCAAAGCGATGTTGCGACTGTAGGTGAAGGTACGGGGCTTGTAAATGTGCGAGAGCGGCTTGCAACGCTGTTCGGCGATGCGGGGCGCTTGCATCTGGAGAGCAATGCCAAGGGCGGTGTAACAACAATGATTGAGGTGCCGGCATGAGAGCGATTATTGCCGATGATGAGCTGCATTTGGCCGCGGACCTGCAGCGCCGCCTGCTCAAGCTGTGGCCCGGCCTGGAGATTCTCGCAGTGGTTCATGATGGCAATGCTGCTGCCGAGGCTCTAAAAACACATACTCCCGACGTTGCTTTTCTCGATATCCGTATGCCCGGCCAAAGCGGCTTGGATGCGGCGAAATCGGCGCAGTCCGGGTGCCGAATCGTTTTTGTGACGGCTTTCGATAATCATGCTGTAGAGGCCTTCGAGCAGGCGGCAGCCGACTACCTTTTAAAACCTGTTTCCGATGAACGGCTGTTGCGCTGTATTGAGCGCTTGCAGCAGCCCGGCAATGGCGAACCTGATGCGTTGCTTATGCGCTTGCAGAAATTGCTGACCAAACCCGCTACACAAGAGTTGCGCTGGCTTAAAGTGCCGACCGGTGAAGGTGTGCGCATGCTGCCGGTCGAGGAGGTGTGCTATCTCCGTTCTGATAATAAATACACCGTTGTCATGACCCGCGATGGTGAGTTGTTATTGCGCACACCGCTCAAGGAGCTGATCGAGCAACTTGATCCCGACAAGTTCTGGCAGGTGCACCGCGGCACGGTGGTGAATGTGCGGCAGATCGTCACTGCCGACAGGGACTTTGCCGGCAAGCTGCAGCTCACTTTGCGCGACCGGAAGGAGAAGCTGTCGGTCAGCCGCAGCTACACGCACCTGTTCCGTCAGATGTAGTTAGCTTTCAAGGCTGGTGAGGTGAGCGGCAGCCGCATCCAACTGCTCTTCGCCGAAAACGCGAACGCCATGTCGCTCCAGCAGTCGGGCGGTTACTCCTTGCCCTGCGATTTTTGTTCCTGAGAAATTGCCATCGTTCACCAGTGCCGAGCCGCAGGATGGGCTGCCTTGCTTCAGGATCGCCATGCGGATGTCGTGCCGCATGCAAAGCGCCAGCGCCCGCTCGGCGCCTTCCACGAATGCATCGGTGACGTTCATGCCGTCTTTCCGGAGTACTTCCGCTTTGCCTCGTAGCACGGCTTCCGCATCGCCCAGCTCGATTTCGGCAGGCGGGCGCGGCACCGGCAGGCCGCCTGCCACTTCCGGGCAGAGAGGCACCACGCGCTCGTCCAGCACCCATTGCTTCAGAGTGTCGGAGCTCTGCATGCAGTTCCCGCCGTCGTAGCGAACCGATTCCCCAAGCAGGCAGGCACTGATGAGAATTTTTTGCATGTTACAAATCTAGCCGCACGGCCTGTTTCGATAAAGCGAGGGGCAAACAGGTGAGACTATTTTCCGCCACTTTTGCCCTGGCCCATGCCTTTACCCTGGCCCATGCCCATGCCTTTGCCCTGGGCGCCGGGTTCATCCGGAATGCTTACGCCGCGCTCTTTGGCGCGTTCCTGCATCCGTTGGTGATGTTCCTTGCGGTAGGCTTCGCGTTCTTCACCTTGTAGCGAGCGCATTTTTTGCCGGTGTTGCATCAGTTCCTGCTGTGTCATCAGTTCGCGGCCGTAGACGAAATCATCTTCGGCGAATGCTTGCGGGGTAGTAAGAAAAGCAGTGAGAAAAAGAGAGAGGAAGAAAATCGTGCGTTTCATGACAGACCTCCTTAATGGGTAAAACAGAGCATAGCATATTACGCGTCCATCAGAGGTTCAGTGACTTTGTTCCCCTGTCTGTTGCCAGCTCAAAAAGGTGGCGACTTCGTTGGCGGTAGGAATGGCGGCCCGGGCGCCTAGTTTGGTGCAGGTAAGCGCACCGGCTGCCGAGGCGAAGCGCAGAAGTTCGGGCCATGCCATACCGCGAACCACGCCGAGTGCAAAAGCGCCGTGAAAGGCATCGCCGGCACCGGTGAAATCGATAGTATTGACGCTAAAAGCAGGCAGTTCGCCGTGTTCACCGTTTCGTGCCCAGATCAGGCCGTTTTCGCCCAGTGTAATTACCGCACAAGGGGAGGTGGCGGCAAGTTTTGCGAGTGCTTTTTGAATATCGTCCGTGCCCGCGAACTGGTGAGCGAATTTCTCCGAGGCCACGAGATAGTCGACATGGGGTGCAAGCTCCTCGGTGCCGCGGTGCAGGCTGCCGGCATCGAGCACGGTGGGGATATCCCGGGCTTTTGCATGCTCCATCAGTGCGACGGAGAGCAGGGGTTCGTGGCCATCAAACAGCATGCAAGAGGCGCGAATCTGCGAGGGGTCGACGGCATTTGCCGGAAGCCACGGTGTCTGTTCCTTGAAGTTAACGACAGTGCGCTTGCCATCGGGCTTGGCAAGAATCAGTGAAAGCGGGGAGGGGGCACTGCCGCGCACGGTCAGTGAGGTATCTACACCCTCAGCGATAAATTCCGCCATATGGGCATCGCCGTGGATGTCGTTACCAAGATATCCGCACCATGCGGCTTTGCCGCCAAGGCGGGCAACGGTGACAGCTGCATTGGCGGATGGTCCGCCGCCGCCTTGTTGCATGGCATGGGCCTGACATTTTTCATCGGCAGAAGGGTGACTGGAAACAGCCATGCAGATATCAAACGCTGCATGCCCAATGCATAAAACATCCGGGGCGGCAGTTTTATCTGGCATGTGGTTTTAAAAAAAGACAGGGCCTGCGGGCGCAGACCCTGTTTTATTGAGCTCGATTAAAACTTGCGTGGTTCGCGTGGCTTGGCTTCGTTGACCTTCAGGTTACGGCCCTGGTGCTCAGCACCATCAAGCGCTTCAATCGCATCCAGACCAGCATCTTTGTCCGCCATTTCGACGAACGCAAAACCACGGCTGCGGCCGGATTCACGATCCATAATAATCTTTGCAGAGACAACTTCGCCAAATTCGGCAAAAAGCTCGCGGATATCGTCATCAGTTGCCCTGAATGACAGGTTTCCAACATAAATATTCATCTAAAGTCCTCTATCAACATGTATAAACTCGAAGCCCCTTGCGCGGCCCGGACGTTGTCAAAATCAAGAAGTGAAAGGACCGTGTCTACGGGCAATTTCCTGCGCGGATTTTGGCAAAATCCCCGCCACTATAAGCTAAACTGGCAAACCAGCAAGAAAAAACCGCCCAGCTATTCAAGCTGAGCGGTTTTCGCACATGGTACCGGGGACTGGACTCGAACCAGCATGGATTTTACTCCACAGCGACCTCAACGCTGCGTGTCTACCAATTTCACCACCCCGGCAGATTGAGAGTTTAGGACCCGAGAATCTTATTCAGCGCCCGGGAGTCCGTCACTCGGTTTTTCATCCTTCATCGCAGGATCAAACAGGGGCTGCTCCGGAACTGCCGGAACACTCTCCTCCTGGGCGGGGGTACCGTTGGCCAGTGAGCGTTCGACCACCGAGCCCGACTGCTGCTGCGAGAAAAATGCCAGCGTCAGTGAGGTGATCATAAAGGCCGCAGCCAGTCCGCCAGTCAGTTTGCCGAGGAAAGAGCCTGAGCCACGGCTACCGAATAGCGTCTGTGCGCCACCGCCGCCAAAAGATACGCCCATATCCGCACCCTGACCGCGTTGAATTAGCACTACGCCGATCAGCAGCAGTGCAACAATCACATGAACAGTAATCAGAATCGTCGTCATAACAGAGTTACTCCTTGGTTGCTGCTCGCACGGCAGCTTCCACAATTTGCATAAATGAATCGGCCTTCAGGCTGGCGCCGCCCACCAGTGCGCCTTCCACGCCCGGGCAACCCATCAGTTCTTCGGCATTGGCAGGGTTCACACTGCCGCCATAGAGCACGCGGCAATCCTTGCCCAGATGCTTGAGTTCCTCATGTACAAACGCATGGGTCTCCGTCACCTGCTCAGGGGTCGCGGTTTTGCCCGTACCAATCGCCCAGACCGGCTCATAGGCTACGGTCAGCGGCGCATCTTTTGGCGCGCCTTTCAGGATGGCAAGTTGTTCGGCCAGCACATGATTGGTTACGCCGGATTCGCGCTGCTCCAGCGTTTCACCGATGCAGAGGATCGGCTCAAGACCGTGCAGCCATGCGGCATTCATTTTCGAACGGATCTGCGCATTGGATTCGCCAATAATGCTGCGGCGTTCGGAGTGTCCGAGAATCACATAGTGGCAGCCTGCATCGCGCAGCATCATCGGGCAGATGGAGCCGGTAAAGGCGCCTTTGTCTTCGAAGTAAACATTTTGTGCACCCAGAGCGACACCCTTGGCTGCCAGTGGCGCCGACATGGTGTGCAGCAGGGTAAACGGGGGCATCAGCGCAACTTCAACGTGGTCCGGAGCCGGATTTCCGGCAAATGCATCCATAAACTCGTTTGCCTCGGAAAGCAGGCCGTTCATTTTCCAGTTGCCTGCAATCAGGTGACGCTGTTTATTGCTCATGCCGCTCTCCTTTATAATATAGATGCCAAAACAAAAAATGGGCGCGAAGTGTAGAAGAATTCCTCTGTATGGCAAGGCCGGATTCTCCGGTGGTTTGCATTGTCGGAATATCGGGTAAGCTGTTGCGAATGAACGTTATGGATGAACAGCCCGCCAAAAAATCGCTCGGCCAGCATTTTCTGGTCGATCGCTCTGCTATCGCTCGAATTGCCGAAGCGGTGCCGGAGGGTGCGGTGGCGGTCGAGATTGGTCCGGGTCGCGGGGCGCTGACCGAGGTGTTGTTGCCGCGCGTCTCCCACCTGACCGTGATCGAGAAGGATAATCATCTGGCCGAGATGTGGGCCGAGAGGGCGCAAGGCGATGAAAAGCTGTCGGTAGTGCATGGCGATGTGCTTGATGCGCTGGAAAAAACGGTGGAGCAGTCAAAGGCCACCTGGATTGTCGGCAACCTGCCTTACAACATCAGTGGCCCGCTCACTGCACGGCTTGCGGCACTCAATCTCTCCGGCGGTATGGTGCTGATGTATCAGAAAGAGGTGGCCGATCGTATCGTTTCCGGTCCCGGTAGCCGGGTGTACGGAAGCCTCTCTGTGATGGTGCGCCACCACTATGAGCCGAAGCGCTTGCTGGTGCTGCCGCCGGGAGCATTTTCGCCACCACCATCCGTGCAGTCGGCGGTGATTACGCTAAAGCCGCATAAGCGCCGCCCGCCCTGCGATATCCGGGCGCTGGAGGCGACTGTGCGCGAAGGCTTCCGGCATCGGCGCAAGACCATCGCCAACAATTTCAAAGGTAAGCTTCGGCCTGTGGACTGGATGGAGCTGGTGATCGATCCGAATACGCGGGCCGAGCAGTTGCCGTATCCGAAATGGGCGGCCATTGCGCATCGCCTCTACCCCGATGGGTTGGGGCTGAGAGCGACGTTGAGCGATTGGTGAACATCGGACAAGGAATGCACTGTCCCTGTTTTCACTAAGTCTATCCGTATAAAGGAGCGCAATAGATGGAAAACCAAGTCATGCTATTACGTTGTTAGGCCCTATGGACATCCAAAAATTTTGTTCGACATTTGGCGCAGGAATACGGGTCATGTTGAATTGGCAAGCCCTTATTTCCGATGGATGCGGAATTAAGCAAACGAATATTCAAATTCCTCAAGACGCTAAATACCTGTGGACTCCTTGGTATACGAATATTGAGGGAGTACCTAGAGAATTTTGTGATGTTGATGCCTTGCCACTCTCAATATCAGACGCCGCCAAAAATACCGAAGTAATATCGCGTCACAATGTACAAAATATCTACTCTAGCGTGGAGGTTAATTTAGAAATCCCGGCGTATCAGCTACCCGAAAACATGGCCCTAATATTAGACGGTAATCACCGAATCGTTTCTGCAATGATTGAAGGTCGCTCTATAACCATCAGGCTATGGACGCTGAGTAGTCCACTCGAAGAACAAATACTACCCGATTTAAAACATTGGGGGCCTAACAAGGCACTCCAGCCGACCGCTGAAAGCGGCGGCTGAGTTTGGTCGTTAACTCGCCGCTGGCCAGGAGCTGGTTTCGGTGCCGGTGACCCTATAGAGCGGGGCCACATCTTCGGGTGCGCTTTTGGTCACATTCAGGTCGTGCAACAGGCCATCCTTCACACTATAAATCCAGCCATGCACCGATAGCGGATTACCGCGCTCCCAGGCATTCTGAACGATGCGGGTATGGCAGATATTATCCACCTGCCGAATCACATTGAGTTCGCACAGTCGGGCCATGCGTTTGGGCTCATCCATTGCATCAAGGTGATCTTCATGCAGCATATAGGTATCCCGGATACTGCGAATCCAGTTATCGACAATGCCGTGATGCTGCCCTTCCATGGCCGCGCGCACACCGCCGCAATCGTAGTGGCCGGTGATGATGATGTGCTTCACGCCCAGCACATCGACGGCGTACTGCGCTGCTGAAAGGCAGTTGAGATCAGTATGATGCACCTGATTCCCCACATTGCGATGAACAAATACCTGTCCCGGTTTCAGGCCGATGATCTCATTGGCTGGAACGCGCGAATCGGAGCAGCCGATCCACATATAACTGGGCCGAACCTGCTCCGAGAGATTCTCAAAATAGGACGGATCTTCAGAGAGGCGCCTGGCCGCCCACTGGGCATTGTTTTTCAGCAGATTTTCAGGATTGCACATGAGCTGGAAAGTTACGCGTTAGCCACCCACTTTTCCAGCTCGCCTTTCCGATCCAGTGCATAGAGATCGTCACAGCCGCCGACATGGCGATCATTGATGAAGATTTGCGGAATGGTGCGCGCACCCTTGCTGCGGATGAGCATATCCTCGCGCTTTGCAGGGTCGAGTTGCACATTGTATTCGGTGAATTCAAGACCGCGCTCGCGAAGCAACGCCTTGGCCCGCATGCAGAAGGGGCAGTAGTCGCCCGAGTAGATTTCTATCTTAGCCATATGTATACCCTATCCTTGTTTTATTGTACGGGCCAACGACAAAACACCAACCGGCATCTTCAGCGGTTTGAGCGCCCTGGCCGCATGGTTCAGAGTGCTGCCCGTAGTCAGGATATCGTCCAGCACCCAGAGACTTGCCTGCTTTGGGAGTTGCATTCGCTGCAGATACTCCTTATCCAGCATAAATGCTCCCCGCAGATTATTGCGCCGGGCCGCGCCCGACAGCGATGACTGCCGGGGTTGTTCGCCAATGCGCCTGAGCAGACGCCAGTCCCAATCGCAACCGGTATGCTCGCCGATTATCCTGCACAGGTTGGTCGCATGATGCTGCCCGGTCTTACGCATGCGTGAAAGCGGCATGGGAACGGGCAGCAACAGATCATTCGGCGAGATGAGTTGTCGCAGGCGCGGTGCGGCAGTTGCCAGCAACCAGCGCACACCGGCATCTTCGCCCTGCAGTTTCCAGGCCAATATCGCATCGCGTACCGGGCCTTTGTAGGCAAACAGGCTGAGGGTGCTTTGCTGAAAGGGAGGTTTTTTCAGGCAATGCCCGCAGGGGCCTGGTGCAAGGTCAGCCGGCAAGGGGGCACCGCAGCGTTGGCAACCGTTTTGATCATGGACTGAAATTTCCGGCATGCAGGATGCGCAGCACTGGCCACTCTCGAGCTGCGGCCTATGACAGAAGAGGCAGGTGGCCGGAAACAGGTGCCCTAAAAATCGGTCAACCTGTTTTTTGATATGAGTTGACAGGGTGCTCATCCGCATCAGCATGCCCGCCATGCCGGATTCACGCAATTGGTTCCAGATACTCCCCCTCGAGCGTCAGCGGCGGCTGTTGGCCAGCCGGCGCGATGGCGTGCTGATCGAGGTGAACGGCAAACAGCTGATTAATTTTGCCTCCAACGATTATCTGGGGCTCAGCTTTCATCCGGAGATTTGTGCTGTGGTGGCAGAGAGTATTTCGGCAAACGGCTGGGGCAGTGGTGCTTCTCGGCTGGTTTCGGGCGACGATCCTGCTCTGCATGCGCTGGAGCAGGAGTTGGCCGAATGGAAGGGGTTTGAGGCGTGTTTGATCGTCGGTTCCGGGATGCTGGCCAACACGGGATTATTACAGGCGTTGGCTGATCGGCACACACACCTGTTTACCGATAAACTCAACCATGCCTCGCTGGTGGATGGTGCCAGACTCTCCGGCGCGAAAGTGCATCGTTATGGGCACCTTGATATGGGGCAATTGCAAAGCGTGCTCGAAAAACATTCGGCTGTGCGACGTATTATTGTTAGCGATGGCGTCTTCAGTATGGATGGTGATGCTGCCGATGTCGGCGCGCTCGTATCGCTGGCAGAAAAGCATGATGCGTTGCTGGTGCTCGATGACGCACACGGCACCGGCACTGTCGGCAGTGACGGGCGCGGATTGTCTGCCGCATTCGGGGTCGCCGGTCATCCCCGTCTGGTTGAGGTTGGCACTTTTGGGAAGGCATTCGGTTCCTACGGCGCCTTCGTTCTCGGCACACAGGAGCTGATCGAAGGTCTAAGGCAGCGGCTACGCACCATGATCTACTCCACCGCCCTTCCGGCAGCCGCCCTGGTGGCGGCACGAACCGCGCTTGGTTTGATCCGAAAGGGCAAGCTTGTGCGCAAGCTGCAAGATAACGTGATACTGTTCAAATCAGAGGCGGAGGGGTTGCCGTTGCTGAAGTCGGAAACCGCCATTCAGCCTCTCATAATTGGTGGCGATGCGGATGCGCTAAAGGTGGCCGCAGGCCTAAGAGAACCAGGCTTCTTCGTGCCGGCCATCCGCCCACCAACGGTGCCGGAGGGTTCGTCGCGGTTGCGTATTACGCTCTCTGCTGCGCATACGCCTGAGCAGATTCGTAGCCTGGTGGCGGCGCTGCGCAAGGTATCGCCATGAAGCCGGTGCTCGTTTTCCTGCACGGTTGGGGGCAGTCGGCGAAGGTGTGGTTTGCCCAGACCGAGCACTTTTCGGAACAGTTTGATGTGCATGCACTCAATCTTCCCGGTCATGGTGGTGCATCGGATGCAGTTGCCGATGATTGGGTGGAAGTGTTGGCGAAGGAGTTGCCGCAACAACCGGCGATTCTCGTGGGCTGGTCGCTCGGCGGCATTATGGCCATGCAGTTGGCTCTGAAATTTCCGGAAAAGGTGGTGGCGCTGGCACTGGTGGCCACCACGCCGAGCTTCTGCATGCGTGAGGGTTGGGCGAGTGGTGCTTCGCCCGAGCTGCTGGAGGGGTTCCGTGCCGGAGCCGAGAGTCGGGAGGCGAAAATGCTGAGCCGCTTTTTTGCGCTGATGCTGCATGGTGATGAGCTGCCACGGCCTGCGTTCAATCGATTGGCAAGGGAGGCGGTCGATAAGGCACACCCGCCGAGCAGAGCCGGAATGCAGGCAGGTCTGGAAATCCTGAGTGAAACCGATCTGCGCGGCCAAATTATCAACATCGATAAGCCGGTGCTGATCCTGCACGGTGAGCAGGATGCCATCGTGCCGTTTGCGGCCGGTGAGTATCTGGCTGCTCACATCGAAAATGCCGCACTGATATCATTCGCACCCTGCGGGCATGCACCGATGCTGACGCAGGCGGAAGAATTCAATGAAAAACTGGAGGCGTGGTGTCGGGCCATATCAATCCCAATAAAGTAAAACGCGCTTTTTCGGGAGCGGTGGAGAGTTACGATGTACATGCCGTGCTGCAGCGCGAGATTGCCGATCGGCTGCTGGCCCACGTTACCTGCGCCAGAATCAGCCCGAAACGAATTCTCGATATCGGGTGCGGAACCGGCTATTTCACCCGTCATCTGGTGCGCGAATATCCGAAGGCAGAGGTGCATGCGCTCGATATTTCGCAGATGATGGTGGTCGCGAGCCGCAAGGAGCAGAAGCGCCGCATGCTGTGGCACGGCAAGCGTCACTATGTTGCCGGCGATGCCTGCGCACTCCCCTTCACTGGTGGACGCTTCGACCTGGTGACCTCGAATCTCGCTATGCAGTGGGTGCCTGATCCGCAGGCCATGATGCAGGAGATGCGCCGGGTGCTGGCACCGGGCGGGCTTATGGTTTTTTCCACCTTCGGGCGTCGAACGCTTTCCGAGTTGCGCCATTCGCTAGCGCAAATCTCCAATGATCGCGCCGGGCTGGTGCTGCCGTTCCCTGATGTAATGAGTCTCGGGAACGCGTTGATGGAGCTGCCGGTAGAGTTGCCGGTCACCGATTCCGATCTGTTCACACTCACCTACCCCGACACTATGGGATTGGTGCGCGAGCTCAAGGGTATGGGGGCTTCGGCTTCCGCCATCGGCAATCGTAAGGGAGGGTTGTATGGTCGCAAGCTGTTGAAGCAGCTTGAAGAGACGTATGGTGCGGCACATCGCATGGACGATGGACGCGTGCGCGCCAGTTTTGAGGCGCTGTATGCACAGGCATGGTATGCCGAACCGCAGCACACTTACGATCATGTTATTCCGATTGCAGCGACGGACGGTATCTAAATGCGGAAGATATTTGTCACCGCCACCGATACCGATGCCGGAAAGACGTTTGTCACGTCGGCATTGGTGCGTGCGCTGAAACAGGCCGGGCATGCCGTGCGGGCCGCCAAGCCGGTGGCATGCGGCGTGGGTGAGGACGGCATCTACTCCGATATCTCCACGCTTCTGGCCGCGCAGGATATGGCGGCTGATGCGGTTGAGGCGATCAGCTGCTACCGCTTTGCAGCTCCCTTGGCTCCGATGCAGGCATCTGCAGTCGAAGGCGCAAGCCTTGAGCCGGAGCGCCTGCTTGCCTGGTGCAATGATTTCTGCAAGGCGGATGCGGTAAATGTAATCGAGGGTGTGGGTGGCTTGATGGTGCCGTTAGCTCCGGATTATCTGGTTGCCGACTGGATTACGGATTTGCCTGATGCCGAGATTTTGCTGGTGGTGCGCTCGCGCTTGGGTGGTATCAACCACATGCTACTGACGCTGGATAAGCTCGAGCGCATGGGCCGGATGCCGAAGTGGATCGTGATCAATGATGCCGATGCGGCTGGAGAGGCTATGCTGGAGAGGCATCGCGAGGCTTTGCCTGCAACATTTACGCATGCTGCGGAGGTCGCTTCCTTCCCATTTGCCGGTGGCTCGGGCAAAATATGCCCGGGAGAGGGGCGTTTGCTAAAAATGTTGGGAACATTTTTGCGATAAGCAAACACGTTCGGGAGAGATTGAATGTCGTCTAAAGCTGCCCGGAGCAAGCCCACGTCAGGGGCCTCCGAAACTCTCAGAGTGCTTATCGTGGATGATGAGAAGCACGTGCTTGTTGTGTTGGAAAGAATGTTCGACATGTTTGCCAAGCAGGGTGGGTTGAAGCTCGAGTTGACGAAGGTTTCTGATTCAGCCGATGCCCTGCATTTTTTGCTCAAGCGGGGCAAAAAAAATGACGTCATTTTCAGTGATGTTCGCATGCCGAAACTGACTGGCGTGGATATCTATAACAGCATCAAGGGCGTTAAGCCGGAGCTTCTGGAGCGCTTTGTATTTGTAACGGCTTACAGCAACGATCTCCACCAGGAGCTTCCGGGTGAAGATTTGCATATGCTTCATAAGCCATTCAATTACAATCAGTTTTCGGAAAAGCTCAATGGGCTGTTATCCACAGAATCCTGAGCTTATCCCGTAACGCCTTTGTTCCCAAAAGCGAGGAGTAAGGCAAGCATGGGAGCGCCTGAATTGATTTTGCCTTCGGCCAGCCACTGCAGAGCTTGCCGTCTTGATATCCACAGGGTGCGGATATCTTCATGCTCGTGATCAAGACCGCCGCCATCCGAGGTAGGCTTCGTTTTATCGATCTCACCTAAAAACAGCTCGATGCGCTCGGATGAGCCGCCGGGGGTGGAGTAGTAGCGCCCGAGCCGGGTCAGCTTATGTGGTTCGTATCCCGCCTCTTCGATGCATTCGCGTTTCGCACATGTCTCGGCACTCTCTCCCTCATCGATCATGCCAGCCACCACTTCGATGAGCCACGCTTTATCGTCCCTTACTGCAGGGCCGATGCGAAACTGCTCAATCAACAATACCTCATCGAGCTCCGGGTCATAGAGCAGCACCGCGATGGCATCGCCGCGCTCGAGATGCTCGCGCACGATGCTCAGCTTGCCGCCATCAAACTTTTCATGCTCGACCGTCAAGGCATCCAGTTTGAAAAAGCCGCGATAGAGCGGACTTTGATTGGTGATGCGATATTTCATTCCAGGTGCTCCGGTGTCCGATTTCGTGTTGCAAACCTAGGAGTGCACCAGCAACATACTACGCATGCTACGTCTGCTTGTCGTGCCGATCCGAATGCTATTGACTGCCTGGTGCTTTACACAATTTGCTGTTCAAACGCTTTGGCTGGGGCGCTGGCGTATGCCGCGTATTCTTCACGGGCAAGGCCAGTTGTTGGAAAAGCGAGGTCAGGCGTTGCGTACCGCGCAAAAGCATGTGCGCATTTACCTGAAAACCCTGAGTCTACTCGATCTGGTAAAATTCCGTTTCGTGGGTGAGCCGATGCAGGAGCCCGGTGTGGTGATCGCGAACCATCCGAGCCTGCTTGATTTTATTGCCTTGCTTTTGCACTACCCGAAGGCTGTTTGCCTCTATAAATCACAGACTTTGCATAATCCGGTGCTGGCCGATTTCGTGCAGGTGGGCGGCTATATCGAGGGCATGGATGGCACACGTGCTGCCAGTGAGCGTATCGTTAGCGAGTGTTGCGAGCGATTGGATGAAGGTCATACGGTGGTGATCTTTCCGGAAGGTACCCGATCAAAGGCAAGTGGAATGCTGCGTTTCCGCAAAACCGGGTTCCATGCCGCACTCCAGACGGGCCGGGCAATTCAGCCCGTGGCGATATATTGCCGCCCCCGGTTTCTTGGAAAAGGCCAGCCATGGTTAGATTTTTGTAAAGGTCGGAACTATATGGTGATTTCATATCTCTCTCCAATCTCGCCGGACTCTATTCCTGAGGCCGACCGCAATGTCGGCGGCCTCACTCAGGCGGTGCGTGGTGCGATTCAGTCCGAGTTGGTCCGGCTGGAGCAAGCCGATGTGGCGACGATACCTTCTGGGAGGCTATAATCCGTTTATGAAAACTTTTCTCTTCACCCTCTCCATTCTTATGCTGGCTGGCTTTGCTGCTCCGGCTTATGCCGAAAAAGATGAGGCCTTGCCGCCACCAACCGAGGTTAAAGATACCAAGGCAGCCAAAGAGATGGTTGTCGTACCGGAGGATGAGGCGGACCTGAAGGATGAGTTCGATCTGCAGGGCAAAGATAAGGTTACGGTGCGCACCTATGAGCGGGAGAAGGATGGCGCCACGATCAACGAGTATTCATCACATGGCCATGTCTATATG
The DNA here is from genome assembly GCA_050302175.1 of Mariprofundaceae bacterium. GTDB lineage: Bacteria > Pseudomonadota > Zetaproteobacteria > Mariprofundales > Mariprofundaceae > JBNLAN01. Next base: position 50,403 of record JBNLAN010000011.1, on the reverse strand, counting down.
GTGAAGGTGCAGCCGAAGGGCGATTTCCCGGCGTATTATCTATACGACCGCAACGGCGATGGCGTATTCGAAACTCGCCTTCCGGGAGGCTACAAGCGCATTTCACCGCCGACCTGGGTTATCAAGCGATTCTGACTCCACGCCTTATTCTGATCACTGACTGTTCCCGGATTGAGGGGGAGCAGTTTTTTATTCGTGTCGAACAGGCTCTGGCCAGTGGTGTGGATGCGGTGCTGGTGCGTGAGAAGCAGATGGATTCGGCGCGGCTTTTGGCCTTTGCCGCACACCTGCGCCAGCTAACGACCCAACATCATGCAAAGCTGATTATTCACACACAGGCCGACGTGGCCGAGGCGGTGGAAGCTGATGGCGTGCATGTCGCCGCGAGCGATATCGAGACCATCCCCGCCATACGCGACTGGCTGGATAAGGGGTATACGGTTTCGGCCTCTTGCCACGATATCGATGAGCTGGAGCTGGCGAGGGAACATGGCGCCGATTTCGCGCTGCTCTCGCCGGTGTTCCCCACCCAGAGCCATCCGGGTGCGCCGCATCTGGGTGTTACGAAGTTCAAAGCGCTGGCCAGCGAGTCGCCGGTGCCCGTGGTGGCGCTGGGCGGCATTACGCCCGCCAATCGCGCCGAGCTTTCAGATTACGGCGTTGCCGTGATCGGTGCGATTCTCGATGCCTCTGACCCCAAACAGACGGCAAGAGCACTAGTCCTCTGAATCTATTTGAAATCTAGCGCGGCAAGGAGCCGAGCGGGTCGCAGTCCAGTTCGAGTTTCTACCTTTATTGAAGTACTTCCGGAAATGTTGATTCAATTGCCATCCGTAAACTGCGATTCGATGCCGGTTTTGATTCAAGATAAGCAAAAACTTGCTTCCACTGAGGCAGATCAAGCCATTCATATAGATGCCCATCATCCTCAACATCAATGGTCACGTTGAGTTGTGAAAGGCGCCGCTCCCACTGACGATATGTATTCTGCTTTTGTGAATCTTCCTTGCGCGATATTGTCATCTGAAATATGCCGATCCCGAGGATCAAGGCCATGATTATCCAAAAGCCTATAGTTGATGGTTTTGGCTGGATGACCAAAAATGAAATCAGAAGCGCAGCTCACACAAGCCAGATGCCAAATGAGGAGCGAAGAAAGCTAAACAAGGGCATCTGCTATGTGGCTATCGCAGCAGCGAGCCGAGCAGGCCGCGCATAGGCTGAATGTGAAATTATTAAGTGGAGAAATCACCATAACGTTAGTTCGTCAGGGGGTGTTGGATAGCGAGGCAATAATACCGTGATGATACTCAGGGTCTTTGTCCCGGAACTCAATGATCTTGTTGTTCAGGTCAATGTTGATAAAAGCCTCTCCATAATCTTCGGAATCACCGGATTCAAAGAATATCTTTATCTTCGCAGGAGTGTTATTCAGCTCATGCGGGTCGATGCCGAAGCTCACCATAGAAATATCTGTCCGAGGGTTCATTCCAGATGCATACGGGATGGCATATTCGTGACAAAGAAGAGACAGAAAGCGGTCACTTTCTTCGCCAACGCTTCGAATATGTCCATTTCCCCAGTATATAATGATTGGAAGATCTTTCTCTTTCTGTTCCTTCCATTGGGGTTCAAGTTCGACCGAAAAGCCAACCGTCTCACCATTAATAATGCCACGGGCGGTCAGTGTTAGCGTGCCATCTTTTTTCCATGTGTGGCTGGCGATCGGAAGAGTGATGTCGACAAATGCATCCTCGCGGTCCACACGGCCAGGAAGAGCCTCTGACGCAAAGGCATTGCCAAAAATGCCTGTAAAAAATCCCATGAAAAGCGCTCCTCTCAATAATAGCCTTATAAACGTTAATAGGTGATGTGAGATGGCGGTGGCGTTCACAGATATTTACTCGATCTTTCCAAACGACTATTGATGTGCGCGTAATTTTCGCTGCAGTTGCCGTGCACAGTTTCGATGATACGCACATCCGAGCGGAGAAAGCTATACAAGGGCATCTGCTATGTGGCTATCGCAGCAGTGAGCCGAGCAGGCCGCGCACCAGCTTGCGGCCGATGGCACTGCCGATGGCCGTGGTGGCCGAGCGGGCTGCCGATTTCATCATCTTTTCGGCCAGTGAATCGGCGGGTCGGCCCGGACTGCGTTTCGGCGTGGCAGGTTCGCTCCAGGCCTTTTGTTTTGCCGCTGCTGCAGCCTCTTTTTCGGCGGCCTGCTGGCGGGCCGATTCTTCGGCGCGGGCTTTCAGCAATTCATATGCAGACTCGCGATCCACAATCTCTTCATAGCGACCATTGAATGGCGAGCGCGAGATCAGGCTGCTGCGCTCTTCCGGTGTGGCCGGCCCGATGCGTGAAGCGGGTGGCGCGATGAGAATGCGTTCAACCGGGGTGGGCGCTCCGCTGGCATCAAGTGTCGAGACTAGCGCCTCACCGATGGAGAGCTCGGTAATCGCCTGTTCCGTATCGATGGCGGGATTAGGGCGGAAGGTCTCGGCTACCGTCTTCACAGCTTTTTTGTCTTTCGGGGTGAAGGCGCGCAGCGCGTGTTGCACCCGCATGCCGAGTTGTCCCAATACTGATTCCGGAATATCGAGTGGGCTCTGGGTGACGAAATAGACGCCGACCCCTTTCGAGCGGATCAGGCGCACCACCTGCTCCACCTTGTCGAGCAGCACTTCGGGTGCGCCGTCGAAGAGCAGGTGCGCTTCGTCGAAAAAGAGCACCAGTTTGGGCCGGTCGGCATCGCCGACTTCAGGTAGATTCTCATAGAGCTCTGCCAACAGCCAGAGCAGGAAAGTGGCGTAGAGCTTCGGGGATTTCGAGATTAGCTCGGTCACATCCAATAACGAGATCACACCCTGGCCGGAAAAATCAGTGACCATCAGGTCGTTCAGTTTCAAAGCAGGTTCGGCAAAGAAGTATTCGGCACCTTGCTCCTCCAGCACCAGAAGCCCGCGCTGAATGGCGCCGATGCTGGAAGAGGAGATATTGCCGTAGTCGGTTTTGAGCTCGGAGGCATGCTCGTTCATCCAGGCGAGCAGCGAGCGCAGATCCTTCAAGTCGAGAAGCAATAGCCCCTCGTCATCGGCGATGCGGAAGGCGGCATAGAGCACACCGCTCTGGGTGTCGTTGAGATCCAAAAGATTCGCGAGCAGCAGCGGCCCCATCTCCGAGATGGTGGTGCGCACCGGGTGCCCGGTTTTGCCAAAGATATCCCAGAAGAGCACCGGGTTGCCGCGTTGCGTATAGCCGTCGATGCCGATCTCGCCGATACGGCGCTCGATCTCCTTGTGCGGCTTGCCGGCCTGTGAGATGCCGGAGAGGTCGCCCTTGATATCCGCCATGAAGACCGGCACGCCGATTTTTGAGAAACCCTCGGCGATGGCTTGCAGGGTCACGGTTTTGCCGGTGCCGGTGGCGCCTGCAATAAGGCCATGGCGATTGGCCATGCGGGCATCGAGCCTGACCTGTTGGCGGTTAGCGCCGCCGATAAGAATGCGTGGTGATTCGTTCATGCTGCCTCCCCGGAGCTAGGACAAACAGCTTGCAGGTTAGTCGATGCTCACGCCTCGGGGAAGCGTTGGAAGTCGCATGTTTGTCCGAGTAGCGAAGAAGCCAGTGTTGCCACGCGTTGCGGATCGCCCGAGGTCCAGAAGCGGATATCACTTTCGCCGGTTTCGGCGGCGAGTTTAGCTTCTTGCAACTTTCTTTGTAGTTGGCGGGCAACCGCAGCGCCGGTCTCGATAATGTGCACATCAGGACCTGCCAGTTCGCGGATGATCGGAGTGAGAACAGGATAGTGAGTGCAGCCGAGCACGATGGCATCGGCACCGGCATCCAGCAGCGGCTGCAGATATTGTGAGAGCTGTGCACGAGTGTCCGGCGCACTGGCCTGCCCGGCCTCGATGGCTTCCACCAGTCCGTGGCAGGGCTGGGTGAGGATGCGGGCGCGGTGGCCGTGCGCATCGAGCAGGGTGGAGAACTTCTCGCTCTTTAGCGTATTTTCAGTTGCCAGAATGCCGATGGTGCCGCTTTGGGTGGCCTCTACCGCGGGTTTTAGCCCTGGTTCCATGCCGATCACTGGAATATCGAAACGCTCGCGCAGCACCTTGATGGCGGCTGCGGTAGCGGTGTTGCAGGCCACCACCAGCGCCTTGGCGTGCTGTTCGTTCACCAGGAAATCGGCAAGGCTAAGCGAGCGCTCGACGATGAAAACATCCGGCTTGCTGCCGTAGGGGGCGTGCGCTGAATCGGCGACATAGGTCAGCGATTCGTGCGGCAGCAGCTTTCGAACTTCCTCGAGCACGGTCAGTCCGCCGAGGCCGGAGTCGAAGATACCGATGGGTGCGGATGCGTTCACGATTCGAAAACTACAAGGGTTCCCGTGTTTCGCCAGAGGTGATTCAATAGCGTGATTGGCATCACATATGCGTACTACTACGAAATTTATGGTAATTTTCCTCGTGTTGTAGGAGGTGGGTTGCATGGAGTACAAGTATTTGTACATGGTTCCGGAGGAGGAGCAGAAGGAGAAGTTGCGCAGGGTGCTGATTGTTGATGATGAATCAACAATTCAGGAAATGATCGAAGAGATGCTTCTCATGTATGCGACGGAATTCGGTGTCAGGATAGAGTTGGTGCAGGCCGACGACCCCGGGCAGGCACTTTTTAAACTTCTGGAAGGGGAAGATAACAATTTTGACCTGGTCATCAGCGATGTGAGAATGCCGGGTTTAACCGGCACCCAGATTTACCAAAGTGTTGAGAAACAGAAGCCGGAATTGCTGAAATATTTCTTGTTTGTAACCGGTTTTGCCGGGGATATCCAGATCGAAATGCCTTGGAGAGCACTGAGCATTTTACGCAAGCCTTTCAGTTATCATGAGTTTAAACGGGAGGTAAGGCGTATTTTGGCTATAGCGTAGCCATCTGCCCTCTGAGCGGAACGCAGAAAAGGCATTCGCCGATATGTTCCGGCGATACAAGCTCCCGCACGATCCAATTGGCGATAGAATTTCGCGATACCGAACTCAACATTCCGACACGAATATCCGTTCCCATCTCTAATGGCGCAGCCGGCCCATCGGTCAGCCGCGGTGGCTTGAGAATCGTCCACTGCAAGCCACTTCCCGTAACGATCCGCTCCTGTTTTGCACGGTCTGCGGCCAGCGTTGGAAAACGATGGTTAAACGCCGCTGTCATCATACGCATCGGCCATGTCCGGTTCTCAGGATAGTCGCCGATCATACCACCAGTCTGGCAGATCAGACGGGGCACGCCCGCTGCTTTCAGCGCCGCAACAATAGATGCCGTTGCATTGGCGCAGAAAATATCGGTGTAAGGAGGGCGTGGGCCAAATAGAATGAGAGCAGCCATCGTTCCTGCCACAGTCTGTTCGATGGTATGCGTATCAGACAGAGAGCCTTCGATAATCGTCTGCCCAGACCGTTCGCTCAGACTGCTAATGCTTCGGCAAAGCGCTCGCACTTCGAACCCGGCACCGAGCAGCTCGGTAATCACCACCCGACCGGTAGCACCACTGCCGCCAAATACGGCAATGATGGTAGTGGCCTCCGAGAGAGCGGACATGAAATGCTCGATTTACTGCCGTGCTGCCAGCAATCGCCGCACCAATTCGCTCAGTGCCTGCACCTGGAAAGGTTTGCTAAGAATGGCGCTATGCTCTAGCAGCGAGCCGGGAATCGCCACGTGCTCCGGATCGTAACCGGTGATGAAAATAACCGGCAAACCTTCTTCCCGTTGGCGCGCTCGCTTGGCGAGCTCGAAACCACCCATCACCGGCATCACGACATCACTGATGATCAGCCCGATTTGCTCCTTATGCCGCTCGAAACACTCCAGCGCAGATGCGCCGTCGTCTGCGGTCAACACCTCATAGCCTATGCTTGTAAGGATTTCGGCACAGACATTGCGCAAATTCAGATTATCATCGACCAGCAGGATCGTGATCGCGCCATCTCCTGGCGCCTCGGTTACTACCTTGCGGACCTCTTCCGTGGTCTGGCTCTCCACCTCGGCCAGCGGCAGATAGAGGTGCACGGTTGTGCCCTTGCCCTCCCGGCTCTTCACCTCGACAAGACCCTGATGCGTTTGTACGGCACCGTAAACCATGGAAAGCCCCAGTCCCGTACCCTTGCCGATATCCTTGGTGGTGTAGAAGGGCTCGAAGATATGCTCCAGCTGTTCATCCGGGATACCACAACCGTTATCGCTTACCTCCACATGCGCCAGGGCGCCGGACGCCGCAAGCTCAGGATGCGCTTCGGTAAACGCAGCATCCGGTGTGAAACGAGTAAGACGACAACCGATGGCAGGGGAATCGGCCCCTTCAACGGCATCGCGTGCATTATTCAGCAGATGCAGCATCACTTGCTGTAACTGTGCGGCATCTCCTTCGATCACCAACTCGTCGTCGCAATTCTCGACTGTCAGCGCAATATTCTCCGGCATGATCGAAGCACACAGACTCCCCACCCTTCTGAACACTTCGTTCAGGGAAATGTGCGTCATGCGCACGATCCCCTTGCGGGCAAAGGTCATCAGCTGCTCCACCATATCCGCGGAGTGCATGCAGAGGCTTTCAATAATAGTCAGTTTGTCGGCCAGCCGCTTGTTCCCGCGGTTGTACTCCTTTGCCAGGAAGAGGTTTCCCTCCATGGCCGCCAGCGTGTTGTTAAAGTCGTGCGCGATGCCACCCACCAGCGTTCCGATGGCCTCCATTTTCTGCGCTTGCCGCAACTGCTCCTCCAGTTTGCGCATCTCCGTAATATCGCTGAACACTGCGACATATTCGGAAACCTCGCCTTTGTCGTTGCTGATGGCGGAAATTGAAAGCCACTCCTGATATATCTCCCCGTTCCTGCGCCTGTTCCATATCTCGCCCTTCCATCCGCCTTTCGACGTCAGGCTTTCCCACATCGCACGATAGAAATCGGAGGTGCTCCTGCCGGAAGAGAGAATGTTCGGATTCCTGCCGAGCACCTCCTCTTCCGAATATCCTGTAATCTTTTCGAATGCCGGATTAACCGCCTTGATTGCTGGAGTGGTATCAGTAATGAAAATCGCTTCGCTGGCAGAGTGGAACACCGCCGCCGCCAACCGCTGCGACTGCTCGGCACGCTTCCGTTCACTGATATCGAGGGCGAAACAGACTCTGGAGTCGCCTGCCTCTTCCAGTCTCGCAGCGCCCAGGTAAACCGTTACCCGATGACCATCTTTGTGCATGAACTCCTGTTCGAAAGGAGCACAGCTACCCTTGTTGCGAATCTCCTCCTCCAGAATTTCCAGCCCTGCATGCCGTTCGGAAGAAACAAGCGCATGGCAGCTTATCTTTCCGGCCTGCATCTCCTCGCGCGTATAGCCTGTGATATCGAGGAAAGCGTCGTTGGCATCCGTAATCGAGCCATCGGATTGCCAAAACATGATGCCGACGATGTTGGACTCGACGACATGCCGGAAACGCGCCTCGCTGAATTCGAGCTTCGCCTGCGTCTGGCGAATGCCACGCACGATCTGACGGGCAAGAATAATGCCGAGCGTCAGAAGCAGCAGGGTCATGGCCAGGATAATCTGCTGTGTAATATTGTGGTACTTCCGGGCGGCGTTGCCGAGCGTGGCGGAAAAGCGGTCCTCCAGCCCGGCCACCTCTACGTTCACGGCACTGATACGGGAGAGGATGTCGCGAATATCGGATAGATGACCCTTACCGGTGCGGACGGTCTCATGCAGCTCAAGCCCCAACCGTTGCAATTCATCGATAAGGGCATCGCCCTCGGTCCAGATAGCAATCGCCTGCCGCATATCGCTGACTTCGCTGAAATTGAGGAAAAAGCTGACCAACTGATCGACATCGTCCGGATGATTCCGCCCAGCCAAAAAACCTTGCCGGGCACGCTGAATATCCGGCGGCATCGCTTGCAGTGCCAGCCGCGCCTGCCTGTCGCCCAGCGAAGCAGCCAACCCTTTCAGAAATTCTTCGTAATCCGATTCGTCATGCGAAATGCCGTAGCGTTGCAGATAATAGACGGCGTCTTTCTGCCCTTTGGACCAGAAGCCCTCGCCCGCAACATAGGCCCGGACCGAATCCAGCACATAGGCTTCGAAGCGATGCAGTGTTAGCAGGCAGAGTACAATCGCCACAAACAGAGCGACAACGAGATAGAACTTTCGTGTAACCAGATTGCCCTGCCTGAACATACGGCCGATGGCATGCTTTGGCTTCTGGTCGGTGGATGTCATCCGCGATTATCCGGCATCGGCGAACTCCCGGGGAGCATGACCGCTCTTACGACAACCTGTCACGAAAATCCTCATAAGTGAAGTGGCGCAACACGTCCAGCTTGCCCGATTCGCGCAGGATGGCGATGTCGGGATGGCGTACGCCATTGAACATCGTGGTTTTCACCATCGTGTAGTGGATCATGTCCTCGAAGACGAGGCGCGAACCCACCTCAAGCGGAGCATCGAACGAATAGTCACCGATGACATCACCGGCGAGACACGAGCCACCACCGAGCCGATAGGTGTGCTTCTTCTCATTCGCTTCAGCTGCATCGGTAATGGCAGGGCGGTAGGGCATCTCCAGCACGTCAGGCATATGGGCTGTTGCCGAGATATCGAGAATCGCCACCGGCAGCTGATCGGTCGGCACAATATCGAGCACGGAGGCGATCAAAGGGCCGGTGCGCCATGCCACCGCCCCGCCCGGCTCCAGATAGACCTTCACCTTCCACTTCTCGCGGAAGGCCCTGATTCGGTCGATCAGCTTCTGCACATCGTAATCCTTGTGCGTCATCAAATGGCCGCCGCCGAAATTGACCCACTGCAGATTCGGGATCAGGTGGCCGAACTTCTGCTCGAATGCATCGATGAGTTTCACCGATGAGGCCGCTGCATTCTCGCATAACGCATGCGCGTGCAGCCCCTCCAGCCCCGAAAGCTCCGCACCCTCCAGATGCTCCGGGCGCACCCCTAGGCGCGAACCGGAGAAACAGGGGTTGTAGAGATCGGTGGTCACTTCCGCGATGCCCGGATTAACACGCAAACCGCAGGAGATGCCAGCCTTCAATGCTTTTGGTCCGAACCTCTGCCATTGTGCCACCGAGTTGAAAACGATGTGCCCGGCAAGGGCGCAAACTTCATCGAACTCGTCGTCACGAAATGCAGCCGAATAGATATGGTTCTCGCCACCGAATTTTTCGTTAGAAAGCTGAAGTTCCCACAGCGAGCTGGCGGTGCACCCCTTCAGGTACTGACGTACCAGCGGAAAAGCCGACCACATGGCGAACCCCTTCAGTGCCAGAATAATGGTGCAGCCGGACTCCTGCTGCACGCGCCGCATCAGCTCCAGATTGGCGCGAAGCTTTGCCTCTTCCAGCAGATAACAGGGTGACGGTGCCTGAACATATTCCTTCTGCATCGCATCTCCTCCATAAGCGCCGATGCTAGAGGCGGCGCCTTCCCGCAGCAATGAACGGCTATAAAGGGGCTATCCAAAATAATCTCTGCGGCATATAAAGCGGCATGATCGAGCAATTCATCGGCGACCCGGCTTTCTTTTCCATTGTGACGCTCTCCATGCTGTGCGGGGCGATCATCGGTCTTGAACGCCAGGTTCGCGGCAAACCTGCCGGAATGCGCACCAGCATGCTGGTCTGCCTCGGGACCGCGATGTTCGTGCACCTGGGAGCGCAGTTCGGCGGGCCAAGTGTGGACTCGACCCGCGTACTCGGTCAGGTCATTACCGGCATTGGTTTTCTAGGGGCGGGCGTGATGTTCTCTCGTGAAGGTACGGTACTGGGGGTAACCACAGCAGCGGTAATATGGGTGCTGGCCGCCATTGGCGCCTCGATCGGACTCGGCCAGTACCACCTCGACATCGGACTCGCCATTGCCTGCGTTACCATCCTGCTCTCATGCGAATGGGCCGAGCGCACCTTCGCCGCACTAAGCCGCGGCGTACATGCCAAATACCATCAGCAAAACGGCGATAGTCACTCCGAGGAAGAGGAACCGCCGCACAACCCGAGCTAAAACAGGCGAGCCGCCTTCCGGTAGCTCATTCGTCGTTTATTTTTGTGGCGAAATCTCGTCGAGTGGTTTGTACTCGACATCCTTCCATGGCAGGCCGTATTTATTCAGATCGGCCATAAACGGATCGGGATCGCACTGCTCCATGTTCCATACGCCGGGTTTGAGCCAGGTGCCATCGACCATCTGCTTGGCGCCGATCATCGCCGGCACACCCGTGGTGTAGGAGACCGCCTGTGCGTAGGTCTCCTTGTAGCAGGCCTCGTGATCGCAGATATTGTAGATGTAGCGGGTGAACGGTTTGCCGCCGCCCTTGCTGCCGGTGACGATGCAGCCGATATTGGTCTTGCCCTTGGTGCGCGGGCCCAAAGATGCCGGATCGGGCAGCAGGGCTTTGAGGAACTGGATCGGCACGATCTTGTGGCCCTCGAAGTCGATCGGCTCGATGGAATCGAGGCCGATATTGCGGAACACCTCCAGATGCTTCAGATAGGCGTCACCAAAGGTCATCCAGAAACGGATACGCTTCAGCCCCGGCAGGTTCTTCGCCAGCGACTCCATCTCCTCGTGGTAGAGCAGGTACATGTTTTTCTCGCCGACCTCTTCAAAGTTAAAAGCCCGCTTGTACTGCATCGGTGCAGTCTCGATCCACTTCCCGTTCTCCCAGTAGCGGCCGTTGGCGGTCACTTCGCGAATGTTGATCTCCGGATTGAAGTTGGTGGCGAAGGCATAGCCGTGGTCGCCGCCGTTGCAGTCGAGAATGTCGACGCTCTCGACCGTATCGAAATGGTGTTTCACAGCATGGGCGCAGAAGACGTTGGTCACACCTGGATCGAAACCGGAGCCGAGCAGCGCCATCAGCCCTGCCTCTTTGAAACGCTCCTGATAGGCCCATTGCCATTTGTACTCGAACTTCGCCTCGTCCAGCGGCTCGTAGTTGGCGGTGTCCAGATAGTGCACGCCGGTTTCCAGGCATGCATCCATGATGGTCAGGTCCTGATAGGGCAGCGCTACGTTGATCACCATAAACGGCTTCTCGGCCTCGAACAGTTTCACCAGTTCCGGCACCGAATCGGCATCCACGGCTGCGGTTGTAATCGTGCGGCCGGTCTTCGCCTTGATTTCCGATGCAATCTGGTCGCACTTTGAGACGGTGCGCGATGCCAGCGTGATCTCCGAAAATACCTCCGGCAACTGCGCGCACTTATGCGCCACCACGCGACCGACGCCACCCGCGCCGATAATCAGGACTTTGCTCATGCTTTCACCCTCAAAATGGAATAGAGCCCGAACGCTAATGGCGCAGCGAATCTTCCGCCAGCGTGAAGAAGTTTCACCACAGAGGGCGCAGAGTTACACAGAGAAAGAAAACTCAAATAAAGTGGCTTTCCACTCTCCCGCTTGCCGATGCGCCGAGTAGATGGGGGAAAACGGATCAGCAGAAAATTCGGAGTTTTATTTTCTGCCCGTTTTCGATCTGGTTGCGAGGAACAACGCATCGACCCTGCGGGCGGCCTGACGTCCGTCCAAATTGCATTCGCAATTTGTGGGCATGCAAAGAAGAACAAACAGTTCTTCTCTCTGCTTACTTTGGAGATAGACTGCCGACATGTACGACGATACCGACTCCGCTATTTCCGAGCCGCACCAGGTTCGTCTGTTCGGTGCCCCGTTCGATGGCACCGTCTCTTTCCGCACCGGCACCCGCTTCGGCCCGGCTGCTATTCGCGACGTATCCGACGGGGTGGAGATCTACTCCCCGGTTCTCGATGCCGATCTCACGCAGGTTTCTTACGCCGATGCCGGCGACCTCGATCTCTCATCCGGCGATGTGAAAAGCGTACTCGCCACGATCCGCGAATTTGCCAATGAATGCGTGGCTGACGACCGCGTTCCGTTTATGTTGGGCGGTGAACACCTGGTCAGCCTGCCGGTGATCGAGGCGGTCTATGCCAAATATCCGGGCCTCGTGGTGGTGCAGCTCGATGCACACGCCGACCAGCGTGCCGACTACATAGGGAATCCTTTGTCGCACGCCTGCATCATTCGCCGCGTCTCCGAGTTCCTCGGGCAAGAGAACATTCGCCAGATCGGTATACGATCCGGTACACGCGAAGAGTATGCGCTGATGCGCGAGCACGGCACACTGATCACCTTCCGCGATGAGGATCTGAAAAAACTGCGCGACTGGATCGGCGAGCGCCCGCTCTATCTGACCGTGGATCTTGATGTCTTCGACCCGGCCGCATTCCCCGGCACCGGTACGCCTGAGCCAGGCGGAATCGACTGGTGGACTTTCCAGCGCTTTATTCAGGCCATCAGGGGTTGCAATGTGGTAGGGCTGGATGCGGTGGAACTGGCCCCGAAGCTTGATGCGAGTGACTGCTCGTCGGTGCTGGCTGCGAAATGTGTGCGGGAGATGCTGCTGCTGTTCAGCTAGCGGATTCGTCGAGCCCGCGATCCTTGCGGCGACGCTGTAAACGGAATCGGAGTGCCCGCTGCTTCTGCCAGACACTTAATACAGGACCATGCAGGCAGTAGCCGAACATCACTGCAAACAGGGTGATCTCAGGCTTGTAACCTACCAGTACCAGCACCAGAAGCATGGCTGTCAGCATCGCAAACGGCTGTTTTTTCTTCAGATCGATATCCTTGCCAGAGAAAAAACGCACATTACTGACCATCAGCCAGGCAAGCGCCACCGAAAAACCAAGCCAGACCCATGCATTCGGATTCTGACCGATATGCTCATGGAAGAGTACGGCAGTTGCGACCAGCATGGCGGTGGCGGGCGTTGGCAACCCCTGGAAATAGCGTTTGTCGGCAGTGCCGACCTGCACATTGAAACGAGCCAGCCGCAAGGCCGCACAGGCGGCAACCAGAAAGGCTCCCAGCCATCCGATCTTGCCGAGCGGTGCCAGTGTCCACATATAGAGGGTCACCGCCGGAGCAATGCCGAAAGAGAGCATGTCGCACAGCGAATCGTACTCAGCACCAAAAGAGGTCTCGGCATGCAGCAGGCGAGCCACACGGCCATCCAGCATGTCGAACACCGCAGCAGCAAAAATCGCCCATGCTGCCAGCTCAAATTTACCCTGAATGGCTGCAATCAATGCATAGAAACCGGCAAACAGCCCGGCCGTGGTAAACAGGCTTGGCAGAATATAGATACCGCGTTTCTTGGCCTTAACTACAGCTCCGTTCAAACAGAAGCTCCGGGTTTGCGGGCGAGAATTGTGCTGCCGGCACTGACGTGTTTGCCGGGCTTAACCAGAATCTCGCAGTCAGCTGGAAACTCGCAATTCACACGTGAACCGAAGCGAATCATGCCAATGCGACCGCCTCGGCTCACCTCATCGCCAACGGCCACATATGAGACAATGCGGCGGGCAATCAGTCCGGAAATTTGCGTGAAGGCGATTTTATCACCCTCGTCCGTCTCCATCTCAAAGCGGTTGCGCTCGTTTTCATCGCTGGCGTTATCGAAAGCGGCATTGATGAATTTGCCCGGTGTGTACTGCATATGCGTGATACGGCCTGCAGCAGGTGAACGATTCACATGCACATTGAACACATTCATAAAGATATCAATGCGGGCAACGCCATTCATCACTTCGGCACGGATCACCTTGCCATCGGCTGGTGAAACGAACAGGCCGGGGGCATCGGGAATCTTGCGCTCGGGGTCGCGGAAGAAATTGAGCACAAACAAAAGCAAAACCAGCAGCAATACGCTGGCAACCTGTTTGCCCATAAGAATGGCCGTCAGCAGAAATACGGTGACGGGAATAATGAATGGCCAACCCTCGGGCGCGAAAGGGAGTACGCCGCGTGGTGTGCCGGAAATAGGTTGAGGTTGTGTCATGCGGCGCATCGTACATGCAAATTCGGCCTACACCAACCGCAGTGAAAAAACCTATGCAAATATTATGCTTATTCGCTACATTACGGGCATGGAAATGAATGACTCCGATATTCTGCTGGTTTACCGTGACCTCAATCATGTGTTCCCCGAAGATCTTCACATTGCCCGTCCACTGATCAACATGCTACACGATGGCGATCATGTCGATGCGGCGCGTGATCTGGCGCTGGATACGGCTCGCCGCATGATCGCAACAGGTAAGTCCAGTCTGGCTATTGGTTTTTTGGAGATGTGCCGCCATCTCGAGCATCCGAATACGGAGGAGATTGACTCGCTGCATACGCTGGCGCAAATCACCGCAGATGGCCCTGTCGATATGGAGAGCAGCAAGGGCAAAGTCTTCGAGCTGATCTCGCAACTGTCCGATCACGAAGCCAAGGATTTTCTGCGCCAGGGCAAACTGTCGCGCTTCAAGGCCGGTGAGCTCATCGTCAGGCAGGGCGAAGTTAGCCGCAGTTTTTTTCTGTTGCTGGAAGGCTGCACCCATGTGCATATCGATGCCAACGGCAAAGAACTGCTGGTCAGTAAACTTTTCCCCGGCGACTTTTTCGGCGAATTCGCCTGTGTTTATAAAATGCCGCGTACCGCTTCGGTTGGGGTGGTGGAGCCTGTGCTTGCACTTGAGTTTTCCGATGCTTCCATACAAAAACTTATGGAGCTATCGCCCATCGCTGGCGAGCGTTTGATGAAGACCATTCAGACTCGCCTGATTCTTTCCGCCTCGCATCAGCATCCGGCCCTGGTTGAGCTGCCGGAGGGTGATCGCAAATGGCTGGCTGAAGAGTCGCAACTGATCGAACTGCAGAAAGGCGCAACCATCGCGCATAGCGACCCGCATGACGATTATGCCTATATGCTCGTATACGGTGAGATGGAAATTCTGGCGAATCCGGACGACGAAGCCGCTCCTCGCGTGACCATGCGTTTTGGCAATATGTTTGGCAATGTATCCAATCTGTTGCGCTTACCGAAGCAGGGCAAAGCCGTAGCACTGAATCATTGCCTGCTATGCCGCATCCCAAAAGAGGTGTTTCTCTCCTTTATGAACGCCTATGGACTGTTTGATTCCTGGGTGCGTAACTATACCGAAGAGATTGCCGAAACCCTGGAGCAGAACTAACTGGCCGACTTGAAACTTGCAGAGAACTGCTTGCCGGCCTCAAACAGCAAGCGCTCCTCAACCTCGTTTCGCACCATATTCAGCCCCAGTTTTTGCATGGAGGTTACTGGCCGGTCTTGCATGCCGCAGGTGATGATGCCGTCGAAATGGCGCATATTCGGTGCAATATTCAGTGCAATGCCGTGGTAGACGATCCATTTACGGCAACGCACACCCACTGCCGCAATCTTTTCCGCTTCCACCCAGACACCGACACCACGCGGGTTTCGGCCTGCAACTATCCCGATCCCTGCCAGCATACGAATCACCATCTCCTCCAGCCGCCACACATGTTTATGCAGATCCTGCTCGGTGCGCAGGTCCGCCAGCACATAGATTACCAGCTGCCCGGGCCCGTGATAGGTCACCTCACCGCCACGCCCACTATGAAACACTTCGATGGTTTCACCGGCGATCTCTCTCTCCAGCACATCCTGTTCGCTGCCGGATGTGCCGATGGTGTAGATCGGAGGATGCTCTGTAAAAATAAGGGTTTGCGGAGTCTCCCCGGCCAAAATTACCTCAATCATCGCCTCCTGCTCCGCCAGCGATTCAGCATAGGGCTGCATGGCATGCCGAATCAGCTGCCAGCCCCTTTTTGTTACATCACCGCCGCCATCCATGCAGCAAGCGTACGGGGCAGGCGAAGAAGCGGCAACTTGTCGGCGATTGACCATCATACTTCTGCCTCTACAATTGGTTTCCCGCGCGGAAGCCTGATGCTTCTTCAATTGCATGGGAGGGAGCCATCGTGACCGACAAATCATCCCCCAGCCCCGACGTAAGCAGCCTGAGTTTCGAAGAGGCTCTGACGCAGCTGACTGAGCTGGTGCAAAAGCTTGAATCCGGGCAGTTGCCACTGGAGGAGAGCGTTGCCGCTTTCGAAACAGGTGTGCAACTGACCCGCCGTTGTGAATCACTGCTGGATGCCGCGGAACAGCGCCTTCAGGTTCTGAATACTCCAAACGACGACGCCTGATATGACCGATCAACTCGAATTTCTCGCAGCGCACTCGCAGCGTGTGAATCAGGCGCTGACACTGATGTTGGACGACAAAAAGAGCGTCACGGCAGCTCGCCTATGGGAGGCGATGCACTACAGTCTGTCGGCCGGAGGCAAGCGTATCCGCCCTGCCCTGATGCTGGAGTGTTTTGAGGCTTGTGGCGGCAAAAGCCAGGGCCAGCATATTATGCCTGCGGCATTATCTATTGAGTGCATGCACACTTATTCTTTGATTCATGACGATCTTCCGTGTATGGATGATGATGATTTGCGACGAGGCATGCCGACCTGCCACAAAAAATTTGATGAGACTACGGCGGTTCTTGCCGCGGATGCTCTGCAGGCACTCAGCTTTGAACTATTGACCGAACTTGATGCAAGCGATGCGAAAAAACTGGCGCTGGTAAACAAGCTGGCGATTGCGGGAGGTGCTCCGGGAATGGTTGGCGGCCAGATGCTCGATATGCTCGCTTCCGCACACACCACCACCGATATTGTGCAGGTGGAGCGCATTCATCTGAAAAAGACCGGTGCACTGTTGCACTACTGCTGCGAAGCTGGCGCCATACTGGCCACCGATGACGAATCAAAAATTGCCGCCTGCTCCCGTTATGGCAAGGCGATCGGGCTGTTGTTCCAGGTGGCCGATGACATTCTTGATGCCACCGCAACCGATGCTCAGCTTGGTAAGAGTGCGGGCAAGGATGCTGCCCAGCATAAGGCCACTTATGTTTCGGTGCTGGGGCTGTCGCGTGCCCGGGAACTGGGTCAGGAGATGCTGGATACGGCACTGGAAGGCATTGATCCGCTTGGAAATGCAGGCAGCAATCTGCGGCAGCTGGCCGATTATATCCTTCGGCGTGATACATGAGCGATACCAGCAAACATACCCTGCTTGAAGGGATCGCATCTCCGGCTGAACTCAAGCAACTATCCCCGGAGCAGTTGCCGCAGCTGGCGAAAGAGATGCGGCAGTATCTGATTGAAACGCTGGCACCGATTGGCGGGCACCTCGGCGCCGGGCTTGGCGTGGTCGAACTCAGTATTGCCCTGCACTACCTGTTCGATTCGCCTCGCGACAAAATGGTCTGGGATGTTGGTCATCAGGCCTATCCGCATAAAATGCTGACAGGGCGCCTGTCGCAGATGCCAAGTATCCGCCAATACGGCGGGCTTTCCGGTTTCACCAAGCGTGCCGAATCCGAACACGATGCATTTGGTGCAGGCCATGCCTCCACCTCAATCTCAGCCGCTTATGGCATCGCAGTGGGCCGCGACCTTCATCATGAGAGCCACCACAGCATTGCCATCATCGGCGATGGCGCCCTAACGGGCGGCATGGCTTTTGAAGCGCTCAACCATGCCGGCGGCAACCGAAACAAGCTGCTGGTGATCCTTAACGATAACGAGATGTCCATCGCCCCCAACGTCGGCGCCATGTCCTCCTATCTGGCCAAGATCATTACCGGAAAGACCTACACCAGCGTCAAGGATGTCACCAAGAAGATGCTCGATTTGCTCCCTGCCGGGGCACGCGAAGCTGCCAAGCGGGTGGAAGAGCATGTGAAGGGCATGATTGTTCCGGGAACATTGTTTGAGGAGATGGGCTTCCGCTATATCGGGCCAATCGATGGGCATGATTTCGATCACCTGCTGACTACGCTCGAAAACTGCAAAGAGCTGGATGGGCCTATTCTGCTGCATATTCTGACCAAAAAAGGGCTGGGCTTTTCACCGGCCGAAGACGACCCGGAAACCTGGCACGGACTCGGCCCTTACAGTGTGGATGCTGGCAAGCCCATTCTCTCGGGCGGCAGCACTCCAAGCTATACGCAGGTGTTTGGTGATACGCTGGCCGATCTTGCAAGCGAGGATCAGCGCATTGTGGCCATTACCGCCGCCATGCCAGCAGGAACGGGGCTTGACCGCTTCGCACGCCGCCACCCCGAGCGCTGTTTTGATGTCGGCATTGCTGAACAGCATGCGGTTACCTTCGCGGCAGGGCTGGCGACCGAAGGTCTACGGCCGGTTGTCGCCATTTACTCCACCTTTATGCAGCGCGCCTTCGACCAGATTGTGCACGATGTCTGTATCCAGAACCTGCCGGTGCTGTTCTGCCTGGACCGTGCAGGTATTGTTGGTGCCGACGGCGCCACTCACACAGGTGCCTTCGATATCGCATTTTTGCGTTGCATACCGAACCTCACCATCATGGCTCCGAAAGATGAGGCCGAACTGCAGAATATGCTGGTTACCGCCATGCAATTGCCAGGTCCCTCAGCCATCCGCTATCCGCGCGGCGAAGGTTATGGGGTGCAACTGGGTAATCCGGAAACACTACCTGCTGGGAAAGCCGAAGTGCTGGAAACCGGGAAGGATGGTGTGGTTGTAGCAGTGGGTAGCCGGGTCCGCGATGCGCTGCAGGCGGTGGAAATCATTCGCAAAGAGGATGGCAAACAGTTTACCCTGATCAACCTCCGTTTTATAAAGCCGCTGGATATGGAAGCCATCCGCAAACACCTGAAACCAGGCAAGCCGCTGATCACCATCGAAGAGGGCAGCCGGGAGGGCGGTATTGGCGAAGCCATCGGGGCGCAAGCGCTCGCAGGCGGCTGGCACGGCCCATTCTGCAATATGGGCATTCCCGACGAATGGCCTGAGCAGGGCAGCCAGGCGCAGATTCGGCGCGAACTCAAGATTGATTCGCATGCCATTCTCGAGACGATCAGACGCTTACTTGGCTGATCGACTTTGACAGGGGTGCAGATGAGGGATAATTTGCTTCACATGTTTCGTCTCGCTTCGGTTATCACTGCCGTTTTCGCCTTGATCTTTCTTGGTGCAATGAGCGCCAGCGCGGAAGATATCTATTATGTTGGCCCTACCAAGGGAGTGAATCTGCTAAGTGCCCCCATTGTTGGCACAAAGATCGCACATCTTGCGCGCAACACTCGTCTGGAAATCCTCGAGCGGCAGCATACATGGGTAAAAGTAAAAGCCGCTGAAAAGACAGGCTGGATCCCGGAAGGTGCGGTGCGTAAACAGCTTCAGCAGAGCCGCAGTGAGCAAACGCAGAGCTCCTTTTTTGCGGCATTCTCCCGCTGGTTTGGCGAAGACACCTCACAACAATCCACTGCGGTATTGGGGGTGCGTGGCCTGGATCAGGGTGGCTCAACCTCCGGAACCACAGCAGCAACCAATATGGCGGCAGTGAAATGGATGGATGGTCTTGCCCTGACGGATGCCGAAGTGGATCGCTTCATGCGTGAAGGAAAGCTCAAGCCATGAAAAAGGTGCTTATTCTACTTAGTCTTGCGGCCATACTATTTGGTTGTAAAGGTGTTGATATGGGCCGGATAGGCGAAAATATGGGGCTTGATCCGGATATTGCCAAAGGCCTCGGTTATGCCAACCGTGCTGCGGTTGCCATGCTGCCAATCTCCGATGAGGAGGAGCGCACCCTTGGTCGTGCTGTGGCCGGGCAGGTCATCGCACGTTTCGGTATTGAAAAGAATGCAACCCGTACCTATTACCTGAATCTGGTGGGCAACGCAGTGGTTCGTCATTCTGACCGCCCGAACCTTGGCTACCGTTTCGCCATTCTTGCCACCGATGATGTCAACGCCTATGCCTGTCCGGGTGGTTATATCTTTATCACCCGCGGTGCCATGAACATGGTAAGTGACGAATCGGAACTTGCCGCAGTGCTGGCGCATGAAGTCAGCCATGTCACCGAACGCCATATTATCAAAGAGCTGCAGAAATCACGGCTAGCTCAGGTGGGCGTGGATGCTGCTCGCGAAGCATTCAAGACGCAGGGCCCGCTATTCGACCAGATGACCAAATTTGCAACCGACTCTTTGTTCAACGGTCTGAAACGCGAAGATGAATATGCTTCCGATGCCAAAGCCACAGTCTATCTCGATCGTGTTGGCTACGATTACCCGGCTATGCTCGATGTGTTGTCGCTGCTCAAGGAGCGCAGCCGCACCGGACACGCTTCCGTACTGACCCGCACTCACCCGACTGCGGATTCCCGCATTCAGGCGCTGCGCACAGCCAGCCCGACTCTTGGCCTGCAGCGCCCCACCAACAATCGCCTGAAATCCCGATTTGATCGCCTCAACAAAAGCTAAAAAAGTCCGCCTTGACCATCTGCTGACCGAACATGAACTGGCCGAATCCGGCAGCCAGGCGCAGCGCCTGATCATGGCGGGGCTGGTTTATGTAAACGGGCAGAAGGCGGACAAACCCGGCACGCAATATCGCTCGGATGTCAAAATCGAGGTACGTGAGACCTTGAAATACGTTTCCCGCGGCGGGCTCAAACTCGAAGGGGCGCTTGAGTTTTTCCCTTTCGAGGCAAAGGACGCCATCTGCCTCGATGTTGGCGCTTCCACCGGCGGGTTTACGGATGTGCTGCTGCAAAACGGTGCCGAAAAAGTCTATGCCGTGGATGTCGGCCACGGCCAACTGCACTACAAGCTGCAAAACGATCCGCGCGTGGTGAATCTTGAGAAGACGCATGCGCGCCTGCTTACCCCTGAGCTGATTCCTGAACCCATTGATGCCATCGTCATCGACACATCCTTTATCTCGCTAACCAAGATTCTTCCGCATGCCTGGCCCTTTCTGAAAAAGGGTGGCTGGTGCGTGGCGCTGATCAAGCCGCAGTTCGAGGTAGGTCCGAAGTTTCTCGTGAAGGGTGTCGTGAAGGACGAAGCGGTCCGTCAATCCGCCATCGGCAAGATCACCGATTTTGTGACCGAACTTCCCGGCTGCGAAATCATTGGCGTCACCGATTCACCGATTCACGGCCCCAAGGGAAATGTCGAATACCTGCTCGGTCTTCGGAAACACTAGGCGTATATTTGTGTTATGAAATTACATTCAATTTTATTAATATTTCTATGTTTCTTAGGCGGTTGTACAGGGTTCCGGTATTCATTGGTAGAAGATGATAATCGCTATTTATTGGTTGGAGAGTTTTATAACAACAATCCATTCATAGCGGTTAAAGCACACCTTCCTGATAACTTTATCGTTGAAAAATCTAAGAGCCAATCAACAGACTATAAGAACATTTATAACTTTAGGGCTTATAACATGGGAGACAGAAATATAATCCGCTCAGAAGATATTACTGGCGGCTATATTATTGATCACGGTTCTCGCGTAGAGATAAAACTGAATAAGATAAAGGATTATGATGGAACTTCTTATGAAGCTATGGAAAACGGAACTTACGCATTAATAAGACGATCGTCGGTTGAAAATCTATGCGAATATATCCAATCACATTATTCGTGGCTTTCTCACCTGGACTCAAATAAGACAAAATGCGGCATGGATGATAAAGACAGTTAATCCCCCGCTTTTAGCCAAAAGAAGACACTCACACCCTGCTGTTTCGGCACTGAGTCGATACGTGTCGAAGTAGTTAAATTTATCGAAAGTATCTATCGAAAGCCAAGAGCTGCAAATGTCTGTTTCAGTAGTCTTGCCTGATAGTCGAACAGTTTTTGCAGTGACTCCAGCGAATATTCCCAAATTTCGGCATCCTCATCGAAGTAGGGGTCGCTGTTACCGAGCAGCAGGGCGCCGATATTGCTCTTGCCGGAAAGCGGATCGGTATACTGCTCCAGCCCGTGAAAGATGCGGCGCAGGCATTGTCCATTACGTTGGAAACAGCCGCTGATATACACCTCTGCTTTTTCTCGCGCCTCAGGCGTTTTGAGGTTGGAGTAGAGATATGAGACGACCTGCCTGTTGCGCTCCATGACCTGGAAATCGTCGAAAGTCTGCTCCAGCGCATGCAAGGCCCGGAGCAGTTTATCGGCTTGCCCGATCGCGGCCTTATTGCCGCCCCGCTGCAGATACAGGCAGGCGGTTCCAGCAAGATCGGAGAGTTGCCCGGCATAGGCGAGCAGGGTCTCTTTGGAGGATTGATGCTGTTGCCGTATCTTTTCGGATAGTGGCTGAAGCTGGGGTGGGGCGGAGGCCCTTGGTTTCAGGGTGGCGTAGATGTTTGCCATCGCCTCGGCGCAGTTGATCTTGATCTGATCGATTTCAGCGTGGCGATAATCGTGTGCAGCATGCATGGCTTGACTGCGCGACTCTTTCAGCGCCATGAGTTGTGCGTTGAGTTTCTGTTTGAGCGCTGAAGCGTCCGGATTTTTTCGCGAGAGCTTGGGCATGGAGGGAGGGAAGCTTAGCGGGAGATATACGGGCACGAACGAACACAATGCATGTCCGTGTTTGCGCATCTCCTCCTCTTTTCGCTTGTGTAATACTTTGGCAGCCAGACCGCTCTGCTTTAGTGCAACCACAAGCTCCAGCGCATTCTCGAGCTTGGGGAAAGTGCCGATGATAACGTGTCGGCCTGCCAGTGCCGGATTGACCCATGCGTTATCACGTGGAAATTGCTGCAGGAGCTGTTCACGGATAGACACCGCTTCGCGCCCGGCCATCGGCTTGCCGATACTGACGACGTGGTAAGCAATATCGGTCATGCGGGCTCCACTATATGCCGGGTGATGTCGCCCTGAACGACTTTCATGTGTGGATGGGGCAAGCGCCATTCCTCCTGAAAGAACCTCTGGAAGGGAGTTATCCTTGCAAACAAAAAAGGTTTCGTCCAACCGGCAAAAGAGACTCCCTATCAAAGATAAGTTTGTGTAGAGTCGCCAACATGTGATGCGCATTGCATACAGGGTTGTTGCGCGCCGCAAGATGACGCCATGTTCAGGGGAATCATGCAGACAGACATTTTTGAAAAACACTGGTTCTGGGTTGGCGTTGCTGCTGCTGTGTTATTGGTGGCAAGGCTTGCGCATTTGCCGCCATTGCCGCAGTTCGAGGGTGGTATTTATGATGCCAGTATCGGACTGGTGCATAAGAGTCCCGGCAGCGCCGACAAGATTGCCATTGTCAGTATCGGCAAGAAGGACCTTGCGCAGACCAAGCCGCGCATTGATGCCAAGGAGGCATTGACGCGCCTGATTCAGGAGTTGCGCCAGTCGCGCGCCAAGAGTATCGGCGTGCTGTTGCCACTTTCTGAACCGAGCTATCAGCCTGCGACCGAAACGCTTGAGAAAATGCGCAAGTTTGCTTCGAGTGCGAAGCTTTCGAAGCAGGAGAAGTATGAGCTTGGTGGTCTGATTGCCGCGGCAGGAAAGGCCATGGATGCCGATGCGCGGCTCACCGATCAGGTCGCTTCTGCACATAATGTATTTTTCCCCTTTCACCTTTCGGAGGAGGAGACACCGGAGTTGCCGGAATTTCTGCGCTACTACATGTTAACCTCATTTGAAGGCAGTGCGGAAGCTCCTGCCTGGTCATGGTTTGAGGCCGCTCGGGAGGAGAAATCCTTTGTTTATGATAACAGCTGGCCGCTGGAGGACTTTATTTCAGCGGCACGTGGATTGGGCTATTTCTCGCTGGTGGTGGATGTAGATAATGAAGTGAGGACGGTGCCGGTTGCCACCCGCTATAACGGCGAGTTGCTCGCAAGCCTGCCGCTGGTGCTGGCAGCCCATTCGCTCGACAAGAGAGTGCGAGATATTGAAATTGTGCCGGGTCATTCGGTGACCATTGGCAATCGTACCATTGCAGTGGATTACGATAATCGAATGTATCCAAGCTTTTTCTCCGGAGAGGGTGACGAGCCGGTGTTCCCGCTTTTCACCTATTCACAGGTGATGACTCGGAATTTCGATGCAGGGCAATTGCGCAACAAGATTGTGTTGGTTGATGCTGCTGAGTTTTATCGTTCACGCACCT
Source organism: Mariprofundaceae bacterium (assembly GCA_050302175.1). Lineage (GTDB taxonomy): Bacteria > Pseudomonadota > Zetaproteobacteria > Mariprofundales > Mariprofundaceae > JBNLAN01. The sequence goes on along the minus strand of JBNLAN010000011.1, from coordinate 26,472 downwards.
TTAGCACACCGGCCGGAGAGATGAGTGGAGCGGCCGAGTTTTTGGCACATGCGGTAACCAGTATTCTGAATGAGGATGTCTATAAGCGTCCGGCAGCATTTATCGGTATCGAGTTCGCTATCTTTGCCCTGCTGGTGGGCTATTTGCTACTGCTTCCTTACTTTGGTCGCATCCTTGGGCTTTTCATCAGCCTCTCTCTGCTTTTGGCATTGCTGGGTGCTGAGGAGTTTCTGCTGCTTTCGCAGCAGTCATGGCTGCACGCCGGCGTGCCGATTTTGCTGTTGGTTATTGGGCATATTGTGGTGGAGGCGGTGCGACTCTACTCGCTCCAGCATGCCAAGCATTCGACGGATGTGCATTATGCCAACCGCCAGCTTGGGCTCGCACTTCAGGAGCAAGGCAAACTGGAAAGGGCAATGGAGCGATTCCTGCGCCTGCCGCCAAGTAAGGATAACCTCGAGCTTATTTACAATCTGGCGCTCGATTTTGAGCGCAAGCGTAAATTCAATAATGCCGCCTCGGCCTATAAGCATATTATTCAGCAGAAACCGGGATTCCGCGATGTTAAAAAGCGCATGGAGCAGGCGGAGCAGATGCAGCAGTCCATGATGCTCGGTACCAGCCAGTTCACCTCTACCGGACCGCTCATTCTTACCGGCAAGGGCGAGATGCCGATGCTGGGCCGCTACGAAATTGAAAAAGAGATCGGCAAGGGTGCCATGGGTGCGGTCTATCTCGGGCGTGACCCGAAAATCAATCGTGTGGTGGCAATTAAAACGCTGGCGATCTCCAACGAATTTGAGAGCGAAGAGGCCGAAGAGGTGCGTAACCGCTTCTTCCACGAGGCGAGCGCTGCCGGCCGCCTTAACCATCCGAATATCGTAACCATTTATGATGCAGCAGAGGATCACGACCTCTCCTATATCGCGATGGAATACATCGAGGGCGAATCGCTCGATAAATATACCCGCAAGAACACCCTGTTGCCTATTCCTGTTGTGCTGGATCTTGCGGCCAAGATGGCGGATGCAATCGACTATGCCTCGAAGCAGGATGTAGTACACCGCGATATCAAGCCCGCCAATATTATGTTTAATAAGCAAGATGGGACGTTAAAAATAACTGATTTCGGCATTGCGCGTATTGTTTCGTCCGGACGGACCAAGACCGGCATGCTGCTCGGTACACCGAGTTATATGTCTCCTGAGCAGATGAACGGCGCACATGTGGATGGGCGCTCCGACATCTTTTCGCTGGGCGCGACCATGTTTGTGCTGCTGACAGGCCAGAAGCCTTTTGCCGGGGATTCCCTGGCGGCGCTCTCTTATAAGATTGTGAATGAGAAGCATCCCGATATTACGCAGCTTCGCAAAGATGTTCCTGAGAGCGTGAAGAAGATTATCGACAAGGCGCTACAGAAAAAACCCGAGCGGCGCTACCAGACCGGGAAAGAGATGAAACAGGATATCGCGCGCAGCCTTAAAACCATGAAGGGGAAAGGCTAACCATTCCCGCAGTTCTATTTGCCTGCGTTTTTGTTCTGTGGCCGCAGACGCAGGCCGAACATCAGTTTTGCGACCTCCTCAAAGTGTTTGGCGTAGTGGATGGAGAGTCCGTCCGGCACAGATTTTGGCAGTTCCTCGATATCGACCTCATTGGCTTTCGGCAGAATCACTTCATGTACGCCGAGGCGTTTGGCAGCCAGCAACTTTTCGCGTACACCGCCGATGGCTAGTACCTCTCCGGTCAGTGTCAGCTCGCCGGTCATGGCGATAGCGGCAGGCGCTTTGCCAAGCGCAAGCGATAACAGTGCGGTTGCCATGGTGACGCCCGCCGATGGCCCGTCTTTTGGTACGGCTCCCTCCGGCACATGCAGGTGAACAAAGGCTTTATCGAAGAAATTGGTTTTGTTGGAAAATCGTCCCAGATGCGCGGTAATATAGGAGTAGGCGATTTCGGCTGACTCCTGCATTACCTTGCCGAGCTGCCCGGTCAGTTTCAGCCCTCTGGCATCGTGGTGAGCTATCGCCGCTTCCAGTGTCAGTGTGGCTCCGCCCATGGCTGTCCAGGCAAGTCCGGTCGCCAGACCGACATCAAGCCGCAGCGGCTCCTTGGCAAAACGTGGCTTGCCGACGTAGTCAATCAGGTCGCGCGCACCAATCGAGATACTTTCATCTTTGTTACTGCTCATCAGTTTATGTGCTGATTTGCGCAAAATCTTTTTCAGTAGCTGCTCGATACCGCGCACACCCGGTTCACGCGCATAATCCTGCACAAGCTTAACGATGGCGCTCTTGCGAATGCTTACATCATTGCGCGTGAGCCCGTGCGCCTCCAGCTGCCTTGGCAGCAGATGCTTGCTGGCGATGTCGATTTTTTCACTGGCGATGTAGCCGGGCAGGCGAATGATTTCGGCGCGATCGAGCAAGGGTGGTGGCACCGTGTCGAGCTGGTTGGCGGTGAGCAGGAACAATACGCGGGAGAGGTCGAAACGCACATCCAGATAGTGGTCCATGAAATCAGAGTTTTGTTCGGGGTCGAGTACTTCAAGCAGCGCAGAAGAGGGGTCACCGCGGAAGTCGGTACCGATTTTGTCCACCTCATCGATCATGATCACGGGATTGGCAGCCTTCACCTGTTTCAGCGCCTGAATGATCTTGCCGGGCATGGCGCCGATGTAGGTGCGGCGGTGCCCTTTGATTTCGGCCTCATCCCGCATGCCGCCGACCGAGAAGCGGTAGAAGGGGCGGTTAACTGCATTGGCAATGGCGCGTCCCAGACTGGTTTTGCCGACACCCGGCGGGCCGACGAACAGAATAATGGAGCCGCCCACCTCCTGCTTGCGCGCACCAACAGCAATGAATTCGAGAATACGATCCTTTACATCATCAAGTCCGGAGTGGTGTTTATTTAGTGCTTGAGAAGCGGCCTTGAGATTAAAACGGTCTTTGGCAAATTTACCCCACGGCAGATTGACCAGCCAGTCGAGATAGTTACGGCTCACGGCATATTCCGGCGAAGAGGGATCAAGTTTCTGCAACTTATCCATCTCCTCCTCAAAGGCCTCCTGCGCCTCTTGCGAGAAGGTGAGATCTTTGGCGAGCTCGAGATAGCGGCTTAGCTCAGCCTCACGCGGATCCTGATCGAGCCCGAGTTCGCGCTGGATTTCGTGCAGTTGTTCATTCAGGAAATATTTGCGCTGCTGATCAGAGACTCGCTCTTCGATATTTTCGCGAATTTTGTTTTGCACCTTGCTTACGGAAAGCTCACGGTTAAGCAGAGTGATCACTTTTTTCATGCGTTTGAAGATGGGGTAGGTCTCCAGTACCTCCTGCAGCTCAGTGCGGTCGGCTGTGGTGAGGCTGGCAGCGAAGTCCGCCAGCCGATTTGGTTCGTTCACATCGAAGCGTGAGGCGAACAGCCGCAATTCCTCTTCGTACAACGGGTTGTGCTTCAGCAACTCCTTGATGGTATTAATGATGGCAACGGTATAGGCGCGCAGCTCAATATTGTCTTCGTATGAAGTGGCGCGGTAATACTCGGCTTTTGCTACAGGCAAATCGGCACTTTTGATAAAGTGCTGAATTTTAAAACGCTCAATGCATTCGACGACCAGGTGCAGTCCATGGTTTTCGATTTCGATCGCCTTGACCACTCTGGCGACGACGCCGATACGATACATATTGTCTTCAGAGAATGGCGCGGCTTCGTCTTTGGTTAATACCAGCCCAACATGATTCTCTTTCGCTTCTGCGATATGGCGGATGGCTTTGACGACCTCCTCCCCTTCGTAGACCAGCGGCACGACCAGGCCCGGAAAAAGCGGACGATTGGAGAGTGGAAGAATGGTCAGGTGTTCCGGGAACTTTTCGCTGGCGAGCGCAAGCCCCTCCTGGCTCTCCTGGGGACGTTCTTCGATAGCGTCTGGTTCGATGATTTCAGTGTCGGGCGATCTGTCTTTATCTTCAGCCATATGCACTATGTAGGGCAAATCAGGAGGGGTTTCAAGCCTTCATGCGTTTTTAATTCGCCACCACTTGAATTGCCTTCGTGATGCCCTCATATTCAAGGGTATATTTTTCTTTCCTGAAAGGAGTGATTTGATGCGTGTAATGAAAGGGCTTGTTCTATTGGTTGCTGCCAATGCGCTGGTATTTACGATGCTGAATTTAAGTTTCCGGTTTCTGGCTGAGTTTGTATTACCGTCATTCGGGATTGATATCCGGGATAGCTTTGATCCGAGCATGTTGCTTTGGGCAGTAGTGATCGGTTTTTCCGGAGCCTTTATTTCACTCATGCTTTCCAAGTGGCTGGCCAAGCGCGCGTATCGCATGCAGCAGGTGATTACGCCATCCACTCCAAAAGAGAAGCTTGTATTTGAGACCGTGCAGGCACTGGCTGAGCGTGAAGGCATCAAGATGCCGGAGGTGTGGGTCTACTGGGATGATGTGCCAAATGCCTTTGCCACCGGCCCGACCCGCAATAATGCCATGGTCGCGGTTTCATCGGGCCTTGCCATGAATATGACCGATCAGGAGCTGCAGGCGGTGCTGGCGCATGAGGTGGGTCACATCGCCAATGGCGACATGATGACGACGACCTTGTTGCAGGGGTTGATGAACACGTTGGTCTATTTCGTTGCCAATATGGCTGCGCGCGCCATTGCCAGTGCAGTGTCGCGCGATGCTCAATCGAGCCATGGCATCTATATCGCGGTCTATCTCGTGCTGCAAATGCTGTTAAGTATCCTGGCAATGGTGGTCGTGCTGTGGCATTCGCGTCGTCGGGAGTTCAGTGCCGATAGTTATGCCGCCGATGCGGTGGGCGCGCAGTCGATGGTTTCGGCACTCTCCAAGTTGCAGGCGTTGTCACATCCAGAAGAGGCTCCGTCAGGCCTGACCACTGAAGATGCTCTGGCCACCATGAAGATCAGCGGTGGCTTTGGCGGGCTATTTTCGACCCATCCGCCGATTGAAGCGCGCATTGCTGCACTGCGCAACCGTGGCTAGTTGGCACCCCTCGTAATATAAGCATGGGGACTCGCCCGCGCTTTTTTTGCTGTCGGAATGTGTATTGGAACGGAGGTAAGGTTTAGTTTGGTTTCAGCTCGTTAACCTTGGCAGACATGATGAAATCGTTCTCGTGCAGGCCACCGATTTTGTGCGTGAAGAAGACCACGCTGCAGTAGCCCCAGCCGTAGCTGATATCGGGATGGTGATTCTCGTTTTCCGCCAGTTCGCCCACTTTGCAGGCAAAGTCCTGCGCCTGCATAAAGTTTTTGAAAGTAAACGTTCGCCTGAGCTTGTGCGCATGCTCGATCAGCTCCCATCCGGGGGTGTGCATCATCATTGCTTTGGCTGCCGCAGCTTCCATTGGCGGGATGCCGCCCTTACAGGGGATGCAGGTTTTTTGTTCAAGTTTCATGTTCGTCTCCTGTTTCACAGCCTGAAAACGTTCAGTTGTTTCTCGGTCGTTCGCTGGATAGGCCTAGTATGTTTTATAGCAGAGTTCTTTATCGTGAAGGGAGAGGCATAACGAAACCGATTTTGGGTCGTTGCCCGCCATGGGCACGGCTTTTTTGCTATAGTGAAAATTATCCGGAGGTGAACCATGGGTGTGACTCGCGAGCAATTGATTATTGAACTCAATAAGGACCTGGAGTGGGAGTACGCTGCGGCCATCCAGTATGTACAGCATGCCGCTGTGCTGACCGGAGCCCAATACGAAGGCATCCAGAAAGAGCTGATTATTCATTCGCAAGAGGAGATGCAGCATGCGGTGATGCTGGCTGAACAGATTGATTTTCTGGGGGGGGTGCCGACGGTGCGTGTCGAGGAGATTGAAACTTCCCCCGAGAGTCTTGTGATGCTCAAGCAGGATTTAAAGGGCGAGGAGAATGCGATCACGCACTACAAGGAGCGTATTTGGCAGGCCGAGCAGTTGCGGGAGTATGGTCTGCGGCGCGTGATAGAGGATATTTTGATTCAGGAAGAGGAGCACAAGCGCGATCTTCTTACTGTGATTGATCACTAAGCGTTGTTTGCGGCGGAACATGTCGATGCCATTTATCAGGGGTTGGTGCGCCACAATACAATGTATTACGGTTTTTTCCTTTCCTTGATGAGCTGAACAAGCTCCTCCTCCACTTTGATCTGCCCACGCATAGCGCCTTCTGAAATACTCGCTTGCAGTTGTTGGAGTAATAACTGTTTTTGAGTTTTCCCGATCATCAGCTCGCGATGTCCGCTTAGTAAATCATTCAGGATATATTTCGCCAGTTCAGCGGTCAGGGATGCACGATCCTTTTTGTATGTATATGTGTATACCTGATCCGTTTCGGACGCTGCAACCTGTCGGTCGATCAAGCGTGCCAGAGATACGCCCAAAGTATCTGCAATACGAACCAGTGCAGGGAGGGATAATCCTGCCAGCCCTCGTTCGGCACGGCTGAGTTGGCCGGGGTCAATTTCAGCCGCTGCAGCCAGGCGATTAATGCTAATAGCTGGCTCGATAGCCTTGCGCAAGCTGCGAATGTTGTGGCCGATTTCCTCGAAAATTTCCATACAGCACCATATTCCATGGTGATTTGGACGCAATGCCGTAAAAACAACTTGTTGTACATAAGTCAATGTCCTAAAATCATCCATTGGAAACAGGTATAGCTGCAGTCGGTGGCTAAATCGCACAAATGCATTATGCACAATGGAGAAAACACATGGCGGTTATCCATATTATTGATGACGATGATGAGTGCCGGGAAGCGATGTCAGAGATTGTTCGTTTGTTTGGATTTTCGGCGCGGGATTTTTGCTCAGGAAATCACTATTTGCTGCATATGAAGCAGGGGGGGTATATCAAACCCAGGGCGATTTTCTCGGATATGAATATGAACGGGCTCAACGGTCTCGCTACGTTGCGTGAGGTGTTGCAGTACTATCCGGATGTGCCGTGTTATTTGATTAGTGGAAACGCAGTGCAATTTAAGCAGATTGATCTTTCGGCATACTTAATCACAGAGATATTGGAGAAACCCGTTAACATTGAGAAAATCGAGGGTATTCTCAATTCTCTGCAGCCGCATACAGCGTAATGTAACCATGCACTAAAATCATGCTGCCGATGGCGGTGGCTGTGCCCGATCTCTTTGCTATAGTGGTGGCATGAAACGGCATCAAAGTGCAGCCATGCTGGTTATTGGCAACGAAGTGCTCTCCGGGCGCACGCGTGAGGCCAACGCATATTTGGTGGCGCAAAAACTGTTCGAGTGCGGTTGCAGGCTTGGCGAAATTGTTGTGGTGCCGGATATCGAGGCGAATATTATCGATACGTTGAATCGATTGCGTCTGGCATATGACGCAGTGATTACCAGTGGAGGCATCGGCCCCACACATGATGATATCACTATGGATTCGGTGGCCAAGGCGCTTGGGGTATCGTTGGTTGAGCATCCGGTGGCGGTTAAGTTGATGCTTGAGCGTTACGGGGACGAGGGCATGAATGGTGGTCGTCGCCGTATGACGCGCGTACCAAAAGGCGCACACCTTATTCGATGCGAAAAAACTATTGCGCCCGGTGCACGTGTACGGAATGTCTATGTGCTGGCAGGTGTGCCCTATATATTCGAATCGCAGCTTGAAGCGATTCTGCCGGATTTTGGCGAAGCACCATTTATCCGGCGTGAGGTGGATGTCGAATTGCCAGAGAGTGTGTTTGCCGAGGCGCTGGAGGCTCTTCAGGAAACCCATCCGGATATTGAAATTGGTTCATATCCGCGGATGTGTGGTAATAAGCCTTGCGGGGCAATTTGTATCAGTGGTCGAGATGCAGTCGCTGTTGAACAGGTAGTTGCTGAAGTTGCAGCGATGCTAAAAGCTATTTCGAGTAAATTATAACCTGAATTCCCGAATTGTCGCCTTCGCCTTCGCGGTGAATGTCATGTGGCCAGACCGGGAATTGTCGCGAACGAGGAACGCCGTGGTGCGATAAAAAGGTGTCGATCAAATTTTGCGTGAAACGCACACGGTCAATGGTATCCGAATCCAGTTCGCGTTTGCCAAGCAAGGGTGTAAGTTCCACATAGTAGCGCTTGTGCTTAAGCACTCTGTCAACAATGGCAGTCAGACGCTTTCGCTCATTGAGTGACAATGGTTTGTTTTCATGCAGGCGAATGCTGGCCGTGCTAACTCGTTTTGGAGTGGAAAGAATCCTGGGCTTGGCATTGCGCATGGCCTGTTCGATAGCAGCGACGAAGGCGCTGCCGATTTTTGCCGTGTTCAAAGGTGAGCGCATCCAGTCGCCTTGAATGGGAACCGACAAACTAATGTTACCCGAAGCATCGCTCAGGCGGGTGAAGACACTGTGTGTACTGTAGCTAGCCGTTTTCAGCAACGGATCATCGGGGAATGCACCAGGTTGTGCTGCTGCGCGCGTGAGTCGTAATTCGGCAATCCCTTCATAGTTAAGATCATTGGAAGGTAGCAGGGAAAATTTGGCGGAAAGCCTGCCCCGGCTGATAATGGGTGCGCCGGAGAGGGAGAGCCAGTCATTCAGAAAAAAAGGCAGGGCATTCCATAGTTCACCTTTGAGTTTGGCATGTTTGTCGATGCTAAAGGGATCGATGCTACCTGAAAGCGTTGCTGCGCCGCGGGCAAAAGTAGCCTTGGCATCGAATCTCCCCGGCTTGCCACTGCGGAAATCTTTTCCTGACATGTTAATATGATCTGCCCAGACAGCACTGGGTCGTCCAACGCTGAAGCTGCCATCAGTTAATTCGATTGAATCAAGCTGCCAGAGGGATGCCTGCCCAGGCTGATCGGTATCATCGTTCATGTCCGAAGGTTTTTTATCACGTAGGCGCAAGGGGCGAAGAGCGGCCTGATAATGCCAGTCGCTTGCGATCAGGTTGCGAAGATGCTGCTGTGAGGCGCCAGGCCCACCGCGGATGATTTCAAGTGCAACTTTTTCGGCGCGCCAGCTATCGCCACCTCCTGCAGCATAGGTGTTTGTGGCACTGAATTTTCCGCGCCACTGTAGCAGTTGGTGCTGCCGGGTGATGGCAGTGTCGATATTGCAGTCTCCTTCAAGTTCGGTGTTTTCTTTGCCTGGAAGCAGGATATTCGGCAACAAATGGCGAAAGCGGTGCAGGGGGATGGCCCTGGCATGGATCGAAAGCGATAGTTTTTTTTGCGTATCGAATAACGGGAGGTTATCGCCTTTGATGCGCCACTCCTCTTTTTGCTGTAACGAGCTGTCCGGGATCAGCCGGGCACTTAGTGTTGCGAGCTCAGCCTTAATTGATATTTTGCCGCGCAGTGCGGGCAGCTGCAGGAGACTCTTTTCTCCGTCCCACAAAGAGAAACTCAGCTTGCTAAAGTAGACACCGGGTAGAGTAAGTGTCCATGCGGAGGGGGAGGTCTCTTTTTTGTGGGGTTTGATTTCAAAGCCCATGTTGCCATCTTCGGCAAATACGCGGCTGGCTGAAAGCTTTCGTTCAGGCATCTCCAGCCGCCCTTTTGTAATTTCAATTTTGTGTATCGACCAGTCCGGAAGGTCTGTTTCCCCCGGCAGGCTCTGGTAAAGAGCATGTAACAGATTTCCTGAGAAGTCGGCGCGCCAACGCTCAAAACCGTGGTTGCCGGAGAGATGAATAGAGCCGGTATAGAAGCCTGAAGCGAGTTGGCGGTTATGCCAGCGCGGGGCAATTGCACTGATTGCCTGCACAGGAAAATCCGTGGCATCAGCCTGCATGCTCCAGCGTTTTTTGGTGCTTTTTCCTGAAAAAACAAAACGCGGAGCAATGGTGGAGGGGTCATCCCATGCAATCTCTCCGGAGAATTCAGTGCTATCCGGGGTCCGGTTACGGGTGCTCCAGGCAATATTGCCGCTCCATAAGCCGGGAACCGCTTCCAGCCAAGGGAAGTGCTGCGTGAAAAGTGAAGTTTCAACATGTTCCAAGATCGCTTCATGGCGGACGATGTCTGTGCTGTTTTTGTCGGGGTGGAAGCGTCGATACTGTATGTGCCCTTCGTCTAGCTGCGCTGAAGCCAGAATATCACGGTGTTTTGGGTCCGCAGAGAATTCGATGGAGATATCCTCCAGGCGGGTCATGTCGGTCGTGCCCCGGGTGCGAAGTACTCCATGCCGGATGTGAACGATATCGGCAACGTCGATAGTATGCAGCATATCTGCAATGGCATTGAAATTGTGTACATCAAGCATGGTTTGCCACGACTCATCCGGAATCAGCATCTGCACATCAAACAACGTCGCTTTATTAAGATGTGGCTTTGCCTGGATCAGCAGTTGCAGGGAGGTGTTAATTTGTGTTGTGGGAATTTGCAGGCTTATTCCATTTCGGTCCAGCCGAATATTTTTCAGTGCAAGTTGCCCATTCAGTAAATGGAAACGAACATCTTCGACCGTGCCGCCAGCCTGCAGCAGCCACTCCCTCGCCAGTTGCGAGGCCTCCTGTTGTATGCGCAGCTGGAGGCTGAAGTGGACGGAAAGTAGTAAGAGCGAGAGCGCTCCCATGATTGCCAGATACCAGCGAGCGGCCCGGGAAGTGGTTCCCACATGATGGCGGAACAGGCTAAGGCTTATTCGGCGCATATTTGCTCAGCGAGTTGCATGGTGTGAGGCGGCAAGCTTCTTACACTTGCCCCTGCAGTTGTTTGATAACGTTCTGATCTTCCAGTGTGGAGATATCCGATGTGATCTCTTTGCCAGCAGCGATATCACGCAAGAGTCTGCGCATAATCTTGCCGGATCTTGTCTTGGGCAGGCCATCGGCAAAGCGAATGACATCCGGCTTGGCGATCGGCCCGATCTCCTTGGCAACGTGGTTTCGCAGTTCGGGAATAAGAGCGTTCGGATCGGCGGGTTTGGTTTTTAGTACAACAAAAGCGCAGATGCCTTCACCCTTGATCTCATCCGGGCGGCCCACCACGGCAGCTTCGGCAACATGTTCATGCGATACCAGTGCGGATTCGATTTCCATGGTGCCGAGACGATGGCCGGAGACGTTTAACACATCATCCACGCGCCCCATAATCCAGAAGTAGCCTTCTTCATCGGTGCGCGCACCATCTCCGGCAAAGTAATATTTGTTGTCGAACTTCCTCCAGTAGGTATCGACATAGCGTTCTTTGTCACCCCAGATGCCGCGCAGCATCGAAGGCCATGGCTGCGTCATCACCAGCAAGCCGCCTTCGCCGCGATTCATCGGTTTGCCTTCGCCATCAACGATTTCGGCAAAGATGCCGGGCAAAGGGAAGGTAGCCGATCCGGGTTTGGTTGGCGTGGCAAAAGGCAGGGGTGCCAGCATGTGGCCGCCGGTTTCAGTTTGCCACCAGGTATCCACGATCGGGCAACGTTCACCGCCGATCACGTTGTGATACCACATCCAGGCCTCCGGATTGATCGGTTCGCCCACGGTGCCAAGTACACGCAGGCGTGAAAGATCGTACTGCTCAGGAAAATCATCGCCGGCCTTGATGAGCGCGCGGATGGCGGTGGGAGCGGTGTAGAAAATACTGACCTTATGGTCTTCGCAAATTTTCCAGAGACGACCGGCATCGGGATAAGTGGGTACACCCTCATACATCAGTGTGGTGCCGCCGCAGCAGAGCGGACCATAGACGCCATAGGTATGGCCGGTGACCCAGCCGATGTCGGCGGTGCACCAGAAGATGTCGCTTTCCGGGCGGAAATCGAAGCTCCATTGCATGGTGAGCCTTGCCCATAGCAGGTAACCGGCTGAGGAGTGAACTATACCTTTCGGTTTGCCGGTCGAGCCGGAAGTGTAGAGGATAAAGAGTGGATGTTCGCTGGGGAGCGAAACCGGTTCGCATATATCCGATTCCACTTCGAGCGCTTCGTGCCAGTCGATGTCGCGGCCTGTTGTGTGCGGCACATCCTGATGGCTGCGTTTCACTATCAGCACATGGCGTACACTTTTACAGCCTTTGCTGAGCGCCTCATCCACACTGGGTTTGAGTGCATGCACATCACCGCGCCGATGTCCGCCATCTGCGGTAATAACCAGCTTGGCGCCTGCATCCTCGATGCGATCACGCAGCGCCTGCGGAGAAAATGCGCCAAATACGACCGAGTGGGTGGCGCCAATACGGGTGCAGGCAAGCATCGCTACGGCTGCTTCGGGTAGCATTGGCATATAGATTACTACGCGATCACCTTTTTCGATGCCGAGCTGCTTCAAGGCATTGGCGGCACGGCAGACGTCTGAGAGTAGTTCACGATAAGAGATATGACGCACATCGCCCGGCTCACCTTCAAACAGGATTGCGGTGCGATCACCCAGGCCTGCTTTCACATGCCTGTCGAGGCAGTTTTCGGAGATGTTCAGTTCGCCGTCGTCGAACCAGGAGAAAAAGGGCGCGTGTTCACGGTTCAGCACGCGCAGGAAAGGTTGTTTCCACTGCAGGTGCTCTTTGGCGAGCTCGTCCCATGCTCCTTCCATATCTTCCGAAAATTTTTTTCTCAGCGACTGATAATCTGCAAAAGAAGAGAAACGGGCATTGCCATCAGCCGGGGGATCAAATTTGCGGTTTTCCTGCAATATTGATTCGATGGATTCGGACATGAGGAGCTCCTTGGAGGCAATGAGAAGTGCGCCCATTATAGTTCAAGCAGAACATAAATACACGCCACGTCCTTTTGCTGGCGGGTTAGTTTGACATTGGTTCAGATGTGTCCTAAAAAATGGGTATCTGTTGGGCATTGGGATTCCCGTGGGGTCTTCGGTCGGATTTTTTGGCGCCGGGGAGGGAACCAGGGAGGGTGCGATGAACGCACAATGGTTTTCATCTCTTATTATCACAATATTGATTTTGGCGTTTGCCAGTCCCGTGTGGGCTGGGGGAATGCCTGCAACCGGGAAGACAGTGCCGACAACACCAAAAGTGACAACAGTTGCCCCAACAGTGCCCAAGGTACTCGTGAGTCCGGCGGTGGCACCGGCTCCAGTCCCGCCAAAGGTGCCAATGCCGACTGCTCCAAGGGTTAAAACAGTGCCGGCCGTTAAGACAGCTCCAGCAGTAAAGCCTGCAATGCGTTCGACTGTGCCGGTAGTGAAACCACCGGTTCGGCCCAAAGTGCCGGCAGTGACCAGGACTCCGGCTGTTAACACGTCATCATCTGTTGGGAAAACGCCAGCGGTGATTCGTGCTCCCATAACTCGAGTCCCGGCGGGGCGCGTTGGAAAAGAGATCGGCCACACTAAGCGGGATGTTGATAAGCTCGGCGGGAAAGATATGGATATGAAAGGAGTTGTTGATCCGGCTGGGGCCAACCTTCTTGGTGAGCAGCTCCGGGGAGGGGCTGGACCTCGGGGCGAGTCGCCGGGGGGTACAAAGGGTATTAATAATGAGGGCTCGTTTGATGGCTTGGGAGGTAGAAACGGGCCAGGAGGGCCAGGAGCACCTACAGGGAAGAAAGATGTGTCTTCGTTTGGCCCCGCCAACGGCCCCCGCGATCAACAGCCAACCAGTGGTTTGTCTCGTGGTGGTAGTTTAAAGAACGGTGGCGATTCACATCTTATGGAAAATAATGTTGATGCCGGGGGAAGTAGTGCCGGGGGAAGTAGTGCCGGGGGAAGTGATACCGGGGGAAGTGATACCGGGAAAGTGGTCGGCACTTGGACGCCGGAGCAGAAGAAAACAAGTGAATTTAGGAAGGTAATTGGAAGATTATGGAATCGCATAAGTAGTGTTTTGCCTGACGCTAAGGACGGCACCAAAGATGGGCACGGCACCAAAGGTTCAGGAGGCGTGAGAGGAATGCCCAATCCTGAAGGCGACGGTGTACGCCCAACTATGAGCGAATCACAGCAGCAGGAGGCTATTGAGAAGCGGGCTAAACAGAAAAAAGATATGGTTGGCGATCCAGGACTTGACGGTTCAGTAACCCGCGCTCCCCTTCAGACACAGGGTGATCTTGAGAGTCGGCTTGGGTCGCAAACCCTGACTGATAATGCTGGCGAAGGTGGTGATATGCCGGTGCCGGTTCATTCGCAAAGTAGGAAGCTGCCGGGAAAAAGCACCTTAGTTAACCCTGGGACGCCTGATGGCCCTGGAGGGCTGGAGGGTCCGGAAGTCGGTTCGGGAGGTTCTAAGCCATCAAGCGGCTCCGGCAATTAAGGCTCGACCGGGAAGAGGGCTTAGGCCGCGTTGAAGTGTCCGGCCCGGATGAAGGCGAAAAATTCGACTATGCCGCTTTCCGGTGCCAGCGGCACGATAACCAGTTCAACGGTGATTTCGTGTCCATCCTTGCATAGCGCTTGGGTTTGTACGGGCTTATATAGCCACGGCCCGGTACCATTATGAAGGTAGTTATGCATTCCTTTCAGATGCCTTCGGCGTAACAGTTTCGGTATGATCAACTCATGCAGTGGCTGGCCTATTGCCTGGGCCTGACTCCAACCGAACATCTCTTCGGCTTTGCGGTTCCAACCGGTGATTGTGCCTGCGGCATCAATTGAGATGTAGGCATCATAAGCTGAGTCGATAATACTTTTTAGTCGCTGTTCACGATTGGCCAGCGCATGGGTCAGTACTTGCTTTCGCCCCAGTTCGAAATTTGCATAGAATCCGAAAAGGGCAAAACCTGCCGAAATCAGAATGCGCATCCACCACTCATTTCCGTTGCTGGGAATCAGAGCCTCTGCAAAAGAGCGCTCCGCCAGGAAATAAGCGTGCAGAATGGATTCGAACATCCAGAACAGGACGCCGACTCCGATACCAACATATGTCAGGTTTATGCGATGCAGCATGCCTTTCACCCCGTGCCCTTAGCATAGGTTCCGCAAGCGAAAGCGACAAGGTGAATTCGTTTGCACGCTTTTGGAGTCTGGTTGGTGCTGGCATAGTTTGCGCATGCCGAATGATCTTATGGTGATATTCACTTCAGTAGCCGAGGAGGCCGATGCGCGCAGGCTGGCGGAGGGGCTGGTACGGGAAAAGCTTGCCGCCTGTGTGCAAATTTCGGCGGCAGGCGCTTCCGTGTATCGCTGGCAGGGAAAGGTGGAAAGCGAAACCGAATATTATTTGAATATCAAAACCTCGGTGGCAAAGGCAACTGCCGCAGAGGCCTGGTTATTGCAGCATCATCCGTATGAAACACCTGAAGTTGTGCGGCTTGAAGCCTCGGCTTCCTCGGCATATGCCGACTGGCTTGGAAAACAGACAGACGGATAGAACATAAATCTGTAAGATTTGGCCGCTGCGAGCCACCAAGCAGAAAATCAACAGGATGGAGCAATCATGATCGAAGTAACCTATGCTGGAGCTCTGATCGCCGGGCTGCTCTCATTTCTTTCGCCGTGTGTATTGCCGCTGGTGCCAGCTTATCTCTCTTATATCAGTGGCGTATCGGTGGATGCCTTGCGCAAGCATGGTGACGAAGTCGCCTCGGTGCGCAGGCACGCGATTACGCAGTCGCTCTGGTTCATTGCAGGTTTTTCATTGGTGTTTATTTTGCTCGGGGCTTCGGCAACGCTGCTCGGGCACTGGCTTCTGGAGCATTTGGAACTGCTCGGAAAAATCGCCGGTATTATTATTTTCGTGTTCGGTTTGCACTATGCGGGCCTGATAAAGATCCCGTTCCTGATGATGGATGCGCATATTGATACCAGTCATGTGAAGGCGGCGCATGGTTTTGGCGCGTTGTTGCTTGGCGGCGCATTTGCCTTTGGCTGGACGCCTTGCGTGGGGCCGATTCTGGGAGCGATTTTGGCGGTGGCAGGGGCGCAGGGGCAGGTTTGGCAGGGAACAGCATTGCTTGCTACCTATTCGGCCGGGCTTGCCATTCCATTTCTGATCGCTGCAGTGGCGACAGATCAGTTCCTGCGCTGGTCGCAAGGCTTCAAGCGATATCTGCATGCCGTTGAAGTTGCCTCCGG
Source organism: Mariprofundaceae bacterium (assembly GCA_050302175.1). Classification (GTDB taxonomy): domain Bacteria; phylum Pseudomonadota; class Zetaproteobacteria; order Mariprofundales; family Mariprofundaceae; genus JBNLAN01. The sequence continues at coordinate 10,556 of JBNLAN010000011.1, read as the reverse complement.
AGTGCTGTTGATGATCGTTGGGTTATTGATTTTCCTGGGGAGTTTTTCAGTACTGGCCGGATGGCTGATCGAGTGGTTCCCCGCCCTGGCCAATATCGAGAGCCTTGTCTCCGAATAGGTAGCCCGGCTACTCCCTGCCGACTATTCCCTGAAATTGGTGAAGTGAAGCGGCCGGTCGACATCCATGTCGCGTACCAGGCTCATGCACGCCTGCAAATCGTCGCGTTTTTTGCCGGTAATCCGCACCTGTTCGCCTTGGATGGACGCCTGGACCTTCATTTTCTGGTCTTTGACGGCCTTGACGATTTTTTTAGCCAGTTCCTGACTGATCCCCTGCTTGATGGTGATTTTCTGGCGGCGAGAGCTGCCTGAGGCATCTTCCTTTTTGCCATATTCGAGACACTTGGGGTCGAGGTTGCGGCGTACCAGTTTGCCGCGAAGGATTTCGGTGACTGTATCGAGCTTGTGCTCATCATCACCGCTTACTGTGATCAGGTGACCCTCTAATTCGATGGAGGCGTTGCTGTTCTTAAAGTCATATCTCGTGGTAATCTCTTTTTTTACCTGATTGATTGCGTTGTCCATTTCCTGCATGTCGGTTTCACAGACGATATCAAAGCTGGGCATAATGTGCCTCCCGGAAATATTTTCGGTGCAAAACAAGCCTTTGCGGCTATTATGTGAGCAGCGCATGTTTTGACAAGCTGCCAATAAGCATGAAGCATGCGCTAAATTAAGGACGAGTCCGGTTTAAGTGAAACGCTGGAGGTTTATATTGGAGCTGAAGCAGCCTACTCATGCGCAGCGTGAATTTGCCGACACAGTCGGGAATGTTGTAACGGCTAATGCGCAACAGCGCCGGACGCTGGTCGGGCATGTTCGCAATCTGCGCCAGCGCCGTTTTGTACTCCCTTTCAGCGCAGTGCTGTTTGTGGCCGGAGTGCTGTTATTGCTCTCTGGCGGCAAGGATGTCGGGGCAAGTGTTGCCAACCGCCAGATCGAAGAGTGGCTGCCTGTTGCGCAAGCTTCGGTGCAGAAGGCAGATAAAGTTATAAAAGCCAAACTGAAATTCGGAGATACTGCGGTTTCAGGGCTTGGTCGCCTGGGCTTTGCATCACCTGAAGTGACGGCAATGGTGGATGCTGCCAGAAGCGTTTATTCGCTGAAAAATATTCAGGCCGGGCATCTGATATATCGCAGCGATGCTGAAGATTTAACCCACGTTTATTATAATATCGATTCGAATATTCGTTTGCATCTCTACTCTGCACATACGGCCAGCGAAGGTGTGCCTGAGTGGAGGGCAGAGCTGTTGCCCCGTGAAGTAAAAAGTCGTCGGGTGCTGGTTCGCGGTACCATCGAAGATAGCCTGTTTGCAGCGGCGGCCAAGATTGGGTTGGATGAGCGTACGGCGATGAACCTTGTCGATATCTTTGCCTGGGATGTTGATTTTGCTAAGGACATCCATGCCGGCGATGAGTTTAGTGTGCTTTACGAAGAGCAATTCGATGACAACGGAAAGGTGGCTTCCAGCACCATTCTTGCTGCGGAGTTCCGCAATCAGGGTGAGTTGTATCAGGCGGTAAGGTTTGAGCTTCCAAATGGCCGTACGGATTATTTTACCCCGGAAGGGAAGAGCTTGCGTAAATCATATTTGAAATCTCCGGTGAAATTCTCCCGAATCTCTTCCAGATTTTCGTTAAGTCGCAAGCATCCTGTGCTTGGATACAATCGTGCGCATCGCGGCGTGGATTATGCGGCGGCAAAGGGCACGCCCGTACGCGCCGTCGGCGATGGCCGAGTGGTATTTTCAAGCTGGAGGGGCGGCTATGGCCGGTTTGTCGAGATTCGACACACCAATGGCGACCATACAACCGCTTATGCCCATTTGAGCGGTTTTGGGCGAGGTATCAGGAAGGGTGTGCGTGTCAAGCAGGGGCAGATTATTGGCTATGTGGGCATGACCGGAGTGGCAACAGGTCCGCATTTGCATTTTGAATTCCGGTTGCGCGGTCGTGCGGTGAATCCATTGGCAGTGAAGCGTGCTCCGGCCGATCCGGTTCCGGCGGCGCGCATGCCGCAGTTCGAGGTCGTTGCAATGTCGTTGCTAAGGGAGCTACAGCAGTCGGCAACCATGCTTGCCTGGGGCTGATAATCAACTATTCGGTGGAAAAACAGATGGTGAAAACATTTTCGTATGCCAGCCAGCATCCTGATTGGCTGGATGAGGCGCGTCGTGTGCTGGATGATGAGCAGAACGGCCTTATTGCATTGAAAGAAGCTCTGGGTGAGGAATTCATTCATGCGGTTGAGGCGATTCTGGCACTCGAAGGGCGCTTGGTCGTACTTGGCATGGGCAAGTCCGGCATCATCGCCAAGAAGATTGCTGCCACGCTGGCCTCGACCGGAACTCCGGCATTTTTTGTGCATGCGGCCGAGGCGCTGCATGGCGATTTAGGCATGATTACACGCAGTGATGCGGTGATGGCGATTTCGCATAGTGGCGAAACCGCTGAGGTCTGTGGCCTGTTGCCAACAGTGAAGCGTCTTGGCGTAGCGCTGATCGGTATCACCGGCAACACCAAATCTACTCTGGCCCGCTATGCCGATATCGTTTTACACATCCCTGTTAGTCAGGAGGCCTGCCCGATGAATCTGGCACCGACGACCTCGACAACAGCAACATTGGCATTGGGCGATGCGCTGGCGGTCGTCACCCTTAAGCACCGTGGTTTCAAACCTGAAGATTTTGCGCGGGTACATCCTGCCGGAAGCCTTGGTCGTAAACTGATGCAGGTGAAAGAGTTGATGCACAAGGGGGCTGAGCTGCCGATGGTTGAGGCCGGAGCAACCTTGCGTGAAGCCATTGTCAGTATGAGTACGGGGCGGCTTGGGATTACCGGAATTGTCAGGCAGGGCGAGCTTATAGGTTGCCTGAGTGATGGGGACCTGAGGCGAATTCTTGAGAGCGGTGAGGTTGATCTTGCGCGTCCAGCCGAAGAGGCAATGCATGAGAATCCACGGCGTATTCCGGAGGATAGCCTTGCAAGCGAAGCAGTACGACTGATGGAAGAGACCAAGATTACAGTACTATTCGTCGAGGATGCATCCGGTCGGGTGACCGGGATTGTGCATATGCATGATTTGCTTCAGGCAGGGATTGCATGACGAACCGCTGTGCTGATAGCTACAAGAACTTCCCGTTTGCGCAGGCATCACGTATTCGTCTATTGGTGCTGGATGTCGATGGTGTGCTAAGCGAAGGGCATATCTTTCTGAATGATACGGGTGAGCAGGCGAAAGAGTTTAATGTTCGCGATGGGCATGGGATCAAAATGCTGCAGCGCGCCGGCGTGAAAATTGCAATTCTTACGGGCAGAACATCGCAAGTAGTCGAGCATCGGGCCAGGGAACTGGGCATTGAGTATGTGGTGCAGGGGAGCTTGAAAAAGGAAGAGGGACTCGATCAGCTAGAGAAGCAAACGGGAATTGATTCCGGTGACTTTGTCTATATGGGTGATGATATTGTGGATTTGCCGCCGATGCGCCGATGCGCTTTGTCGGCGGCGCCGGCCGATGCGCATGCGGCGGTGCTTGCAAAGGTGGACTGGGTTTCCGGGCATGCGGGAGGGCGCGGTGCGGTGCGACAGTTATGTGAAGCGCTGATCCTGGCTCGCAACGAATGGGATACCGTGGTTGCCGGGCCATATGGTGTGTTGGCCGCCGATTGCGGTTGGCTGCCTGATCAGGCATGAGGCGCGCGTAGCCGGTGTTGCGCTGGCTGAAGTGGGGTTTCTTGTTTCTGTCTATCGGCAGTTTGTCATTGGCATTTGTGTTGATCGGAATGCATGGCAGCGATACGCCGCAGGAGCAGGCCGCTACCGATAGTGGACAAACCCGAATTGAAAAGCCTTTGATGGTTGAGCGCAAAGGCGAGCGCACTGTTTGGCGCCTGAGGTCGGATAAGGCCGAGCAGCAGCTTGATGGTGCGATGTATTTGCTGGGGCCGTCTCTTGAGCTTTATACCGAAACGGATGAACAGGTGCCGGTAACCGGGGAAGAGGCCTGGTTCGATGCGCTAAAGCGAAGGGTGCGGTTTGTCGGACGGGTCAGGGTTCGTTATCGCGATATGCAGCTCGAATCCGAAGAGCTTGTTTACGATGGGGGCAAGGATGTATTGCACGTTCCCGGAAAATTCCGGTTGAAAGGCGAAAGGATAAAGATGCATGGGGAGGGCTTGCGAGCAAAACGTAGCACAGAGCAGTTGTGGGTCGAGAAGGGCGTATGGATGGAGGTCGATATTCCCGATCATGATAAGGAGGGATCCTGATGCGCTGGTTGCTGATGATTTCCCTCCTGTTTCTGCCGCTGCAGGCGGCGTGGGCTGCTAAGCTGACGATTGAGTCGGAGCAGGCGGAGGTACGAGGGAAACAGCAGCAGGCGATTTTCACTGGTAATGTGAAGTTGCGACGTGACGTTTTTGAATTGCATTGCGATCGACTTGAAAGTCAGTATAAGAACGGGTTCTCCGAACTGGAACATGCGACGGCTTCAGGCAATGTGAAGATCGTTAACGGTGAAGTTCGGGGAAGCTCCGAGCGAGCGCTGCTGGACAATGAGGGCGGCAAAGTTACGCTGATCGGGCATGCCGAGCTCGAAGATGCTACCGGCGTTGTGCGCGGCGAAAGAATTATACACAATCTTGTGAGCGGAAGGTCGCAGGTTGAGGGCTCGGCGGCGCAGGGGAGCGATGAGCGCGTGAGGATAACGATCGATACCGAGAAGTTACCGGAAGGAGGGCATCAACCATGAGCGATGCTGTTCATCACCTTTCGGCGGCAGGTTTATGCAAAGCCTATGGGCACAAGTCTGTAGTGCAGAGTGTTGATCTGGATGTTTACTCCGGCGAATGCGTGGGGCTGCTTGGCCCTAACGGGGCGGGCAAGACTACCAGTTTTTACATGGTGTGCGGATTGGTGCCTGCGGATGCCGGCGCTGTTGCTCTCGATGGAGACTCGATGACCGAACTCCCCATGCATTTGCGTGCGCGAAGAGGGATCGGTTATTTGCCTCAGGAGGCGAGTATTTTCCGCAAGCTGACGGTGCGTGAGAATCTTTTGGCGGTATTTGAGACGTTGGATTTACCGCCGGCAGTGGTTGAGGAGGAGCTGGAGGCGTTGCTGGTTGAGTTCGGGATCGAGGGCGTGCAGCACCAGAAAGCCTACACCCTGTCAGGAGGGCAGCGGCGGCGAACTGAAATTGCACGCGCCCTGGTGACCAAGCCGCGGTTTGTGCTGCTCGATGAACCCTTTGCCGGAGTGGATCCGATAGCCGTGGAAGATATTCAGGCCATTATCGCGGATTTGCGCAAGCGGGGGATCGGCATTCTGATTACCGATCACAATGTGCGGGATACTTTGAGTATTTGCGATCGTGCTTACCTGATGAGTGCCGGGGAGATTCTGGTGCAGGGCACGCCGGAAGAGATAATCAGTCACCCCGATGCTAGACGCCTCTATCTTGGCGAAAGCTTTAGCATGTAAGCCGGAGGTTCTTTTTTTGACGCCAGATGAAAAAAACGCTCGAATGTGCAGATGAGTTTGAAGCATCCTGAAGTTATTGTTGCCATTACAGGCGCGTCCGGAGCGGCGTATGCATTTGGGCTGATCCAGCGGCTGGGAAAGCTTGGGGTGAAGCAGCATCTGTTGATTTCTGAGGCGGCCAGAGTTGTGATGGCACAAGAGGCAGATCTGGATTTGCCGGAAGATGTTGAGGCAAGTGGGAAGGCGATTGGCGCAGCACTTGGGATCAGTGTAAAGAGTTTAACCGTCTATGCTTTAAACGACTGGTTTTCGCCAGTGGCCTCCGGTTCGGCAGGTATCAGGCATATGGTGATTGTGCCCTGTTCGATGGGAACACTGGGGCGCATCGCAACCGGCGTTTCGGGCAACTTGATTGAACGGGCGGCGGATGTGATTCTTAAGGAATCGCGGCAACTGATTCTGGTGCCGCGCGAAACGCCGCTATCGAGCATTCATCTTGAGCAGTTGTTGAAACTGTCCAGAATGGGTGTGCGGGTGATTCCGGCCATGCCGGGGTTTTATCATCGGCCCGCCTCGGTTGCTGAGTTGGTGGATTTTATGGTGGATCGCATGATGGATCATCTTGAGTTGGATGATGGGAGGGTAAAACGTTGGGGAGATTGATCTGTATTTGTCTGATAGCAACGCAGTTGACCGGCTGTGCCATGCTGTCGGCGGTTGCAGCTATTCCTGCTGCTTTGGTGGATGGTATGATGGGCTCTTTCCAGAGTCAGGAGAAGACTCTTCCCACCAGCATGGACGTGTCGCTGGCAGCCGTGCAGCAAGGATTGAAGAAGGCGGATATGGCTGTCGATATTCTGGAGCCGCTTGAGGGGAGTTACTTCATCGCTTTCGGTAATAATACACTGGATGGCTGGATGGAGATGTCGCGTCAAACCTCCAGTCTTACTTCGGTGTACATCAAGATTCGCAAGGGGATGTTTCGTGAGCGAGCCATCGAAGAGACGGTGCTGGATGTAATTCATGAAATTGCTTTGGGACTTGATGATAAAGCGCACTTCGATTATTCGGCATATGGCCAAATTTTTACACAGGCGGATGTTTCGTCAGGTCGGGTTGGCTGGTATCGGTTTGGCGCCTTGCTTAAAATGGAGGCGGGCGATGATAAGGCATGGCAGATTGTGAGTATGCCATCGGGTGCAAGTGCCTATCTTCCGTCCGAGGTTCTGGCAGAAAAAAGCGAGGTGCAATGATATGGAGCAGGCCACATTGAACGATATCGCCGGTAAAATTGCCGAAGGGTTAAAGGTGCTGGGTGGTTTCCGGGTTGAAGCCGAAAATCAGATACGCATGATTGTCGAGGGCGCTTTGGAGCACTTCGATGTGGTTACGCATGAGCGCATGCAGGTGCAAGAGGCGCTTTTGCGGAAAGCTCAGGAGGATATGCGCGGGCTGGAAGAGCGTATTCACGAGCTGGAAGAGCGTTTGAAAACCGAGGGTAAGTAAGCTAATTGATGAAGTAATCGCGCCTGCATACAGGCGGGTTCGAGTGGGTCAGACTGATGCCGGAGGGAGCAATATGTTCCTTTGTAATATGAAGCGGTTGATTGGCTGGCAAAAGCTCCGCAGGTTCGAGTTTTTTCCGGAAAAAAATAAAAGTAAATGCTAGCGCGGTTAGAGAGTGCTGCCTTGCGCGGGCTCGATGCCGAGCCGGTGGATGTCGAGGTCGATCTTTCGCGCGGTTTGCCGTCGTGGAGTATGGTGGGCTTACCTGAGGCGGCGGTCCGTGAAGCGCGGGATCGTGTGCGAGCGGCGGTGCTCAATTCCGGCTTCGAATTTCCACTAAGGCATATCACGGTGAACCTGGCTCCGGCGGATCGGCGTAAGGATGGTTCACATTTCGATCTTCCCGTTGCGATCGGTCTTCTGCTCGCATCCGAACAGATTCCGACACCGCAATCCATAGCGCTCCCCTTTTTGGCCGGTGAGCTGGCACTGGACGGAAGGTTGAATACGATCGCGGGAGTTTTGCCGCTGGCATTGTTTGCGCGTGAAAGTGGCGTGGCCTCGATGGTAGTGCCTCAGGGGAATGCGGCCGAGGCGGCTGCGGTCGAAGGGCTGGAAATATTGCCTGCGGAGAATCTGTTGCAGGTTGCCCGGCATTTGAGCGGGATAGAGTCGCTGAGGGCATTTGATGCGAGCGATGCCAAAAGTTCCGCAGTGGCCGCTAATGTGTTGGATATGGCGGAGGTGCGCGGCCAGCAACAGGCGCGGCGCGCACTCGAAATTGCTGCGGCCGGAGGTCACCACCTGCTGATGAGTGGTCCGCCGGGGGTGGGCAAGAGCATGCTGGCGCAGCGCCTTCCGGGTATTATGCCGGAGCTTACCTGGAAGCAGAGATTGGAAGTGGCGCGTATCTTCAGTGTGGCGGGTGATGGCAGTCGTGCGGTTGCTTCCGGGTTGCCGCCATTTCGCGCCCCGCATCATTCGGCTTCGGATGTGGCCATGATCGGAGGGGGGAGCACGCCAAGGCCGGGAGAGGTTTCGCGGGCGCATCACGGAATTCTGTTTCTCGATGAGCTGCCGGAATTCAAGCGGCAGGTGCTGGAGGTGCTGAGGCAGCCGCTGGAAGATGGCTTTGTGTCGATTGCCCGGGCCGCTGATACCTTACGGTTTCCGGCCCGGTTTCAGTTGGTGGCGGCGATGAATCCCTGTGCCTGCGGTTATCTTGGGCATCCCGGTAAGGCCTGCCATTGTGCGCCTTCACAAATCCGGCGTTATGCACAAAAAATATCGGGCCCGCTGCTGGATCGCTTCGATTTGCATGTGCATGTGCCGCCGGTGGAGAAGGATGAATTGACCGCCATGCAGCAGGGAGAGAGCTCTGCCTCGATTGCGGGGCGAGTACGGACTGCACGAGTCAGACAATACGAAAGGCTGGGAGATGGGCGCTGTAATGCTACGATGTCAACCGATGAAATCGAAGCATATGCACGGCCTGAACCGGATGGCGCAAAATTACTGGATCAGGCGATGGAGCGATTCGCCCTCTCTGCACGAAGCTATCATCGGATACTGAAGGTGGCGCGCAGCATTGCCGATCTCGAGGGTGAGGAGATGGTGGCGGCAGGGCATATCGCCGAGGCGCTGCAGTACCGCAAAGATCAGGAAGTGACGTAATCAACACTGAGGGGTGACAAATATTGTCATACTCGAAGTCTTAGCGCAGAAATATAAAGCATACCTTGTCTGCAGCGGTGGCATCAGGATTGCTATATGTTGCTAGGTGCTTCTTAACCGTGGAATAGTGAAACATGGTTTTTTTGCATGACAGAGTTTTTGCTTACACAAGGAGATTTTAATCATGATGACAATGAACAAGAAAAAAGCCGAAGCCGGCTTCACGCTCATCGAGCTGATGATCGTGGTGGCAATTATCGGCATTCTGGCCGCGATCGCGATTCCGCAGTTCTCTGCTTATCGCATCAAGGCCTTCAACTCGACAGCAGAGAGCGATATTCGCAATGCCAAGTTGGCCGAAGAGGCACTGTTTGCCGATTACCAGACCTATGGAGCTTCGCAAACCGTTTACGGCCCAATCGCAAATGGCGTACCGCCTCTCAATAACGTAGTCTTTGGCACATCGCCTCATCAGCTACTGACTTTTGGCGCTGGAGCATCAACTGTTGCAGCAGGCAATGCCATTGCGGCATCGGCTCCCGGTCCTAATGGTATGGCTGTAGGCGTGGGTGTCAGCACCAACGTTAGACTGGTTGCCCAGTCCCTCGATGCTGCTGGTGGTTTAACTTACCCAAATGTAACCGCGAACATGACTGCCAAGCATGATCAGGGTGACCGCTCTTTTGCAATGGACACCGATTCAACCTCTTTGTTCTTCCGTACGGGTACTGCTGCAGATGCAGCCGGTACGGCTATGACCATTGGCAGTGCATTAATAGCACCGACTTTGAACGACGAATACGGTCCTTTATACCCAACATGGGGTCCGCTATAATCGTTTAGCGAATGGTGTAAAAAAGAGGGGGTCTTGTTAGGCCCCCTCTGTTTATTACTGGAGGGGAGATGAGTAGTGCTGGCCGGGATCGTTTGATTCATTTCGAAAACGTACATAAAACGTATCCAAAACAGTTAGGCGGTGAGGCGTTGCATGCGCTGAAGGGCGTCTCTTTCGATCTGCACCGGGGTGAGACGCTGGGGCTGATCGGACCCAACGGCGCAGGCAAATCGACCGGTATTCGGCTATTGCTTGATTTTATTCGTCCGGATACCGGAAAGATTCGCCTGTTTGGCGAGTCGCCGCATCATCCCAATATCCGTCGCAAAATAGGCTATTTGCCGGAGGTGGCGAGTTTTCCACAAAACCTGACCTGTATGGAGATGCTGCATTTTGCCGGAGAGACTTGCGGGATGTCCTCCGCGAGCATCAAAGAAGCCGGTGAAAAGTGGCTTGGCAGGCTTGGGCTTTGGGATGCGCGAAACCGGCTTTTGCGTGGTTTCTCGAAAGGCATGCAGCAGCGGGCAAGTTTTGCCATGGCCTTAATGCATGATCCGGAACTGTTTATTCTCGATGAGCCCATGAGCGGGCTTGATCCAATCGGGCGTGCGGATATCGTGGCATTGATTCGCGAATTGAAAAAGCAGGGCAAAAGCATCCTCTTTTGTTCGCATCTGCTCGATGATGTGGAAAGGCTGGTAGATAAAGTGGTGATATTGCATCATGGGGATGCTCTGTTTTCAGGAGCGATCAGGGAAGCCTGCGTAGAAGGGGAGAGTTTTGAGGCCGGCTTCCTTCGCCTTGTAGGAGCGAAGAGATGAGGCAACCCATGTTATCACTTGCCAAAATCATATTTCTGGATGGTGTGCGCAGGCATGCCTTGATCGGGCTTGTTGTTTTAGCCTTGGGAGCCGAAGCGTTCGGTCTGTTTTTCATGGATTTCTTTGGGCGTGATGTCGGACGCGCCAGCAGTGATTTTCTGTTTTCGATCATGTGGC
>JBNLAN010000010.1:0-135750 GCA_050302175.1 Mariprofundaceae bacterium | reverse complement strand
TATTTACTCCGACCATACTGTACTTCTGGCAAACAGGAGAAATCAGGATGAGGAGAATTGATATGAAGAAGTTGTTAGTAGCAATGGCAGTTATTGGAACCCTGGGCTTTTCAGGCCTGGCTGTGGCTGGTAGCCATAATCCCTGTAACCCGTGCTCCATGAAGAGCAGTGAAGCGAACCCGTGTTCGATGAAGGAGTCAAAGAAGGCAAATCCGTGCAGCATGAAAGGCCACAATCCGTGTTCGATGAAGAAGTCGAAGAAAGCCAACCCATGCGATATGAAAAGCCATAATCCCTGCTCCATGAAAAAGATGAACCCCTGCAATCCTTGTGCAGGGGCCAGCAAGGGAGAGGACGGCAACAAGCCGATTCGCAAGGTTGCATTTAGCAACTTTCAGGAAGCCTCCGATCTGGGTAAAAAGATGTGGAATGATGAGAGTCTCGGTTCGTCCGGGCTTTCATGCCTCTCCTGCCATTCGGGTTACACCAACCTGAATCTGGAGAAGCGCCAGAACTTTCCTCATTTAGTGAATATGGTCGGCGATGTCGTGACGCTCGACCAGATGATCAACTATTGCATGATCAATCCCATGCAGGGCAAGCAGTTCGAGAAAAACTCCAAGGAGCTGACAGCCATGGCAGCCTATTACCGCACCTATCGTATGGAGTATTTGAACAGTCAGCGTCACTGAGTATGAGATTTCAATCATCAGGGGCGGATACGCGCATATCCGCCCCTAAGGTTTCAAGGGGGGGCCATTTGTTCCGGACATTCATCCCCATGTCAGTATTGTTTTTCAGCGTGACTCTGGCGGCCTATGGTCTGCCGGATGATTACTGGCAGGCGCCTGCGGCAACTTCCACTCAGGAGCCACACGACTGGAGTGAACTGGAGAAACGGCTCGAGCCCGAAGCGTGTGCCCAGTGCCATAGCGAGCAGTTCAATGATTGGAGGCAGAGTCTGCATGCGCATGCCTTCTCCCCCGGCCTCATCGGGCAGTTCCCGGATATGGGGCTGGAAGAGGCGAACAGCTGCCTGGATTGCCATGCCCCTCTCAGTGAGCAGAAATTCACCGGCAAGCATGAGGTTGCTACCGCATTGGCAACATCGTTGAGGCAATCGCAGGGGTTCCGGGCGGATGCGGATATCGAAAAAGCGGCGCTGCCGCTTCGCCATGCGGGAGTCACTTGTGCCGCCTGCCATGTGCGCGGCTGGCAACGTTTCGGCCCGCCAAGGCGAGGAAGCGATGGGGAGGGAAGGGTCGATACCCCGGCACATGGCGGATTTACGGCTTCCAGGACCTTTGAACAATCGCAGTTCTGCGCCAGTTGTCACCAGTTTCCGGATGAGTATGCCATCAACGGCAAGCCGATCGAGAATACCGTTACCGAATGGCGACAGAGCCGCTTTGCCCGCGAAGGGGTGCAGTGCCAGAGCTGCCATATGCCGGACCGGAAGCATGTGTTCAGAGGTATCCACGATCCGGATATGGTGAGAAAGGGGCTGAAGATCGATGCAGGCGTATCCGGGCGTTATGCGAGGTTAACCCTTGCCTCGGTATGGATCGGCCATGCCTTCCCCACCTATGTCACGCCCAAGGTGGTGGTGCGCATTGCTGCGTTGGATCAGCGAGGGAAGACGGTGCATTCCAGGCAGTGGGAGATCGGGCGCACAGTCAATTACGACGATGGCTGGAAGGAGATCAGTGATACCCGGCTGATGCCGGACGAGAAGCGGATGTTTGTACTTGATTCTATACCGGGCGCTGCCAGCAAGGTTCGTTTCACGATTGATGTCGTTCCGGACAATTTCTATAAAGGCATCTATCGCTCTTTGCTGGAGGATGGGCCTGAGGGGGACGCGAAAGCGCATATCCGCCGGGCCGCGTCTGCCGCCAGAACGAACGATTATCGCCTCTACGAATACGAAAAGAAGTTATAAAAGAGTGTTGTCAGGCATATAGCCCAGTCATTCGGGCATCATCATGCGGGAGGGCTTTAAGCCCTCCCGTTTTTTGCAGTTGAGAGAGTTCGCTTCGAGGTCTATGTTTAATCTATTCTGGGAAGATGATGGGAGGGTTCAATGAAAACTTACGAAACAAGGACCAGTCCCAAGGGGAACCAGGAGGTTGAGGTGGACGACAAACATCTTGGAAGCAGCTTCGATGATTTCCTCGCAGATGAAGACATTCTCGCCGAATCCGAAGCTGTTGCGATTAAGCGGGTTGTTGCATTCGAATTGAAAAGGGGAAAAGGGTAGCGTCTCCTTATCCCCAGCAGCAGGTGGGGCTGGTGCGTTACGTGCTCAGGTATAAAAACGACGGGAGCGATCTTCACGTTCTGCTCGAAAATTCGCGCTATACGCAGTGGTTAAAAACGAGCGAGTTGATCGGGCCGATGACTGCTGGAAGGTTCGGAAGGGCGGTCAATTTTTCCGGTAGAGTCCTTTTCCTTAGGAATGGCTCGGGATACGAGTCTATGCTGGCGTCGGTTATGATGCTGGATAAGAACGAATTGAAAAAAGTCGCTGAATTTAGCGATGCTGCCGACCTTTGATATGGGAGTGGAGAGGAAAACTGTATTTAGTAAATTGTCACCGTAATTCCGATAGAAAAGAGGGGAAGGAATGAAATATATATCGATGCTAATGCTAATGACTGTGATGACAGGGTGTGCCTTATTGGAGCCTTCGTGGGACGAAAAGCTGGAGATTATTCGAGAGGGTGCAGAGTCCGACTTTAAAAGTATGACTATAATTCGTGAAGTTGATCCAAGTGACGAAAAGGTTTGCGGAGGTAAAAAGAATCTATACCTATGCACAGCCTACAGGCGTTATGGAGGAAAAATTTATTTTGGTCGCACCTCCACAACATACGAGTATGTTTTGTTAAAAGATGGCAAGCCATTTGCAGCCCAAGGGTACCCATGTAGTTGGAGATGGGCAGGAGATAAAGGGTATTGTGATAGGTAGTGGTGTCGAAATTTTCCACGTTGGGAATTAGGTATGCTGTCTCCGTAATTTAAAATGTTCTCTATCCCAAACGGGAGGGCTTTAAGCCCTCCCGTTTGCGTTTGATTCCTTGACGCTTTCTCGCAACAGGCGTGAAATGGCTTTGCTGTTGGGTGGGGTGACGGCCAATTCTATATATTTATCGGATGACGGGGCGGTATCCGGCTGGATGTGACACGAATGTATGTAAGAAAAATTGGCTCCAGAGACTTTTTTCGATTACTCATATGGGTATCTGTTATCACTTCCATTTTCATTTCATCAATGTCTTTAGCGGAAGAGAATCATTCGGAACAAATCACTAAATTCTCCGAAGAAATTATCAATGTTTTCTCAGAAAAAAACTCAGAAGGTCTTAATAAGCTAGAATGCCTGCCAAAAGAAAATGATGACTTTTGCGAAGATGCACTCGTTCATTTATATGGGAAAAAGCAGCCATCTAGTTTGGTGAAACTATTGCGAAAGCCAAGTGTTAAAGTCAAAGTATTTGGACCTTATACATATGAGGAAAAATTTCATGGGAAAAGTTATTTAATAATTTTTTATGATTCGGAAGCCATCGACTCTGATAAGTTAGAGATGTTGTCAAGTCAGCAAATAAAAAAGCGATGGATGAAGAGTTATGCGGAAACTGTTGTGCTATTCCTCAATGGGAAAATTGGTTTTCATAGAACGCCATTTTATTATGGGGCTCACGCACCTTGGGCGGATGACTATGGTAAAGCCCAACAACTAATCGGTAACCTTTTGAAAGACGTCTAATCGTTTCGTATAGACAAAACATTGAGGTGTTCCTTGACCGTTTTCGGGGTGGTGACTAGCTTGCCCGGCCTCTCAATCAGCGCAGTTTAACGTTCTGAAATTCAATGGTTTACGGGGTGAGACAAGCATGGATATTCGATTGCCGGACGGCTCAGTTCGCACCCTGAAAGATGGCGCAACCGCTCTGCAACTGGCCGAGGATATCGGGCCGGGCCTTGCCAGAGCTGCAATCGCCGCCACCGTCAACGGCAAGCAGTGCGATCTCTCGACTCCGCTCTCCGATGGTGACGAGGTCTCCCTGATCACCGAAAAATCCGACGAGGCGCTCGACATCATCCGGCACTCCACCTCGCACCTGATGGCCATGGCCGTGCAGGAGCTCTTCCCCAAATCGCAGGTGACCATCGGTCCGGTGATCGAGGACGGCTTCTACTACGACTTCTCGTTCGAGCGCCCGTTTACCCCGGACGATCTGGGCAAAATCGAGCAGAAGATGCGCGAGCTGGCCAACAAGAAGATCGAGATCGTCCGTGAAGAGTGGGATCGCGACAAAGCCGTGGCGCACTTCGAACATATCGGTGAAAGTTATAAAGCAAAGCTGATCGGGCGTATCCCGGCCGGTGAGGTCGTCAGCATCTACCGCCAGGGCGAGTGGATGGACCTCTGCCGTGGCCCGCACGTGCCGAACACCGGTTTCCTGAAGCATTTCAAGCTGATGAAGGTTTCCGGCGCTTACTGGGAGGGCAACTCCGAGAACGAGCAGCTGCACCGTATCTACGGCACCGCATGGGCCTCCAAGGGCGATCTGAACGACTACCTGCATCGTCTGGAGGAGGCGGAGAAACGCGACCACCGCAAGCTGGCCAAGAGCCTGGAGCTCTTCCACCTGCAGGAAGAGGCGCCGGGCATGATCTTCTGGCACCCGAAGGGCTGGGCGGTCTGGCAGGCGGTGGAGAATGAAATCCGCAAGGTGATGCGCGACAACGGCTATCGGGAGATCAAAACTCCGCAGGTAGTGGACCGCAAGCTGTGGGAAAAATCGGGCCATTGGGAGAAGTTCCGCGAGGATATGTTCACCACCAGCACCGAGAACCGCGACTACGCCATCAAGCCGATGAACTGCCCTTGCCATATCCAGGTGTTCAACCAGGCGCTGCACTCCTACCGCGAGCTGCCGCTGAGGCTTGCGGAATTTGGCTCATGCCACCGCAACGAGCCCTCGGGCACTTTGCACGGCCTGATGCGTCTCAGAAACTTCGTGCAGGACGATGCGCATATCTTTTGCACACCTGAGCAAATCAACGGCGAGGTCTCCGACTTCATCGATCTGGTCTACGACGTTTACAAGCGTTTCGGCTTCGAAGAGGTGATCATCTTCCTCTCCGACCGCCCCGAGAAGCGCGTCGGTACCGACGAGCAGTGGGACAAGGCCGAGGATGCGCTGCATACAGCACTGCGCGAGAAGGGGATCGAATACGGCCTGAATCCGGGCGAGGGCGCCTTCTATGGCCCGAAGATCGAATTTAGCTTACGCGATTGCCTGGGCCGCGTCTGGCAGTGCGGCACCATCCAGGTGGATTTCTCGATGCCCGGGCGGCTGGATGCCGAATATGTGGCCGAAGACAACAGCCGCCAGACTCCGGTGATGTTGCATCGGGCTATCTTAGGTTCGCTGGAGCGCTTCATCGGTATTCTGATCGAAGAATATGAAGGAAAGTTCCCGTTCTGGCTCTCGCCGGTGCAGGCGGTGGTCTGCAATATCTCCGAGGGGCAGGACGAATACGTCAAAAATATTACCGAACAGATGCAGCAGGCAGGTTTTCGTGTAGAAATGGACTTGCGAAATGAGAAGGTCGGCTATAAAGTGCGCGCCCACACTTTGGCCCGGGTTCCATATATTCTGGTGGCCGGCGATCGCGAAGCCCAGGAGGGCACCGTGAGCGTGCGTACCAGAAACGGTGAAAACCTTGGTGTGAAGAGCGTGGATGATTGGCTCGCAGAGATGCGTTCCATGATCGAAAATTACAGCTAGTGCAAGGATTAGGGGGCTTATATTAAGAAGGAATTGCCAATCAATTTGGAGATTGAGGCGAGAGAAGTTCGCGTCGTAGGTTCAGATGGTGGTCAGGTCGGCGTGTTGTCGCTTAAGGAAGCGGTCAGTATGGCGGAGTCTGAAGGTCTCGATCTGGTGATGATGTCGCCGAATGCCAAGCCGCCAGTCTGCAAGATCATGGATTATGGCAAGTTCAAATATGAGCAGAGCAAGAAAGCCAACCTTGCCAAGAAGAAACAGCATGTGGTCCAGGTCAAGGAAGTGAAGATGCGGGCCACCACGGATACGCACGATCTGGAGACCAAGATCAAGCATATCCGCAAGTTCCTCACTGAGGGGAACAAGGTTAAAATGAGTATCCGGTTCCGGGGCCGCGAAATGGCTTATGCGAACAGGGGTGCCGACCAGCTCAAGAATGTCGCCACGCAAGTGGAGGATTTGGGCAAGATCGAGAAGGCTCCGGATCTCGAAGGGCGTCAGATGATCATGATCGTCGCGCCGATTAAGAAATAGGTTGAAGAAGGGTAGCGTATTATGCCAAAGATGAAGTCAAACAGCGGTGCAGCCAAACGTTTTTCCAAGACCGGAAGCGGCAAGTGGAAACGCAACAAGGCGTTTGCACAGCATATTCTGACCAAGAAGTCGTCGAAACGTATCCGCAATATGCGTGGTACCGAGCTTGTGCACGGAAGCGATTCCGGTCATCTGAAGCGGCTGCTGCCATACGGCGGCTGAGAAGCCCCGCAGCCAACAAGATTTAGGATTAGTAGGAGAGCACCATGCCTCGTGTAAAGAGTGGAGTTCAGGCGCACGCGCGTCATAAAAAAGTTATCAAGGCTGCAGCCGGTTATCGCGGTCGCCGCAAGAGCTGTTTCCGTACAGCCACGCAGGCGGTCGATAAGGCCCGTCAGTATGCCTACCGCGACCGCAAGGCCAAGAAGCGTGAGTTCCGCAGCCTGTGGATTGCCCGTATCAACGCGGCAGCCCGTATGCACGGTCTGAGCTATTCCCGTTTCATGTTCGGTCTGGCAGCTGCCGGCGTTGAACTGGATCGCAAGGTACTGGCGGATATCGCCGTGTACGACGATGCAGCATTTGCGAAGCTGGCAGAAACGGCCCGCGCGAAGATTCAGTAAGCAATCCATTTTCGCATCCCTTGCGGGGAGCGAATAAGTGTGAATGAATAAATGGCAGGGCCTTGTGGCTCTGCCATTTTTTTTGCGGCAGGGTTACCCGGACGTTGCAATCGTCTGAAAAGATAGTCGGAGGGAGCATGTCTTCAGATATCGAATCGCTGAAAAGTCAGCTGGATGCGTTGCGTGACGAGGCGATGGCCGCGTTTGCGACCGCCACTGATATGGCAGCGCTGACCGAATTGCGCGTGCGCTATCTCGGCAAGAAGGGCGCACTCACCGAAGTGCTGAAAGGGGTGGGGCAGTTGCCACCCGAGCAGCGCCCGGTGATCGGGCAGTCGGTTAATGCCGTGAAGGCCGATATTTCCGCAGCACTTGATGCCGCCGAAGCCGAGGTCGGAAAGCGCGAGAGCGCCTCCCGCATCGAGGCCGAACGTGTGGATGTCACCCTTCCCGGTCGTCGCCCAGCGCAGGGAGCACGGCATCCGTTGCAAATGGGTCTCGATGAACTCACTGCGATTTTTGTGTCGATGGGATTCAGCGTTGCCGAAGGCCCGGAGATCGAAGACGAATTCCACAATTTCGATGCGCTGAACATTCCGCCCGAGCACCCGGCCCGCGCCATGCACGATACCTTTTTCATCCGCTCGGATGCCGAGGAGCCCAAACTGCTGCGCACCCACACCTCGCCGGTGCAGATTCGCGCCATGCAGGCATTTCTCGATGCAGGCAATGAGCCGCCGCTCGCGGTAGTCGCACCCGGACGCGTTTACCGCTGCGACCACGACATGACCCATTCGCCGATGTTCCATCAGGTGGAGGTGTTCAAGGTGGATCGCAATGTATCGATGGCGCACCTGAAAGGGGTGCTGAAGCACTTCCTCTCCACCTATTTCGGCAAGGATTTGCCGATCCGCCTGCGCCCGAGCTATTTCCCATTCACCGAGCCTTCGGCCGAGGTGGATATGGGCTGTGTTTTATGTGATGGCAAGGGGTGCCGGGTCTGCAAACAGACCGGCTGGATCGAGATTCTGGGCTCGGGGATGATTCATCCCAACGTGTTGAAGGCGGTCGGAATCGATTCCGACGAATATTCGGGATTCGCTTTCGGGCTCGGTGTGGAGCGTATGGTGATGCTGAAGTATGGCATTCCGGATCTGCGCCTGTTTTTTGAAAACGATGTCCGTTTCGTAGGGAGGATCGGCCGATGAAACTTCCTTTGTCGTGGTTGAAAGAGCATGTGGCACTCACCGACAGCGTCGATGGTATTGCGCGCACGCTGGTGAATCTCGGGCACGAGGTCGAAGGGGTTGAAACTCCACGCGCAGCTGTGAAGGGCGTGCTGGTGGGAAGTATTCTCTCGAAGGATAAGCACCCGGATGCCGACAAGCTGAGCCTGTTGAAAGTGGATGTCGGTGCAGCTGAGCCATTGGGCATCGTTTGTGGCGCTTCCAATATGGGTGCGGGAGACAAGGTGCCGGTGGCAACGGTCGGCACGACACTGCCGAACGGATTGACCATCAAGAAGGGCAAGATTCGCGGGCAGGAGAGCCATGGCATGTGCTGCTCCGAGACCGAGCTGGGCCTGAGTGAGGAGTCGGCGGGGCTGTTGATCCTGCCGAAGGATGCGCCTGTTGGGGTTGAGGCGGGGGAGTACCTGCAACTCGAAGAGGCGGTATTCGATCTCTCCATTACGCCGAATCGTGGCGACTGCATGAGCGCACGCGGGATTGCCCGCGATCTGGCTGCCTTGTATGGCCTGCCGCTGCTCTCCGTCGAAGCAGATAAAGTCCCGGAAGAGAAATCAGTCGCCAAACCTGCGGTACGCATTGATGCGCCGGAGGATTGCCCGCTCTATCTCGCCCGCCGTATCGAGGGTGTAAAGGTTATCGCATCACCGGAGTGGATGCAGCGCCGCCTCAATGAGGCCGGTATGCGGCCTGTGAACGGTGTGGTGGATGTGATGAACTACGTGATGCTCGATATGGGGCAGCCGATGCACGCCTTCGATGCCGACAAACTCTCCGGCGATGTGGTGATCCGCGCGGCCTCTGCGGCCGAACCATTCCACGCACTGGATGAGCGCCAGATCAAACTGCAGGCAGGCGATCTGGTGGTCTCTGACGCCAGCGGCGTAATTGCGCTTGCCGGTATTATGGGTTCGGCGCCCTCCGGCACCACCGAAGCCAGTAAAAATATTCTTCTTGAATCGGCGCTGTTTCGCCCGGCACGCGTCAGTCTATCCCGCCGCTCGCATGGCATGGTCTCCGAGGCTTCGATGCGTTTTGAGCGCGGAGTCGATCCACTGATGGTATCGGCAGCACTTGAGCGTGCGACAGGTATGATCCTGGAGTTTTTTGGCGGTAAGGCCGGCGACGTGCAGGTATGTGGCGGTATTGCCAGCGAGCCGCGCACGATCAGTTTTGCCGCTTCACGAGTCGACTCCCGATTGGGGGTGGCAATTCCTGCCAAGACAGACGAAGTGCTCTCCCGCATGGGTTTCGATGTACGTCGCGCTTCCGGGGAGGTAAGTATCAAGGTGCCACCACATCGGCACGATGTAAGTATCCCCGAGGATATCATCGAGGAATATGCCCGCATTCACGGTTACGACAATATTCCCGAACTGCTGCCGCCGCTGGAGGTGGCGAAAGAGGCTGCGCAGAAGGATCGCTCGCTGGATGCAGCCCTGCAATCGGGCTTCGTGCAGGCAATTACCTACGCCTTTATTTCTCAGGCAGAGCAACGGCTGTTTGCGCCCGAGCCGGATGGCGACATCGTGCTTGCCAATCCGATCTCCGATGCGATGGGCGTGATGCGTCGCAGTATCTGGCCGGGGCTGCTGAATGTGGCGAAACACAATCTCAACCGGCAACAGGCGTGCGCCGCACTGGTGGAGAAGGGGCGCACCTATACCGATTCCGGCAAAGGCTATGTCGAGACCGATATGCTGGCCTGGCTGCTCACCGGCGAATGGCAGGGCGATTCGTGGTATGGCGATGCGCGTGCGGCTGATTTCTTCGATCTGAAGGGTGAAGTGGAAGCATGGCTCTCCCGCATGGGGGCGCAGGCGCGTTTTATTGCCGAGGATGGACTCCCCGGCCTGCAGGCGGGGCAGTCGGCGAAGATTCTGGTCGGTCGCAGCGAAGTGGGGCGTATTGGTCGCGTGGATGCAGCGATTGCGGATCGCTTCGATCTCGACGCTCCCGTGTATGTAGCTGAAGTCGATCTTGGCAAACTTCCACAGGCAAAGATGCCTAAATTCGCACCGATCCCGGAGTTCCCGAGCGTATCGCGCGATCTGGTATTCCTGTTCGATCGTAAGTTGACGGCTGAGGAGATTTTGCAGGCGGCACGCAAAGCCGGCGGGCAACTGTTGAGCGAGGCGGTGATTTTCGATCGCTATCTCGGCAAGGGCGTGCCGGATGGGCAGGTGAGCCTGGGTATCCGTTTCGTGCTGCAGGCCCCGGATCGCACGCTGAAGCTTGAAGAGGCGGATGCCGTGTCGGCTGCGATCGTGCAGGCGATGGAGAAACAGTTCGGGGCGTCTCTGAGAGGGTGACGCTGATGCTAGCCGGAGTCGATGAAGTCGGGCGTGGGCCATTGGCAGGTCCGGTGGTCACCGCGGCCGTGATTCTCTCGCCGGACGATCCGATGCTCGGCCAGTACCGCGACTCGAAAAGGGTTTCCGAGAAAAAGCGTTTGAAGCTCTACCACCATATCCGCAAACATGCGGTGGCCTATGCCGTGGCACAGGCCAATGTGGAAGAGATCGACCGGCTCAATATCCTGCATGCCACCATGTTTGCCATGCGCCGGGCCGTGGAGGCGCTTGTGGTGAAGCCCAGCGAAGTGGTGGTGGATGGTAATCGTTGCCCGGAGGTGCCATATCCTGTGTCGGCAGTGATTGGCGGGGACGACAAGGTGCAGGAGATCGCCGCCGCCTCCATCGTCGCCAAGGTGGTGCGTGATCGTATGATGCATTACCTCCATTCCCGTTATCCGGCCTATCAGTTTGCCAAACACAAGGGCTACGGCACCGCCGAGCACATGGAAGCTCTGCGTACATTCGGACCGTGCGAACATCACCGGCACAGCTTTGCGCCGGTTGTCAGTGCTGCCGCACGAGAGACGAAGTAAAAAAGATTCCGTCACTATCAGGCCATAAGCGGCCTGTTTTTCACTTTCCCCCAGAGAAATGGCATGGAGCATGCTTGTTCCTGACTTAATGTGCACTTGTGCACGAGCAGCAAAGTCGAGGCGACTCTCTCCCTGCCAACGCGTTGCTGTGTTGATGACACAACAGACGATCCTTACATGCTGTTGTCGTTGAAGCCCGGGTATGTATGCGCGGATATCTCTCCCCTCCCTCCCTCCGCATGCAGCTCGGGCTTCTCCTCTTTGTAGTTAAGAATTCCGCAAAGCCGTGTTAGTTTCTGCGGCATGTCTGCCGAGGCCGATCTCAGTCACCACACACCGATGATGCAGCAGTATCTCCGAATCAAATCGGAGTATGCAGATTGCCTGCTCTTCTATCGCATGGGCGATTTCTACGAGATGTTCTTCGATGATGCGGTGGAAGCCTCACGTATTCTAGATATTGCCCTGACCAAGCGGGGCAAGGTCAACGGTGAAGATATTCCGATGGCCGGGGTGCCGTGGCATCAGGCGGAGAATTACCTGGCTAAGCTGGTGAAGTGCGATAAGCGGGTGGCGATCTGCGAGCAGATGGAGCCGCCGGACGGAACCAAGGGGCCGGTGCGCCGCGAGGTGGTGCGCGTGGTAACCCCGGGCACCATTACCGAATCGGAACTTCTGGAGCAGAGCGAAAGTTTCCCTCTGGCGGCACTGTATCGGGACAAGAAGCAGCAGTGGGCGGTTGCCGCAGTCGATCTCTCCAGTGGTGCATGGACGATTCGGCAAGGTGTTGGTACTCCTGCTCTTGATGAATATCTGGCGGTGCTGCGCCCGGCCGAGTTGTTGCTGCATAGCGCCGAGAAGCCGGCATTCTCCATGCCGGTGCATCGTCCGGGGGACTGGAGTTTTGCGTCGCAGGTAGCCAGGGAGCAACTGCAGCAACGCTTCGGAGTGGCAGAATGGGAGTCGCTGAATCTCGCACCCCATCCGCTGGTGGCAGCAGCGGTCGGTGCGGTGCTGGTTTATCTTGAGCAGACCCAGAAGTGCGCGCTTGGCCATCTGGCGTTGCCGGTCTTCCATGAAGCGGTGCAGGGCATGCAGATCGATGCCAGAAGCCGCCGTAATCTCGAGCTGCACTATTCGCTGGCAGGCGATCCGAAATCGAGTCTGGTCGCGGTGATTGATCAGACGCAAACCCCCATGGGGGCAAGGCTGCTGCGCCGATGGCTCGATGTGCCTGTGATTGATTCGGAGATTATTCGGGCGCGGCAGGATGCTGTGGAGAGCCTGCTTGATGATGCCGATGCCAGAGACGCGCTGCGTAGTCTGCTCCGGCATGTGCGCGATATGGAACGTATGCTCACGCGTATCGCACTGGGACGCGCTTCACCCCGCGATTTCCGCGGGATGGCCGATTCGTTGAAGTCGCTGCCGGGGCTATGCACCGCACTCGGTGAGCGTAATGGCATGTTTGCCGATATGCGGGCGGCGATGGCCGGTCTTGAGGAGCTTGGGGAATTACTCGATAGCGCAATCACCGAAACCTTGCCGCCGAATTTCCGCGACGGCGGCGTAATTCGCGATGGCTTTGATGCCGAGCTCGATCGATTGCGTAATCTGGCCGCGGATGCCGGAGACTGGTTGCAGGATTATGAAGCTCGCGAGCGTGAGCGCACGGGGCTTGCCAATCTGCGTGTGAAATACAACAAGGTATTCGGCTACTTTATCGAAATATCTAAGGTGCAGGCTGAATCGGCGCCGCCGGATTATGTGCGCAAGCAGACACTGGTGAATGCCGAGCGTTTTATCACCGATGAGCTGCATAAATTTGAATCCGAAATTCTTGGTGCAAAGGATGCATCCCTGGCGCACGAGATGGCGCTGATTGAATCGCTTGCAAGCCGCTTACAGACGAATACCGCTGCGATTCAGCGAGCTGCACAGGCAGTGGCGGAGCTTGATGTGCTGGCCTGTTTTGCGCATGTGGCAGCACGGAATCGCTATGTGCGTCCTCAGGTGCACGAAGGCCGTTTGCTGAAGATTTCAGGTGGGCGGCACCCTGTCGTTGAGCAGAGTCTGGAGCGCGAGCCGTTTGTTGCCAACGATACCGATATGGATATGAAGAGCCGTCGCTTCATGCTGCTGACCGGGCCAAATATGGGTGGCAAATCGACCTATATGCGACAGGTGGCGTGGATTGTATGGCTGGCGCATACCGGCTGTTTTGTGCCGGCAGATGAGGCACGTATTCCTTTAACCAAACAGATTTTCACTCGTGTGGGGGCTGGCGATGAGCTCTCCAGCGGGCGCTCCACCTTTATGGTGGAGATGATGGAGACGGCCACCATTCTGAATCAGCTGGAGGCCCGCGCGCTGGTGATTGTGGATGAGATCGGTCGCGGGACCAGCACCTGGGATGGCCTTGCTATCGCCTGGGCGGTGGCGGAGCGGCTGATTCGTGCCGATGATGTGCTGACGCTGTTTGCCACGCACTATCATGAAATGACCGCATTGCCGGATGAGTACGATATGGCATTCAATGCTTCGGTGACGGTGCGTGAATGGAATGGATCGGTGATCTTTTTGCATCGTGTGATCGAGAACGCGGCGGATCGCTCTTATGGTATTGCCGTGGCTCAACTGGCGGGTTTACCGCCGGATGTGATCGCCCGCGCCCGCGAGCATCTGTTTCGCCTGGAACACGGCGCCGAGCTGGAGGCCGAGGCCGGCAAATCGCAGCTGGGGCTTTTCTCCGAAGCAGAAAAGCGGCGGCAGAAGCAGAGCGAAACCCTGCTGGCAGGGCTTCTGCAGCAGCTGCTGGACGCCGATGTCGAGAATATGCGCCCTATCGATGCCATGAATCTGCTTGATAGCCTGCGAGAGCAGGCCAGTAAGCTTGGAAAACGCTGATGTCGCAAGAGGCTCTTGCCGGAAAAGCGCAGGTCAGGCAGTTGTGGGCGGATGTTTCGGTACTGTTCGAGAAGGGTGCGCGTGGTCGTGAGCTGGTGCGTCACATGTCGGATGGCGTCGATACCCTGTTGAAGACAAGCTGGCAGCAACATGCTGGCGAGGTGGCGGATCTGGTGGATATCGTGCTGGTTGGCGGCAACGGGCGACAGGAGCTCTGCCCCGGCTCCGACTGGGATATCTGGTTTCTGATTCCCGCCAAAGCACCGGATGCGGTGCAGGAGCGTATCAACAGCTTCATGTACCTGCTTTGGGATACCGGCGCCAAGGTCGGGCATGCGGTGCGCAGTGTGGAGGAGAGTATTCAGCACTTCTCCGAAGACTGGGATTCCGCAACTGCCGCGACCGAGGCGAGGTTGCTGACTGGCAAGGGTGAATTGTTTGCAGTGCTGCAACGCGAGTGTTCCGTGTTCTTTGAAAAATATCGCAAGGCGTTCACTCAGGCCAAGCTCGACGAATTCTCCGCACGGCATAGGAAGGTTGGCGACACGGCTTTTTTGATGGAGCCGGATTTGAAAGAGGGGAAGGGGGCGCTGCGCGATATTCAGGCGGTTTTCTGGATGGCACGGGTTTGGTATGGCGTGTCGCAGCTACAGGCGCTGGTGGAGATCAACGCGCTCTCCAGCCGCGAAATGCGTCAGCTTAATCAGGCGCAGGATTTTTTCTGGCGTTGTCGTACCGGATTGCATCTGGAATCCAAGCGGGCAAGCGACCGGCTCGGTTTCGAGCAACAGGCAGCACTGGCCGAGCGCATGGGATATCAGGCGAGCGGAGGCCAGCCTGCTGTCGATGTATTCATGAAGCACTATTTCCGCCACGCCGGGCGTGTGGCGCGCATCTCCGGCATGCTGGTGCAGCACTTCGAGGAGCAGCTGCATCCGCCGCGCTTCTATGTGCGCCGCAAGGAGGTCGGCGATGGTTTTGTGAGTGTCGGCAAGCAGCTTGATGTGCTCGACGATCAGGTCTTCGATGAGGAGCCTTTACGATTGCTAAGGGTGTTTCTGGTTTCGCAGGAGCAGGACAAGGAGTTGTCGAGTCATGCGTTGCGATTGCTTCGCGAGAAGGTGACGGTGATGGACGCGGGCGTGCGCAGGGATGCCGAGGCCGGCCGTCTGTTTCTGGAAATTCTCAAGCATCCTCGACATGTCGGACGCACCCTCAAGCAGATGAACAACACCGGCGTGCTCGGTCGCCTGATACCCGATTTCCGCCGTGTGGTGGGGCTTGGGCAGTTCAATCGTTACCACGCCTATACGGTGGATGAGCATACCATTCGTGCGGTGTGCGAGGCGCGCAATCAGATGGTGTCGCACCATGGGCTGGGTCGGATGCGTCTGCAGCTTGCGGCCGATCTGATGGGGGTGATTGGACGCCCGGAGGTGTTGTATCTGGCCCTGTTGTTTCACGATATCGCCAAGGGGCGCGAGGGGGATCACTCCATCGAGGGTGAGAAGCTGGCGCGCCGTTTCTGCCGTTCGCTTTCGCTAAGCCGCGATACGATCGAGTTGATTGCCTGGCTGGTTCGATATCATCTTGAGATGGCGATGGTGTCGCAGCGTAGCGATCTTTCCGACCCGGAGGTGATACGCAACTTCGCAAGTTTCGTTGGCGATATGGAGCGATTGCAGTATCTGTTTTTATTGACCGTGGCGGATATTTCAGCGGTTGGTCCCGAGGTGTGGAACGACTGGAAGGGCGCGCTGTTGCGCGAGCTGTACGAGGCGACCGAGCGGGCGCTGAAAGGTGATGTGATGCCGGATGAAGCGCTGGAAAGCCGTATTCGTACCCGTATCGAATCGGCGATTGGGCATGCGGAGCCGGAAGAGCGGCCGAGACTGGCTCCGGTTTTCAATCAGATTCATTGGCGCTGCGTGATGGATTTTCAGCCCCGGCAACTGTTGCCGATTGCGCGTCTGTTTGTGCGTGCCGATGGCGAAGAGGCGGTGGATACTCTGATCGACGATTATCGCAAACAGAGTCTGGTGATCGTGCTCGCCAAGGAGCGCAAGGGCCTGTTTGCCAGACTTGCCGCCACCATCTCATCAGGCTTTGTGAATATTGTGGCCGCGCATGCCTATGCGCTGGCCGATGGGCGCGTGCTGGATGTGTTCCATGTGGTGGATGCGCAAGGCAGGGCACTGGAAGTGGAGAGCGACTTGCTACGTTTGCGTGAGCGCATCGAGATGATTCTTAATGAGGCGGGGGATCAGGTGCTAACATTGCCGAAGTTGCCGGCTTTTAAGCAAAATGTGTTGATGCGCAAGGTGAAGGTGCGTGCGCGTGAGTTGCCGTTTGCCTCAAGCCGGCAGACTGCAATTGAGGTTGAGGCAGCCGACAGGCCGGGGTTGCTGGCTTCACTGGCGTTTGTGATCAGTCAGATGAGCTATGATATACGTGGCGCAGCGATATCGACCTTTGGAGAGAAAGCAGTGGATGTATTCTTTTTGAGATCGGAACATGACGAGCCTTTGCATAAAGAGGAGATCACTCTGCTCTGTCAACGCTTGCAAGAGGCTGCCCGGCTTCCGGAGGATGTGTGAGCTTCTGGCGCAGAGCTCTCTCCCGCAACGCATCCGGATTCGTGCTGGCACTGGGCGGTGGCGGCGGCAGGGGGCTGGCGCATATCGGCGTATTGCAGGCGCTTGAAGAGCATCGGTTGCGCCCGTCGGCAATCGTTGGCACCAGTATCGGTGCACTGTTCGGGGCAATGTATGCGCTTAATGCCGACAGCCAGCTTGTTCGCGAGCGAGTGGTCGGTTTCCTGCATTCGGATGCTTTCACGAGCCTCGATATCCCACGGCTGGAAGAGGCCAATGGCGATAATGAAACCTGGCTTGGGCGGCTGACAAGTGCTGCGCGCCAGACCATTCTCTATGCACGGGCTGCCAGCGATATCTCGCTGGCAAATGTGGAGATTCTTTCTGAAATTGCCGAAACGCTATGCGAAGGGAAATCGTTTGCCGATACCAAAATCCCATTGTATGTGACCGCCGTGGAGTTTCCGGGTGGCGAATGCCGTCTTTTTTCGAAAGGAGAGCTGTCGGTGGTGCTTGCCGCCAGTATGGCGATTCCCGGCGTGTTCGATCCTGTGAAGATTGACGATGCCGAATATCTGGATGGTGCTCTGGCCTCCGAGATTCCATCCAAAGAGGCCCTGGCCGTATCGTCGAGCGGAGAGATCGTGGTCGCCGTCAATGTGGGGGCGCGGCCCGATCCCGAGGAGCGTCCGACGCATCTGCTCGGCATGATGGACTGGGCGACCAGTGTCAAAGCCCTTTATCTGCGGCGCTACGAAAAGGCCAATGCCGATGTATTGATCGAGCCATTGCATGGATACCGGCAGTGGCATGATTTTTCCAACTCCAATGAGGAAATCCAGCGCGGATATGATGCGACCATGGAAGTGATGCCGCAAATTCTGAAGGCGCTTGGTCGATGAGTCGCAGTGTGGACCGGGCCGTCATTTTGGCGGCCGGGCTAGGAACCCGTCTGAAATGGCTGACGCACGGCAAGCCGAAGGCACTGATGCCGTTGGCCGGCGAGCCGGCCATCGTGCATGTGATCCGCAGGCTTGCATCGCAGGGCATCCGCGATATCGCCATCAATGTGCATCATCATGCCGAGCAGCTTATGGATGTGCTGGGCGGCGGAGAGCATCTTGGTGTTCGCCTCTACTTCAGCCCGGAGAAAACCCTGCTCGATTCCGGTGGCGGGGTACGCACAGCGCTGCGGCGCCTGCCCGGTGATGGCCTGTTTGCGGTGCATAATGCCGATGTGATCGCAGACATCGATGTGCAGAAGCTGGCCGCGCTGTGCCCGGCGGATGGCTGTGCGCTGGCACTGGTGCCGAATCCGGGGCACCACCCGCGCGGTGATTTTGCTTTGGCCGGTTCATATATCGAACCGCAGGGGGAGCCGCGCTACACCTATGCCGGAGTGTCGGTCTGGGATGTATGTGCAATATCTAACCTGCCTGCAGAGAAATCTTTTTCACTGCTGGAGCCGATTGGCGCTCTGATATCGGAAAAGCGCTGCCGAGGCAGGCTGCACCATGGGAAATGGTTTGATATCGGTCGTCCTCGCGATCTGTTCAGAGCGGCAAGGGATGGCACGTTGTAGATGGATGCCGAGTGGGCAGTCGTCTGGTATGGCTTTTTAGGGAGTCTACTGGCCGGGCTCGCGACGGCGATCGGCGCCATGGGCGTGTTTCTGGTGCGGCAGTTCTCCGAGCGGGTGGAGGTGCTGATGCTGAGTCTGGCCGCAGGCATCATGCTGGCGGCCACCTTCTTTTCCCTGATACAACCTGCACTGGAGATATCTGAACAGCTGTTCCAGATTAAAACTGTGGCTGTGGCAGTGGTGATCGGCGGACTGCTGCTTGGCGCTGCAGTCCTGCTCGCTGTGCATCGCTATGTGCCGCACGAGCACTTACTGACCGGGCACGAGGGGCCGCAGGCGCAGCGGGTAAGCCGCATCTGGTTGTTCGTATTTGCGATTGCGCTGCATAACTTTCCGGAGGGAATGGCTGTTGGTGTTGGTTTTGCAGGAGGAGATATCGGCAACGGCATTTCTTTAGCAACCGGCATCGGCATTCAGAATATTCCGGAGGGGCTGGCAGTTGCCGCTGCGCTGATGGCGATAAACTACTCCCGGCTACTGGCCTTTTCGGTGGGGGCGCTTACCGGACTGATCGAACCCCTGGGTGGTTTGTTTGGTGCTGCCGCGGTGTGGCTTGCGGCCCCCATGTTGCCGGTGACGCTGGGGTTCGCGGCCGGGGCCATGTTGTTCATTATCAGTGATGAGATTATTCCTGAAACTCATCGCGGCGGCTATGCGAACCTCGCCACTGTCGCCCTGCTGGTCGGGTTCGCGATGATGATGTTTCTGGATGCGCTGCTGGGCTAGGCCGGTTTCTTATTTTTCGATGAGCAGCAGGTGCTTGTTGTCGTCAGTCGGCTCAATCGATAGCACTTTGTAGCCCTGCTCTTCGCAGGAGCGAGGTACGTTTTGTAGCGGTTCGCCCTCATTGAGAATCACTTCCAGCTGCTCGCCTTTGCCGATTTTGGCCAGCATCAGCTTCACCTTCACGAAGGTCATCGGGCAGGTCTCTTGGGTGATATCGAGAAAGTGCTTCACGGTATTCTCCTCAGATAAAAATGATGTGTGACTGTTCCGATTCGTTCAGGAAGGTGGCTACGCCAACAACCTCCTTTACCTCGTCGATCAAATCTTCTTTGGTCACGCCAAGGATATGCATGGACATTTCGCAGGCAAACAGGCGAATGCCAAGAGCGTTGGCCGCCTCCATCAGCTCGGGCAGTGTGGCGACATTGTTTTTCTTCATCATGCCGGTCATCAGTTTCGGGCTGGCACCGCCGAAATTGAGGCGCGAGAGCGGCAGGTTTTTGCGCCCGCCCATCAGCCAGTTGAACATGCGGGAGAGGAAATCCTTTCCGAGCCAGGCATGGCCCTGTTTCTTCTTCAGGGCGTTCAGTCCCCAGAAGGTGAAAAACATGGTGACATCGCGGTTGGTGGCTGCAGCGCCCGTGGCAATGGTGTATGCAGCAACCAGCTTATCGAACTCGCCGGAAAAACAGACGATGGTGACACTTTTTTTGCCTTCCATGATTGAACCTCCTGATAAAAAGGCTGCAAAGTGTACCATATTGGTTCGGTTTACGATAGATGCACGCGGCCACTTGCTGGCAGAGCCCTTGAATATGTTGCCCCGCAAGGTCTGAGCAGGATGGAGGGTGATTTTCAGGAGGGCTTCTGCACAAGGGGCTTGACAAAACTGAACAATGTTTATTTAATGCGCATATTAACTAAACAGCGTTCAGTTAAGTCGGAGGTTTTATGGCAAGGCGCAGCGATCATACAAGAGAAGAGTTGAAAGAGATGGCGATCAATGCTGCTGAGCAACTGATCGCCCGCGAGGGGCTGGCTGGCATGAGCGCGCGAAAGGTCGCTACTGAAATGGGGTATACGGCAGGCACGCTTTACCTGATCTTTCAGAATCTGGATGCGTTGATCGTAGAGGTGAATACGCGCGCTCTGCGGCAGCTCGAATTGGGCATCGAGCAAGCAATCGCGGGCGAGACCCAACCGGTATCGACAATTGTCACCATTGCACGGACTTATCTGGAGTATGCACAGCGGCAAACATATCGATGGTTGACCGTATTCGAGCACCGCTTGCCTGAAGGCGAAAAGTTTCCCGAAAGTTATCAGTCGCAGGTTGCACGTCTCTTTGTCTTGGTCGAAGAGCCTCTCAGGAATATTCGTGGTGCGGGAGCCAGTGAAGTGGAGATCGCCAAAGAGGCCCGCGCGCTTTGGGCAGGTGTGCATGGCCTCGCCACCCTCACTGTTGGAGGCAAGCTGGATCCTTCCGTGGTGGGGCCGGATGAAGTATTGGAAATCATTGTCAGTCGTATGGTTGGGGTTGCGAAGGCATGAATGAAGTGTGCCGGGCACGAGAGAAATCGTTGATTGCAGGCTGCTTGTTGCAATCCAAAGGAGTAAAACGATGAAGGTAGTTCTGGTTATTTTCGGTCTGGTGATCGGTGTGTGGATGTGGGGGGTGGATAAGCTGGTCTTCCTGGTGGGCGGATTGCTGGGCTGGCTGGTCGCACGCAGCGTCGAGCAGCGGGATGAACTTAATGCCCTGAAGCGAAGCCTCAGTCAGCGCGATGATCGTGCTGATGCGGCAAGGGGTGAAGAGGAGCCAATCCCGGAAGTCGAGCCCGGCGAAGCATTTGCCGAAGAGCGCTCTTCCGATTTTACAACGCAGCCCGAGGCAGGGATGGGGATTGATTCCGTGTCTGTTACACTGCTTGAAGAGAATGCTCCAGAGGGTGCTCCTGTAGTGGCAGAGGCGAAAAAAGCAGAGGTGTCTGTGCCTGCAAGGGTCGAGCCTGTTGCCAAAGTGCCGCTTTCCCGGCCTCTGCGGGAGCCATCTTCTACTACCATCCGGGTTCAGGATGAGAGCCCATCGTGGATCATGGAGTGGTTCACCGGCGGTAACCTGCTGGTGCGCGGCGGCTCTATTCTGCTCTTCTTCGGTGCTGCGTTCCTTTTTAAATATGCTGCCGAGCATGTCTATTTGCCTGTGTGGTTGCGGATGGGCGGAGTTGCGCTGGCAGCGCTTGCCATGATCGGCGTGGGCCAATATTTGCGAGAGCGGCGAACCGCGTATGCCCTGGCGCTACAAGGTGGCGGCGTGGGGCTGCTCTATATGACCGTCTATGCATCGTTTCGTCTCTACGATCTTTTGCCCGCCGGGATTGCGTTGACGTTGCTGGCAGCAGTTGCCGGGGCGGGTGTGGCCATGGCGGTATGCGAGAATGCGCGCTGGCTGGCGGTCATCTCGTTTGCGGGCGGTTTTCTGGCGCCTTTGCTGGCCTCAACAGGCGGTGGTAATCACGTCGCTCTCTTCTCCTGGTATGCAGTGCTCAATATTGGTATTGCCGTGCTGGCTTACTACAAATCCTGGCGCGAGCTCAGCCTGATGGGGCTGGGCGCCACCTTTGCCATCAGCGGAATGTGGGGCTGGAACTATTATCGCCCGGAGCATTTCGATTCGGTCGAACCGTTTCTGATCGGATTTGGCCTGCTCTATCTGATGATCGGCATCCTGTTTACGCAGAAGCCGCGCGACGGCGCAGACAAACCCTTCGGGCATGTGGATGCATCCCTGATTTTCGGCACGCCGGTCGGCTTCTTCATGTTGCAGACGCCACTTGTGCAAGGGATGGCTCATGGCATGAGCCTGTCTACGGCTATTGCCGGAATCATCTATGCAGGGGCGGCATATTACGGATGGCGCGGCGGTTACACCTTGCTGGCGCGGTCATTGTTTGTGATTGCCATAACGCTACTGACGCTCACGGCGCCGCTTGAGCTGGATGCGGCCCAGACCTCTGCCTTCTGGGCGATGGAGGGCGTTGGCCTGCTCTGGCTCGGGATTGCTCAGCGCAGCTCGTTAAGCACCTATACCGGCCTGGGGCTCCAGTTTCTAGCTGCTGCCGCGTGGTTTGCTAACGAACCTCTCCGGTCGGATGCGGGTCTCGGGGTGACACTCGGCGGGCTATTGATTGCGTTTTCCGCCTGGGCATGTGCGGTGTTGATTGATCGAGGTGGCGACAAGTCTGCATTCCTTACAAGTTCGGGCCGGTTTTTCAGGGTCTGGGGCCTGATCTGGTGGTTTGGTACAGGGGTGCATGAGCTCAGCCAGTATTGGGATGGCCGCGCCATGTTGCTGGCAACCCTGCTGCTGTTTTCTGCGACTGCGCTGCTTGTCACCCCAACCGGAAAACGCCTGCACTGGCCCGAATTCAGCATGTTCGGCATGTGGCAGATTGTGGTCATCGCACTGTTTCTTGTTGTAGATCAGCTTGGCAGTGCCGCGCATCCCCTGGCGGGATGGGGTGGCCTGATCTGGCCATGCGCCGTCGGGGCGGCGCTCTGGTTGCTCTATCCGCTGCGTGACGAGCGTTATGCCTTTCTGCACTGGGGCCTGCCCGTCTTTTATCTCCTGTTCTCGGTGTCGGAGCTGAACTGGCTGCTCACGCCTGCACCCGATTCACAGCAGCAGATTTCGATCTGGCAGCAGCTGCCTCTGCCCATCGCCACGCTGGCGGGCATCCTGTTCATCCTGTTTGCACGCGGTATCTGGCCGATGGCGCGTTTCCCGGCGATATGGGTGCAGCAAGTGCCTGCGGCAGGATTCGCGATTTTTGCAGTCTGGCTGCTGCGGATGCTGGGGAGTCCTGTCGATATGGCGCCGTTCCCGTATCTGCCGCTGAGTAATCCGGTTGATGCCATGGTGCTGGCTGCCGCGCTTCTGGCCTATGTATGGCGGAAGCAGTGTGCGGATGGCGGCATGCTCTTCTTTGAAAACACGCATTTTTATCTTGTGCTGGGAGGCCTGCTGTTTCTGCAATTCAATGCGGATCTGGCGCGCATGGCGCACCACTGGTTCGGTATTGCATGGAGTGAGCCTGCCATGATGCA
Organism: Mariprofundaceae bacterium; assembly: GCA_050302175.1. Taxonomy (GTDB): domain Bacteria; phylum Pseudomonadota; class Zetaproteobacteria; order Mariprofundales; family Mariprofundaceae; genus JBNLAN01. Next base: position 112,676 of record JBNLAN010000010.1, on the reverse strand, counting down.
GTCGGTCGAGTTCCAGGCCATGGTCTCGATCTGCTGGAGCCTGCTGGCGCTGGCGCTGATGTTTTTAGGAAACCGGAAATTCGTCCGGATCGCCTGGCTGTGTGGCGCCGTGCTGCTCGCGGTTGTTGCCGCCAAGCTGTTTCTGGTCGATCTGTCCGGCAGCGGCACGCTGGCACGCGTCGTCTCGTTTCTGGGGGTTGGCGTGCTGATGCTGGTGATTGGCTATGTTGCGCCGGTGCCACCTGCCGCGGTCCGGTCCGATGATTGAAGCGAACACTGAGGGTTGGAGGAGTGAATCATGGCAAGTGTTTATGATCTGAAGCCGCGCTTTCAGGCTTTGTTAAGACCGCTGGTTGCAGGTATGGCGAAAGCCGGCATCACTGCGAATCAGGTCACTGTGGGCGCCATGCTGTTGTCGATTCTTGCAGGCATTATGGTAGCTATAAACCCTGAAGAGGCCTGGCCGCTGCTGTTGATCCCGGTCATCCTCTTTGTTCGCATGGCGCTCAATGCCATCGATGGCATGCTGGCAAAAGAATTTAACATGCAGAGCGCGCTGGGTGGCTTCCTGAATGAGCTTGGCGATGTGGTATCGGATATCGCCTTGTATCTGCCGTTTGCCTTGATTGCCGGTATCGAGCCGTGGCTGGTGATCGCCATTGTGCTGCTCGCCGTTATCTCCGAGATGGCCGGGGTGGTTGCCGTGCAGGTGGGGGCAAGCCGCCGCTACGACGGGCCGATGGGCAAGAGCGACCGGGCATTCGTGTTCGGGGCGCTGGCGCTGGCACTGGGTGTAGGCGTGCCTGCCGGGATGTGGCTGACGCTGCTGCTCGGAGCAATATTACTGCTGCTGCTTGCAACGATTGCCAATCGCATGCAGCGGGCACTGGCGGAAATCCAATGAATATTTTCGAACACCTGCAGCCCAATGTGGTCTGGGCGCTGGGCAGCCTCTTCGCCCTGCTGGCCCTTGCATCACTGATTGCCCATACTCTGAAAATCGTAAACCGGGAAAAGGATTACAGCGAGCTGCTGAATCGTATCCATTCATGGTGGGCGATGGCGTCGCTGTTTACGCTCGCCTTTCTGGCCGACCGCACCCTGACCATGGTGTTTTTCGCTCTGGTCAGCTTTCTGGCACTGAAGGAATACCTCTCGCTGATTCCGACCCGGCGTGCCGACCGGCGCGTGCTGTTCTGGGCCTACCTCACCATTCCGCTCCAGTTCTACTGGGCCGGTATCGAATGGTACGGCATGTTCATCATTTTTATTCCCGTCTATGCCTTCCTGTTCCTGCCGATACGCATGGTGCTGATCGGAGAGACGCAAGGCTTCCTGCGCGCTGCCGGCACTCTGCACTGGGGGGTGATGATCGCCGTGTTCAGCCTGAGCCATGTGGCCTATCTGCTGGTATTGCCTCAACACGGGAACCCGGTTGCCGGAGGCGCTGGCCTGGTGTTTTTCCTGGTGGTGCTCACACAGCTGAACGACGTATTCCAGTATCTCTGGGGCAAGTTGCTCGGGCGTAACAAGATCATTCCGAAAGTGAGCCCGAACAAGACAAGAGAGGGGCTCATCGGCGGCATGTTGACCACGACAGCTCTGGCAGTGCTGCTGGCACCGTGGCTGACCCCTTTGAGCCTGTCGGAGGCAGTGGCTGCCGGCATCCTGATCGCCATGGCTGGATTTCTGGGCGACGTGACCGTATCGGCACTGAAACGCGATTTGAAGGTTAAGGACAGTGGCAGTTTACTGCCGGGACATGGCGGCATTCTAGATCGGGTGGATAGCCTCACCTACACCGCGCCGCTGTTTTTCCACTATGTCTATTACCTGCACTACTAGGATGGAGAGCGGCATGGGTTCCTTATGGCTCCGATATCTGTTTTTCGCCGTGATTGTGCGTCCGGTGCTGCTGCTGGTGCTGGGCCTGAATGTGCGCAACCGCTCTCGCCTGCCGCAGCAGGGGCCGGTGATTATCGTTGCCAACCACAACAGTCACCTCGATACGCTGGCACTGATGACACTTTTCCCTTTCAGTAAGTTGAAAGATATCCACCCTGTTGCCGCGGCCGACTATTTTTTGCGAACTCCCCTGCGCTCGTGGTTTGCACGTTCGGTGATTGGAATCATTCCGCTGAACAGGGAAATCAGGGTCTCGCATCACGACCCGTTTGCCGAGGCCTCGCGGGCGCTGGAGCAGGGGAAGATTCTGCTGCTGTTTCCAGAAGGCTCCCGCGGCGCGCCCGAAAAGATGGGGGAGCTCAAGAGCGGCGTCTCGCATCTGGCCAGGCGGCATCCCGAGGTGCCGGTCATTCCTGTTTTTATGCATGGGCTTGGCAAGGCCTTGCCCAAGGGCGAGGGGCTGCTGGTGCCGTTTTTCTGCGATGTGTTCATTGGTGAGCCGGTCTACTGGCAGGGAGACCGGCAGCAGCATATCGATCTGCTGACAGCGCGTTTCAAAGAGCTGGATGCGCAGTGCTGCCACTCCGATGAGTGGTGAGAACGAGTTGAAGTCAGAATTGAGGTCATAAAGGAGAAGGCTATGAAAACAGCAAAAGCAAGAGTTGCCGAAGAGAAAACATTCGAGACCCACGATGGCGTTAAGCTTTTCTATCGTCATTGGCCTGCCACAGCGAAAAAAACCAAGGGCGCGGTCATTCTTTTTCATCGCGGCCATGAGCATTCGGGCCGACTGGCGCATCTGGCGGATGAGCTGAACATGCCGGAATACGCCTTATTTGCCTGGGATGCACGTGGCCATGGCCGTTCGCCCGGCGAGCGGGGATACAGCCCCGGTCTCTCCGAGTCGGTGCGCGACGTGCAGACCTTTGTTGATCACATTGCCGCGAACTACGCCATCAAACCTGAGGATATGGCCGTGGTGGCGCAGAGTGTGGGCGCGGTGCTGGTCTCCACCTGGGTGCACGATTATGCCCCGAAGATTCGCTGCATGGTGCTGGCCTCACCGGCATTCAAGGTGAAGCTCTACGTGCCCCTTGCGCGCCCCGGTCTGAAGCTGCAGCAGGCCTTGCGCGGTAATTTTTATGTGAACAGCTATGTGAAGGCGAAGTTCCTGACTCACGATCCGGAGCGTATCTATTCCTTCAATAGCGATCCGCTGATCACCCGCCCGATCTCGGTCAATATTTTGCTGGAGTTGTACGAAGCGGCAGATCGCATCGTAGCCGATGCGGCAGCCATTACTGTGCCCACACAACTGCTGATCTCCGGTGCCGACTGGGTGGTGCACCACGGGCCCCAGCACAGGTTTTACGAGCGGCTGGGAAGCACGGTGAAGGAGCGGCATATCCTCGATGGTTTTTACCACGACACGCTGGGCGAGAAGGATCGCAAGCAGGCGGTCGACAAGGCGCGCGATTTTATCCTGCAACGCTTTGCCGAGCCTGTTTCCAGACCATCGCTGCTGGATGCGGACAGATCGGGCTATACGCGTTACGAGGCGGATCAACTTGCATCGCCGCTACCACTGTTTTCCCTGCGCGGCCTCTACTGGGCCGCAACCCGGTCAGGGCTGCGGATCGGCGGGTTGTTGTCGAAAGGGATAAGGCTGGGGCATGAAACCGGTTTCGATTCCGGCAGCACGCTGGATTATGTGTATCGCAACCAGCCGGAAGGTGTTACGCCACTGGGGAAGATGATCGACCGTTTCTACCTGAACTCGATCGGCTGGCGCGGCATTCGTCAGCGCAAGCTGAATGTGGAGGAGTTGCTGCGCACCGCCGTGCGCAACCTGCGTAGCGAGAAAAAACCGGTTCACATCATGGATGTCGCCTCCGGCCACGGGCGCTATATCCTCGAAGCGCTTGAGCAGGGGGAGACGAAGCCCGATTCGATACTGCTGCGCGACTACAGTCCGCTCAACGTCGAGCAGGGCGGCAAACTGATCGAGGAGAAGGGGCTTGGCGATATCGCCCGCTTTGTCGAAGCCAACGCCTTTGATGCCGAAACGTACAGAAGTGTGGAACCGAAACCGACGCTGGGTGTGGTCTCCGGCCTCTACGAACTTTTCCCCGACAACGCGCTGATTCGCGAATCTTTGAAAGGATTCGCTGAGGCCATCGAGCCCGGCGGTTATCTCATCTATACCGGCCAGCCGTGGCATCCGCAGCTGGAGATGATCGCCCGGGCGCTTACCAGTCATCGCCAGGGAGAGGCGTGGATCATGCGCCGGCGTACACAGCAGGAGATGGATCAACTGGTCGAAGCGGCGGGCTTCAGCAAGATCGAGCAGCGCATCGATGCATTCGGTATCTTCACGGTGTCGCTGGCGCGCAGGAACGATTCATGAAACGGGTCCAGGAAGGTGTAAAAGGGCTGCCGCTCCGGCAGCAGGCAGCTTTGTGGCTGCTGCTGCTCGGGTCGTTCTTTTTCGCCAGCTACGGGGGCGCCAATTGGTTCGCTTCCATGCAGGAAGATGTGGGGCATATCGTGTTTGATTGGGAGCGGCACATTCCGTTTGTGCCGTGGACGATTATTCCCTACTGGGTGATTGATGCCTTTTATGCCATCTCGCTGTTTGTTTGCGCATCGGGATTTGAGCTGGATCGCCATGCACGACGACTGCTGACAGCGCAGGTGATTGCCGTCTGCTGCTTCATGCTGTTCCCGTTGCAGTTCACGTTTGAGCGCCCGCTTGCCGATGGCCTGTTCGGCGGGCTGTTCGCCGCCCTCTACAGCTTCGACCAGCCGTTCAATCAGGCGCCGTCCCTGCATATCGCCCTGCTGATTATTTTATGGAAGCTCTATCTGGCGCATCTGCCGCGTGCATTGCGGCTGCCTTTCCATATCGTTTGCGTCCTTATTGCGGTTTCAGTGCTAACGACTTATCAGCACCACTTTTTCGATATTCCGACAGGAGCGCTGCTGGGTTGGTTCTGCCTCTGGTTGTGGCCAGATAGCGGCGTCTCGATGTTGCATTCCGCAGAGGAGGAGATCACGCCGCGAGCCCGGCGCATGGCAGGATGGTATCTGCTGGCGGCATTGGCGATGGCGGTGGTTGCCGTGTGGGCGGGTGGTTTCGCACTTTGGCTATTTTGGCCTGCGGTGTCACTTGTTTTCGTGGCGGTGTTCTACGGTGTGATCGGCAGCAAGGGGTTCCAGAAAGATGAGCATGGGCGGATGTCTGCTGCCGTCAGGTGGTTGCTGTTGCCTTATCTGATCGGGGCTTGGCTTAACTCCCGGCTCTGGACCCTGCGGGATAAGCCGGCCGTGCATGTCGATTTTGATGTCTGGCTGGGGCGTTTTCCGTCCCGGCGTGATGTTCAAAGAGGGGGCTACAGCGCCGTTGTCGATCTCACCGCGGAACTGCCCGCTCCGGATACGAACGTGAATTGGCATAGCGTGCCTTGCCTCGATCTGCTGGTGCCGTCTGCCGCCAGTCTGTGTCGGGCGGTGGATATGATTGAAAAAGCCTCGTTACGAGGGGCGGGGCCGGTACTGGTGGTGTGTGCACTTGGGTATTCCCGCAGTGCCATGGCGGTTGCCGCCTGGCTTTTGCATACAAATCAGGTGAGAGATGTTGATGAGGCAATCAGCAGGATCAGGGCAAAGCGTCCGGCGGTTGTGCTGAGCGAGCAGCACCGGAAGGCGTTGCAAGAGATTGCCTGGTAATGGTCGGGTGGTGATAGATGGATAAGGATACTGCCTTGGCGAGCATCGCAAGTTGTGCTGCATTATTGGAGCAGCACGCGAAGATTCATTGGCTCTCGGTCGCGACAACTTTGATCGCAACAGCAATATTGCTGGCCGCGCCGATGCTTCCCGGGCCGCTTTCATCCCTGTGGCTGCTGGCGATCCTATCTGTGATTGCTGTTGGATTGGCCGAAGTGTGGTTTGCCGTGCGCGTGGGCTTTGATCACGTTTTGCTTACATCTGTCGTTATCAGCCCGGATAAATTGCAAGATCTGGATCGTGCGTTGATCGGATTGAAACTGATGCCCGCAAGCAAGGCCGGGCGCGATCTGGATGAGCGGTTGAGAGGGGTGGTGCGCTTACTGAAGTATCAGGCAGCACTGTTGTGCACCCAATTGGCTGTTGCAGTGATTGCAGGCCTGCTGGCTCGACTGTACGGCTGAGGGCAATTGCAGGCCAAAGCGGACGGCCTTTCTTATTACTGCGCCGATTCGAGTGCCTGTTGGTAGAGTGCTTCCGAAAAGCCGCTGATTTTTTGGCCGTTGATCACGGCAAACGGCACGCCACGGCCGTTCGGGTCGAGCTGCTGCTTGCGAGCGGCGGCGCGCGCGTCTTTCTCGATATCATATTCGGTGAACTTGATGCCACGGGCGTTGAAGAAGGCACGGGCCTTTTTGCAGTAGCCACACCAGCTGGTGGCGTAGAGCTCCACCTGCGGGCCGCTCTTCGGCGCCGAACTGGTAACCGAGAAGGTGCCGGCCACGGCCTGCGTGCACAATAGCAGTGCGAAGAGTGTCGTCAGTCCAATATTCCTGAGCATGGTTCCTCCCGTCCGGCAGCGATTTTCGCAGACTGCGACAATTTTTCAGCTGTGGCAACTTTCCCAATGTGCCGGAATCAGGTTTTTCTCCTGATCCTAGATGGGAAACAATCTTGACAACGAAAGGCGATCAGTTGAAGTTCCCGGCTGCGAGATGGGGAGTCCGTTATTGGGAGAGCGATTTGAATAGAACAGTTCTTAAAAATTTACTTGCGGTTGTGGTGATGCTAGGGATCGCCGCGGGGGTCGGCCTGATTCTGTGGGTGTCCGCGCAAGAGATCGATATCGCGGCGCCGACGGCACTGGAAGGTCTCGATGATGGGCGCATGGCAATCGCCACGCGTAAGGATTTATTGATTGCGGACAGGAACGGAGCACTTCTTGAATCTATCCCGTTGTCCTCTCTGGGCCTGAGCGAGATTGCCAGCGATATGCAGTTGTTGCCGGATGGCGGTCTGTTATTGGCCGAAGCTGGTGATGGTGTGGTGCATCGTTGCAACCTGGCGGCAATGAAATGCAAGCCTTTCATCCACCCATCTGGCGTTAATAGTGATATCGAGGCCAATTCGGTGAAGCTGGCTTTTGATAAGGCAAGGGAGACGGTTTATCTCGCCAACTCCTGGAAGCAGCGCATCGAAAAGTACGATCTCGATGGAAAATACCAGAGTGAAGTGGCGGTGGATTCAAGGGGTGTCCTCTACCCGAACGATATGTGGGCACTGGAGGATGGCAGGCTGGTTATTTCGGACACCAATCACCGTCGGTTTGTCGTCTCATCTTCCTCTATCCAGGAGGGCTCGGTTCAGTCGGACGGTGTCGAGGGTTTCACAGTCGAATGTTTTCCAATGGGTGTTATCAAGCGTGGAGACGAACTGTGGACCATCGAGGGTGGCAATATGTTCACCAGCAATTGGGTGACCCGATATGATCTGCACGGCAACAAGATCCAGGAAATCGAACTGAGTTCGGGGAATGACCCGGTGGTGTTCGAACCTTTTGGCGAGGCAGTGTTAGTAGCTGTCCAGAATCCGGCGCGTATCGCCATGATCAGTCCGGATGGTCGGGATACCGGCAACTTCGAAGGTGAGGGCCTTGTCGAATATTTCACTGCAGTGCGCGAAAAACAGCATGCACTGGAATCCATGCAATTCGGCGGATGGGGTGTATTGGCGGTGAGCGGGGTGCTCGCCCTGTTCGTATTATATCTGGAGCGTACCGAGAAAGGCCGGAAACGGCCTGCACAATCGATGAGCGGCTTTCCAGACAATGAGGAGACAACTATGCAAGAATTGGAAGTAACTTTTGGCCGCGCCGCCACGGTATGGTGGGCCTGGACGTGGCGAATCATGATATATCTGCTGCTGTTTTCCATCATCGTCGGTGTAGTGCTCGGTATTGCCGTCGGGGTCGTGGTCGCATCGCTGGGTGTTGATCAGGCCGAGATGAAGGTCTGGATGCCCGCGATCATGGGCGTGAGCGGATTATTCGGCATGGTGGTATCGATCTGGACCCAGATATGGGTGATGTCGAAAGTGCTGAAAAAGAGATTCTCCGATTATCGCATCGCGCTGATACGAAACTGACGTCCGCCCGCCCGCGGTTTACCTGCATCAAACCTGCGGGCAGGGTTGATGGCATGCTGAACCGTTTTCGTGAACACCTGCTGATGTGGCTGATGCTGGCCGGCATCCTCGTCGGTGGCATCTCGGGCTATGTCTGGGGCGATGCAATGCTCTCGGTGGCATGGCTGGGCGAGCTTTTCCTCACCGCGCTGAAGATGCTGATCGTGCCGCTGGTGGCGGCGAGTGTGATCACCGGCGTGGCAGGCTTAGGCGATGTGCGCAAGCTGGGGCGCCTCGGCGGCATCAGTGTCGGCTATTATGCCGTCACCACCTTCATCGCCGTCTCCATCGGCCTCGTCATGGCCAATCTCTTCCAGCCCGGCGTGGGCGTGCCCTTGGGCGAGCTCTCCGAGCCCGCCAGAAAAGCGGGCGACGTGGGGCTCACCGATCTGATCCTCTCGCTTGTGCATCCCAATATCATCGCGGCAGCCGCCGAGATGAAGCTGTTGCCCATCATCGTGTTCTGCATCGTATTTGCCGCAGCACTCTCCACGCTGGGCGAGCGCGGTGCGCCGGTGTTCCGTTTCTTCGAGGGGCTGAACGATGCCATGATGAAGATGGTGGAGTGGATCATGTGGCTTGCGCCGATTGGTGTCTTCGCCCTGATCGCTTCAAGGCTCGGTGCGGCAGGTGGTGGGGAGGCCTTTTTTGCGCAGCTGGCAGGGCTGGCGAAATATGTGTTCACGGTGATGGCGGGGCTTTTGGCGCATGCCGGGGTGCTCTGCCTGCTGCTAATGCTGCTGGCCCGTCGCAAGGTTACAGAGTATTTGGGGCATATCGGCACGGCGCTGATCACGGCATTTTCCACCTCCTCCAGCAGCGCCACCTTGCCGCTCACCATGGAGGGGGTGAAGCTCGCGGAGGTGCCTGAGAATGCGCGGCGCTTCGTGCTGCCGCTCGGGGCCACCATCAATATGGATGGCACTGCCCTGTATGAGGCTGTGGCGGTGCTGTTTATCGCGCAGGCGATGGGCATCGATCTCTCGATGGGGCAGCAGCTGGTGGTGTTGCTCACGGCCACTATGGCAGCGATCGGTGCTGCCGGAATCCCTGAGGCAGGGTTGGTGACCATGGTAATCGTGCTGGAAGCTGTAGGTCTGCCGCTGGAGGGCATAGGATTGATTCTGGCGGTGGATTGGTTCCTCGATCGTTGCCGTACCACGATCAATGTCTTTGGCGATGCGGTGGGTGCTGCAGTAGTTGGCAGGCTGCAGGGAGAAAACTGAATAACCCTAAAAACTATATTTCCCAACCTTCGGATTCAAAGGGCGCCGGGGACTGTGAAATAAAGTGACGGGGTGTTATCGTTCGCCGCATCTGATTCCATCCATCCAAGCGAGAGTGTTATGACCAAAAAGGATATGACCGCCAGTCTGGACCTGACGAAGCATGATTCAGGCACTGGTGCCCACCGATCTCAGATTCCCGTTTACATGGATTTTCTACCGCCATGCAACCATGCATGCCCTGCGGGTGAAGATATCCAGGCCTGGCTGGCACTGGCGCAGGAGGGCAATTACGAGGCTGCCTTCCAGAAGCTGATCGAGAATAATCCCTTCCCCGGCGTGCATGGCCGCGTTTGCTATCACCCGTGCGAAACCGCCTGCAATCGCACCCTGACCGATCAGGAAGTGAGCATCCACGCAGTGGAGCGTTTCCTTGGCGACCTTGCTCTGGAAAAAGGCTGGGAGCCGAAGTTCGAGAAGAAGCCGGGCGGCAAGAAGGTGATGGTGGTGGGCGCAGGCCCCTCCGGACTTTCCGCAGCTTATCATCTGACCCGTCTGGGCCATGAAGTGACCATCTTTGAAGCAGGCCCTGTGGCAGGTGGCATGATTCATTTCGGCATTCCTGCCTATCGTATGCCGCGCAAGGAGCTGGCAGACGAAATCGCCCGTGTGGAGCGCATGGGTGTGAAAATCGTCTGTAACCACCGTGTTGAGGATGTGCTGGCTGAAAAGAAGAAGGGCGGTTTCTCGGCAGTGTTTATTGCTGTGGGTGCGCATATCTCCAAGAAGATCGATATTCCGAGCCGCGATGCGGGCAAGATGATGGATGCGGTGAGTTTCCTGCGCGATGTTGATCGGGGCGAGGCGCCGAAGCTCGGACGCCGTGTTGCCATCTACGGTGGCGGCAATACCGCCATGGATGCGGCGCGCACTGCCAAGCGCCTTGGTGCCGAAGAGGCGGTGATTATCTATCGTCGCGACCGCGCCAATATGGCCGCACATGAATTTGAGGCCGACGAGGCCATGGAAGAGGGTGTGAAGATCAACTGGCTTCGCACCATTAAAGAGATCGATGCCACCACATTCAAGGTTGAGGTGATGGAGCTGGACGAGAGCGGCCGGCCACAGCCAACCGGTAAGTTTGAAACGCTGGAGGCGGATGCGCTGATTCTCGCCGTTGGCCAGGACACCGATACCGGCTTCCTTGGCAATGTGAAGGGTATTGAGTTCAACCGTGACGGCACTGTGATCGTTGATCCGAACATGATGACGGGTGCTGAAGGTGTTTTTGCAGGTGGGGATATGGTACCAAGCGAGCGCTCGGTAACCATCGCCACCGGCCATGGCAAAAAAGCAGCCCGCCATATCGATGCCTGGCTCAGGGGTGAAACCTACAAGGCTGCGGAGAAGCATCCGATCGTTGGCCATGAGAAGCTGCACCTCTGGTATCGCACCAATGCACCGAAGAGTGCGCAGCCGCATCTGTCGGTCGAGGAGCGTCTGGGCGGCTTCCAGGAGATCATGCAGGGGCTGACCGAAAAAGAGGCGCAGTTTGAAGCCAAGCGTTGCCTCTCCTGCGGCAACTGCTTCGAGTGCGATGGCTGCTACGGCTCCTGCCCCGAGGAGGCAGTGATCAAGCTCGGCAAAGGCAATCGCTACAAATACGACTACGACAAATGCACCGGCTGTGCGGTCTGTTATGAGCAGTGCCCATGCCATGCCATCGAAATGGTGAAAGAAGAAAGTGTTGCGGGTGGGCAGAACTCATGAGTAAGAAAATGAAATTCAAGCAATCGGCCATTGATGGCGGCACCGCTGTCGCCCACGTCGCTTATCGCGTTAGCGAGGTAGCATCGATCTACCCGATCACGCCGTCGTCCGACATGGCGGAGCTGTGCGATGTGTGGTCGTCGCAGGGTGTGAAGAATATCTTCGGCACTGTGCCGGATGTGATCGAAATGCAGTCGGAGGGCGGTGCTGCCGGTACCGCGCACGGCGCGCTGCAGACCGGCGCGCTCACCACCACCTTCACCGCCTCGCAGGGCCTGCTGTTGATGATCCCGAATATGTACAAGATCGCGGGTGAGCTCACCTCCACTGTTTTCCATGTGGCGGCGCGTTCGCTGGCGGCACAGGGCCTCTCCATCTTCGGCGACCATCAGGATGTGATGGCGGCGCGCTCCACCGGCTTTGCCATGCTGGCATCGAGCTCGGTGCAGGAGGCGCACGATTCGGCGCTGATCGCGCATGCGGCGACACTCAAGGCACGCGTGCCGTTCATGAATTTCTTCGATGGCTTTCGCACCTCGCACGAGATTAACAAGATCGACATGATTCCGGATGAAACCATCCGCGCCATGATCGACGACAAGCTGGTGTTTGCGCATCGCGAGCGCGCATTGAATCCCTCCAACCCGTTTATTCGCGGTACTGCGCAGAATCCGGACGTCTACTTCCAGGGCCGTGAATCGGCGAATCCGTTCTACGCTGCTGTGCCTGGCATTATGCAGGAGACGATGGACCAGTTTGCCGCATTGACCGGTCGCGATTATCGCCTGTTCGATTATTTTGGTGCGCCGGATGCCGAGCAGGTGATCGTGATGATGGGCTCGGGTTCTCAGACTGTTGAAGAGACCATCAAGGTGTTGAATGCAGAGGGTGCGAAGTTCGGTGTGATCACTGTGCGCCTGTTCCGTCCGTTCTCTGCGCATCATCTCATTGCGGCCATGCCGAAGTCGGTGAAGGCCGTCGGTGTGCTCGACCGCACCAAGGAGCCGGGTGCCGCCGGTGAGCCGCTCTATCAGGATGTGGTGACTGCGATGGCCGAAATGGTGGCGGATGGCGAGTTTTCGCATATGCCCCGCATTGTCGGTGGCCGTTATGGCCTCTCATCCAAGGAGTTCACCCCGGCGATGGTCAAGGCGGTGTATGAGAATCTTCAGCAGGCCAAGCCGAAGAAGCACTTCACCATCGGCATTCACGATGATGTGAGCCACACTTCGCTGGAGGTGGACCACAGCTTCAATATTGAGCCGGATAACGTTACCCGCGCGCTCTTCTTCGGCCTCGGTTCCGATGGCACCGTATCGGCCAACAAGAACAGCATCAAGATCATCGGTGATAACACCGATCTCTATTGCCAGGGCTATTTCGTTTACGACTCGAAGAAGGCGGGCTCGCAGACGGTCTCGCATCTCCGTTTCGGCCCTGATCCGATCCGGGCTCCGTATCTGATCGAATCGGCCAATTTCGTCGCCTGCCACAAATTCAATTTCGTCAGCCAGATCGATATGCTCAGGCATGCGGCCAAAGGCGCGGTATTTCTGCTCAATTCACCTGTGGGTGCAGGCGAAGTATGGAATGAGTTGCCCGCTCCGGTGCAGCAGGCGATCATCGATAAGGCCATCCAGCTCCATGTGATCGATGCCTCCACTGTGGCACGCAATGCCGGTATGGGTCGCCGTATCAATACCATCATGCAGACCTGTTTCTTCGCCCTCTCCGGCGTGCTGCCGAAGAAGGAGGCGATTGCCCAGATCAAGAAGGCGATCGAGAAGACCTATGCCAAGAAGGGTGCGGAGGTGATCCAGCAGAACTTCAAGGCCGTGGATGCAGCACTCGATCATCTCTACAAGGTGGATGTGCCGAAAGCGGTATCGAGCAAGGCCGGTATGCACCCTGTGGTATCGCCGAAGGCACCGGAATTCGTGCGCGATGTGATCGGCCCGATGCTGGCCGGCACCGGCGATGATTTGCCGGTCTCCAAGCTGCCTGTGGATGGCACTTACCCTTCAGGCTCCTCGCAGTGGGAGAAACGGAACATCGCCGATTTTATTCCGCAGTGGGAGCCCGATCTCTGTATCCAGTGCGGTAACTGCTCGTTCGTCTGTCCGCACAGTGTGATTCGCGCCAAGTTCTACCATGAGGATCTGCTGGAGGATGCCAACGAGGGGTTCCAGTCCGCTCCTGTTTCGGCACGCGGCTTCCCTGAAACGCGTTATACCTTGCAGATCTACGCCGAGGATTGCACCGGCTGCGAAATGTGTGTCAACGCCTGCCCGGCGCTCGATCCGGCCGATAACAGCCGCAAGGCGATCAACATGACCGCCAAGGCTCCGATTCTCGAGCAGAGCAAACAGAACATCGAGTTCTTCGAAACACTGCCGGTCAATGATCGCGCCAATATCGATTATTCATCGGTGCGCGGTGCGCAGTTCCTGGAGCCGCTGTTCGAGTTCTCCGGTGCCTGTGCAGGCTGCGGTGAAACCCCTTATGTGCGCCTGCTGACCCAGCTCTTCGGCCCGCGTCTGCTGGTGGCCAATGCTACCGGTTGTTCGTCGATCTATGGCGGCAACCTGCCGGCGACTCCATGGACGATGAACAAGGAGGGCAGGGGGCCTGCATGGTCGAACTCACTGTTTGAAGATAATGCGGAGTTCGGGCTGGGCATGCGTCTGGCCGCCGACCATCATATGCATATGGCGATGCAGCTTTTGCAAGAGCTGGCACCGCAACTTGGCGATGAGTTCGTGAGCTCCATTATGAACACAGAGCAGGTCACCGGGTCGGAAATCGCCCGGCAGTTCGATAATGTGACCATGCTGAAGAGTCGCCTGAAGGAGATGAAGGATCCGCGTGCGGAAAACCTGCTCTCCGTGGTTGATCATCTGGTGCGGCGTTCGGTCTGGCTGATCGGCGGTGACGGCTGGGCCTACGATATCGGTTCTGCTGGCCTCGATCATGCGCTGGCATCGGGCCGCAACATCAACGTGCTGGTGCTCGATACCGAGGTGTATTCCAACACCGGTGGTCAGGCCTCGAAGTCCACACCTGTGGGTGCCACCGCCAAGTTCGCTTCGGCGGGCAAGCCGGTCGGCAAGAAAGATCTCGCGCTGCAGGCGATCTCCTACGGTAATGTCTACGTGGCGCGTGTCGCCATGGGCGGTAATCCGCAGCAGACGCTGCTGGCTATGCGCGAAGCCGAGCGTTATCCGGGGCCGTCGCTCATCCTTGCCTATAGTCATTGCATTGCGCATGGCATCGATATGACCCAGGGGCTGCATCAACAGGATATGGCGGTAGCTTCCGGTTACTGGCCGCTGATGCGCTACAATCCGGCGCTCAGGCAGGCGGGCAAGAAGCCATTCGTGCTCGACTCTCCGCGCCCGACCATGAAGGTGGCGGATTACGCGCTCACCGAGCAGCGCTACAAGTTGCTGCAGAAGAGCCATCCGGAAGAGGCGGAGCGATTGATGAAGCTGGCTCAGGAGGCAGCCGATTTGCGCTGGGCCACCTACGAGCATATGGCTCAGCAGGATCCGTCGAAGTTCCACTCGATGGCCTGATCGGGCTTATATCCAAAACAGAGAGGGGGCGCATCATGCGCCCCCTTTGACGTGGTAAATACAACCCCTCTGACACATTTTTTAGAATATTATCTCTCTCAAAGTGACGGGATTATTCCGTATCAACTTGACATGTCGACTAGAGATAAACCACACTGCATATGGGAAATAAACACTGAACATACTGAGGGTCGTTCACACGTATGTGTGTCAGTTATCTATGTGGAGGATTAAAAATCATGAAAAATGTTATTGTGGCGCTATTTCTATGCGCTTTTATTTTTCCCGCTGATGCTTTTTCGAAAGAGGCTCTGGAAATGATCGTTAGCGATGATGTTCAAGCGACGCTCGTTACTGTAGACGCTAAACAGAGAGTTTCCGGAAAACTGAATGCGCATATTCGCATCAATGAAAGAAATCAGGCGAAGATCGTATCCATTACACTGGCTCTGTTTAAAGTCGACCAAACTTTAATCCTTATGGAAAAGCCAAAATCGCCGCAACGACAAAATACGGGAGTATTCGGTTTTGTCGGCAAACATAACAGCGCCATAAAATATGACGTAGAGAATGGTGTACTTGCGGGGAAGGTGAAGGGACAGGTTGACGTCCCATGGTTTCGGGAGTTTTCGAATCTGAAAGTAACCCCGGAACAGCACGTTTATCCTACCTTAACGCAGCCGGCCAGTATTGATTTCAGCCTGACTTTGGATAAAGAAGCGATGGCGAAGGCGATTGCGAACAATGCAAGCGATTCAAAGAAGCCGACCCGAATGAAAGGTGATATTCAGTGGCGCTTGAATCCAGGCACTACTGCAAAATTGAAAACCAGGGATTACCGCCTTTCTACAGAATTAATCCCCGTTGATATTGTTGTAGGCTTTTATATCGAGGCAGTACGTAAGTTGTGCGTGCAGCCTGTTCGAATCGAAACACCGGG
Source organism: Mariprofundaceae bacterium (assembly GCA_050302175.1). Lineage (GTDB taxonomy): Bacteria > Pseudomonadota > Zetaproteobacteria > Mariprofundales > Mariprofundaceae > JBNLAN01. The sequence goes on along the minus strand of JBNLAN010000010.1, from coordinate 97,068 downwards.
AACCTGCTTTTCATCTTCCCCGTCGTTTTCCGGGGATGGCCTGAATTTCGGAATGCCGGGGGCAGACACGCAATGGCGTAAGGCCGACGTGATTTTTGAAGTGCGTGACTGGATAACGATTCAGGAGCCTCAATACGGGACCTTCTCAATGGATGAGTTGACCGGGTTGTTAGCGACCGTTGATGAAGATGATTGCATCGAGGTATTTTTTGTAAACGAATTTGATCCACAAACGCTGTGGGGAGGAGGTGGTACCGTTTCTTCCGGTCAGGCGAGTGCCAAAATTGTTAGTAGTGATGAAAATGCCGACTTTGGCGTCGACTTCACACATTTGGCACACGAATTGGGGCATGTGATGTCACTCATGCATCCCGGTTCGGGAACGGCCACTGATGGCAGCACAAATACCTTGATGTGTCCGAGTGGTTTTAATAATGATAACCCTCAAAGGAACAGTCAATGGAACGAAGATACTGTTGATAATCCACTTTTCCAGATCAGCTTTGCGATCACAGGTCCTGCGCCTGATTGTCAGAATGATGCTGATTGCGGGGCCTGCCCTTGAGGTTAGCCGGCGAGGGGTACCTCGTTTTGGTAAAAAAGGGGGCGCTTCGGCGCCCCTGTGTATTGCAAATCTCATACCTGCCCGCCTTCAGTCGCCGGACGGTTCCACTGTATCAGGCATTCATCAGCCGACCAGGATAAGACCCCATACCATGACCACATTGAGCAGGGCGATGAATACTGCGGCGCTGCCGATATCCTTGGCGCGTTTGGCCAGACGGTGGTTGTCCAGCGAAATGCGGTCGACGGTGGCTTCTATCGCCGAATTCAGTAATTCGACAATGAGAACGAGCAGGATGGAAAAAACCATCAGCGTGCGTTCACTGGCCGACACATTGAACCAAAAGGCCAGTGGCAACAGAATGGTGGCGAGGATGGCCTCCTGTCGGAATGCATCTTCATGCCTGAAGGCGGCACGTAAGCCGGCCAGTGAATAATTGAAGGCATTCCATATGCGGCGCAGCCCTGTTTTCCCTTTGAACGGGCTCTCGGTCATACAGGGGATCCTTTAACTGCGATAAACGGCGGCCAGGCGGCGGGCCAGTACTGTTTCATCCCAGCGGCGAGCATGCTCCCGGGCTTCCTGCGCCAGTTTTTCCTGTCGGTCCGGGTCTTGCAGCAATGCAGTCAGTTCATGCGCAAATATCTCAGGATCGTCATCCGGAACCACGGCGCCGCGACGCGCCGCCAGAATGTCGGTGGTACCCATTCTGGAAAGTGCAACAACCGGCACACCCATGGCCATTGCCTCGATCAGCACCAATCCCTGTGTTTCCGTGCGCGAAGCAAACACGAAGACGTTGGCAGATGCATAGCAGTCCGGTAATTCGCGCAGGCGATCCATGTAGCCGAGAAACAGCACATTGTCGTCCAGCTGCCGATGATGCGCTTCACGCCGCAGGTATTCGAGCGCTGGGCCGTCACCCGTGACGATGAGTAGGATGTCCGGCATTCTCAGGCGGGCGATCTCCAGGCTTTCCAGCAAAAAGCCGATATTTTTTTCGTATGCGACGCGCCCGACAAACAGCGCAATCGGACGCTGCGGCGATATATTGTGTTGTTTCCGGAAACGGAGACCGTCACCGGCATTGAATTTATCCAGCGGAATTCCGGTGGGGAGTATCTGCATCGTTTTTTTCACGCCATAGTCCTGCAGGCGCTCCTGCATGGCGGTGGATGGCACGATAACGCTGTCCACCTCATTGCACTGGTTTCGAGAAATGCGGCGTGCGATGGCTTTTAGGAAGGTGGCCGGAAGGAAAGGGATGTAATGGTGAAAATACTCTTCGAACAGGGTGTGGTAGCTCAGGATCAGTGGAAGCTTCAGTTTGCGAGCCACTTTGGCGGCAGCGTAGTGTGCGAGAAAAGGTGTCTGTACGTGGATCAGGTCGCACGATTCGGCCTCCTTTTCCACCGCTTTGACCAGTGCCGACCAGCGCATGATGCGATCCTCAGGGTCGCGCGGCACAGGTCGTGACGGTACGCGGGTGATCCAGCTTTCATCTTCGGTGGTTTCTCCGTAATCGGGCGCAACCAGCCGTATTTCAATGCCTTCGTTCAGCAGGGTGCGTCGGTAGGTATTGACCGCCGATGACACGCCGTTGACACGCGGGAAATAAACATCGGAAACCATCAGGATACGCATGCATGCTCCTTGTCCAGTAATGTGGTATCGGTTGTTGGGGTGGGATGAGAAGGGTGCTCTGGCTCTTGCCATTCGATCAGTTCCAGCCGGCCATCCAGGTGTTCGACGATGGCGGTGCAGCTATCCACCCAGTCACCGCAATTGGCATAGGTGATGCCGTCAATTTCGCGGAGGGTTGCCCAGTGGATATGGCCGCAGATCACACCGTCCAGGCCGCGATTCTTGGCCGCGTGAGTCACGGCGTTTTCGAAATCGAAAATAAACTGCAGTGCTGATTTTATGCGACGTTTGGCGTAACCGGCCAAAGACCAGTAGCCGGATATGTGCAGTTGCCTGCGACACCAGGAGAGGATGCCGTTGATGCGAACCAGCAGGTCGTAGCCGATATCACCGAGGATAGCGATCCAGCGGTGATAACGTATGACCTGGTCGTATGCATCGCCATGCACGAGCAGGAAATGCCTGCCGTCGGCAGTGGCGTGAACGAACTCCTCCTCAACTTTTATACCGCCAAAGGTGATGCCGGTATAGTCGCGCAAGGCCTCATCATGGTTGCCGGGAATGAAGATAATGTTTTCGCCATGCCGTGCGCGCCTCAAAAGCTTCTGGATGACGGTATTTTGCGCATTCGACCACTGGATGCTTCGATTCATACACCAGAAATCGATAATGTCACCGATTAGAAACGTGTTTTCGGATTCGTATTCGCGTAAAAATCCAAGCAGCCGTTCAGCCTGACACGAGCGCGTGCCCAAATGAATATCCGATAGAAAAATGGAGCGCACCTTAAGCATGTGCGTAGACTGCTGGTGTTTTGTGATATTTATGGGGCACGGGTGTGGCTAAACTGTGACACGCGGGCATAAGGGTTCGAATACAGCGTCTCTTTCAGGTGTCACGCAGATGCGCTAGGATGCGGCGCTTTCATCAGGAGGTAATCGCAGCATGAGCGATCACAAACTCGAAGAAGGTCTGACATTTGATGATGTGTTGCTGGTGCCTCAGGCCAGCTCTGTGATGCCGAAAACGGTGGAGACCTCCTCCTGGTTCACTAAAAAGATCAAGCTGAATATTCCCGTAGTGTCCGCAGCCATGGATACCGTTACCGAATCTGCCACTGCAATTGCCTTGGCGCAGGAAGGCGGGATCGGTGTGATTCACAAGAATCTGACTTTGGCCGAGCAGGCTGCTGAAGTGAAGCGTGTGAAGCGTTATGAAGCGGGAGTGGTGCAGGAGCCGCTGACCGTAACCGCGGATATGACGCTGGCGCAGATACACAAGCTTTCTGCAGAGAATGGCTTTTCCGGCTACCCGGTGCTAGATGCTTCAGGGAAAGTCTGCGGCATTATCACCAATCGCGATATCCGCTTTGAATCGGACAGCAAGAAACTGGTTTCTGAAATGATGACCCCGCGTGATCGTTTGGTCACCGTTAAGCAGGGTGCCGATATCGATTTCTGCAAGAATCTGTTTCGCGAGCACCGCATCGAGAAACTCCCGGTACTGGGCAAAGATGATCAGCTTGTCGGCATGATGACCGTGCGCGATATCGAGAAGGCCTCCGCCTTCCCGAAAGCGGTGCGCGACGATCTTGGTCGGTTGCTGGTGGCTGCTGCCATTGGTGTGGGTGATAAGGAGATGCAGCGTTTCGAGGCCCTGCTCGCCGCCGGCCTCGATGTGGTTGTGGTGGATACCGCGCATGGCCACTCCAAAGGCGTGATCGATCAGGTGTGCGAAATCAAGAAACAGCACGGCGATGCCATTCAGGTGATTGGCGGCAATGTGGCCACGCCTGAGGCGACGCGTGATTTGATTAAAGTGGGCGCAGACGGCGTAAAGGTGGGTATCGGGCCGGGCTCAATCTGCACCACCCGTATCGTGGCCGGCGTGGGCGTGCCGCAACTGACCGCCATCATGCAGTGCGCGGCAGCGGCCAAAGATGCAGGTGTACCGATTATTGGCGATGGCGGTATCAAATTCTCCGGCGATTTTGCCAAGGCGATGGCGGCAGGCGCTTCCTGCTGCATGTTCGGTTCCATGTTTGCCGGCACCGAGGAGGCACCCGGCGAGAAAATTCTCTACCAGGGCCGCACCTACAAGGCCTACCGCGGCATGGGCTCGATCGGTGCCATGAAGAAGGGATCGAAGGATCGCTACTTCCAGGGTGATGTGGATGAGGCGATGAAGCTGGTTCCGGAAGGGATCGAAGGCCGCGTGGCCTACAAGGGACAGCTTACCGATATCCTGCACCAGCTGGTGGGTGGTCTGCGTGCTGCCATGGGCTATACGGGAGCTGCGAGCATTGTCGATTTTCACGAGCGCGCCAAGTTCGTGAAGATCACCGGTGCGGGACTGCGCGAGTCGCATGTGCATGATGTGACCATTACAGAAGAGGCGCCTAACTACAGGTTCGAATCCTGAAATAATTAACCATGGAGGCGCAGAGTGCAGAGATTCGATTCTCTATTCCTCTGCGTCTCTGTGTCTCGGTGGTAATACATTGGAAAAAATACTGATTCTTGATTTCGGTTCCCAGTACACGCAGCTGATTGCGCGGCGTGTGCGCGAGGCCGAAGTCTATTCCGAGCTGCACCCGTGGGACATGTCTGCCGAAGATATCCGTGCCTTTGCTCCTGCCGGCATCATTCTCTCCGGCGGCCCCAATTCCGTATACGAGGAGGAGACTCCGAAGGCGCCTCAGGTGGTGTTCGAGCTTGGTGTGCCGGTGCTCGGCATCTGCTACGGTATGCATACCATGGCGGTGCAACTGGGCGGTGCGGTGGAGACAGGCCATGTACGCGAATTCGGTTATGCTGAAGTACTGACCAGCGGCAACTCTGCGTTACTCAAGGGTATCGAGGATCGCGAGGGTGGTGTGTTGGATGTCTGGATGAGTCACGGCGACAAGGTGGCAAGTCTGCCGGATGGTTTCCATGTGATCTGCTCCAACGACTCCACCCCGATCTCCGGCATGGCCGACGAAGAGCGCCGCTTCTATGCAGTGCAGTTCCATCCGGAAGTGACTCACACGCATCAGGGCAAGGCACTCCTCTCCCGTTTCGTGCACGAAATCTGTGGTTGCGGCCGCGAGTGGACCATGCCGCATTTTATCGACGAGGCGGTGGCGCATATTCGTGAGCAGGTCGGAGACGATGAGGTGATTCTTGGCCTCTCCGGCGGTGTGGACTCATCGGTGGCGGCGGCTCTTTTGCAGCGCGCCATCGGCGACCAGCTCACCTGTATTTTCGTGGACAATGGTCTGCTGCGTCTCAATGAAGCCAAGCAGGTAATGGAGACCTTCGCCGGTAATCTCGGCGTGAAGGTTGATCATGTCGATGCTGCTGACCGTTTTCTTTCCGCGCTGGCGGGCGAGTCCGACCCCGAAGCCAAGCGCAAAATTATCGGCCGCGAATTCGTGCATATTTTCCAGGAAGAGGCCGAGAAGCTTCCGAAAGCCAAATGGCTGGCGCAGGGCACCATCTATCCGGACGTGATCGAATCGGCAGGTTCCAAAACCAAAAAAGCGCACACCATCAAGAGCCATCACAACGTGGGCGGTCTTCCTGATACGTTGCATCTGAAGCTCTTGGAGCCGCTGCGCGATCTGTTCAAAGATGAGGTGCGCGAGCTGGGTGTGGCGCTTGGTTTGCCGCGCGAGATGGTGTATCGCCATCCCTTCCCGGGCCCGGGGCTCGGCGTGCGCATTCTTGGCGAAGTCAAAAAGGAATACGCCGATATCCTGCGTCTGGCCGATGCGATTTTTATCGAGGAGCTGCGCGCCTCCGGCTGGTACGACAAGACCAGCCAGGCCTTCGTGGTGTTTCTTCCGGTGCGTTCGGTCGGTGTGATGGGCGATGGCCGCACCTACGAGTGGGTAGTGGCACTTAGAGCAGTCCAGACGCAGGACTTTATGACTGCGCATTGGGCGGAGTTGCCGCACTCGTTGTTGGCGAAGGTGTCGAACCGCATTATCAACGAGGTGCGCGGTATTAACCGTGTGGTCTACGATGTGTCCGGCAAGCCGCCTGCCACCATCGAGTGGGAGTAATGGGCGGCATGGTTTTCGTAGGCCGAAACGATTCGTAAGGAGATAAAGATGTCGAGCACTTCAAAAAAGCTAAAAGCAACGTCTGGAATCATACTTCTCATGCTGCTTGGCACACTATTGTCCGGCTGTCTGGCTATTTCGACAGGGCCGCACAGGGATGGCGGCGGGGATCGTGATTATCATGATAGCCATGAGCGTTCGCATCACGACCGGCATAATTAGGAAATGAAAGTTTCGAATATTTCGAATGGGGGGCGCGAAAGCGTCTGTCTGTTTGAGAATGAGATGAAGGTAGAAAGATGTTTGACCGATTAAGCGAAAAGTTTGCGCAACTCTCCGATAAACTGCGGGGGGCTGCGCGTGTCACCGAGGCTGATCTCGATACAGCTTTGCGTGAGCTTCGCGTGGCCATGCTTGAGGCCGATGTGGCATTGCCGGTGGCTCGCCACCTGATGAATGAGGTGCGCGAGCGGGCGCTCGGTGCCAATGTGGCCAAGAGCCTGCAGCCGGGGCAGGTGATTATCAAAATCCTGCACGATGTGCTGGCCGATATTCTCGGCGGAGAGCGTCGTGAACTCGATACCTCGGCAATCCCTTCGGTGATTTTGCTTTGTGGCCTGCAGGGTGCGGGTAAAACCACCACCGCCGGCAAGCTGGCGAAGCTTTTGGAGAAGCAGGGCAAGAAGGTGGCGCTGACCTCGGTGGATGCGACACGCCCGGCGGCGCGCGAGCAGTTGCAGGTGCTGGCCGGGCAGACTGGCGTACCTTACCTCGCAGGCGATGGCAAAAATGCTGCTGCGATGGCGAAGTCGGCACTCGATCAGGCACGTCGCGGCGGTCACCATGTGCTGATTCTCGATACCGCCGGCCGCCAGGTGGTGGAAGAGGAGTTGATGGCCGAGATTCGTGCGGTGGAGGCTGCCGTGAAGCCGTCCGAGCGGCTGCTGGTACTCGACTCCATGATCGGCCAGACCGCGCTCACCATTGCCGAGCAGTTCCACGAGTCGCTCACGCTCAGCGGCTGCATTCTCACCAAGACCGATGCCGATGTGCGCGGTGGTGCGGCCATCTCGGTGGCGCACAGTACCGGCGTGCCGGTTCGCTATATCGGTACCGGCGAGAAGCTGGATGCCTTTGAGCAGTTCGATCCGGTGCGTATGGCCGGGCGCATTCTTGGGCAGGGTGATATTGTCAGTCTGGTCGAGAAGGTGCAGGAGAGCGTCGATCTTGAAGAGGCGGAGCGGCTCACCAAGAAGCTCAGGAAGGGCGGTTTTGATCTGATGGATTTCGCCCAGCAACTTGAGCAGATGCAGAAGATGGGCGGCATGGCCGAGATGCTGAAAATGATGCCGGGCATGAATAAATTGCCGGGCGAGGCGCTGGCGCAGGTGGATGACAAGCCGGTGAAACGCATGCGGGCGATGATCTATTCAATGACGCCGACTGAGCGTGGGCGCCCCGGTATCATTAACGGCAGCCGCAAACGCCGTATCGCAGCAGGCTCGGGCACCACTGTTCCGGAGCTCAACCGCATGCTCAAACAGTTCACCCAGATGCAAAAAATGATGAAGAAAATGAAGGGTGGCAAGGGCAAGCAGATGATGCGCGCGCTGGCAGGAAAAATGGGTGGTATGGGCGGAATGGGTGGCGGTATGCCGCCGATGCCGCGGATGTGAGTTTTTCCATATTCGAAGGGTGACATTTCAATTTCAGGCGTTATAGTGCGCCGTCCCGATATTGGTATAGAGGTTATTTGATTATGGCAACAGTCATTCGTCTGCAGCGTGGAGGCCGCAAAAAGCGTCCGTTTTATTCGGTGGTAGTGACCGACGAACGTAAACGTCGTGACGGCGCTTTCATTGAAAAGCTCGGTTATTTTGATCCCTGCAAACATCCTGAAACTATTGAGATCGACGCTGAACGTGCCAAGCACTGGCTTGCACAGGGCGCCAAACCAAGCGATCGCGTAGCGACCCTGCTGGGTGCTCTGGAAGAGGGCTCCAAATACGCCGAAAAGGCGCAGAAGAAGGTTGATCGTAAGGCTAATGCAAAAGCCCAGGCTGAAGCCAAGGCCGCTGCAGAAGCTGCCGCAGCTGAGAAAGCTGCGAAGAAAGAAGCCGAAGCGGCTGCCAAGGCAGAAGCAGAGGCCGCTGCGGCTGCAGAAGCTCCCGTAGAAGAGGCTGCCGCCGAGGAAGCGCCGGCAGAAGAAGCAGCTCCGGAAGCGGAAGCTTCGACTGAAGAGGCACCTGCTGAAGAAGCTGCTCCCGAGGTGGAAGCCGCTGCCGAAGAGGCCGTCGAGGCTCCGGCTGAAGAGGCTCCGGCTGAAGCTCCGGCTGAAGCTCCGGAAGCGGAAGCTGAGGAAAAGTCCGACGCCTGACCGGTTTCTTAAGGTTGGCGTGCTAAAAGGGGCGCACGGCTTGAAAGGAGCCGTCGCCCTTTTTTCATTTACGCGCCCGGAAAACGCCATCGCCTCTTACCGGCAGTGGTGGTTGTCGGCATCCGAAACCCCGAATGTATCCCTGATGGCAAGCTATGAAGTGCGCCGCTGCTGGCAGCATGGCAATGGCATCCTGGCCGAACTGGAAAATGTGGCAGATCGCAGTGCCGCCGAGGCATTGGGTAAGGCCTATGTGTTTGTAGCGGCTGACGCAGTTGAGGTCGATGAGGATGAATATCTTTGGGATGACCTTGTCGGCTGCGAGGTGTGGGCAGGAGAGCAGTTGCTTGGAACGGTGTCCGGGCTGCAGGAGTACGGCGCTCAGGATATTCTCTGCATCGAAAATAAAGATGGGGAGTGGATGCTGCCGTTTATCGACGATGTGGTTGTTGTTGTGGATATCGATGCTCGCCGTATCGAGGTCAATCTTTTGCCGGGGATGGAATCATGTTTCACGCCCAACTCCTGACACTTTTCCCTGAATTCTTTGATTCACCGCTTGCCTGCTCGATTCCGAAGCGGGCCATCGAAGCAGGACTTGCGAAGGTCGATTGTATTCAGATTCGCGATTTTGCTACCGACAAGCATCGGCGTGTGGATGATTCTCCTTACGGGGGTGGTCCCGGTATGCTGATGAAGCCGGAGCCGGTGGTGGCGGCGATCCGTGAGGCGAGGCGGCGGGAGCCCGGCACACATGTGGTGATGCTTACGCCTACGGGTACGAAGTTTGATCAGGCCAAGGCGCGCGAATATGCCGAAAAAGCCTCTCTAACCTTGCTGTGCGGTCGTTATGAGGGTTTTGATGAGCGTATCGCCCACTATGTGGATGAGGAGCTCTCGCTTGGAGATTACGTGCTCTCCGGCGGCGAGCCAGCGGCACTCTCTGTGCTTGATGCGGTGATCCGCCTGTTGCCGGGAGCGCTTGGGCATGAGGAGTCGGCAGTGCAGGACTCGTTCGGTGAGGATGGTGAGATGGACTGGCCGCACTACACGCGCCCCGAGGAGTTCGAAGGACAGCGTGTGCCCGAGGTGCTGCTTTCCGGGAATCATGCCGAGATCGAGAAGTGGCGGAAGGCGCAGGCGAAACTGCGTGCACCGGAAAAAAAGCAGAGATGAGTCGCATCGCTGTTGCCCTGGTTCACTCCCCTGTACTCAATCGGATTGGTGAAAGTGCTACCACTGCCGTGACCTCGATGGATGTGCACGATTTTGCCCGCGCCTGCGCTTTCTACGACGTGGCGCCGGTCTATCTGGTGCACCCAGCTGAAGGCATGCACAGTTTTGTGCATGATATCACCTCCTACTGGCTGGAAGGCAGTGGCGGTGAGCGTAATCCGGGCCGGAAAACCGTGTTTGAGGCGCTCCGGCTGGTTAAATCACTTGAAGAGATTATTGAGGACAGGGATATGCATGTTTGGTACACCTCGGCGAACCCACCGGCGGAGAATGTGCAAGCTGCTGAATCCATTGCGGAAATTCCAGGAGAACACCTGATTGTGTTCGGAACCGGCTGGGGGCTCGATACCGAAAAGCTGCCAAGACCAACTGGATGGTTGTCACCGATTGAAGGTATCGGTATGGTTCGCCACCTTTCGGTAAGGGCGGCGTTGGCCATCTACATGGATCGAGTGAGAAGTTCCTACCGACAGACCCCGCAAAAGTGATTGCGGGTTTGATTTTGGAGGCAAGTTAACATGCGTGCTTTGGATTCAGTCACCAGCGACCAGCTGCGCAGCGATATTCCTGATTTCCGCGAAGGCGACACCGTTCGTGTCAACGTTCGCGTTGTCGATTTTAAAGACCTGAAAGGTGGCAAGGTGGATCGCCGCGAGCGTCTGCAGGCCTATGAAGGTGTTGTGATTGCGCGTCACAACAAGGGCATTTCGAGCTCTTTCACCGTGCGCAAGATTTCAGATGGTGTGGGTGTTGAGCGTATCTTCCCGCTGCACTCGCCGATGCTTGAGAGTATCAAGGTTGTGCGCCGTGGTATCGTTCGCCGCGCCAAGCTTTACTATCTGCGCGAACTGCGGGGCAAGGCTGCACGTATCAGCGAACGCAGGGGTTAATTGCTTCGGCGGCGTTAGCCGCGCGAGGGATCCCGTCGCAGAGCGATATATCAACAAGGGCTCCATGTGGTTACCATATGGGGCCCTTTTATGATTTGGGCGATGATTTTATTGATGGTTTTGAGTTACAGTTTTTGAGGTGAATCTATGTCTGACCGTTCCAGTTTTTTTCATGCAGAGCTTAGTGATGCGCCGGTGGTGGAGGCGATTAAGGCCGAGCTTGGCCGACAGAGCCATACGCTGGAGCTGATCGCGAGTGAAAACATCGTCTCGCGGGCGGTAATGCAGGCGCAGGGCTCGGTGATGACCAACAAGTATGCCGAAGGCTATCCGGGTCGCCGTTACTACGGTGGTTGCGAGCATGTCGATGTGGTCGAGGCGCTGGCGCAGGAGCGGGCCAAGGAGCTGTTTGGCGTCAAGTTCGCCAATGTGCAGCCGCACTCCGGCTCGCAGGCGAATATGGCGGTCTATATGGCTGTGCTGAACCCGGGCGACACCATTATGGGCATGGACCTCTCGCACGGCGGCCATCTCACGCACGGTTCACCTGTCAACTTCTCAGGACGTCTTTACAGCGTGGTGGCCTACGGCGTGCGCGAATCCGACGAGCGCATCGACTACGATGCGATGCAGCAGATGGCGGAGGAGCATAAGCCGAAGATGATTATTGGCGGAGCCTCGGCATATGAACGAGAGATCGATTTTGCACGTATGCGCCAGATTGCCGATTCGGTTGGTGCCATCCTGATGGTGGATATGGCTCACTACGCCGGTCTGATCGCAGCAGGCGAATATCCATCACCCGTTGGTCATGCGCATGTGATCACCACTACCACGCACAAAACCCTGCGCGGGCCACGCGGAGGCATGATTCTGACCGACGATGAGGAGCTGGCGAAGAAGATCAATTCGCGCATTTTCCCGGGCATCCAGGGCGGCCCGCTGATGCATGTGATCGCTGCCAAGGCGGTGGCATTTGGTGAGGCGTTGGGCGCGCAGTTCAAGGCAGACCAGAAGCAGGTGATTGCCAATGCACGCGCCATGAGTGAGGAGCTGGTGAAGGGCGGCTTGCGTATTGTCTCTGGTGGTACTGATTGCCACATGTTCCGCGTGGACGTGCGTCCGCAGGGTATCACCGGCAAGCAGGCTGAAGAGGCACTCGAGCACGCTGGTATTACCACCAACAAGAACACCATTCCATTCGATCCGGAATCTCCGTTCGTGACCAGCGGTATTCGTATCGGGACTGCCGCCATTACCACCCGCGGCATGAAGGAAGCCGAAGCGCGCCAGATCGGCGAGTGGATTTCGAAGGTGCTGGCTGCTCCTGAAGACGCTGCCTTGCTGGCTGAAGTAGCCAAGGGCGTGAAGGCGCTGACCGACCGCTTTCCTATTTATTCGGAGTAAACGAAGCGGCCTATGCACTGCCCGTTCTGTTCCAATGCCGATACCCGCGTGGTCGATTCGCGTGTGGTAGAGGAGGGTGCGGTGGTTCGCCGTCGCCGCGAATGCGAGTCGTGCGGTAAGCGATTCTCCACTTTTGAGCGTCGCCAGATGCGATTGCCACTGGTGATCAAGAAGGATGGCACGCGGCAGGCGTTCGATGTGGAGAAGTTGCGCGGCGGCATGCAGAAAGCGCTGGAGAAACGCCCGGTTTCGGCGGAGCAGTTCGAGTTGGGGATGGATGCGGTGCTGGCAGCGGTGTATGAGAGCGGTGAATCAGAGATTCCCGCATCACGGTTGGGTGAGTTTATGATGAAGCAGTTGCAGCATATGGATGGGGTTGCCTATGTGCGGTTTGCTTCAGTGTATCGAGAGTTTAAGGACGTTGACGAGTTTCTCTCTGCAGTGAAGTCGGCAATGTCGGATCGGCAAGAGTAAGAGGAGGCTAGGTTGAAAATCGCAGTTTTGCCCGGTGACGGAATTGGCCCGGAAATCGTTAATGAAACCCTGAAAGTGCTGGAGGTTCTGAACCGCAAATTCGATCTCGGCGCAAGCTGGGAAGGGGCCAATATTGGCGGTGCTGGTTACGATGCCGAGGGCGATCCCTATCCTGATTCTACTCAGAAGCTCTGCAAGGCGAGCGATGCGGTGCTGCTCGGTGCCGTGGGCGGCCCGAAGTGGGAGCCGCTTGCCAAGCCGCTGCGCCCGGAGGCTGGGCTGCTGCGCATCCGTGAGGATCTCGGCCTGTTTGCCAACTACCGTCCGGCCAAGGTGCATGATCAGTTGCTGGATGCCTCGACGCTGAAGCCGGAAGTGGTGCGCGGCGTCGATATTCTGGTGGTGCGTGAGCTGGTCTCTGGCATCTATTTTGGCAAGCCACGCGGCATCGAGGATTTACCAAATGGCGAGAAGCGTGGCTACAACACGCTAGCCTATACCACCTCCGAGATCGAACGTATCGCACGCAAGGCTTTCGAGGCGGCACGTTTGCGTTCAGGCCGAGTCTGTTCGGTGGATAAGGCCAATGTGTTGGAGTCGACCGAATTCTGGCGCGAGGTGGTGATCCGCTTGCACGCCGAAGAGTATTCGGATGTGGAGCTATCGCATATGTATGTAGACAACGCCTCCATGCAGCTGATTCGCAACCCGAAACAGTTCGATGTGATCGTCACGACTAATATGTTCGGTGATATTCTGTCGGACGAAGCTTCGATGCTGACCGGCTCGATCGGCATGTTGCCGTCGGCTTCGATCGGTGAAGACTATGCTATGTACGAGCCGATCCACGGTTCTGCCCCGGATATTGCTGGTCAGAACAAGGCCAATCCGCTGGCAACGATCCTTTCGGCGGCAATGATGCTGCGTTTTTCGCTGGATCGTGCCGATCTTGCCGACAAGATCGAGGCGGCGGTCGAGAGAACACTTGAAGATGGCGTGCGTACGGGCGATCTGGCGCAGGCAGGCGAAAAAGCGGTCAGTTGTTCCGAAATGGGCGATGCCGTGTGTGCGCGTCTGGAGGTTATGTAAAATGGAGCGGTTTCTGCCAAAGAAAGATGGTTATGTGGTGGCGGTTGCCGGTGCGACCGGTGCGGTTGGCCAGACCATGCTCGAAATCCTGGCGGAGAGAAATTTCCCGGTCTCCAGGCTGATTCCGCTGGCTTCCAGCCGCAGCGCGGGCTCGAAAGTCGAGTTCAAAGGCAAAGAGCATGTGGTTCAGGATCTGGCAACCTTCGATCCTGCAGGGGTTGATATCGCGCTGTTTTCCGCAGGAGGTGGTACCTCCAAGGAGCATGCGCCACGTTTTGCCGAGGCGGGTTGTTATGTGATCGATAATTCCAGTGCCTGGCGTATGCATGAGGATGTCTGCCTCGTCGTGCCGGAAGTGAATCCACACGCACTGGAGATTGCACGTCAGAATAGAATTATTGCCAATCCGAACTGCTCCACCATTCAGATGGTGGTGGCGCTCAAACCTTTGCACGATACTGTGCCGATCAAGCGCGTGGTGGTTTCCACCTACCAGGCGGTGAGCGGTGCAGGTGGCAAGGCGATGGATGAACTGGCAAAGCAGACGACAGCTTTGCTGTCGGCACGTGATGTCGAGGTGGAGGTGTTTCCTGCCCGCATTGCATTTAATGTGATTCCGCAAATCGATGTGTTCCTTGATGATGGTTTCACCAAGGAAGAACAGAAGATGATTCTGGAGACCCGCAAGATCATGGAGGCTGACATCGCGGTGACTGCAACAGCTGTAAGGGTGCCGGTGTTTTACGGCCATTCGGAGTCGGTCAATGTCACTTTTGCAGCTGAGATGAATGCGGAAAAAGCCCGGGAGTTGTTGGCGGATGCCGATGGCGTTTGTGTGGTAGATGATCCGGCAACGGCCGATTACCCGACCCCCATGGAAGCGGCAGGAACAGATCCGGTTTGGGTGGGTCGGATTCGGGATGACGAATCCTGCCTAAATACCTTGCACTTGTGGGTTGTTGCTGATAACGTACGTAAAGGTGCGGCCCTAAATGCTGTACAGATAGCGGAAATTTTGATTCGAGAGGGTTGACATCCGAACGGGGTGACGTCGAAAATAGGCCCGTTTTGCAGGTTGGTGTAATGGTGGATGGGTGTAAGCAGGGGCATGGAGAGCCCAATCGGCGTAAGGAGGCAATATGCAGATTCGTTTAAAGCCCGTATTGCTTGTTGGGCTGTGCTGGTTCCTTTCAGTGGGCGTATCGCATGCTGTGTCGTTGGGTAAAGCGGAAGTTGCCAGTCATCTGGGTGAGCCGTTTTATGCCGAAATTCCACTGCAGCTTGATAAGGACGAGAAAATTACGCGTATCACTGTGGAGATGGCTTCTCCGGCCGACTATCAGATCCTTGAAGTCTATTATGCTCCTGCTCTTGCTGCGATTAGTGCCGACGTTGAGGATGATGCACGCGGAATTCGCGTTGAGCTGAATTCACGCACTGCAATTGAGGCTCCCTTTTTAAACGTTGTGCTGAAAGTTCGCTATGGCCGCGCTACACATTTCAAGAAAATCCCTGTGTTTCTCGATCTGCCGAAAGTGGTGGATGTCAGCAAGGAGGCGCCGGTTCCAACCGTAAGCGCTGTAAAGTCTGCTGAGAAGATTGATGAGTTGCCGGTTGTGATCACCGAAACTGAAACAGCTCCGATTTTTGCTTCGGAGATGGAATCTCAGGATGAGCAGGTAACGCAAGGAGAAGATGTACAGCAGGCAACGGAAGATACGGCCGCTCCTCCGCAGGAGTTCAAACCTGCCGGAGGCTGGGCGAGGATCGCCCGATATGGTCCGATGGTGTATGGCGACACCATTAGCACAGTTGCTGGTCGCTTGCGGATGGATGATCGCTACACCAAACAACAGGTGATGGTGGCGCTGTTTGAAAAGAACCGCGCCAAATTTGATCAGGATAATATTAATATCATCAAGGCGGGTACCTACCTGGATGTCCCGACTGCCGACGAGGTAGAGCGTATCACGCCGTCTCAGGCGCGTGCGGTAATTACTGAACATGAGAAGACCTGGAAAGAGCTTGTCAGACAACCGCGATATGCTGCGGTTGCCGAAGCGCAGAAAACCCGATATAGCAAGCGAGTCAGAATTGGTAAAAATGCCGATGGGGTTGCCGCGACACCGGTGCCCGAGGGTAAGGACGCTGGTAAACAGTCTCAATCTGGGGGGGAGGCTGAAGAGTCTGATGGTGGCGCTACTAGTGGGCCACCGGAGCCGATTGATCAGGTCAGGAAAGATGAGGCTTCAGCAACCGCAATAATCAATGAGAAGTTAGCACAGGAGTTGAAGGCCCTGCGCGAGCAAAACGAAGCGCTTGCAGGGCAGCTACAGGAAGCCCAGAAAAAAGTTCAGGACTATACAAGTCAGCCGGCCTCTCCTGAGCTTGCGGCAGCCAATGAGCGAGTGAAAAAGCTGGAGCTGCAACTTGCTCGTTTGCAGGCTGAGAGGGATCAGACTCAGCAGACGACGACAGAGTCTGGGGAGATAGGCTGGCTGACCATGGCCTTAGGTGGTCTGGTGGTACTGCTTTTGGCAGCTATTGGATTCCTGTTGCGCAGAGAGCGAAGTCATCCTGCAAATTTTGATAGCACTCTAATGTCCTCTTCGGATGAGCTTGCAGGCGGCAAGGACCCTTTTTTTTCCGGAGGAGTAACAGCCGGGAACATAGCCCCTGAAATCGATGTCGAAGAAGTAGAGGTGGAAGAGGTTCCTGCCGAAGGCGATGCTGATTCGGCGGCAACGGTTCGTATGACAATGGATGAGTACGAGGCATTACCTGAGTTGACCGACGAAGATACTTCCGAAATGGAGGCCTTTTCGGAGGATTTTGACGATGAACCCGACCCAAACGTTGATTATTTGGCGGAGGCCGATGTCTACTTGCGCTATGGTATGGAAGATGAAGCGCTTAAACAGGTTCAGATGGCTGTCCGGCAGAATGACCAGAACCCCGATGCGCACGCCAAGCTTGTACAGCTTTATCAGTCAAAAGGTGATGCACAAGGCAAGGAAGCAGCGATTGCTGCGGCAAATGCTACATTGCACGGGGGCGCCCTGAGCCAGTTTGAAGTTGCTGTAGCGGCACTTGATAACCCGGAGGATGGAGGGGTGGTCGATGGCCTTTCCGATACGCTCTCTTCCGCTGACGCAAGCGAGCTTGCCGGAAGTGATGAGCTTGAGATGCCGGGCTTTGAAATGCCTGAGATTGGTGAAGAGGAAGAGGCGGTCTCCTCGGCATCGGAGACGTCGGTTGATGACTCGCTTGAGATACCGGGATTCGAAATACCGGAGGTTGGTGAAGAGTCTGTTGCTGAGGATGAGAATATCTCTCCGGAGGCGATATCTGAAACGTTGGAAGAGACTGAAGCAGAGGAGTCTCTTTCTGAACATGAAGCCGCAGCTGATGATGGCCTGGAAATGCCTCCGATTGTTGAAACTTCGCCCGTGGATGAAGAGGCCACTCTGGATATGGGAAGCCTTTCCTTGCCGGAGCTGGATGAGGAAGAGGATCAGGGTGGCGCTGCAGAGCAACCGGAAGCCGCCGAAGTTGAAAACGTTGAGGTTGAGGAGGTTGATGGAGAGGATACGCTTGACTTTTCAACCGACGATCTGGGGCTGGACGTTGGCGTAAAGGCTGAAGAGACCTCCCCTGCGCCAGCTGAAGAAGCGGAAGAGGACGAGCTTGATTTTTCAAGCCTCGGATTTGATTCTGATGAACCGGCTGCTGCTATCGAGGCGGTCGAGGAGAGCATTCCTCCTGTAACAGCAGCGCCCGAAGCAGATGTGAGCCTTGATGGTGATATTCCGGGAGAGGAGCTGGATCTGTCGAGTGAGATGGAAGAGATCGATCTTTCCGGTTTCGATATGGGCGAAGAGGATAGTCAGGCAGGTGAAATAAGCGCGGCGAATGCCGATACAGGAGCATTTGAAGATCTCGATCTGGACGCCGATGACTCGCTGTTGGCTGAGCCCGATGCTTCGGAGCAGCAGGCTATGGCCAGCACCGTTGTGTCGGATTGGTCTGACGATACGATGCTTCTGGGTGACGATGAGGATGAAGGGGCCGATGAAAAGGCCGCTCCTGAAGAAGATAGCACCTCTTCCGATGCTGAGGCGGATATCGGTTCACTTGTCGACGAAGAGCTGGCGACAGCTGCAGCCTCGTCGCCGTCGGAGTCAGATAGCTCAGGTGCGTTTGATCTTGATTTTGATCTGGCGGGAATGGAAGTTGAGAAGGACGATAGTGTTGAGGCAGATGATTTTACCAGCACGATCCAGACTTTGACTGGCGATTTCTCTGCGGGGAATGATAAGGGTGATGAGGGGGAGTCAGCCTCTGCAAATGAGCTGGATCTTAGTAAGGCTTCCAGCGACAGTGATCGCGATATGGACGCGACCATTGTGCTTGACCGCGCATCAATGGGACAGCTACGTATCGATACCGGCAAGAGTATGCTTGCCGAGGGCGATTACGATGGAGCTGAGGCATCATTTAAACAGGCACTCTCTCACGATAAGACCAAGTGCGATGCCTTGCTCGGGATGGCGCAAGTGGCGAAAGAGCGTGGAGATGCGGCTCATTGCCAAGAGTTGCTTGCTCAGGCAGAACCACTTGCCACTTCGCCAGCGAGTCGCAATTGGCTCAATTCCCTCAAGGGCTGACAAAACTTTTCTGCCCGTTGCGGATGCAAGACATTCATGAAGGCTTGTGCCACAAGTGGGCAAAGGTTTGCTTCGTTTGAGATACGGAGCGCCTTCGGCGCGGTTGTTCGCAGCCGTAAGCTTTTTTCTGGCTGTTCTGTGCAATCATCGATTTGATCTGGGGTTGGTGCAACTGGCCGCATCTCTGATTTTACTAAGAGTGGCATGCAGAAACTTTGATGCGATTATAAGTTCACTCAAGCTACTTCTGTGGCTTTTGGTCCCGATTATCGTCTTGCATGCGCTGTTTTCGCCGGGAGAGCTGCTTGTGGCCGGAATGTGGCCTTCTGTTAGTCGTGAAGGTGTTGTGTTGGGGCTGGAGCTGGGCGCTCGCCTTTTGCTATTGTACTTTTCCGGGATGCTGTTGCTGTATGCACTTGATCAGCGGGAGTGGTTGCAGCAACTGATTTGCATACCATTCTTTGGCATCTATCTCGTTGAAGGCCTGGTGTTGTTTGTGCCGCTGCAGAACCATATACAGTCAATATTTCGCACATCTATCTCTGCATTAAAAGTCTCCGGCATACATGGGTGGAGGAGAGTGTTGATCGCGCCAGAGGTGTTTGCCCGGTCGTTGTATCAGGGGCGCATGCTTGCAAGGCAATTGTGGTTGCGTTGGGGGAACGGGTGTTTCCTGACGACTCACGCACAAGAGCCGTATGGAGGGTGGTGGATTTATGGATGTTGGGGAGTCGGATGGCTGACACTCGTGATGATTTGGTAGTGGGGAAGTCTATTCAGCGCATTGCCCTGGTTCTTGAGTTTGATGGCTCTCCCTACAGCGGCTGGCAGAAACAGGGGGCTGATGATCTCACCGTGCAGCAGAGTGTGGAAATTGCGCTGACGAGGGTGGATGGCGCCCCGATATCTACTCAGGCAGCCGGGCGTACAGATGCGGGTGTGCATGCCGAGGCGCTGCTGGTGCACTGCGATGTGGATGCGGCGCGATGGGCAAGGTCGCCCAAGGCCTATCTTTTCGGGGTGAATCAGTATCTTCCGGAGAGTATTCGGGTGGTGGCTGCGCGAGAAGTGAGTGCCGCATTTCATGCCCGGTTTGATTGTCTTGAGCGTGCCTACCGGTATCAGATATGGAATCGTCCGATAGCGCCGTCAATTGAGCGCTGGAGGCACTGGTGGATGCCCCGCAAACTTGATTTAAGCGCCATGCAGCAGGCAGCGGGGTTTCTGCTTGGCGAGCATGATTTTAGCGCTTTTCGGGCGACCGACTGTCAGTCGAAAACCGCAATGCGCGATTTAAGGCAAGTGGAGATTTCCAGGGAAGGGTTTACTATCAATATATCGTTCAGGGCCAATGCGTTCCTTTACCATATGGTTAGAAACATGGTTGGAACACTTGTTGAGGTTGGAGTTGGGAAGAGGTTGCCGGATACGATAAGGCCATTGATGGAGGGGTGCGACAGGAGGGTGGCCGGAGCGACAGCACCTGCACATGGTTTGTATTTTACCAATGCAGTTTATGAGGGGTTTTCATCGGCTGCATTAAGAGAGTCTGCAGGCGTTTTGACAGGGGGCTGATTCCCTGGTTGCGGGGGCCAAGCTAGGTCTTTGAATGCCTGAGCCATTTTCTGGAAGCGAATAATTGCTCGCTCAAGCTGGCGCAAGGTGATTGGCTTGTTGAGCAGCATGAAGTTGGTCAACTTGGCATTCCTGAGCCGGTCTTCGTCTCCGAATGCAGTGATAATGAGAATAGGGAGGTTGGGGCTGTGTTTCCGGATGGCTTCGCACAGCTCCAGTCCGTCCATGTTCGGCATGCGAAAATCGGTGATCAGCAGGTCAATTTTTTGCTGCTGCTTTTGAAAAGCATCCAGCGCATTTTTTCCGCTTTCAGCGGTCAGGACCGTATGGTTCAGACGATCGAGAAAGGCGTGGTGGATTTTCAGGGCATCTGGATTGTCATCGACAAGAAGAATATTCCAGCTGACCTGTGTTTTTTGCGCTCCGTCCTGTCGATTCCGGCCTTTTTGCGAAGGCGCTTTCAATGCCACCTCTGCAGGGTTTCTGTTTGGAGCATATGCTGGGAGGTGCACCGTGATACAGCTGCCATCTCCCGGAGTTGCCACGAATTCGAGTCCGCCCCCCAAGCGGTTACAAATCCGGTAGGCATTTGCCAATGCAATATGAGCCTTGTTGTCTGGATTTCGCGCCATCCTGATGACTTCGTTCATATTCTCTTCGGTAAAGCCAGGACCGTTATCTCGCACGCGAATACATAACGATGAGTTCTGTTCAGTTGCGGAGGCATGACGGAACTCGGTGAAGAACTCGACGGATATATCGCCGGTGTCCGTGATAGCCAATGCGGCCTGGTCGACAAGTTGTGTGAGCAGGAAACTAAAATCAGAAGTGCTCACATTGACGGCAGGTAAATTGTTGTCGATGTCAGTGTGGAGCTGGATGTTGGAAGGCAGCTGGATGCGATGCAGACTGAGGATGCTCAGGCCGATATCATCCGGGTATTCAAGGATGGTTTCCTGAGGGGCTTCGGCTTGACTGGCCTCAAGTTCCTCCAGCACTTTTGTGGATGCTTCGGTGGCTTGCAAGATAAGCTCGATTTGCTCTGCAATATCCTCTTTCTTTTTAGAAAACTGTGCGATTTCTGCATGTCCGGAAACACTGAAGAGCGTGTTACGGAAGCTGTGGATAGCCTTTGACAATGCAGACTGGACAGCGCTTTTTTGTGCAGCCCTGGAAATGCTTCGGGACATTGCGGTTACGGAGGTCAGGTCGATAAGTTGGCAAATGCCGGTGGTTTTCTCCTGATCGTTGACCGGATTGGCGATACCCATCAGGCGGAGTTGGTCGCCATGGGCATTGCGTCCTCGAATGTAGAAGGTGGCGGTTGTTTCATCGGCACGGCTTGCCTGTAATACTGTTTTGCAGGCATCTACGATCACTTCGCCATCTTCCAGAATAGAAAATATGTCAACCTGATTGCCCCTGATTTGCGCCAGGCTATCTCTGTAGATGGAGGTGCTGGCCGGGTTGGCGTACAGGATGCGCGGCATATTGCTTGGGTCGAGGTGGAAGGTAAAAGTGGGTATGGACGACTGCTCGATCCAGCCGAGTCCCTGATCGTGGCCGGATGAGGCCCTTTGCTCGACAGGCTTCCATGTGGTGAACAGATAGTAAGGGAATACCAGTAGTGCAATGGTCTGGATCAGCAGCAGAGTGCTGTCGAGTGCGATATCGAGCTGTAACAGCAGTAGCTGGCTAATTGTGATGAGACCAAGAATTGCCAGCGATTGTGCATATAGCAGCATCATGGTGCCAAAGCGGACACCGCTTGTCAGAATGTAGACGAAATAAAGTAGAAAGAGGGGGCTTAAAGAGCCTCCGTCGAGAAAGATAAAAATGCTGGCAAAACCGATGTCGAGCATGGGTTCGAAGAGAATGCGGATAGGGGAGAACAGCGATTGCCGGCTTTGGATATATGCAAGCACGCCATATGCGAGGTATATGGCTGCGCAAATCGCCGCGGTTGTTAAATAGGGCTTAAGCAGCGGAGCATGGATGAACGCATAGAGCGGAACAATGATCGCAATCAAAACCCGGAAGGCGGCATGCCGGCGCTGCTTTTCTACCCGCATGCCTTTGCTTGCAGGAAGCTTTCCCGATAAGCGGTTTGAAGAAAAATTACTCAGTTGGCGCCCCTATCCATGGAACATGGCTCATCCATTTATTTATGTCTGTGAAAGCTGCACTGTTTATACCACTTATGGCAATACCTGAAATGAAACGTTTTTCTGTTTGCGAATACTGTTATGATGGCGCCGTTTTTTGATTTGCTTTGTTCTGGAGAGTATATGTTGTATGTAGCTGTGCGTGCTGCCCGCCGGGCAGGCGACCTGATCGCCCGTAGTTTTGATGAGCGGGAGTCCATCAGTGTGAAAAAAAAATCCGATCGTGATTTTGTAACGGATGTTGATCAGAAGGCCGAGAGCATCATTATCCAGGAGATTCGCCGCCATTACCCTGATCATGGCATTGTTGCCGAGGAGTCGGAGCGTGTGAATGCCGGGGCCGCTGTGCAGTGGTATATCGATCCGCTGGATGGCACCACCAATTTTATTCATGGTTATCCTCATTTTGCAGTGTCTGTTTCGGCGTGGAAGAGCGGCAAGCCTTTACTTGGTGTCATACATGACCCCATCCGTAACGAAACTTTTGAGGCGCAGTCCGGCAATGGCGCCTTTCTTAATCGCCGTAGACTTAGGGTTAGCAGTGAGACTGCGGTAGAGGATGCGGTGTTTGCTTCGGGCCTTCCCTCCTATCGGCGTGAACAGATCGATGTTTTTCAGCGGCGTATGGACCAATGCATGCGGGCAGCGAATGCTTACAGGCGAGGCGGTTCGGCTGCGCTAGATTTGGCGTATGTTGCAAGCGGGCGTCTGGATGTTTACTGGGAGGCGGCTCTGTGTCCGTGGGATATTGCTGCTGGCATTGTGCTTGTACAGGAGGCAGGAGGCATGGTGACCGGGCTTGAGGGGCAAAGTATCGACCTTGAGGCGGGAGATGTGCTGGCAACGAATGGGCAGCTGCATCGACCATTTTTAGAGTTGGTTAAATAGCGTAGCTAATAGCCTTCGCGATGCAGGAGCATGAATCCTGCGAAGCCCCCGAAAGCAAATGTGGGTAGCCATGCGGCGAAGGCGGCGGGAAGCATGCTTTGCCCAAGCATGCTGCTTGCATTGCCGATGACATAGAATCCGAGCCCCATACTAATAGCTCCAAGCAGCCCCCATGATGAGGTGGAAAACCGGCTACCAAGATTCATGCACAATGCCAACGCAAGAACTGCCATTACCAGGCATGCAAGGGGGGCCGTTAGCTTGTGGTGCAGCTCAAATTCAAAGCTGTCATATGCTAATCCCGCTTTTTTCAATTCAGTCGTATATGATCGTAAATCTGAGAATTGCATATGGCGCGGCAAAGGTGGCGAGGCGGTTTTTGGCCCGGTGTCGGATAGTAGCGTGGCTTCATCCTGATGCTTGATCTGAATACCTGTTTCCTCGTCAGGCTGGCTTACATACAGATCTGTTAACGTCCACCTTCCATTTTGGAAAAAGGCCTTGGGTGCGTCTATGCGCTTCCTCCACTTCCCATGCTCATCGATCTCCAGCATGGTCAGTGAAAAGAAGTTCTTGTTAAGCGGAGTCAGGCGGTAGAAGCGGTTTCCGTCTTTGAACCATTGTGTGTCGCGGCTTGTTGCAACTGGCTGTTTGTGGATAGCGGTTTTTTCGATGTAATCCAGACGCTTATTTGTGATTGGGGTGACCCATTCACCAATGGCAAAGCTTGTCGCTGCGGCCAGCAGTGCAACACAGCTGATTGGAAGCAGCAGCTTATTCAGGCCGAGGCTTAGGGAACGCATGGCGGCCAGTTCATGGCTTCGGGAGATTTCCGTAATAAAGACACTGACGGCAATCAGCAGGATAACCGGCATAAACTCGGCCAGCATGTAGGGAACCCGGAGCAGCAGGTATTCGATGAGCAGTGGTGTGGTAAGCCCGTTGCCGAGATAGCGGGCTTTATCAAACACTTCGATAACAAAATAGATTGATAGAAGAGCGAGCATTGTGGCAAGAACGCGTCCGAGGCAGCTGTGAAAAATCCAGCGAAAGAAGATTGGCATTAGCTAAGGCTGTCCCGTGTGCAAAAACATGCGGCAATTATAGCGCGTAAGCAGGGAAAAGCAGGGGTGTTTATGTTACGCGGCACAATAAGGATTATTTCCCATAATATAGCAGGGGTCGGGGTTGATTTATATTTTTTGTAATATATAATGCCCCCAACGTAGAAGCGGAATTCTAGCAATAGACTGTTCCTATGGGGTGAGGGATTCTCCTCGATGCTGGCATTGCTCTTGGCTTGAGGCCTTTAGGAGAATGTCGGTGCGCAATATCAATCGTAGATACGGAGTCGAAAGTGAAAAAAATAAAGGTACAAATTGTCGGTGATCAGCAGATGGTGAGCACCGGCCTAAAGATGATCCTGGAGAATAATCCCGACATGAGCGTTCCTGTTCTTTCCAATAACGGGGAGCAGGCAATTAAGGACTACGCCGACACAAAGTCGACCGTGGTGGTGCTTGATCTCGATATGCCCGGTATGGGCGGTATGGAAGTGGCTCGCCGCTTGATCAAGAAGTTTCCGGATGTGCGCATTCTCGCACTGAGCCATCATATTAACATGATCATCCCGACCCGTGCGCTGCGTGCCGGTGTGTTTGGTTACCTTACCAAGCACAAGGGCGCGGATGAGTTGGTGGCCGCGGTTCGAAAGGTGGCGGAAGGTGTGAAATATATTGAACCTGAATTGGCGCAGATGATGGTGGTCGGTGATATGCCGAAGGATGGCGAGATCCTCGAGAAGCTCTCTTCACGCGAGTTTGAGATTTTCCTGATGCTCAGCGAATGCGGTTCGACATCCGAAATTGCGCGTATGCTGAACATTAGCCCGAAGACGGTGGCCAACCATCAGTACAATATCAGTCAAAAGCTGAAGCTGCCGAACAAGGCAGAATTGGTGCGTCTGGCGATTCAGTTCAAGCTGATGTAAACGCGGCTGGCGATTTGTGGTTGCATTCACATGAACGAATGCGTATAAATCGCCGCCATAAAATTTGTTGATCCGGCTTTATCAAGAGCAGTGGAGGGTCTGGGCCCTATGAAACTGCGGCAACCGGCCAAGGGGAAACCTGCGGTGACTGGTGCCAATTCCTACCCAAAAGGGAGAGATGAAGTGCGGGTTGTTCCGGTTTCCCGCCACTATTGCGGATGCACGATAACAACCCTCGCTCATATCCTGAGCGGGGGTTTTTCTTTTTAAGCCGGACGATATGAAATGGAGTTTGGTTTTATGAGTGAAAGCATCGTGCGTGCACTGAAATGTCGGGAGTGTGGCCAGGAGTATCCGATCGAGCCGACTCATGTCTGTGAGTTCTGCTTCGGGCCTCTGGAAGTGGTCTACGACTACGAGAAGCTGGAGGGCAAGTTTACCCGTGAGCTGATCGAGTCGCGTCCACAGACCATGTGGCGTTACAAAGAGCTGCTGCCGATCGATGGCGAGCCGACTGTAGGTGCCCAGAACGGTTTCACGCCGCTGGTACGTGCCCGTAACCTTGAAAAGCATCTGGGTGTGAAAGAGCTCTATATCAAGAACGACTCCGTTTGTTACCCGACCCTCTCCTTCAAAGACCGTGTGGTCTCCGTCGCGCTCTCCAAAGCGGTTGAGTTCGGCTTCAAGACCGTGGCCTGCGCCTCGACCGGCAACCTCGCCGGTTCCGTGGCAGCCAACGCAGCGGCGGCAGGGCTTGAGTCCTACGTGTTCATTCCGCACGATCTGGAGCAGGGTAAAGTGCTGGGTGCTGGCATCTTCGGCACGAAGATCATCGGCATCAAGGGCAAGTACGACGATGTGAACCGTCTCTGCTCGGAAGTGGCCGGTAAATACGGCTGGGCATTCGTGAATGTGAATGTGCGTCCGTTCTACGCAGAAGGCTCCAAGTCGCTCGGCTACGAGATGATGGAGCAGTTGGGCTGGAAGGCTCCGAAGCATGTGGTGGTACCGATGGCTTCGGGCTCGCTCTGCACCAAGGTGGATAAGTCGATCAAGGAGTTCATCAAGCTGGGTCTGATCGAGGATAACGGCACGGCTGTTTACGGCGCGCAGGCGACAGGTTGTTCGCCGATCTCCAAATCGGTGAAAGACGGCACCGACATGATCCATCCGGTTCATGCCGATACCATCGCCAAGTCGCTGGCCATCGGTAACCCGGCGGACGGTTACTATGCCAACCGTGTGATCAAGGAGTCCGGCGGCTGGGCCGAGGATATCTCCGATGAAGAAGTGGTTGCGGCGATGAAGCTGCTGGCCGAGAAGGAGGGTATCTTCGCCGAGACAGCGGGTGGCGTGACACTGGGTTGTGCCATCAAGATGCTCGAGTCAGGCAAGCTGCCGAAGGACGAGTCGATCGTGCTCTGCATTACCGGTAACGGTTTGAAGACGCAGGAGGCTGTACTCAATGCGATTGATAAGCCGCGTGTCATCGAGGCCTCGCTAAAGGAGTTCGACGTTCTGGCAGAAGCCGACGGCGTCAAGTAAGAAGGAATTAACCACGGAGACACAGAGTCTCGAAGTCAAAATCTCTGTGTACTCGGTGCCTCTGTGGTAAAAGTTTAAAAAGTAACAGGAGTTAGAAAATGAGTGTAAACGTACGTATCCCAACCCCGCTGCGTAAACTGACCGGCGGTGCTGATGAAGTCAGCATCGAAGCAGCAACTATCGGTGAGTTGATCGACAATCTGGAAGCCGCTCACGCAGGCCTGAAAGAGCGTTTGTGCGACGATGCTGGTGAAATCCGCCGTTTTGTGAATGTCTATGTGAACGATGAGGATGTTCGTTTTCTCGATGGCCGTAATACTGCACTGAAAGACGGCGACGAAGTGTCTATCGTTCCAGCTATTGCTGGCGGTTGCTGAAATCGCCTGTTTGTCCGCTAGCGGCGTTGCGTTCGCATCTCCAGTGCTCGCGTATTGCCAATACGCTCTGCGCTTCGATTGCTCCACGCCTGCTATCGAAAAACATTTCGATTTCAGAGGAATTAATTTGGGGGCGATAACATGAAACTGCGTGTCTATCTGACATTCAACGAGGATTCGGTCAAAGAGCCGGTCATCTGGAAGCTGGCGAAAGAGTTCGACGTGATTACCAACATTCGTACAGCCGAGGTGAAGGATCACATGGGCCTCGTCGGCCTTGAGATTGAAGGCGAAAATGATGTGGTGGAAGCCAGTGTCAAATGGCTTGAGAAGCAGGGCGTGCATGTCGAGCCGATTGAGCAGAGTGTGATCGCTGGTTGAAATAACGCTCCATAAAGTGTATATTTCATCTAACAACATAATAAGGGGTGTGATATGACAATCTATGCCAATGCTGCTGAAACCATAGGACGTACGCCGCTGGTGCGTTTGCAACGTATCGGAGCCAATCTGCCTGCCGAGATCGTGCTTAAGCTGGAATTCTTTAATCCGTTGAACTCAGTAAAAGACCGTATCGGCAAAGCAATGATTGATGCAGCCGAGAAGGATGGGCGGTTAAAGCCGGGCGGCATTATCGTTGAGCCAACTTCCGGTAATACGGGTATTGCATTGGCCTTTGTGGCGCGGGCACGCGGATATCGCTGTATTTTGACCATGCCCGAATCGATGAGTCTTGAGCGCCGCAAGCTGCTGCGTCTGCTGGGTGCCGAACTGGAGCTCACCCCTGCCAAGTTGGGCATGAAGGGTGCAATCGAGCGTGCCAAGGAGCTGGCTGCGACCACCGAAGGCGCATTCATGCCGCAGCAGTTCGAGAATCCGGCCAACCCCGAGATTCATCGCAAGACTACCGCCGAGGAGATCTGGCGCGATACCGATGGCAACATCGATGCGATTGTGGCAGGTGTGGGTACTGGCGGCACGATTACAGGTGTGAGTGAAGTTATCAAATCGCGCAATCCCGATTTCAAGGCATTTGCCGTGGAGCCGGCCGATTCTCCGGTGATCTCCGGTGGTCAGCCCGGCCCGCACAAGATTCAGGGCATTGGCGCAGGTTTTATCCCGAAAAACCTGAATGTCGAGATTATTGACGGCATTGAACAGGTCACCAATGAGGAGGCGTTTGAGATGGCGCGTCGCATGGCCGATGAGGAGGGGATTGCCGGTGGCATCTCGTCCGGTGCAGCTGTAACAGCTGCACTTAAGATTGCGGCAAGGCCTGAAATGAAGGGCAAGCGCATCGTGGTGATTATTCCCTCGATGGCCGAGCGTTACATGTCCACCGACCTTTTCAAAGGCATCGAAGTTTAGTCGCGGCTTCTATATGCACATTTGCGGCGTTGTGTTCGATTCTACAGTGCTCGCGTATTGCTAATACGCTGCGCGCTTCGAATCTTCCACGCCTTGCAACTGCACACATATAAATCCGCTTGAAAGATTGAATGGTAAAATAGTGGAGACTATAAGTGATTGATTTTACAGAGAAACAGATTGAGCGCTATTCGCGCCATATCATCCTCCCCGAAGTGGGTGCCGAGGGTCAGAGCAAGCTGCTTGAGTCCAAGGTGTTCATGATTGGCGCAGGTGGCCTCGGCTCGCCTGTCGCCTACTATCTGGCAGCAGCCGGTGTCGGCACCATCGGAATCGCTGACGCTGACGTGGTGGACTCCTCCAACCTGCAACGTCAGATTATTCACAACGAGGATCGTGTCGGCATGCCGAAGGTCGAGTCTGCGCGTGAGACCATGCAGGCGCTTAATCCGGATGTGAACGTGAAGACTTATAATTACTTCGTCACCGAAGAGAACATCCGTGACATCATCCGCGAATATGATCTGATCATCGACGGTTGCGACAACTTCCCGACCCGTTTTCTGGTCAACGATGCCTGCTATTTCGAGAAGAAGCCGCTGATCTCCGGTGCGATGTTTCGCTTCGAGGGGCAGGTGGCTACCTACAAGCCGCATGTCGATAAGGAAGGTCCTTGCTATCGTTGCCTTTACCCTGAGCCGCCACCGGCGGGTCTGGTTCCGTCATGTTCGGAAGCGGGCATTCTGGGTGCTCTGGCCGGTGCGGTTGGCACCATTCAGGCGGTCGAGGCGGTGAAAGAGCTGCTCGGTATCGGCGACTCACTCTCCGGCAAGCTGATGACTTTCGATGCACTCAGAATGGAGTGGAAGAAGCTGAAATTGCGTAAGGATCCGGGCTGCCCTCTCTGTGGCGACAATCCGACCATCACCGATCTTGTCACTTACGAGCAGGCGTGTGAATTGCAACTCGGTCACAGTTAAAGGTTATAGCTACTAGGCCACAGTTGATGTTAACCGCAGAGGCACAGAGAACACAGAGTCTATCCTAAATAATCTCTGTGCCTCCGAGTCTCTGTGGTAAAAATAGAGGTTTTACGAACATGGCAGAATTTGAATTTGCACAGACAGCCGATGTCGATGAGTTCGAAGCAGGACTCAAAGCCTTCCTCGCCGGTGATATGTCGGAGGAGCGTTTCACGCCGTTCCGCCTTCAGATGGGTGTCTACGGTCAGCGGCAGGAGGGCGTGCAGATGGTTCGCGTCAAACTGCCGGGTGGTGTGCTGACCCCGGGTCAGCTCGATGTGATCGGTGACTGCGTTGAGGCTTATGCTGGCGAGCTGCCAACCGATGGTACCTTGAGTGAGAATCCACCGAAGTTTGCCCATGTGACGACCCGCCAGGATATCCAGACCAACTTCGTCAAGCTGGAAAATGTGCTGCCGTTTTTGCGTAAGCTGGATGCGGCAGGGCTGACCACGCGCGAGGCGTGCGGTAATACCGTGCGAAACGTTACCACCTGTTTTCTTGCCGGGCGCTGCCCGGCCGAGCGTGCCGACGTGACCGTCCATGCCAGAAAATTCGCCGAGTTTTTCCTGCGCCATCCGCTAGGGCAGCAGTTCCCGCGTAAGTTCAAGGTGACCTTCTCTGGCTGTGCCACCGATTGCGGTCTTTCGGGTATGCACGACATCGGCTTCATCGCCACCGAAAAAGATGGGCCTAATGGGAAAGAGCACGGCTTCCAGGTCTGGGCGGCCGGTGGCCTCTCCTCACAGCCGATGGCGGCGATCCTGCTCGATGAGTTCGTGCCCGAATCCGAACTGCTGCTGGTTGGTGAGGCGCTGATGCGCATTCACTTCAAATACTCCGACCGCAAACGCCGTGCCCGTGCTCGTATGAAGTACGTGGCGCAGCAGCTGGGCGAAGTGGGCTTCATCGAGGAGTACAAAAAGCAGCGTGCCGTGATCGAGAAGACGCACGCCTCCGATCCTGGTTACCCGGAAGCAAACTGGCGCGCTGCAACAGGCGAATTTCCGGTTTCAGCAGATGGTGTGGTGACGCAGCACAACGGCAAGAGCGCCATCCTGCTCAACCTCTTCCGTGGCGACCTGACGCCGGATCAGTGTCGTGCCGTAGCCAATGCTGCGCGTGCGGCAGGTACGGAGGAACTGCGTGTCACCACCGAGCAGGGCATGCTCATTGCCGATGTCGATCCGTCCAGGGTCGATGCGGCGCTGGCGGTGCTGAAAGCTGCCGGTCTTGCCACAGAGTATGCACGCGGTATCGCCGATATCGTCGCCTGCCCTGGCACCGAGACCTGCCGTCTTGGCATTACATCATCGCGCGGTTTGGCAGAGGCGATGCAGCCGCTGATGGTCGAGCTGAAGCAGGATCCGACCCTTGCCGGGTTGACGGTCAAAGCCTCCGGCTGTCAGCACTCATGTGCGCGTCACCATATTGCCGACCTCGGTTTCCACGGCCTTGCCAAGAAGATCGAAGGGCAGGCGGTGCCCCACTACCAGTTGCATGTCGGCGGTTCCGGCAAGGGCGGTCAGCCGCTGGCCTTCGCCACCGACCCGGTACCGGCCAAGCGTGCTCCTGAAGCAGGAATCGCCGTGCTTAATGCCTACAAGGATCAGCGTAAGGCTGATGAGTCGGTTCACGATTGGGCATCCCGTATCGGTCAGGAGGCGATCAACGCCATTCTTGCACCATTCGGTGCCGGTGAAGGCGAGGTGGAAGGTTTAATCTACGACTGGAGCGAGAACGAGGCATTTAACACCAAGGGTAACAAGAAGGGCGAGTGTGCCGGTGCGGTGCTCTCGATGACCGATGCGCTGGTCTCCGAAGCGGAGTACGAGCTGTTGATCGCCCGCGCTCACACCGATGCGATGTTCTGGAGTGAGGCGCTGACCGCGCTGCGTCGTTCGGCCATCTCAACGGCGCGTGCATTTCTGGTGCCGTTCGGTGAAGCGCCGGAAGAGGATAGTGCCGTCTTCGGTCTGCTGGCCGGAAATGTGAGCGGTGACGCCGAAGTGCGTGACGGTTTCAATGCTGTTCAATCCGCTTTGATGGGCATCGATATCGCCGATCCGGCGCCGGGTGTGACCAAGCTGAAAGAGGTGCAGTCGGCGTGGGTGGCATTGGCGGCAACCCGTTTTGCTGCCGTGCCCAAAGATGCGGCAAAGTCTGAAGCGAAAGCAGAGCTTGCTGCAACTGAAGCGGCTAGTTCAGACGTCGAGCTGTTCGACCTCTCCGGTGTCGCCTGCCCGATGAACTTTGTGAAGACCAAGATCAAGCTCTCGCCGATGCCAATCGGTTCGCAGCTCGATGTGATCCTCGATGACGGTGCGCCGATCGCCAATGTACCCCTCTCGCTCGAAGAGCAGGGGCAGACCGTTTTGAGCAAAGAGAAGATCTCCGAAACACAGTGGAAAATCCGGGTGGAGAAGAGCAAACCGTTCTGATGAACTCTACCGACCTCCATCCTTTTGCCAATCCGGGGCGTACAAAACTATCCCTCGTGAGTCGTGGTGTGGCATTGCCGGAAGGTCTTGCTCATGCATCTCAATGGGTAGCGCAGGCCAATGCCGTGGAGTCCGTAGTGGATATCAGGCTTCCCACCGGCCAGTTTTGCAGTGTTCCGGTAGGACAACCCTACACCGAAGAGAGCGGCTTTTCGCTGCATGTTGAGGATGGGAAGGCAAGGCTTGAGTGCGGGGGCGAAACCGAGACGGTCGAACTGGTACATACTCCGAAGTTCTATAGCCATTTAACACGTGGCGGCGCTCGCATGGGCAGCTTCGCTTCCCTGCACGACCGCCTGCTGATCCTGCATCCATCCATGGGATGCGGCTTTTTTGCGCAGCCCGGACAGGCTTGCGGTTATTGTCAGTACGATTCGATGCTGAATGAACCGACCCCTCCGCTGCGCGATTCGCTTGAGCTTGTTGAGGTGGTGCGGGCTGCCCTTGCAGAGCGCGAGGTTGATACAGTGTATCTCTATAACGGCTTTGCTCCCGGTGCCGATGTTGGGCTGAAGCGTCTGATTCCGCTTATTGCCTTGCTGCGCAAACATCTGGGGCATCGGCAGATCGCGCTGGAAACAGTTGCGCCGCAGGATGTTACGGTGATCGATGAGCTCTACAGTGCAGGGCTCGATATTTTTATCTGTAATCTGGAAGTGGCGGATACACAACGCTTTGCCGAAGTCTGCCCCGGAAAACATGCCGAGGGCGGTCAGGAGGCGATTCTTACGGCGCTGGAATATGCGCAGAAGATTTTCCGTCCTGGTACGGTGGTTAGCCATCTTATCGTTGGCCTTGAACCGCTGGCGGCAACTGTATCAGGCATGAAACGATTGATCGATATGGGAGTGGTGCCGCTACTGTTGCCATTCAGACCGCTGCCCGGCACACCACTGGCCAATGAGACATTGCCGACACTGGATGATGTCGAGCAGGCGCTGCTGGAGCAGTACGAGCTTCTTGCCGAGGCGCAACTGCCCACGCATCGCCTGCGTGACATGGGGCGCGTGCTGACCCCGATGGAGTCGGGCGCATTGCTTGGACGTGAGACGATGCTACACGAACGAGTGGTATCGACCTCCTTCGGGCGCAAGCTGCACGGCTGGCTGGATGGGTTCCGGCGCCATTTGCGTGTCCGTCTGGTCGAGGATGGCGATACGATTCGTGCCGAGATGGATTCGCGCCCCATGCACATGCTGCTGGCTTCCCGAAGTGCGCCATTTGTCGCGCTTGCGGTGATTGCGACAATTTTCTGGGGAGGACTGCTTCAGTCGGGTCCCGATGCGCTGGGCGCTGAGGGCTGGCGGGCATTGTTGGTCTTCCTGCTCTGTCTGACGCTCTGGGTGACGCAACTTTTACCGTTGGCTGTGACCTCGATTCTGGGGATGGCATTACTGCCGTTGCTTGGCGTGCTGCCGGCGACGGACGTCTATGCAATGTTCGGAAACAAGGCGGTTTTTTTCATTCTTGGCGCCTTCATTCTGGCTGCAGGGATAATGAAATCCGGGCTTTCCGAACATCTGGCACTGGCAGTATTCAACCGCTTCGGTGACAGCCCGAAACGACTGTTGCTCGCGATTCTGATGCTTCCCGCCATTATGGCGTGCTTCATGCCGGAGCATGCGGTGGTGGCGGTGCTACTGCCGATTGTATGGTCGATTGTGCGTGGCCTCGATTTGCAACGGGGTAACCATTATGCCTCAGCGCTTTTTCTGGCACTGGCCTGGGGTGCGGTGATCGGGGGGGCTCTCACCCTGCTTGGTGGCGCGCGTGGCCCGTTGGCGCTGGCTATCGTGGAGGAGACCACCGGTAAAGGTTTCTCGTTTGCCGACTATACCCTTTCCGCCTTTCCTGTGGTGCTGCTGATGCTGGTGGTGGCATCCCTCTGGTTGAATCGGGCCGCCTCAAATGTGGTGATCGATATGGCTGGGGCGCGTGAGCGAATTGCCGAACGCCAGCTTGAACTGGGGCAACTCTCGGTTTCCGGCCGTATGATGGCGGCGCTGATGCTGGTGACAGTGTCTGGCTGGGTACTGCTGGGTGAGGTTGCCGGTTTGGCGGGAATTTCATTACTTGCCGTAGTGGCGATGTTTGCTCTGCGTATCGTGAAGTGGCGTGAGATTCAGTCTCATGTCGATTGGGGTGTGATATTAATGTATGGCGGTGCCATCGCTGTGGCCAAGGCGCTGGAGAAGACCGGTGCTGCGAACTGGCTGGCCGGAACTCTTTGGCCGGATGGCCTTGCCGGCCCAGCGTTGCTGGTATTGCTGGCACTGTTGACCCTGCTGCTAACCGAAGCAATCAGTAATTCAGCAGCGGTAGCAATCATGTTGCCGCTGGCGATTCCGCTGGGCTCGGCTGCCGGGGTTGATCCGGTGATGGTGGCGCTCACGGTGGGTATTGTCTCCGGTTTTGCTTTCATGCTGCCGATGGGCACGCCTGCGAACGCCATGATTTACGGAACGGGATATGTGCGGTTTGGGCGCATGATTGGTTTTGGCAGCGCTTTGTCGCTCTGTGCTCTGTTGCTGTTTGCGCTGACAATTAATTTTTGGTGGCCGCTGGTAGGAGTGGTGGAGTAATCATGGGATATCCGGTCGAACAATCTCTCAGCCTGTTGCGCGAGGCGCTGGCGAAGCATGGCAGCAAGCTTGCCTATCCGAGCAGCTTTGGGCCGGAGGCATCGGTGATGATTGATCTGATCTGCCGCAATGACCTCGATATCCCAATTCTGACACTGGATACCGGGCGTCTGCCACAGGCAACCTATGATGTGATTGATGCGGTCGAGAAGCGCTACGGTATTACCATTCAGGTGGTATTTCCCGATTGCCAGGAAGTCGAGGCGATGGTGCGTGAGCATGGCGTGAATCTGTTCCGTAAATCGGTCGAGTTGCGCAAGCGCTGTTGCGAGGTGCGCAAGGTGCATCCGCTGAATCGGGCATTGGCTGGATATGAGGCCTGGATTACCGGTCGCCGTCGACAGCAGTCGGAAGGGCGAGCCGATCTGCAAGCCGTTGAGCACGATCCGGTCTATGGCGGGATGACCAAGTACAATCCTCTGCTCGATTGGAGCTGGGATGATATCTGGGGCTATGTTCGAGAGAATGATGTGCCCTACAACAAGTTGCTCGATATGCATTATCGTTCCATCGGTTGCGAGTGCTGCACTCGTGCCATTACGGTCGGCGAAGATGAACGCGCCGGGCGCTGGTGGTGGGAGAATGGCGATGCGGCAACCGAGTGTGGCCTGCACGTGATTTCGCCACTGCCTGCAGCAGGCAGTAAAATCGGTGAAGGTGAAGGAATCTGAGGTATTTATGACGAACAAGCACAAATTGACACAGCTGAAAGCACTGGAGGCCGAATCCATTCACATTATTCGTGAAGTGGTGGCTGAGTTTCGTAATCCGGTGATGCTCTACTCTGTGGGTAAGGATTCGTCAGTTCTATTGCATCTGGCACGCAAGGCCTTCCACCCTGCGCCGTTGCCGTTTCCGTTGCTGCATGTCGATACCGGCTTTAAATTCAAAGAGATGTACGAGTTTCGCGACTCCTTCTGCAAGGAGATTGGTGCCGAACTGATTGTGCGCCGAAACGAAGATGCCATCGCCAAGGGTATGAATCCGAAAGAGCACGGTGTTGCCCGCTGTTGTGGCGCATTGAAAACACAGGGTCTGCTCGATGCCCTGGAGGAAGGCGGCTATGATGTAGCCTTTGGTGGTGCCCGTCGCGATGAGGAGCGCTCGCGCGCCAAGGAGCGTGTCTTCTCGATACGTGACGAGTTCGGTCAGTGGGATCCGAAGAATCAGCGGCCTGAATTGTGGAATATCTACAATGGTCGTATCCATGAGGGTGAAAGCGTACGTGCCTTCCCGATCTCCAACTGGACGGAGATGGATGTCTGGCTCTATATCAAGGAAGAGAATATCCCGATTGTACCGCTCTATTTTGCCAAGGAGCGCCCGATGATTGAGCGCGGCAATATGCTGATTCCCTACTATGAAGAGAACAAAGAGCAGCTGCTCGAAGGTGAGGAGCCGACCATGGTGATGAGTCGCTTCCGTACGCTCGGCTGCAGCCCTTGCACGGGTGCGGTGCGCTCAACGGCCACCAATATGGATGAGATTGTGGCTGAGGCGGCAGCGGCGCGCAGGTCGGAGCGCGAGACACGTATCATCGACCACGGTGCTAACTCAATGGAAGATAAAAAGAAGGAAGGTTACTTCTAATGACTGAACTGAATTTAGAGATGGCAAAAGAGATCGAGCTGCTGCGTCTGGTGACGGTTGGCAGTGTCGACGATGGCAAATCGACCCTGATCGGACGCCTGCTTGTCGATACGAAAGGTGCCTTCGAGGATCAGTTGCTGGCCGTGCGCAAGAAGAAGGGTGAAGCGCATGTCGCCTCTGCCGCCGAAATCGATCTGGCGATGCTGACCGATGGCCTGGCTGCTGAGCGTGAGCAGGGCATCACCATCGATGTGGCCTATCGCTATTTCGCTACGCCGAAACGCAAGTTCATCATGGCCGATTGCCCGGGGCACGAGCAGTACACCCGCAATATGGTGACCGGCGCCTCGACCGCAAGTGCTGCCATCATCCTGATCGATGCCCGCAATGGTGTGATGCCGCAGACCAAGCGCCATACCCATATCCTCGGCCTGCTCGGCGTGCCGCATCTGGTGGTGGCGATCAACAAGATGGATCTGGTCGATTTCGGTCAGGAGAAGTTTGAGGCGATCCGTAAAGAGATGGCCGCCTATTGCGCCAAACAGGGCGTGAAAGATCTGATCTGCATTCCGATCTCCGCACTCGACGGTGATATGGTGGCGGTGCGCGGTGATCGCATGCCGTGGTACAAGGGAAAGACACTGCTGGAGACACTGGAGACACTGCCAACGCTGGATGAGCTCGACGAACAGCCGTTCCGCTTCCCGGTGCAGCTGGTCAACCGGCCGCAGACCAGGGAGCTTCCGGACTATCGCGGCTTCATGGGCACGATCGTCTCCGGCACCGTCAAGGTGGGCGATAAGCTGACCGTGCTGCCGAGCGGCAAGACTTCAAAGGTGAAAGAGATTGTCTCCTTCGATGGCAATCTCAACGAGGCCTTTTCACCACAGAGCATCACCATCACGCTGACCGATGAGATCGACATTTCGCGCGGCGATATGCTGGTGCATGCCGATTCCGGTCTTGAGCCGCTTAAAGAGATCACCGCCAATATCTGCTGGATCGGTGACGAGCCGCTGGAGCCGCGCAAGAAATACTGGATCAAGCACACCACCAACACCCTGAAAGCGATGGTGAACGGTATCGATTTCCGTACCGACATCCACTCGCAGGAGCAGGAGGAGGCCGAAGCGCTGGCGATGAACGAGATCGGGCAGGTGCAGCTCAAACTGCTCAAGCCGATCTATGCCGATAGCTATTCAAAGAATCGTTCGACCGGCAGCTTTATCCTGATCGACAGTTTTACCAATAACACTGTCGGCGCAGGCATGATTATTTAATCTGGTGGGTTTGAATATGTGTAAACAAAAGGGCCGCATCGCGGCCTTTTTGTTTTTAATTTTCTTCAATTAATTTTGTAAAAGATAAGCCAATTATTATTATAAGATATATTGCTGCGAATGCCCATGAGCATGAGTCATTTACATTTAATTCTTTTGCCAATGTTTTGGTGATCATCGCGCCAACAAGAGCAACTCCGTAATATTGAAGTTTAAAGATGGATAATATTTTTCTAGATGAGTTGTCTTTGTCCGATTGTCCTTCTAACTTTCTAATTCTGCCAGTGTATTTTTGGTAATTGCTTTTGATTTTTAGCATTCTTAACGAAAATAATAATGAGTACACTTCTAAAACTATTAGCGGGATTGATGGTGAACCTAGAGAGGTCGAGATGCCTGAATAATCAGGGCCATATATGAATACGAGAATAATGGCTGATGTTGCAAAATACCACTGAAGTTGTTTGTCCTGTAGAGTCTCAGAGTGTCTTACGTATGCCCATTTCTCCCTATATTCATCTTCATTTGATAACTTTCCCATTTGCTTGATGCCTTCTTTCTTCTCTTTGTTTGATATAATGATTGTATCATATAGCTAATTTAATTGCTTATACCGTCTTATATCCAATCAGTATTTTGTAGTTGTTGCCAAAGCTCGGTGGCGACGGGGCCGAGGGGTTTGTCTTTTTTGCGGACGGTTTCGCTCTCTGCCTTTAGCGGGATTTCAGATGGCGGGTCAGAAAGCGGTCGAGCTGGTTGGCAAAGGCGGCGCGATCACTCTGGCTAAAGGCAGCGGGGCCGCCGGTGAGTGTGCCAGTGCCACGCAGATCATCCATAAAATTACGCATCGATAGAGCGGCCTTCACATTCTCCTTCGTATAGAGCTGGCCGCGCGGATTCAGTGCAAAGCCCTGTTTCTCAATAGCATCGGCAGCAAGTGGAATGTCGGCGGTAATCACGAGGTCGCCCGGCTTCATCAGCCTTGCGATCTCTTTATCGGCCACATCCGGCCCTGCAGCCACGCGCAGAAAGTGCAGGAACTCGGAACGGGGTAGCGTGAGGTTCGAATTGGCTACGAAGGTGGTGCGCACCTGTTTGCGTTCGGCTGCACGGTAGAGCATCTCCTTAATCACCTTTGGGCAGGCATCGGCATCAACCCAGATTTGCAGCTCCGGTTTGTCTGTCTGTTTGCGACTCATGCGGGGATTATCAGGAAGATGGCAAAGGATGCCAGTAGCAGCATGAGCAGGCACTGATTGATACCTGTGTGCTATGATCAGCAGACGATCATGGTTAGTCATCACACAACGGGAGGAAACTGAAATGAAAAAACCGATACATCGGCAATGGAGCATGGTTCTGGTTCTGGCAGCGGCATTGAGCATGCTGCCGGCATTAAGTCAGGCGGGTACGGAGTGGGTACCTGTCAAAGGTGTTACCCTTAACACCAGTCTTTCACTGGCAGATAATCTGAGTGCACTGAAGGGGAAAATGGTGGAGGTCAGTTTGTCTTCGGGCAGCAGTATGGCCGGAACAGTGAAGAGTGTCGGTGCAGCCTCATTGCACTTAAGCGAAATCCGTGGCAAAGAAGCCTACGATGCCCTGATTCCTCTCGACAAGATCACTGCCGTGCAGGTCCGGTTTCGTACGCTGGAAAGAAAATAATCTAATTTAAAGGGAGGCATCGCTCCCTGCTTCCCTGATGTGTGATGCTACGGCACAGTTGGCCGTATGATTTTCATGCTCGTCGCCATGACCGTGCTGGCTATCGTGTACGGTTACCTGGGCCGCCGTGTGGTTGGCTCACTGGCGCTTTCTGCTGCCTGGAAGCGTTTTCTGCGTATCTATCTCTTTCTGTGCTGGATAGGTTCACCTGCGCCGATCTT
This sequence comes from Mariprofundaceae bacterium, assembly GCA_050302175.1. GTDB lineage: Bacteria > Pseudomonadota > Zetaproteobacteria > Mariprofundales > Mariprofundaceae > JBNLAN01. The sequence goes on along the minus strand of JBNLAN010000010.1, from coordinate 57,842 downwards.
TCTTCGCTTTCAGGGCGTGGATATGGGTGCCACCGACTGGCTGTCGTGGTTCGTTTATCTGAATATGGGCGTTGCCTCCCTTGTGTTTGTCTGCTTCATCGTACTGGATATGGCATTGGCGTTGATGGCATTTCTACGTAAATTCTTTATCGCAAGGCCGCCGGCACTGAACGACTCCCGCCGACAGTTTATGGCCAACTCCATGAATGTCGGTGTGCTGGGGCTGGCAGGAGCGGCTTCGGGATTCGGGGTTACCGAGGCCCTGGGCGAAATCAAGGTAAAATATGTGGCATATCCGATAGCGAATCTTCCGAAAGGGCTGGAGTCATTACGTATAGTGCAGTTCACCGATCTGCATGTGGGCCCCACCATCAAGCGGCCATATGTCGAAAGGGTGGTGGAAACAATCCAGGGGCTGAATCCGGACATCATTGTGATGACCGGGGATATGGTGGATGGTTTGGTAGAGCATCTGAAGCATGATGTCGCACCGCTTGGCGGGCTCAAAGCCACCTACGGAAAATTTTTCATCACCGGCAATCACGAATACTACTCGGGAGCTCCGGAATGGATCGATGAGGTGCGGCGGCTGGGTTATCAGGTGCTGCTCAACGAACACCAGTTGATCGAACATGCCGGTGGCCGTCTGCTGCTGGCGGGCGTGACCGACTACAAGGCGCATCAATATATCCCGGAGCATCGTTCGAGCCCGAAAAAGGCGATGGCGGGCGCATCGAATGCTGATGTGAAACTGCTGCTGGCACACCAGCCGCGCAGTGTGTTCGCTGCCGCCGATGCGGGTTTTGATATCCAGATATCCGGCCATACACATGGTGGCCAGTACTATCCATGGAATTATTTTGCAGCGGTGGCTAATCCATATGTGTATGGCCTGCATCGGCACGACGATAAAATGTGGATATACGTCAGCGCTGGCACCGGCTACTGGGGGCCGCCCGTGCGCATCGGCACCGAGCCCGAGATTACACTACATACCCTGCGTCGAGGCTGACGTTCGGCTTGCCTGAAAAACATGCAGTGAAGTCGTTCAACATCACACCTAGAGTCGCATTGGTTGTTGCTGCGGCTATCGCGCTGCTTGCCTTTGCTATTTCGGCAAAAATTGCTATGCAGCAGCCGTGGCTTGGTGTTTCACTGGCGCCAGCCGAAAAGGGATTGCTGGTTTCTGATGTCGATTCTGAAGGGCCGTCGGCTGGCATCTTGTATCCCGGAGATGTTATTCTGGATATTGCAAACTTGCAGGGCGACCGGATGCGCCTGCAGGCATTGGATATCACTGAAGACCCGGATGCAATCCCAACATTCAAAGAGCGGAATGCCTTTCGTGATCGCCAATCGTACATCTATCGGATACTTATGCAGCCGGTTATATTGCTGTCGCTTGCTGATGGCAGAATAATGCGTGTACAACCACAGCAGCGTCCGCTGTTTTCGCTATCGGTTACTTTCTGGTTATTAACATTCTACAGTATCACGGCTCTGCTGATCGGCGTGTCGATTTGGTCGGTCAAACAACAATCGGCTCCGGCAAGGTATCTAATGGTGTCGGGGTTTGGCGCTATTTTACTGCTCAATGCTGCAAAGCTATTCGCATTGCGGGAGCTGGCACTTGATGAAGTCACTTATCAGGCACTAACTTTTTTCTATCATCTTGGTGATGACCTTTATTCATTTGGCACCATTGCTCTGATCTGGACTTATCCCAAACGACTTGGGCGTTTCCCCGTCCTTAAATTGCTCGCTGCATACATGCTCTTTTTCCTGCTGAATGAAAATTTTGAATGGACTGAATTGCCGGGAAACAGCGTACTGATACAGGTGCCACTCTATTTGTTCCTAGGAGCCCTCTTTCTGGTGATGCAATGGCGACGAAGTCGGAATAACCCACTGGATCGAGCGATTGTAAAAGTGTTCGTTATTACGGTGACAGTTGTATCATTTGCTTTGGGCGGGACATATCTGACAAGCGTATTTCATATTGATATACCGTTTTTGCAATTAAATACCGGTTTTCATGCTATGTTTGTTACGTATATCGTGCTTTCACTTTCTGTCGTTCGCTATCGCATATTTGATATCGATCGCTGGTGGCTGGAGATCTGGCTATGGTTTTTTGCCGGTGTTGCCATCATCGCATTTGATATTACTTTGGTCGCATTGGTGGATCTGGCGCCATCTTATGCGATGGGAATTTCAGTGCTTATTGCCGCTTGGGTTTACTTTCCGACTCGCCAGCGGCTTTGGGGAAAGTTTTATCCCTACCGGCGTGGTATGGAAGAGTATGTGCCGTTGCTGGTTCGTCATTTCGTTCAGTCTGAGCCGCACGATTTTACGAAGATGTGGAGCAGGGTGTTGGCGGAAACATTCCGGCCTCTTTCCCTTGAAAGCGCTGAAGGGGACATTGCTGAAGCCACGATAGTCGGAAACGGTGTTCGTATGTTGGTTCCCTCTCTGTCAGATCATGGTCATATAACTCTCTGCTATGCTGAAAAGGGAGGCAGACTTTTCAATAGTGCGGACACCAAGCTTGCCCAGGCACTGTTTAATATCAGCAAGGCTTCCATCACCCAGCGCGAATCCTATGCAAATGGCGTACTCGATGAGCGCAAGCGCATCATGCGTGATTTGCATGACGATGTCGGAGGCAGGCTACTGACACTAACCCATGCGGAGCAGGGGAGCAGTGTTGCTGCCGATGCCTTGAAAAGATTACGAGAGATTATCTATGCACTCGATACAGAGGAACTTGCCACGCTTAATGCACTGGTGGCGAAGTGGCGCATTGAGGTGCTGGAGCGATGCAAGGGCGCGGGTGTCGACTTTATCTGGCAATGGGATGAGCAAGAGGATGAGATTGAAATGTCACCGCGTCAGGTGCTGAACCTGACCATGATTTTGCGTGAGTCGCTTAACAATATCTTTACCCATGCTGCTGTACAGAAAGTGATGTTTGATCTGAGGGTTGAATCCGGAGAGCTGCACATCCGCATCGTCAATGATGGCGTGCGGGAGCAGGCAGAATCAATCGGGCCCGGCAAGGGGTTGCGCAACATGGAGTCGCGCACCCATGAATTGAATGGCCGATTTGGTTATGAAAATCGAGACGGGAATTTCTGCGTGGAGCTTTGCCTGCCGCTATCGGAGGAGAGAGGGGATGCGTAGCGTTTTGAATCGTTACAATATCTCTCCCAAACTTGCTTTGGTTATTTCCACATTCGTGGCGCTGTCGACTTTGGCAATTTCTGCGATGTTTGAGTTAAAACAGCCATGGCTGGGTGTCGAACTGGTGGTCGACCGTGATCAGGTCAGAGTCGAGTATGTTGATCCGGATGGGCCTTCTGCCACGGTTTTATATCAAAACGATATCATTGTAAAAATAGGTGGAAGCGAAAAAAAGATGATTGCCTTGCAGGCGCGGGATATTCTGGAAGAAGCGAATGGTCTGCCAACATACCAGAGCTATAACGAATTTCTGCAGAGGCAGGGGCGACTAACGACAATTCTTGCACAGCCGATGGTGCAGATATTGCTGGATGATGGAAGGGTTGTTCGAATTCAGCCGGATAAAAAACGTCCGTTTTTTTCGTTGCCATGGGGCTTCTGGCTTAATCATCTTATTGCCCTGATGGTGCTACTTATCTCTACAGGCGTATGGAGTGTCCGGAAGGATATGCAGGCGACCCGTCTTCTTTTGTTATCGGGGCTCGGACTCTTTCTGGATGCGACATTATCATCAATATTTATGTTTCGTGAATTGGCTCTGTCTCCCGGACTGTTTCACGCCCTGGCCGAGTTGAACAGTATTGCCATCCGGATATTCTGTGTTTGCGGGATAGGGTTGCTCTGGTATTACCCGCGTGCCCTCGCAAGGTTCCCCCTCTTTTTTGTACTGGTCGTAGTTGAGTGCGTTTATATGGCCAACCATTCTTTCCAGTGGGTTCAGCCGCCTCTGCATGCGTTTACATTCGATTTGCCGCTACTGGCGATGGTTGCTGTGGGTGTGGGGGTGCGACGCTGGCGTCAATCGATTCACGATCCACTGGATCGGGCGATTGTAAAGTGGTTTCTGATCTCCATTTTCCCGAGCATCACTCTTGTTCTGGTTCTTGATGTAATGCCGATCTTTGTTTCCAGTCGCTCGCTGATGCCGGTGAACGGAAGTTATCTGATGCTGCTGGTCGTCTATTGTGGTCTGGCATTGGGCGTTGTGCGCTACCGTCTGTTCGATATCGATCGCTGGTGGCTGGAGATATGGCTTTGGTTTTTTGCAGGCGCGGCGATTGTTGCCGTCGATGCTGCGCTTGTGATGCTGACCGGCCTAGCCCCCTCCTATGCGGTGGGTATTTCAGTGCTCATTGCTGCCTGGATATACTTTCCGGCTCGACAGTGGCTGTGGGGAAGGTTTTATCCGTTCCGGCATGGTTTAGAAGAGTATGTGCCACTGCTGGTGCGTCATTTCGTGCGGGTCGAACATGCCAATTCGCAGGCCATGTGGAAAAGTGTATTGACGGAAACGTTTTGGCCCCTCTCTATAGAAGCCCGTGAAGAGGAGGGCGATGGTGTAACCATTGTCGATACCGGTGTCCGCATGCTGGTTCCCTCTCTGTCAGGTCATGGTCACTTGAGTCTCAATTATGCCGACAAGGGAGGCAGACTCTTCAATAGCGAGGATGCCAGGCTTGCACAGGCACTGTTTAATATCAGTAAGGCCTCCATTACTCAGCGCGAATCCTACGCCAACGGCGTACTCGATGAGCGCAAGCGTATCATGCGTGATTTGCATGATGATGTAGGTGGCAGCTTGTTAACCTTGACGCATTCGCCTCAGGAAGAGGTCTCGGCGACTGCGGTCGATGCTTTAAAGAGTTTGCGCGAAATTATTTATAGTCTGGATAGCGAACAGGAGGTGACCCTTAATGAATCGGTTGCCAAATGGCGTATTGAGGCCCTTGAGCGATGTGAAGCCAGAGAGATTGCTTTCAACTGGAAGTGGAATGAGGTGAAAGAGGATATTACGCTTTCTGCTCGCTATATGCTTAATCTGACACTTATCTTGCGAGAAGCGCTAAGCAACGTGTTTAAACACTCGAAAACGAAAGATGTCGTATACTGTTTTACGGTGACCGGCAGCAGTTTGCAGGTGTCGCTCCATAACGATGAGGCGATCAGCCCGGAAGGAGAAATCAAGTTCGGGAAAGGATTGCAAAACATGCGTTTTCGTACTGAAGAACTTGGAGGCTTGTTTGAATATGATTGTGAAGGTGGCAGTTTTGATATTCACTTAACGATACCGTTGATTGAGGAGGGTACTGGTGCGTAATGTGCTGATTGTAGAAGATCATGATGACCACAGAAATTGGTGGGAGCGGAATCTTCATAATGTTTTTCCGGGGGCAAGCGTGGTCGGTGTTTCAACACTGGTCGAAGCCAGAAGGCTGATACAGGAGACGATATTTACACTGGCAATTCTGGATATCAATTTGCCGGATGGATCCGGCATTGATTTGATGCAGGAAATTAATACGGTTTCTCCGAACACTTATGGCGTGATATGCAGTATTTACGACGATGATAAGCATATTTTCGCCGCGCTGCGCGCGGGTGCCAACGGTTATTTACTCAAGGATCAGCCGCGCAGCAGACAGCTGGAGCAGCTTCGGGAGATCGTCAACGGGCAACCACCGTTGTCTCCTGGTGTGGCCCGAAGAATTCTGAATTATTTTACTGGGTCTCTCCCTGAGTCTGATGCAAAGAAAAGTCAGCATGTCGTGCAGCTGACCGACCGGGAACAGGAGGTTTTGCGGTTGATTGCCAAGGGCTATAGCCGGCCCGAGGTCGCAAAGCTTCTTGGTATTTCTCTGAATACTGTCTCCGGCTATACCAAAACGATTTATCAGAAACTCAATATCACCAGCCGTGCCGAAGCAGTGGTTGAAGCTGTGAAGCTTGGTCTGATCGACCGCGACATTACCTAATTCCCCCCCCCATGTCCCGATCGGGGGGACCCGATTAGGGACCTGATCGGGGGATTGTTCGAAAAGCCCATTTAACTGTGAATACGCCTATGCAGGGGCTTCCTAAACATATATTTCTTTTGTGCGCGGCGCTGGCCATGGCTACGGCATGGGCGACTTCCGCTTCGGCTAAAAGTGCTGAGTTTCAGTGCCCGCATGCCTACCAGGGAATTAAGTCCGACATGCTACCAACTTATTGGGAGCCAACCGATAAGGGAGACAGGCTGGGAGCGGGGCAATCTCATGTGCAGGGAAAATACATGATCTGCATCTATCGCAAAGCCAATGGAAAAAAGGTTGGGAATGTCAGGAGGCTGATCCCGCGGGGGTATCACTGTATCACCGATGGCAAGGGCTCCTTTCAGTGCCGTCAGAAGAAAGGCTAATAGACCACAAACGGGAGAGAGAGATGGAAACAAACCAGATTGAAGAGACATTAAAAGGGGAAAATTTACTGATAAGCATTCCTGGACGAATGCTGAAAGTGGTGATGAGCCCAGTGCAGTTCTTTTCCAGCGATATGCCGAAAAGCGGTGGATATCTGGAGCCACTGGTATTCATGGTGATGATGGCGGCGCTCACGGCTGTGGTCATGGCTGTCGTGGGCATGATCGGTTTCGGGCCCGTCGGCATGATGGCGATGGGTGTTGTCGGCGTTATTTTGCTGCCAATCCTGGTGTCGATTTTCGGTTTTGTTGGCGCTGCCATCCTGTTTGTGATCTGGAAGATCATGGGCTCCAACGAGAATTTCGAAACAGCTTATCGCTGCGCAGCTTTCGGTTACGCCTATGCGCCTGTAGCCGCAATCGTTAGTGGCATTCCCTATCTCGGCACCCTGCTTTCCACACTATGGCCTATGGCGCTGATGGCGATTGCCAGCATCCATGTGCATGGACGCAGCAAAAATGCCTCATGGGCGGTATTCGGCATCCTCGGATTGCTCGCGGCATTCATGGGCATCGGCGCCGAGAAAGCAGGCCGGGAGATGACAAACAGTCTCGAAGGCTGGTCCAAGCAGATGGAAGATAAGTATGGCGATCCGGATGAGATGACGCCTGAGCAAGCTGGCAAAGCGCTGGGCGAGTTCATGAAGGGAATCCAGCAGATGCAAAAAGAGGGCAAGTAAAATGAATACGATAAAAAATGCATTTGTATTTTCGGTGATCACGTTGGGGTTGCTATGCGGCTTTGCATCAACAGCGAATGCCGGCTGTCGGATTAATTATTCAATTCAGAACAGTTCAAATGAAAACGTGTACGTAAGAAACCTTGAGGTTAAATCCAAAGGTGGGGCGTGGAAGAAACTAAGAATGGATATGGCTCCAAGCGGGAGCGATTATAAAAGTCGTCTTAATCCCAAACAGAAGTACCGGGATTATTTCAACACCACATTTGGTTGCAAAACCAAACGCCGCTACAGGTTTACCGTCATGACCTTGGTTGATCGGTTTACTCCAAAGTGCACAAAAACGATCTATTACCCCTCGGTATCTAGCTGGACTCCAAAAAATACGACCGATATCGACTTTGGCGACGTTTCGCGCCACTGCAAATGAACATATTCAAGGGAGAAATCATGATGAAACACATATTGCTGATTATTTTTAGCTGTGTTTTCGCTCAACCTGCATGGGCCGGGTGGGTGGTTACCTATAAGGATGCGGAGACCAGTGAGCGGAGTCAGGAGCTCTATGACGATGGCAAGGCCAGTTTCGGCGAGCTCATCGTTAACGGAAAAAATTATTTTGTTGTCGATCGGGGAGCCAAGGCTTACTGGAAGGGCACTGCGCAGCAGTACTGCGATGCACTGAAAGCACAGATGCAGATGATGCAATCGATGATGCCCGCCCAGTATCGGCAGAAGCCGATTAGTCAGAGAAAAGTCACCAGGAAAAAACTTGGCGCAAAATCCATTGCCGGCTTTTCGGCAACGGGATGGGAGTTTCAGGTCGATGGCAGTCCAGAGGGGAAAATATGGGTCTCTTCGGATTCCGGCCTCTCGGACATTATCGAATATGAGCGTTCGTATGCGAAACAGATGAAATGCTTTGACGAGATGAACCGGATGGGGCTGGAGGGAGCGAAACTCTACAAAGAGACCGTCGCTGGCGCATTCGTTCTCAAGGAATCGCAGCGTCAGGTGGTTTCGGTGGAGCGCAAGAGTATCTCATCCAGCCAATTCTCTGCACCCAGCGGGTACAAAGGATTCAGTGATTACAACAAGTTCATGGACTATGTGGGTAGCCATTCAAACGCATCATCTGGCGGGTCATCGCGCGCTTCGGCGCCCCCCTCATTCGATGATGTGTCGGAGCATCGCTCGCGAAAATCTGCAGAGCGAGATACTGAACCCGAAGAGCAACATGCGAATCCTGCCGACATGGAAAAGCTAAAAGAAAACGTCGGAAACATGTTCAAGTCCTTGTTCTGATTATGAGTTCACAAGAGGAGAGAGAAAGATGGGGATGATAAAAAAGACAAGTGTTTTCTTGTTGCTGGGTACGCTCCTGTGCATGGGGACGATGGCCTCGGCGGCCGGAGTTCAGAGAAAGACCGTGACGATTTACGAGTTCAAAAGTCAGGTGGCGGAAATATCTCCTCAGTCTGCAACCGATATGTTTATGACCGCCTTGGTCAAGACACGGAAGTTCGCAGTACTGGAACGCCAGCGCCTCGATGAAAGCGTTTATCGCGAGAAAGAATTGAATCAGCAGGGGATGACCACAGGGGATGCCGCCAACCATCAGTTGGCCGGTGCCGATTACGTTTTCGTCGGCACGGTGACCGAGGCCAATGCCCAGTCCGGCCGCACGGGTGTTGGCGGTTCCTACAAGGGGTTGGGTGTTGAAAAAAGTGGAGAGACCGCTGAGATCGGCCTGGATATCCGGGTGCTGGATGCGAAAACCGGTGCGGTACTCGATGCGGTGAATGTTCGAAAAGGTGTCGATGAAGGCGGGTTTTCTGTTTCGGGGATCGGCTCATTTTTTCGTTCGGTAACCGGCAAGAAGGTGCCTGGTGCCGATGCCTCCATTTCGCATGACAGTAAGGATGGTGTCGATAAAGCGCTTCGCGAGTGCATCGAAGAGGCGGTCAATGAGATCGCCGAACGGTGGGGCGAGTAGTAAGTCATGAATATTCCAGCCATCCGTTGTTGCATTGCTGTATTTCTGTTCGCGTGTTTTATCGCGGGAGCAGCGGTAAGTGGTGCGCATGAGGTATCGGATGGTTGGCCGGTTTACAAGCTTCCTATTGAAGCCGGGTATCACGAGGGCTCTTTTTTCGATTACCGGAATCTGGGCGCGAACATTGCCCAGGATGGCAGGCAGTCCATTCACGTTGCCCGTGTGATGCCCGGGCAGTCTTACCGGCTGGGGTTGTGGTTGCGTTCCGATCAGGCAAAAAAGATGACCGTTAGCCTGTTCGATCGCTGGCCGTATGCCGAAGGTGCACGCCCTATCCAGCTTGCAACCGGAGGAGGGCTGCGTGGACTGGATGGTAAACAGGAGTTTCAGTGGTGGTTTTCGGTAGATAAGAAAAGTCCCGGATCACTGCTGTATATCAAGGTATCGGCTGATAATGCGTTTGGTTCAAAAGAATCAGACTGGAAATATCGGTTGTTCATTGTCGATTCGCCGCGTTCGCCGATGAATAGCCTTGGCCGCGGTGTGATTTACCACCGTGGACCCACCAATTTGAAGCTGCAGGAAAGCAGCCCATCCGTGGTTTTGAGCTATCAGCCGTTTCCGATTGCACGGCCTGTCCGACATGTTGTCGGGAATGGCAGTTGGAATGCAGGGCAAGATATTGGGGAGCAGGCTGGAACGCTGATTCAAAATGGAAATTTCATAGAAGGATTGGCCCATTGGCAATTGAGGCCGGCCAAAACCAAAGGCGTGGGCGTGTTCGACGGAAAACTGCGCCTCTGGAGTCAGGATTCCAGCGAGGGTTCGGGCATTGCTCAGCAGGTGAATGCGGATGTATCTAGATACAGTGCCTTGAGACTGTCGATTGATCTCAAAATCTCAGCGCAGACCGAATCGTTCAGATCGAGTGGTGCTGCTCCGCTAACTCTGTCCGTCTGTTATGAAGATAGGCAGGGAGAAATTCACTGTGGGGACACGGCATTTCGAAAACATTTTGTGTTTCGCCTCGATGTGGCGAAACACACTCCCCGCAACGTTGTCGTGGCGCAACCAAATACATGGTCGCGTTACACCTTTAACTTGAAAGAACTTAATCCGCAACCAAGGCAGCTCATCAGCATTGAGCTGTCGGGTAGCGGTGCGCCCGAACGAAACGTTTGGGTGAAAAGAATTGCCTTGCAAAGAAATTAAGTGGAGAGGCATATAAAGGAGGAAGAGATGAAAATAATCAAAACGATGGCGCCATTACTTGCTATGGCATGCGTGGCTTTAACGCCTACACCGGCATTAGCCGGTAAGGCGGAATTCAATGCCACAGTCAGCCCTGCGACTTTATCACTCAGTGTGAATGCCCAAGGGGGAATTACCGGGAACCGTCAGGTAACCGTGACTGCAACCCGGACGCGTGTAGGCGCCAGTGCAGCTTGTAATAAGATTAAGGCTGTAGAAGTCTACAAAGGCGTTTCCTTTGGAAATGAGCCAGTAGGAGCAGTTTCGCTTGGTAAAAAGGGAAGGTGCTATTTTAATAATTTGAGAATTCTGGCCACCCCTTTTTCCGATGATGAGATTCGCAACGTCTGCGGCCACGGAGTGTCGGGCGTTCAAAGGTTACAGGCAGATGGGCGAGTCGCGGCATTTAACGCGACCAGCAATAATGTTGCCGCATATCGGACCAATCCAAGCATGCTTGAAAAGTTTGCAAAAAGTGAAGCGAGAATTCGTTTTGCTGCAAATGTAACATGTAGCGGTGCCGGACATGCTCCGAGTGGCCCCGCTCCTTCTTCAACATCTGGGAACAGCCAGCGCAATGCTGCTCCGAAGCCACTGAGAACACGAGCAGATAATCCAACTGGGCCAATTTCACCGGCGCAGACTACTGCCGTTCCGTCTCACCCGGGTAAAAAAGCGTTCAACCCCAAGCAACCGCAGGTTCAGTCGAAAGGTGCAACGCGTTCGATTAAAGGCTGTAAAAAACAAAACGGTCAAATTGTGTGTTCGAAGCCGGCACCGCGATCAGTAAGCGATGGCGTAAATAAAATGATGGGTGGTAAGCCTACTACGCGCTCAATGGCCGAGCAGTGTGAGTGGACCTGCAAAGTCGAATGTAGTGGGACAGGGTCAAGAAGGAAGTGCGTATGGGTTTGTCGGGGTAGCGGCCCGGAGTGCGAGGGTACGCCGTTTCCTTGATAGCTGACCCAAAATCGTTCAAGGAACCTATTAAGTAGGAAAATAAGGAGAGAAAGATGAGTGCATACAGGATTGTAATCGTTGCTGTAACTGCAGGTATTTTGGTTTCACCGGTTCTTGGATTTGCCGGTCCGCTGGATCGGGAACCTTCGCAGCAGCGATTCAATCCAGCTGCGGAAAACATGCTGCGGGTGCCGGGTGTGGTTGGCACTTATGAAAACGAGGCGATGTCCAGCCTGCAACAGGCTGGACTAGCAGTGGACGTGAAGCGTATTACCAAGGCCGATAGCCGCTATGAGGGCAAGGAGGGCATGGTCATCAAGCAGGTTCCATCCTCGGGAGGGGTGGCCATGATCGGTTCATCGGTAACGCTAACCGTCTATTTCCCCCCTGGTACGGAAATTCCTGCATCCACCGATGTATGGAGCGGAGGAGAAGAGGGCGTGGATGAGGGTTGGGCCTCTCCATCGGAAGGCGGAGAGACTCAAAATAGTGAATGGGTAGATTCTAATAGCGATACAGGCTGGGTTCCTCCGGCACAAAACGATGAAAATAGCTATGAAGAGTAAGTGTGTTGAGGGAAAAGTGCGCGTGTCACGTAATCAGGTCGGGATTCATGCAGTCGCATTCTTTATTTTTTTCTTTTCCACAGAAGCATACGCCCTTGATTTGGAGAGCGTGTTGGAGGTGAAGGCTTGGCAATGCACGATTCATGCGGAACTCAATTCAAGTGTTGAAGAGACAACCGGGCCGGGCGGGATGGCACACGGACCGAAGCGACAGCTGTTTCAAGCGCTTGGGGCTAGTGGTACCAAAGTGGAAAGTCCGACAGGGAATACCGACTCTTACCGTGAGACCATGAAGCAAACCGTGCGTGGGAATATACGACTGCACCATGTTTATGATGGTGGTGAAGACGGAATTCAAATTGCCGGCTGGGATAATGGCGGTGCGGAGGTTCATGTTCATAACACCTTCGAGGGCACAGAGCAGAACAAAACCGTACGGCGAGACAAAACCACAACCTTCGACGGGCAAGCAAAGTTCGAAGGAGAGGAGGTCGAACCTCCATTTCAGATTTGGCTTTATCCGGACCAGGGTGTCTATGCCCTCGAATACCACCTTTCACCGGTGCGAGGCCAGCAGGTGGAGCACTGCCGCATGAAAGATGGTATGGAAGAGGGACGCAAGAAGCTTGAGTCGGCCAATGATGCAGAGATGCCGCTTGGCAGTTTTTTTGGTGGCCTTACTAAAGTTTCCTGCCCGACCGAGCGGGTAAGCGATATCGATATCGATGGCGGGGCGTTGAGCGGCATGGTCGAAAACATTCCTATGCCATCGGGGCTTGATTTCGAAGGCGAAGGAGAGAGCCAGTTTGTCGATACCAAGGGCGTGAAAATGCACTGGTCTTGCCGACCGGAATAAACGCGAGGTAGGAGAATAATAATGAAAGCTATGTTCATGTTTTTATGTGCGTTCGCTTTTGTGGTTGTCGTGCCACTGGATAGTTCGGCCAAGATGGTGGGTAAACCCACGATTCAGGGTTCTTATGGTTATTCGTGTTCGGGTAATACGTGCAGCTGCAAAGGCGTGAATGACTGCGAGGTTTTGGTGGATTCCGGGAAATGCGATGGCCCGCTCTCTTGCAGTGATAATGGATGCACCTGTTCCCATTTTGAGCCGGTTCCTCTGAATAAAAAAACCATGAAACGTTTTCAGGACTTTCAGAAATAACGTTTAAGCAAGGAGACGAAAATGAGAAAAATGTTTATCGCATTGTTGATGATTGGGGGATATGCAAGCGGCTCTGCATTGGCCGAGCCTTATGCAGACAAGCTTGAAATTATTTCGAGCACATCGCCTATGTCGAAAATGGTGATCGAGGCCGCCAAAGTGCCGGATAGCTCTTCGGTGGGGATTCCGGCTTACCCTGGCGCGAGGGTGTTCCAGACAAAGGGCACAGGCGAGATGGAAGTGAATGGCAAAAACTACAAGACGTTGGCCTATATCAAGCTACTTTCGACCGATCCGGTCGAGAAAGTCGCCGCTTGGTATAAAGACCAGCTACAGGGGTACACCCAGGAAAGTGCTTTCGGCATGTCGATATTCTGGAAAGGAAAAGGGAAGTTCAATGTCTTGGATATAAGGCAGCGTTCGACCATCCAGAATGTCGGAGTATCCGAAGCCCTTTCCGCAATGGGATACGATGACGATATGAAAGGCGCAAAAAGTGTTATCGAAGTGGTATACGAATGACGGGAGCAGGAAAATCATGAATAAAGTGCGAAATACGATGCTATCACTATTACGAAATTGCATGGTTCTGTCTGTGGCCTTGAGTCTGCCTGTTGCCGTTGAAGCAGATTGTGTTGGTGCGATGCGCGATACTACCGCAGCTGAAAAGAGCACCTACGATTGGGCCGATATCGAGTTTCCGAAACTGATTCAAGCGTCTGATGATTATGTTCGCGGAAAAAGCGACATATCCGTTTCACGGCATTTGCGCTGTGTGGATCGTGAGGGCGATCCCCTGTATATCGGCTCGCATGTAACTTTTCTATTGCACGGGGAAGCCGAGAGGCGGCTGAAGGTGGAAGAGAAGGAGCTGATGGATTCATTTCAGGTTCTTACAAAGCGCATTCAGGAAATGCAAAAATCCGGCATGGATATCACCACGGTGATGGCTCAGATCGAATCCGAGCAAAAGCAGTTCGAGCGCAAAAGCAATGCGTTTGCGGCGAGACGTACAATCAAAGTCGATGCCTATTTCAACAATGCCTCCGCTGAATGTCAGGGGATGACGGTGAAGGTTCCGGGCGCTTTCGCTGGCTGCCGTCTGATGGGCGATGATGAACGGGAACACATTCGCTTGTTGTTTGGTCCGTGGCGGAAAAGCGAAACAGGACAATGGAGTTATGAGGGTAAGCACGATCTTTCGGTACCAACTGAGCGTATCCAGACACTGGAAATTACCATGAGTGGCACCCCAGAAGCACTGAACTCGGTTATTGAACGGAGCGATTGGTCGACAGTGCTGGGTCGTCTCGGAAAATAGCTCAATTAGAGAGGTTCTATGAAAGGCCTGTTTTGGATTGTGTTGGGTGCGTTGTCTTGGGTATTTGTACCCCGCGCTGATGCAGCTGTTGTCGTCGAGCAACAAAGCCCGGATATCCAAACGCATCAAGTCCTGACATATCAGGGTGTCGGTATGCGGGAGGAGTTGAATGGGCCTGCAGGACCATCGGTTTCGCTGGTGCTGCCGGATGAAAACCGGATTTTAGAGTTGTACGCATATAATCGAACTTTCTCGGAAAAGCCTCTCGGAGCAGCAATAGGTGAACTCGGTTCCATGCAACGGACTATGGCTCAGAGTACAACGTTACTCGATGAACAGGTAAAGCTAGAAAAACTAGCGATGAGCCGCATCTCCGGTATGGATTGCCAGAATTACCGTATCGAGTGGAGCGCGCAGGTTCAGAGCGAACAGGGTCGGAAAAAGTACCGCATCACAGATGAGCTATGTGTGTCGCAATCTCCTGGAGCCATTGCTGCCCGAGATGCTGTGCGCCGGCATATGCAGGCGATAGCCGAACATTTCGGTGAGGTGATCGATTTTGATAGTGGGGAACTTTCCATCTTTGATATGGGGAAAATGTTTTTCGGCGTGCCATCGAAAAAGTTTAACAAGAGCAAAGCAGGATTGGTCGGATTTGCATTGTGGGAAAAGATCGAGGTGGATTTTGGAGGTACCTTGCTGGAGCCCATGATGCGTGCGGCAGCGAAGCAGGAGGATTTGGACGATGCCGAAGCCGATGAAATGGCGGATGATATGCAGGAAGCCATGAAGATGATGCAGGACCCAAAATTTCAGGCGCGAATGGAAAAGGCGATGAAAGAAGCGCAGACACAAATGAACGATCCCACTGTACAAGCCCAGATGCGGCAATTCATGTCGCCGGACCAACAGCAAAATATGCGGAAAGGTTTGGAGAATATGCGGCAGAATGGCGTTAGAGTACCGGTCGGTAGTAGTGGATCGTCACTAAGGTTTACTCATGAAGTCACCAAGATCGTCGTTGTTCCGGATGCGGCCGAGCGCATGGAAGTTCCAAAAGACTATGCGTTCAAGGTCAAAGAGATGCAGATAAAGGCATCGCAGGATCCAGACCCTAACGATGGCAGTGGCGCAATATCCGAAGCGGAGGTGCGTCGGATTCTTGAAGAGGCTCGCACAGGTAAAAAGCCTTCGCGTGCCAGTACTGATTATCCGGTGGTTCCTAAAAGTGCCGAGCCTTGGATGGTATTTTATAGAGAGTGGGAAGGCGTTCCCTATCTATGGGGCGGAAACACGAAAAGCGGAGTCGATTGCTCCGGGCTATCCAAGAATGCGTATGCCAATGTAATACCTTTTACGCTTCCTCGTACGACTGCATTGCAGAGGAATGCAGGTCCAAAGGTCACGCTGAATCATGCTAGGCCTGGAGATTTAGTTTTCTTCGATACGGGGTTCAGGCATGTGGGGATTTACTTGTCGCAAAACAAGTTTTTCCACGCTTCTTCCTCGAAGGGCGTAACTATTTCTACGTTGGCCAACCCTTACTGGTCCAAGGCATATCGGTACATCGTACGTCCAACCATCCATTAGGGATATTTGGCGGTTTCGTCTTTTCTTCTAACGTATTCCTGCAGCTGCTAGCTTAGCCGGATGGAAGAAATTATTCGCAACATTAGTATCTGGGCGGTGCCGGTGGTGTTTGCCATTGTGCTGCATGAAGTATCGCACGGCTGGGTGGCCGACAAGCTGGGCGATAATACCGCCCGCTTCATGGGGCGGCTGACGCTCAATCCCATTAAACATGTCGATCCTGTCGGCACCATTCTGATTCCGTTGCTGCTGTTGGTGATGAATACTGGCTTCGTGTTCGGCTATGCCAAGCCGGTGCCGGTCGATTTCCGTAAACTCAGGAACCCGAAACGCGATATGGTTTGGGTGGCTGCGGCTGGGCCGGCTATCAACCTGCTGCTGGCGATTGCTTCTGCTTTCATTTTGCACCTTGCCCTACAGATGCCGGACGCGTGGGTTCTGGTAGCGCAGCCTCTTGCCCTGATGGCACAGGCTTCCATTATCATTAATTTGATTCTCTGTTTCTTCAATCTCATTCCGATACCGCCGCTGGATGGCGGGCGTATGGCGGTGGGGCTGCTGCCGGGGCCGTTGGCGTGGAAGTTATCGCGTGTCGAACCCTACGGTTTTTTCATCATAATAGGATTGCTTGTAACGGGGATCCTCCCGAAAATTATCGGGCCGCTTATTTTCGGCAGCTATAATTTCCTGCTGAGTGCATTGGGTGGCGTGTTGTAATGATTGGCCCTCTGCTGCGACTGACCCCGTAAATGGAGGAACAGATGAGATTATTCGCAGTTGGAAGTGATCATGTCTGAGCAGAGTGGCAGTCACGGATTCGAGGCCAGCCGGCTGCTGCCACTTCTGGTACTTTTGACAGGGTTAGCTGCTTTTTTCATTTTCGATCTCGGCCAATACCTAAGTTTCGATACCCTGCGTACGCATCGGCATGAGCTGCTGGAATTGGTGGCTGCACATGCCTGGCTCGCCCCGCTTGCCTATATGACGGTATATATCGTGGTGGTGGCATTTTCACTGCCCGGCGGGGCGGTGATGACGGTGAGCGGAGGATTCCTGTTCGGTGCGGTATTCGGTACCGGGTATACGGTCGCCGGTGCTACATTGGGCGCCACCATCCTGTTTCTGATCGCGAAAAGTGCACTGGGTGAACCATTAAAGGCGCGGGCGGGGCCGTGGCTTGCGAAGCTCGAGTCGGGCTTTAATGACAATGCGCTGAATTATCTTCTCGTATTACGCCTGATTCCGCTGTTTCCATTCTGGCTGGTGAATCTGGCACCTGCTTTTCTCGGCGTACGCCTGCGTATCTATGTGCTGGCCACCTTCGTCGGCATTATCCCAGGCACCTTCGTTTACTCACTGGTGGGGGCAGGGCTCGGCAGTGTGTTTGATCAGGGCGGCGAGGTTTCGCTTGCCGGTGTGCTCACTCCCGAAATCATCGCCGCGTTGCTTGGACTGGCATTGCTTTCCCTGCTGCCTGTGGCCTATAAAAAACTGAGGGGAGGGCGTGGTGATGCAGCTTAAAGTGGATGTATGCGTGATCGGTGCAGGTTCCGGTGGCTTATCCGTGGCAGCAGGGGCGGCACAGATGGGTGCGCGCGTGGCATTGGTCGAAAAGGGTGAAATGGGCGGTGATTGCCTCAATGCCGGCTGTGTGCCCTCCAAGGCCTTGCTAGCGGCAGGCCATGTCGCCCAGGGTGCGCGCGAGGCGGCACAGTTTGGTGTTCAGATTGCTTCTCCCGGTGTTGACTGGGCGAAGGTGCATACGCATGTGCATGAGGTGATGGCAGTAATTGCGCCAAACGATTCGCAGGAGCGCTTCGAGGGGCTGGGTGTACAGGTGATTCGTGCAGCGGGCGAGTTCGTCGATGCGCATACACTGCAAGCAGGCGATACGACGATTCGCGCCAAATATTTTGTGTTGGCCACAGGCTCATCCGCCTTTGTACCACCGATTCCGGGTCTGGACAGCGTTTCATATTTCACCAACGAAAATATTTTTGATAACACACAAAGTATCGAGCACTTGCTCATTGTTGGCGGCGGCCCTATCGGCATGGAGATGGCGCAGGCACACCGGCGGCTCGGAGCGGGGGTAACGGTGATCGAACTTGGTAAGGTGTTGCCACGCGATGATGCCGAGCTTGCAGGAGTCGTGATTCAGCGCCTGAAGGAGGAGGGCGTTGCCTTTCACGAGGGGGCGAAGGAGCTCTCTTTTACAGGCGATGGTAAAGGGGCGACAGCAACGTTTTCGACGGAGGCCGGTGCACAGCGCATTCAGGGATCGCATGTGCTGGTGGCAACTGGGCGGCGCGCCAATGTGAACGGGCTGAATCTCGAAGGGGCAGGCGTGAAATATTCACCACGCGGCGTGGAGGTGGACGCCAGGTTGCGCACGAGAAACAGGCGTATTTTCGCCGTTGGCGATGTGGCAGGGCCGTATCAGTTCACCCATATGGCTGCCTATCAGGCGGGTATTGTGATCCGCAATATGCTGTTTCGATTGCCGGCTAAAGTGGATTACTCCGCCGTGCCGTGGGTGACCTATACCGACCCGGAACTGGCGCATGTGGGTCTCTCCGGGGCTAAGGCGAAGGCGAAAGGGATGGAGGTGCGTGTGCTGACATGGAGCCTGGTCGAAAATGACCGGGCACAGGCCGAACGGCGTACAGAAGGGATGATCAAGGTGGTCGTGGCGAAAAGCGGACGCATCCTCGGTGCTGATATTGTGGGTTTGCATGCGGGCGAGTTGATTCAACCCTGGGTGCTGGCAGTGTCACAAAAGATGAAAATCGGCGCCATGGCCTCGATGATTGCGCCATACCCGACGCTGGGTGAGGCCAGTAAACGCATCGCCGGCAGTTTCTATACGCCGACTCTGTTTTCCGAACGTATCCGGCGGGTTGTGCGTTTTCTGCTGAAAATATAGACGGACGCTAATCCCTGCTTGCACCGGGTTGCAGGCACGGGCTAATCTGTTGGGATATTAGTTGATCATGGGAGGAGGTTTATGATGTTGAAACGTATTTCAATGGCAGCATTGGCGCTGTTTTTTTCAACTGCCGCAACAGCGGGCGGCTTTTATATTCCTGAGCAGGGCGTAAGGGGTATGGCAATGGGGAACGCCTATACCGCGATTGCTGATGATGCTTCGGCCATCTGGTTTAACCCGGCAGGTATCGGATTTCAGGACGGCACGGTTATCACGGCAGGGGCGGATGTGATCACCCCAACCAACGAGTTTACCCCGACAGGCAGTGCGACCGTTTACAAAACCAAGAGCAAGAATTTCTTTGTGCCGCATGGGTATGTCAGTTATGGCAATGAGAACCTGCCGGTGACATTGGGGTTGGGCATTTATGCGCCGTTTGGACTCTCGACCGACTGGAGTGGTTCGGGCGCGCCGTTTACAGCGACCGCAACACCGGCGTTGTTTTCTGCAACAGTGTCCTTTTCGGAAATCCAGATGGCCAATATTAACCCCACGCTGGCATACAAGGTAAGCGATAATCTTTCGGTTGCTGTCGGTGCGGATTACTACAAGGTCAACAAGGTGGTGCTAAATAATCAGATCCTGCTTCTGAACGGTAATGGTGACGGTTGGGGTGCGAATGTCGGGGTTCTGTACAAAGAGGGCCCATACAGCTTCGGCGTGAGCTACCGTACGAGGGTCAAGGCCGACATCTCGGGTACGGCGACAGGCGCAGGCCCGTTGGTGGCAGGCGGAAGCACCAGCGCGACCACTTCGGTGACCTTTCCCGATATGTTGAATGTAGGCGCTGCCTATAAGGTCACGGATGCGATCCGCCTGAGTATGGATGTGGACTGGGTCAACTGGAAAACCTTTGACAAGATTCTGGTCAATTATACGCCATCCACACTGACTGCAGCCTTGGGCGCAACCTCTTCTACCATTCCCGAAAACTGGAAGGCAACCACTACTTTTCGATTGGGCGCCGAGTGGGCATACAATGAGAAGATGGTTGCACGGGCCGGTTATGCGTATGATCCAAGCCCGATTACTGACGTGGACTATTCGCCGAGACTGCCAGGCAATGACCGCCAGTTGCTCAGCCTTGGTTACAGTTATAATGCCAACCCGAACATGAGTATTGATCTGGCATATGCTTATGTATGGCTGAAAACCCGCAATCAGACTGCTTCCGCAGCGACATTCTACAACGGCACCTATAAATCGAATGTGCATCTTTTTGCGCTTGGTTTGACCGCGCGGCTCTAAGCGCATTATAGAAAAAGAGAAAGGGGGGCTCCGGCCTCCTTTTTTCGTCTAGACTTACGTTGGATGGTTTGCGCAGGAGGTTCGAATGATCTGGCTCGTCTATATCGCACTTTTTCTTTTTGGTTTTTATGCGCTAGCGCGTATGCAGGCTTCGCTACGGAGCTGGACCATTGGTATTGGCATCACGCTGTTTCTGCTCGGCCTGTTCGATTTTCTCGGTGGTTGGTTTGCAGTGCTATTGTGGGTGCTTTATCTCGGTGTGCTGGTGCCATTCAATGTGTCGGAAATCCGCCGCAACTGGATTTCGAAGTTTGCGCTCAACTTTCTGAAAAAAGCTTTACCGCCGATGTCGGAAACTGAGCGTACCGCCATCGAGGCGGGAACCGTCTGGTGGGAGGCGGAGCTGTTCCGTGGTAATCCGGATTGGCAGAAACTGCTTAGTGTCCCATCCTGTACGCTTTCCAAGGAGGAGCAGGCCTTCCTAGACGGTCCGGCTGAAGAACTCTGCCGTATGCTCGATGACTGGCAGATCACCCACGAACTCAACGATCTGCCGCCAAAGGTGTGGGATTTTATCAAGAAAAAAGGCTTTTTCGGCATGATTATTCCGAAAGTGTATGGTGGTCTCGAATTCTCCGCCTACGCCCATTCGCAGGTGGTGCAAAGAATCGCCAGCCGCAGTACCACGGCGGCGGTGACGGTGATGGTACCCAACTCGCTGGGGCCGGCTGAATTGTTACTCTCCTACGGCACGGATGCGCAGAAAGAGCATTACCTGCCGAGACTGGCGAAGGGCGAGGAGGTACCGTGTTTTGCGCTGACCGCACCGCTGGCCGGTTCGGATGCCGGAGCAATTCCTGATTCCGGCGTGGTTTGCAAGAGGAAGTACAAAGGTAAGACGACACTGGGGCTGCTGGTGAACTGGGAGAAGCGTTACATTACGCTGGGCCCGGTGGCGACGGTGCTGGGGCTCGCTTTCAAGGCATATGATCCCGACCATCTATTGGGTGAGGACGAGGATCTCGGCATCACCTGTGCGCTGATCCCGACCGATACGCCGGGCGTTACGATCGGCAGTCGGCACCACCCTTTGGATTCAGCCTTCCAGAACGGACCTAACTGGGGTAAGGATGTGTTCGTGCCGATGGAGTGGATCATCGGCGGGCAGGAGCAGATCGGCAATGGCTGGCGTATGCTGATGGAGCGCCTGGCTGTGGGGCGCGGCATCTCGCTGCCGGCGCTCTCCACCGGTGCGGGCAAGCTCGCCAGCCGGGCGACCGGCGCGTATGCGCGAGTGCGCAAGCAATTCAAAGTGCCAGTCGGCAAGTTCGAGGGGGTGGAGGAGCCGCTGGCGCGTATCGGCGGATTTACCTACAGCATGGATTCGGCCCGCAGACTCACACTCGCGGGGCTCGATATGGGTGAGAAGCCCTCTGTGGTCTCCGCCATTGTGAAGTACAATCTGACCGAGATGATGCGAGATGTGGTCAACGACGCCATGGATGTGCACGGTGGTAAGGGGATTTGCCTCGGACCATCCAATTATCTCGGCCGTGCCTACCAGGTGGTGCCGGTCGGTATCACGGTGGAAGGCGCCAATATTCTTACCCGCAGCATGATCATTTTCGGGCAGGGGGCGATGCGTTGTCATCCCTACCTGATTGCCGAGATGCAGGCGGCGCATGAACCGGACGCGGAGAAGGCCCTGCAAGCGTTCGATGCGGCGCTGATGGGGCATCTGGGACATATCTATGCCAACGGAGGCCGTACACTGCTGTATGCGCTCTTTCCCAGGCTTGCCGATGCGCCAGCATCATGCGGTTATGGTGCGAACTACTACCGCCAGCTAGCGCGCTTCTCTGCAGCCTTTGCGCTGGCCTCGGATATGGGGCTCGCCGTGCTGGGTGGTGCACTCAAACGCAAAGAGAAGCTCTCAGGGCGCTATGCGGATGCGCTTAGTCATATGTATCTCTGCTCGGCGGTTCTCAAACGTTTCGCGGACGATGGCGAGCCGGAGGCGGATCGGCCATTGCTCGACTGGGCATGCCAGTATCATCTCTATTATGTGCAGGAGGCGCTGGATGGCGTGATTCGCCACTTCCCGCTGTGGATTGTGCGCTGGAAGCTCAGGACGCTGGTATTTCCGCTTGGCCGATGCTTGCGCTATCCATCCGATCATCTTGGGCACAAGGTGGCATCACTGCTTCTCGGGCCGTCGGCAACACGCGACCGCCTGACCGATGGTGTTTTTGATAGCAGAGACCCGAATGACGTAACCGGTTGTGTCGAGCATGCATTGCATTGCACGCTAAAAGCCGATCCGATTGAGAAGAAGCTGCGCGATAGTGGGGTTCGGCAACCGCCGCTCACGGCTTATTCGGATTGGCTGGCTCATCTGGTGAAGGAGGGGCGGCTTGAGTCCGGAGAGGCCGAGGTGCTACGTGATGCCCGCATTGCTATGGAGAAGGTAATTCGGGTGGATGATTTTGCGCCGCGAGTACCGGAGTCGCCCAAGCAGATAACTGCAATACAGCGCAAGAGAGCCGCAAGCAAGAAAAGTTCGGTCTGAATGATTGAGTCGTAAATGTGGTGGTGACTTTCTCAGTCATCTTTATCGGCGATTACCTTATTGCTGTGTCCGATGGTGAGGTCGAGTTCGAGCTCGCCGAGATTTGAGAGGTCCTTTTCGGTGAATTCGACCTTGGTCGGGGTTGTCGGGCTTGGGGCAGGCTTGGGGGCGGCTTGCATGCGCCGATAGATGTCGGAGATCGATTTGGCACGTGCGATCAGAATTTCCGGGTCGGTTGGCTTGCCAATATAGCCATCGGCACCGCTTGAAAGTGCCGCCATTTCATTGACATTGCCGGTCAGCAGAATGGTGCCGACGCCATTAAGAGATGGTTGCTGGCGAATGTAGGCGATGAACTCCTGCCCGGTCTGTTCGGGCATTTCATGGTCGGTAATCACCAGATGATACTGTTTGGCCTGTAGCTTTTCGCGCGCCTCGGAAACCGTGGTTGCCGTATCGACTTCGAACATTCCGGATGTACTCAGCACATGGTGGGTAAATTTCAGCATCACAGGGGAGTCATCCACCAGCAGGATTTGCGCTTTCTCCGTTGCAGGTTGTGTTGGTGGTTCTGAGGGCGTCGGTGAAGCAGGCGCTTCCGGCGCGGTTTCCAGGGGAGTTTCCGGTTTTTCCGTATGGGGTGATACAGGCAGCCCCATATCGTCCAGAGGTTGCTCCTTCTCCTGTTCCTTCTCGGCTTTGGCCGGCGGAGGGGGAGTGATAGGCGGACTCTCTTTGCTTTGCTCGTCTGAACCGGAAGTTGTGGGCGCTGTTTCAGTTTGTTCGCTGGCAAGGTCAGCCAGGGTGATGTTCGCCTCTTGCGGTTTGTCGGGAGTGAAGCGATCGGCTTTTGCGGCGATCGCTTCCGGTGTCTCCAGTGGGCAGATGCGACCCATGCGCAGGCGTGATTTAACCTGTAGCGGCTCATCACACGGAAGCGTAGCGATGACCTCTTCAAGCGAAGTAATGCCATCAATGACCTTGTTAAAACCCTGCTCAAACATAGTGAGCATGCCCTCGTAGCGGCCCTTTTCGTAGACCTCTGCACTTGATGCACCCTGAGTGATTAAATCGGTCAGCGCACTCGAGACCGGGAGCGTTTCGGCAATACTGATGGTGCCGTGAAAGCCTGTGTTTTTGCAGCTGTCGCAGCCCTTGCTGGTGAAAAACTTGATGGTG
Source organism: Mariprofundaceae bacterium (assembly GCA_050302175.1). GTDB lineage: Bacteria > Pseudomonadota > Zetaproteobacteria > Mariprofundales > Mariprofundaceae > JBNLAN01. The sequence goes on along the minus strand of JBNLAN010000010.1, from coordinate 33,847 downwards.
GATGGAATTTGCCACTGGGCGATGGTCGCCTGATGAATGGTTGCGGCTGTTTTACAGGCTGCGCAGAGCTTTCGCACGCTTCTGCGTGTGAAGGCGAGCTTCAGTGTGGATGCCAGAGAAGTGCGGGGAACCTTCATGGAGAGCAGCCAGGAGAGTGCCTCGCCGATGCCGGGGCTGGAGACGGAGAGCAGTATGGTGCAGCCGTTTGCCGCGGCCTCAATTGCGGCAGGCAGCATTTCATCATCGGCTTCATCAAAAGCGATCAGGTCGCCTGACTGGGGTTTGATCGCTTGCAGGATTTTTTTCTTCGAGGGGCCCTGAGGTTTGATTTGCAGCTGCCGCACCCCATCCAGTTTGTATCCGACAATATCCTCGACGGAAAAAAAACGACGCTCCTTTTCCGACACGCCGACTGCGTGCCGCAACATGGACTGTAGTACCGTGGATTTGCCTGCGCCATTGGAGCCGGTGACCAGTATCACCCCCGGCTTCGTTATGATCTGTTCGAAATATTGGATATCCTGGTTGCTAAATCCCTCATCTGTCAGCGTGCAGTTTCCCATATCGGTCGAGATCACATGTGCAGTGATTTTTTCGTTGTCCGGCGTGGGACGGATGCTGAATACCAGCAGGTGTGTTTTGTTATTAATTTTAACCTGGCAACGCCCGAACTGGTCGACGCCGGGAGTGGCATCGCCAAATTTAGCCAGAGTTCTGACTGCTGCCAGCATGCGTTGGTAATTTGAGGTTGAAAGCCGGAAAAGATCGTAGTCCGCCCCATCAATATGCAGAGTTACGGTTGCACTCTCTTTAATGGGGGTGATGGCAAAGCCTGCGGCCTGATTGGAAACAGCGAGCGTAATGATGCGCGCCAGAAATTTACCGGCGATCTTCTCCTCCTGGGTATCGGCTGTTTCGTCCTCACCCAGCACCATTTTTTTCATGGAGACGGTATCCAGCAGCGAGTGGTTTTCCACCGGCCTTGCAATGCCTTTTCTGAAAAAGCGGTAATAGTGATGTTCGAACTCATCCAGGTGAATAAACACCGGCTGGGTAGGGCGTTGGTAGAGCATGCGAATTTCGTCGGTGTAGTTCAGATCGAGCGGGTCGACCATGCCGACCACCACTCTGTCGCCATGCTCGGCAATCGGTAAAAAATGTAGTTTACGGGCCTGTTCGGGCTTACAGCGCTTCAGAACACTCTGCTGCGGGGTGACCTTGCTGAGCGACAGCAGTGGAATTTTGTATTGGCGTGCAAGGATTTCGGTCACCGCGCGGCAACGCTCGGATGGCAGATCCTCAAACAGGTTGACGAGGATCGATGTGTGGGTCTTCCGGGCTTTTTCCGCTGCCTTTGCGATGTCTGCTGCGGAGACCACACCTGCATCGACCAACTCTTTTTCAGCCTCTTTACGCATACCCCGCTCCTACGCCGTTCGTTAGTTTAGACAAAAGCAGGCAAATGGGAACCCGTACAGGCCCGAAGAAACGATATGCAGTCGCCTGAGGTTATTTAGGAGTAGTTGACGAATTTCTGATGAGTACGGTTTTTTCATTCGACATCTCCAGCATTGCAGAGCGGATGCCTTCGCGTCCGAGCCCTGAATCCTTGATGCCGCCGTAAGGCATCATATCCACACGCAGGGTTGGGAAGTCGTTAATTACAACGCCGCCCGCCTGCAGATCCGAGATGGCGAGCTGAATTTGCGACAGGTCATTGCCGAAGAGTGCTGCCTGCAAACCAAAGCGTGAGCCATTGATGAGCCGAATGGCCTCGGTGACGTGTTCCACTTTGCTGACTGTGATAATGGGTGCGAAGACCTCCTCCTTTTGTGCGCGCATCTCTTCGTGCACATCGCTCAGGATGGTTGGCTCGAGAATATTTCCGCAACCTAGCGACAGGCGTTTGCCACCGCAAACGATCCTGGCACCTTGCTCTTTCGCTTCAGCAATGATGGATTCGGCTCGCTCGACTGCCTGCTCGTTAATCATTGGCCCAACAATCGTATCGGCGTTGCGAGGATCACTTGCCTTCAGTTGCCGGGTTGCTCGTTTCAGAGCTTTAAGGAACTTGTCATAAATATGCTGATGTACATAGATACGCTGTACGGCAATACACGATTGACCTGCCTGCGCAAATCCACCCAGAGCAAGACGGGTTGCAGCCCACTCAATGTCGGCGCTTTCGGCGACGATGCTGCCTGAGTTGCCGCCAAGCTCGAGTATGACCCGCTGTTTGCTTGCTGCAGCTTTGATCTGCCAGCCGACCTCGGCGCTGCCTGTGAAGCTGATGAGCTTGATGGCAGGGCTATCTAACAGCATTGCAATATCGGCATGCTGCATCGGCAGTACATTGACACCGCCGGGAGGCACTCCCGCTTCGCTGGCCAGCCGGGCCAGAATCAGTGCCGAGATAGGGGTGTTGGAAGCAGGCTTGATAATAATGCTGTTTCCGGCGGCAAGGGCAGGGGCGATTTTATGTGCGACCAGGTTGAGCGGGAAGTTAAATGGGCAGATGCCAAAGATTGGCCCGATAGGTTCGCGCAGGGTATATCCGTCATAGCCTTTACCACGGGACATACCATCGATTGGCAACTGTTCGCCGGTAAAGCGCCTGCACTCCTCGGCAGCCCAGTGGAATACATCGATACTGCGATCGACCTCCTGTTCGGCAAACATGCGTGGTTTTCCACCTTCCATTATCAGGGTATCGACGATTTCAGTATAGTTCTCGTCCAGTTCCTTGGCGATTCGTTCCAACCACTCAGCCCGGGCGAAACGCGGTGTTGTCCGGATGTGGTAGAAAGCCTTGGTTGAGCTGGAGAGAGCCCGCTTGATCTGTTTTTTCTCCGCAACCGATGCTTCGGCGACCTCTTTGCAATCGAACGGATTCCTGATGGTATATGGTTTACCGCCACCTTCGCAGGCAGCCCCGTTCAGCCATAAATAGAAGCGAGGCAGTTTGTGCCCGGGCCGGGTGCTTTCAGTTGTTTTTGAAAGCTGTGTCGCAATGTGGTTCAACATGCTTTTCAGTATAGCAGACACAAGCGATACGCAAGTGCTTCTGCGTGTTGTGAGGGGGGCTTGCGGCGGGTAAACTGCCGCGCCCATGAATCAGGCAATCATTCGCAATTTTTCCATCATCGCACACATTGACCATGGCAAGTCCACACTTGCAGATCGTCTGATTGAGGAGACCGGGGCGCTCACCCAGCGGGAAATGAAAAAGCAGGTGCTCGACTCCATGGAGTTGGAGCAAGAGCGCGGCATTACCATCAAGGCGCAGACGGCGACATTGAATTATCGTGCCAGTGATGGCCAGGACTATATTCTGAACCTGATCGATACCCCCGGCCATGTTGACTTTACTTACGAGGTCTCCCGTTCGCTGCAGGCTTGTGAAGGTGCGCTGCTGGTTGTGGATGCCGCACAGGGCGTTGAGGCGCAAACGCTGGCCAACGTGTATCTGGCGCTGGAAAACGATCTGGAGATTATCCCGGTGATCAACAAAATCGATTTGCCCTCGGCCGATGTCGAGGAGGCGAAGCGCCAGATCGAGGAGATTATCGGACTGGATGCTTCCGAGGCCATCTCCTCATCCGCCAAAACAGGTGTTGGCATCCATGAGTTGCTCGAGGCGATCGTGCACAAGATTCCTGCTCCGAAAGGAAACAAAGATGGCAAGTTGAAAGCGCTGGTGGTCGACTCATGGTTCGACTCCTATGTCGGTTCGGTGGCGCTGGTGCGTGTGGTGGAGGGAGCGATTCGCGTCGGCCAGAAAATCAGGCTGATGTCGAACAAGAAGGCCTACGAAGTACAGGATGTGGGTGTATTCAAGCCGGCACCTCTATCCCGTAAGGAGCTGCTCACCGGTGAAGTGGGCTTTATGATTTGTGGTATCAAGCAACTGGCCGATTTGCGTGTTGGTGACACGGTTACGCTGGAGCGTGATCCGGCCGATGCACCGCTACCGGGGTTTCGTGAACCAAAGCCGATGGTCTTTTCCGGTCTGTATCCGGTGGATTCCGGAGATTATGTCGATCTGCGCGATGCACTTGAAAAATTGCATATGAACGACCCCGCATTCACCTATGATCCGGAAAGCTCATCGGCACTGGGGCTTGGCTTTCGCTGCGGGTATCTTGGTATGCTGCACATGGAGATTGTGCAGGAGCGGCTGGAGCGGGAATATAATCTTGATCTGATCTCCACTGCGCCATCGGTAGTGTATCGCATCATGATGAATGATGGTGCGGTTAGAGAAGTTTCCAACCCGAGCGAGTTTCCGGATCCGACCCGGATTAGGGTAATCGAGGAACCAAAGGTGCTGGCGCATATCTTTTTGCCCAATGAATATGTTGGCGCCATGATAAAACTGTGCCAGGAGCGACGCGGTGAGCAGCAGGATATGAAGTTTATTTCCGAGAATCGCGTAATGCTCTCCTATAAGTTACCGCTCGCAGAGATGGTGATCGATTTTTACGATAAGCTGAAATCTGTGTCGCGGGGCTACGCTTCGATGGATTATGAGCTGGCAGGGTTTGAGGCAAGCGATGTGGTGAAAATGGATGTGCTGGTGCATGCCGAGCCTGTCGATGCACTGAGCCTGATTGTGCATCGCTCAATCGCCGAGTCGCGCGGACGTGATCTGGTCAAGAAACTGCGCGAATTGATTCCCAGACAGCAGTTTGATGTTCCCTTGCAGGCAGCGATTGGGGGCCGTATCTTGGCCCGGGAGACCGTGAAGGCGGTGCGTAAAAATGTGACTGCCAAATGCTACGGGGGTGATATCACCCGTAAGCGCAAGCTTCTGGAGAAGCAGAAGGCCGGTAAGAAACGCATGAAATCGATTGGTAGTGTTGAGGTGCCGCAGGAGGCATTCCTGGCAGTATTGAAACTTGGGGAGGCAAGTAAATGAGCAGCAAGAAACCTGTCTGGCGCGAATGGCTGGAGAGCCTGCTTGTTATTATTGCACTAGCCGTTGTGATTCGCAGTTTCATTATTGCGCCATTTACCATTCCATCCTCCAGCATGGTTCCAACGCTTGAGATCGGCGATTATATTTTTGTATTGCGTTACAGCTATGGATTCCGGGTTCCATTTACCGATATCCAGTGGTTGCCGAGCCCTGCCAGTCGTGGTGATGTGGCTGTGTTCGATTATCCTGATGATCGGTCGATTGATTTTATCAAACGCATTGTGGGTGTTCCGGGCGATGAGATTCAATATAAAGGGAATCGCCTTTATGTGAATGGCAAGGAACTGCCTTTAACCTATGAAGAACGGCGCCTCTATTTTAGCCAATATGGAGATCCCTTTCCCGCACAGCAGTTTGAAGAGGACTTCTTTGGCCTTAAACATAAGGTGTTGCACGAAATCAATTTGAGGCCTGAAAGAGTCGTCGAAGGCACCTGGAAAGTTCCGGAAGGTCACTATTTTGCGATGGGGGATAATCGTAATAACTCAAAGGATTCCAGATACTGGGGTTTTGTTCCGCAGTCGCATCTGGTAGGAAAGGCGGTGGTGGTCTGGTGGTCATGGGATTCGGCTAAGTCAACTGTGCGCTGGGGCCGGTTGGGGCAATTGGTTCACTAGGAGGTGATGATGCATAAGCAACGTGGATTTTCGGTGTTTAAGTTGCTGCTGTTTCTGGCAGTGCTCGGTGCTGCTGCTGCGGCGGGGTATAAAATTATTCCCGTCTATAACGCGCAATGGAAAATTCAGGACACGTTTGATTCGGTAGCGCTCAATATGGCTAATGAAACTGAATTCGATATAGCCAACCGTTTACCTGATCTTTTCCATATCAAGTATTTGGCACATAATGATGTGCCGCAAGAGTTCTACGATAATATGGTCATCACTTCATCGGATGGAAAGGTGACGATCTCATCCTCTTATCACGTTACGGTGTGGTTGTTCGGTCCGGTTCAGGATGTCGACCCTGAAAGCATGTACACGGAAAAGGACCTTAAGGGCATGGATAAAATCCGGGCTAAAGGTCGACTGGATTTCGATTTCAAACCATACGCCGAAACCCCTTGATACCAGGAGATGCCGAGTGTCTGCTTTTGCTTGAGAAGCGGATCGGCCACGTTTTTCAGCAACGCTCGTTATTGCAGCGTGCAATAACGCATCGTTCTTACTCCGTAACGCACCTTGAACGGCAGGAGTTTCTTGGCGATGCCGTTCTTGGCCTGGTGGTATCTGAACATTTACACCAAAACTTTGCAGACGATGACGAAGGGTTGCTGTCGCGCAAGCGCGCAGTGCTTGTTTGCCGTGCCAGTCTGCTGAAAATTGCTTCGGCATGGCAGTTGGCCGAGGTGCTGCAAGTGGGGGCAGGCGAGCGTGATGAGAAAGGGTGTATTCGCGCCGAATCTATTCTTGCTGATGCTGTTGAAGCGGTCATTGGTGCTGTATTTATTGATGGTGGCTGGGATGCCGCCCGGAAGGTGGTGCGCCAGGCCTGGAAAAGTCTGTTTTCAGATATAGGCCGGCTTGAGGTACGTGACGCCAAGTCGAGTCTGCAGGAGTGGACGCAGGAGAAAGGCTGGGGTTTGCCTGAGTATCGCATTGAGGATCATGGGATTACGAGCAGGCCACGTTTTTCTGCAGTATGCCTGGTGCAGGGTAAGGTAGTTGGCAAGGGTGAAGGCGGCAGAAAAAAGGAAGCAGAGCGTGTTGCTGCGGAACAGGCACTTGTATATTTCGAGGAAAACTAATGGGTGAAGACAAAAAGTTTCGTTGCGGCACCGTGGCGCTAATTGGGCCGCCGAATGTTGGCAAGTCGACTCTGCTGAATCAAATCATTGGAGCCAAGGTGGCTATTGTGACCCCGAAGCCACAGACAACCAGGCATCGTATTCTGGGTATTGATACGAATGAGGAGCGGCAGATTGTGTTTGTGGATACGCCGGGTATTCACCGTGGCTCGAAACAGCTCAATCGCAATATGGTGCGCGTTGCCTATGCCGCTGCCAAAGAGGCTGATGTGGTGGCGATTATTCAGGATGTTTCCCGACCAATGAATCAGGCGATGCGTGGTCTGATTCGGCAATTTGTCGAAGAGTCTGATTCGAGCAGGCCGCGTGTGCATCTGCTGAACAAGGTCGATTGCGTTAATAAGCAGCATTTGCTTCCACGCCTGCAGGAGACGCAGGCGCTGGATCCAGCTGCAGCTGCCTATATTCCAGTCTCGGCGCGGAGAGGGCTGCAGGTGGATGCGTTTCTGGATACGTTGGGAAAACTGCTGCCGGAAGCCCCTGCGATGTATGATCCGGAGTGGTATACCGATCAAAATCAACGTCAGCTGGCTGCTGAATATGTGCGCGAACAGGTGTTTATGGCGGTGCATCAGGAGCTGCCATTTCAAACCGCTGTGGATATCGAAGCTTTTCGCGAGTTTCCGGATGAAACACCGCCTTCGGTTGAAATTGAGGCGGTAATTCTGGTTGGTAACGAACGGCACAAGCCTATGCTGATTGGTAAGGGTGGCGAGCGTATGAAGCATATTGGCACGTATGCCAGGAAAGGTCTTGAGGAACTTCTGAACTGCCATGTGAATCTGAAGCTTTGGGTTAAGGTGCAGCCGGACTGGTTCGACAAGCCACAGTATCTTCACGATCTTGGCCTTGGCTCCGACTAAGTCCTGCTAATGGGCGAGCTGTCAGATCGCGGATTGCTGTTGCGCCGCATCGCATATGGCGATACCTCCCTGATTGTGCATCTTTTAACCGAGAAGCATGGTCGCATCACTTTCATGGCTCGTGGAGCCCGGCGGCAGAAGAGTCCGTTCCGGGCAGAGCTTGAGCCGTTACATTTACTGTCGTTGCAGTGGAGGCCCGGACGTAGTGGTATGGGCACGTTGGTGGGTGTGGGAAGAGGAAAAAATCTTCTCGACGAATCGAAAGTGATGTCGGGTCTGGAGCTGATGGCATTGGCAGCAGCCCTTTTCCCGGAGGGTAGTCCACACGGGTACCGGGAGTCGCTGGAAGCCTTTCGCCTGCTCTCCGAGCGTTCCGAAGCTGTGGGGCCGGCTGCGGCAGCCTGGCACCTTTTACGCGATGGCGGCTGGGTGGGTGATATGCAGCAGTGCTGGCATTGTGGAAGGGATATCGAGAAAGAAAGCATGTTCTGGAAACAGGCAGAATTGCACTGCGGTTGCAGTCAAGGCGGAGTGGAGATTAGCGCCGGGTTGCGCAAAGCGATTGATGCAGTATGTGCGAGCGCCAATATTAGTATGGCCGAGCCCGATTTGCGCTTGTGGTACTCAATGATTCAGGATGTGCTCCGCCAGCATGATGTGCGGGCGCGCATCAATAAACCGCAGGGAGAGTGAATGAAGCTCGGAGTTAATGTTGATCATATCGCTACTATTCGGCAGGCGCGTAAAACCGTCTATCCCGATCCGGTGGCTGCTGTACAACTCTGCCTTGTTGAGGGTGGAGCAGACGGTATTACCGCGCATCTGCGCGAGGATCGTCGCCATATCCAGGATCAGGACATGGAGCGGCTTGCCGCCATCCCTGGCTTGCATCTGAACATGGAGATGGGGGCGACCAATGAGATGGTCTCTATCTGCGCGAAACTTGCGCCGAAGGCCTGCTGCCTGGTGCCGGAGAAGCGCGAGGAGCTGACCACGGAAGGTGGACTCGATGTGGTGGCGCACGAGGCACGGCTGCACAGTGTGGTGGAGAAGCTTACTGAGGCGGGCGTGCGCGTATCGATGTTTATCGACCCGATTCCTGCGCAGATCGAAGCAAGTCATCGGATTGGTGCGCCAGTGGTGGAGTTGCATACCGGGCACTACGCGGAGTTCACCGGTGAGGCACAGCAGAAGGAGCTGGTGGCGATTCAGAATGGCGCAAAACTGGCAGCCGATCTCGGCCTGATCGTGCATGCAGGGCACGGGCTCACACTGGAAAATACGCCTGCCATTGTGGCGATTGCGGAGATCGAAGAGCTTAATATTGGTCATGCCATTGTGGCGGACAGTATCTTTAAGGGTTTGAAGCAGGCTGTGGCTGATTTCAAATCCATCATGCGCCGTTAAGCATGGCAATAGTTGGTATTGGCACCGATCGTGTGGTGATTGCGCGTATCGCTTCTTCTTTGGAGCGGTTTGGCGAGAAGTTCATCGAGCGCGTGTTCACCGAAGAGGAGTACCGGCAGGCCTCGCATAAAAATAACACTGCACGCAGGCTCGCCATGTTGTTCGCTGCCAAGGAGGCGGTCTCCAAGGCGCTGGGTACCGGATTTCATCAAGGGGTGGCTCCGAGCCATATTGAGACCATTCACCAGCCATCCGGCAAGCCGGAGGTCTTTCTACACGGTGGAGCTGCTGAACATGCCAAGCGGCTCGGTATTTCAACAGTACATGTATCTCTTTCAGATGATGGCGGTGTCGCCATCGCTTTTGCGGTAGCGGAGAATTAGAACGCTTCTTCGCCTGAATAACCTGTGTAAGCGATTACGTTTCCGTTTGTATCCAGCTCGAAAACTAACGCATGTGTGACATGTCGCATAACTTGGTAGTCGGTGACCGACACCCGTTTTTCCTTTGAGTTCTCGTACGAAAGAAACCGGCTTTTGTCATTGTAAGCACTTGAAATAGTCGAAGTTTCAATCGGGGAGCCGAACATCTCGATGATTCTATCTTTATTGGTTCCTATAAAAGTTGAATTTAGGGAAAACCCTGTTTCTGTGTTGCATTCGATGTTACTTGGTTTGGCGAGAGATACGTCGTATTCGTCAATTATCTGGAGTAGGTCACTCTGCTGATGCGTTGAAAAGAGTACATAGATTACTTTCTTTTCGTGATGGGTTTCGAAACACACTTGGGGGGTCTCAAAATGCTTTTTTGTGACCACTATAGGGGAGACTCCATAACGGGACTGCAGCATCGACATCCAGCTTGATCCTAGAGTGACTCCCGATAAGGTCATTTCAGAATCGATTTTGCTTGAGTCTGGTGATGCAAAAGCTTGGCCAAAAACCAAAATTGATGCCGAGATAATAAAGACGCGTAGCTTCACAATGAAGCTTGCTGCATATGCATGCGCTTGATTATTCAGCGGTAACAACTGTACCCACACCCTCGTCAGTGAAGATTTCCAGCAGCAGTGCATGCGGTACCCGGCCATCGATAATGTGAGCCTTGGCAACGCCATGCTCCACCGCATCGAGGCAGCAATTCACTTTCGGGATCATACCGCCGGCAATGACACCGTCTTTCATCCACTTCCGTGCCTGCGTGGCGGTGAGTTGCGAGCATAGGTTTTTTTCGGCATCCAGCACACCGGCGATATCGGTGAGTAGGATTAGCTTGGCGGCACCCAGTGCCTTGGCGATGGCTCCGGCCACGAGATCGGCGTTGATGTTGTAGCTCTGGTCTTCGTCCTTGCTGTAGCCAACCGGGGCGATCACCGGCACGAAGTGATCGTCTTCCAGCACTTCGAGGATGTGCGGGTTGATGCTTTTGACTTCGCCGACATGGCCGAGGTCGATAATTTCCGGCACTTTCAATTCGGGTGAATTTTTCTCGAACTTGAGCTTGTTGGCGCAGATCAGGCCACCATCTTTGCCAGATAGCCCCACGGCCTTGCCACCGGCCCGGTTGATATTGGAGACGATCTCCTTGTTCACGGTGCCTGCAAGCACCATCTCGACGATATCCATGGTCTCCTTATCGGTGACCCGCATGCCGTCGATGAATTCGGAGGTTTTACCTACCTTTTTCAATATCTGCCCGATTTGTGGGCCTCCGCCATGCACCACGACCGGATTCAAGCCAATCTGCTTCAGTAGAGTGATGTCGGTGGCGAAACTTTTTTTCAGCTCCTCCTCGACCATGGCATTGCCACCGTATTTGATCACGATGGTTTCATCGGCAAACCGTTGCAGGTAGGGGAGCGCTTCGACGAGTGTCGACGCCCGGGATTGCGCATGCTTCATCATGCCTTCTTCCCCTCCGCAGGCTCGGAGTCCAATAGTTTTTGCCACGTTAGCAACAGAGCGCAGACGCCCGCCGTGGTGCCGAGACTGAGCAGTAAATAGTTGTTCTCAGGATTGGCGAGTTGCTGACCAATTGGAATGAAAACGATGATTGCAGGCAGTAGCAGGGCAAGCCGAGTCCATTGCATGTTCTGTTTGAGTAACACACTGGATGCGCCCGGGATCGACATCAGCGCGTAGAGCGTGCCTGTAATCCAGTAGTTTTCGATATCTACGCCATTAATCACGGCAGCATTCGGATCCAGCCGCGCTTCAAATGCCGAGGCAACCAGCCACAGGATGATGGCGCTGGCGGACCAGATAAACCAGCCCAGCCATGGTTTCCGACGCACAATGTAGTTGGCCCATGTGCCGTTGCCGATCACATACATTAGTCCTGCGAAAAACATGCCCCACGCGGCAAATTGAAAATCGATCGCCATGGCTACTCCAGGTTGAAAATATTTGCGGGCGTACTCTAGCAGCCCCCTAATATCAGTCACGCCTATTTATTGCGCATAAAAGTTAGGCTGTGCACAATTATTGTGCGTAATATAATCATGAATGTTATAAGTTATTGTAAACAAATAACAATATAAGCATATCTATATTGGCACGCAGCATGCTAAATAGAGCGCGTATCGCAGATAAACTGTGAGCATCTATTTAAAAAGGAGAGTATACAATGAAAAATATCAAACAATGGTCAGTGATGTTTGCTGCCATTCTGTGCATGTCTGCCGCGAGCAGCGAAAGCGTGCAGGCTGAAGAGCCTGCAGTGAGTGCAGATATCGGTGCCTATAGCCAGTATGTATGGCGTGGTGTAACCCAGACTGCCGGAAAAACTGCAGTCCAGGGTGACCTGGGTGTATCCATGGGTGGATTCTCGGGCTCAGTATGGTTTTCCAATGCCTACGCATCGCCGGTTCTGGCCAAAGATGTGGTTGAATTCGACTGGACGCTGGATTATTCCGGCAATGTCGGTGCTTTCGGATATTCCGTAGGCGGCATCGGCTATACCTACCTGTACGATTCCGGTTCCAACTTTCCGGAAATCTACGTTGGCATGAGCTACGACACGGTACTGGCACCGTCGCTGACAGTTTATTACAACCTGAAAGACAGCTTCAACAAAGCCTACATGAAGGGCGATATGTGGGTTGATCTTGGTGTGTCACAGTCGGTTGCAGGTTTCGATACCTCTGCCACGCTTTCCTATGCCAAGTGGAAGAAAGACACGGTCACTCGCGCCGTAGTCGGTGGTGTGGATATGTTCAAAGACGGTTTGAGCGTGTTGGCACTGGGCGTGAGCAAAAGCGTGGATGCCGGTGGTGTGAGCTTTACTCCGTCGCTGACCTTCACCGTGCCTCTGGCCAAGAAGCAGTCTGACGGAAATCGCTATATCTATGGCGTACCTGTTACCAGCGAATTCGTGGCCGGCGTGAGCATGGCTTACTAAGAGCAGAAAAAGGAAGCAGGGGGATTACGGCCCCCTGCCTCCAGTCCCAATCAACATCAGGAGGAAAAATTATGAAAATGATCAAGGCGATTATCAAGCCGTTCAAACTGGATGACATCAAGGATGCCCTAATGGAGCTCGATGTTACTGGTATGACGGTGGCTGAAGTGCGTGGTCATGGCCGTCAGAAGGGTCATACCGAGCTGTATCGTGGCGCAGAATATGCCATCGATTTTATTCCTAAAACTGAAGTGACGGTTGTCGTTCCGTCCGACCGGGTTGAAGAGGTGGTACAGGCCATTCTTTCGACTGCACGAACTGAAAAGGTCGGTGACGGCAAGATCTTCATTACCGATGTGGAGCGGGTGATTCGCATTCGCACCGGTGAAGAAGACAGCGAAGCCTTAAGTTAATTAATCAGGAGAATGACAATGGAACAAGTTACTGGAGATATTACTCAAGTTAAATACGCGCTCGATACCTTTTACTTTTTGGTAATGGGCGCATTCGTGATGTGGATGGCGGCTGGCTTCTCAATGCTGGAAGCAGGCCTTGTCCGCTCAAAAAACACTGCGGAAATTCTGACCAAGAACGTGATCCTCTATTCGATCGCCTGCGTAATGTATATGGTGGTCGGGTATAACATCATGTATCCGGGTGACGGCGTGAACGCATTTTGGCCTGGCATCAGTTTCGGACTTGGAGCCGATAACGATGTCGCTGCCGTTCTGAAAGGTGGAGAAGGCGCGCCGTATTACTCGACGCTTGCCGACTTCTTCTTCCAGGTGGTATTTGTGGCAACCGCAATGTCCATCGTTTCGGGTGCTGTTGCAGAGCGGATGAAGTTGTGGGTGTTTTTCGCCTTTGCCGTCGTGATGACTGCCTTCATCTACCCGATGCAGGGCTACTGGAAGTGGGGCGGTGGCTTTTTGGATCAGGCCGGTTTCCTCGACTTTGCAGGTTCCGGTGTGGTGCATATGACTGGTGCTGCGGCGGCACTTGCTGGCGTGCTTCTGCTTGGTGCACGCAAGGGCAAGTATGGCAAGGATGGTTCGGTGAATGCTATTCCCGGCGCCAACCTTCCTTTGGCAACACTGGGTACCTTTATCCTGTGGCTGGGCTGGTTTGGCTTTAACGGTGGCTCGGAGTTGAAAGTTTCCGATGTCGGTGAAGCCAATGCTGTGGCTATGGTGTTTGTAAACACCAATATGGCGGCTGCCGGTGGCGCAATTGCTGCGCTCATTTTTGCCCGTCTGTGGTTCGGCAAGGCCGATCTGACCATGGCATTGAATGGTGCGCTTGCGGGCCTGGTCTCGATTACCGCCGAGCCGCTTACGCCTTCTCCAGAGCTGGCAACCCTGATCGGCGCCATTGGCGGTGTTCTGGTTGTGGTCTCGATTGTCACCATGGATCGCCTCTTTAAGGTCGATGATCCGGTTGGTGCCATATCGGTGCATGGCGTGGTTGGTATCTGGGGCCTTCTGGCAGTTTGTCTGTCGAACCCGGATGCACACCTTAGTGCCCAGTTGCTCGGTATCGCGACCATTTTTGCTTGGGTATTCGGTGCAAGTTTTGCAGTATGGCTGGTGCTGAAGGCCACGATGGGTCTTCGAGTTTCTGAAGAAGAAGAGTTCGAAGGTCTGGATGTTGGTGAGTGTGGGCTTGAGGCCTACCCTGAATTTACCACCGCTCAGAAGTAGCATAAGCTGCTGTGAAATGACAGAAGTGGCGGGGCCTGTGGCTCCGCCATCTTCGTGAGAGGGTCAAATGGATAAACCGTTACTTTTGCATGCCTTATCTTTGAAGGACCGCATGCTGGAGCCAAACCGACTACCGTTGCATGGGCAGGTCTGGGGTTATCCCAAAGATGATTGCAGTCATGAAATGTTTGTGGGCCACTGTCTGACCATGCTTTCGGCGCTTGGTATGCAGGCTTCCGATATTTCATGGGATAATGAAGTCATGGCCTTCGATACACAGGGGGCGGACGGCGAATATACTGTAGTGATTTCTCTGCAGGATGATTCATTAGCTTCTACCTACTACTATTTTCTCGGAATCTGGCGGCATGGAGAGGCCGGGGATGTCAGCGGCTTTTCCCGACAGCTTGATGCGCTGGATGTCGATTTGCTTGAACCGGCGTTCTCTTACGCACTCAGCTTTGCTGATTCTCCGGTTCAATTGGCGGAACTGCCTGCGCTGTTTGGAATTGAAAACGATAGTCAGGCGATTGATGCCTTGCTGGTGCAGCGGTTGCACTGGGACCATTTCCGGCTCGCTGCACAGATGCAGTTGGAAGAGAAACGCAATTCACAATTTGTGATTGCACCCTTCAACCACACGGCAACTCATGTGCGCTTTGAAGTGCGGCACATTCTGTATTCGATCAGAAATATGATGGCACTGACACATCGTGCATTATATGTTTATAAGTCGGTCTGGCATGAACAGCACCAAGCGCTGGATACACGGCTGAAAGCACTGAAAAAAGCGATTGACGAAGAGTCGACTGGGGAAGTTTGGAGCAAGCTGGTGGCTGAAAGCGGGGAGTTGCTTCTGGAAACGATCGGGCAATTGACCGAATATGAGAATGTGTTGCTGGAGCTTGCAGGCATGCGGGGGCTACTCAAAACAATCCTGAACGAGCTGCACGCAAAAAAAGCAAAGCCATCGTTGTCGTTGGAAATGCGTCTTGATCTGGTGTTTACGCATGCTGAAGAGCTGATGAAGGGCCGGATTGCCGGAATGAAATATCTGCGCGAGAAGGCCGATGTGCTCCTGCGTATATTGCATGCCCGGATGCTGGCACGGCAACAGAGTCTACTCGGTCAATTCCAGGCAGATATACACGATTAAACTTCGAGTTCGGCTTGTTCTTCCTCTGCGGGCAGCAGGATATGGAAGCTTGTGCCTTTGCTTGGTTCGCTATCCACCTGAATCACACCGCCATGGTTGTTAATAATGCTTGCTGCTGTTGCCAGTCCAAGGCCCGTGCCTTTATCGACCGCCTTGGTCGTAAAGTAAGGCTCGAAGATTCTGTCGCGGATTGATTCGGGAATGCCGCAGCCATCATCGCAAATTTCGACCAGAATGTAACGCCCGGGCAGCAGCTTGCCCATCTCTTGGCTTAATTCGAGGTTGCATGCCACAATATCCAGTCGACTGCCGGACTGCTCCAGTGCGTCTTTGGCGTTTACGCAAATATTCAAAAACACTTGCATCAGCTGCGATGCTTTGGCCCGGATGCGCCACAGGCTGTCCGGAATGGTCAGGTTGACACAGAGATGTGACCCCATCACCCCCTGTAACAGGGTTTCCAGTTCTTGTAATAAGTCTCGGGGATCGACACTGTCCATCTCATCGGTCTCTTCCCTTGAAAACTTGAGAATGGTTCGAGTAAGCTCGGAGGCTCGGCAGCTTGCCCCTGATATCTGTTTAAGTTTGCCGTGTATGGGTGAGTCAGTACCGGCCTTTGCTGAGGCAAGTTCTGCCGAGGTTAAGATAACCGTTAGCAAGTTATTAAAATCGTGTACGAATACCCCCATCATTCTTCCTAGCGTTTCCATGCGTTGTGCATGAAGTGTGCGGCGACAGGCCAGATGATCGGGGGAGCGAGATATTTCACGCTTGATGATGTGTTCGAGACGAAATGTTTCTTCCCGACTCACGGTATCATGAATCCCTATCGCCAGGGCATCTTTTGCATACTGTGCATTGCCGCCATATACGATACACGTGGTATCTACTTCATCGTAGGCGATCGTGTTGACGACATCGTTAGGGCGAATGCGCGAGTTATCACCATTTACAATCACAACATCCATGGATTTGTCGAGTTTGGCGCGCAGGGTTTGCTGGCTTGTGGCAATATGAGCATCGACATTCAGGCCACTGTTATACAGTAGCCCGACAAGTCGTTTCTGCTCTTCTTCCGAAAAGGAGACAAACAGGATGCTGACAGGAAGAAGCTGAGAGGCTTGCGTTTGAGTCAAACAGGCGAGCCCATTGAAGGTATTGCATGGCTTGTTAACTGTGCACCTGAATGCGACAACACGCCATATTGCGCATATTTTGCTGTTTCAGCCATCTCGGCATATGCCTGTTCTGCCGCGATGCGATAATGGTGCATGGCTTTGTCTTTATCGGCATCGACGCCATCCCCTTTGGCGAAGAGGTCGCCAAGGAAAATATTGGCCTGAGCCATGCCACTTTCGGCAGCTTTTACAATCCACTTCCAGGCCTCTTTACGGGCGGAACCTTTCTTCTGCATGTGCAACAGATATCCCAGCAAATAACAGGCAATCGGAAGACGGTTCCGTGCCGCTTTCCGTAACCAATACACTGCCTTTTCCACGCTGGGGGTAAGCCCTCTTCCATCCAGATACATTTCAGCGAGCGTATACTGGGAAAGAGCATCGCCTTGCAAGGCCGCCTTGCGATACCACTTGGCTGCCTCTGTGCTGTTTTGCGAAAAGCGATGTCCGTGGTCATACATCATGGCAAGAGTTGCCTGTGCATCGATGTTTCCCTGCTGGGCTGATTGCAGTAGCAGGTCAAGGTCGGTCAGGAAAGAGTGTTGCTTACCTGAACTGGTCATCGCTCAGCGCCTCCTTGGTATTGCGTCCGTAGCAGGCATCAATGAGCTGGCGTGATTCGCTATTTACATCGAGCCAGCACGCTACCGACATCACCTTGCCGACCTGCTGTGGTTCGGAAAAACGATGCAGGGTAAATCCAAGGCGACGAATCAGGCGCTCCAGTGTCACGCTGGTCACGAATACGAAACGTTCGATTCCATTTGCTTCAGCAAAATCGAAAAGCGTACGTAACATCTGGCTTGTGATACGGTGCAGTTGTGTGCTCATTCTTTCCTGACTGCCTGGGGAAACGGCCAGGCGACTGATTTCCCACTCTGTCGGACTGCAGGGCACTTCGGCATCACCCAGGAGTTGGGGGAAGATATCTCGCAACATGTTCGGGCCTGTGGTTGGTAGTAGCCGCCAGCAACCCTCGACATGGTGTTCGTCGTTTCGTGAAATAACGTATACAGGGTTCTCTTTGTCGAATTCATCCTGCTCCATGCCATTGATGCTGGGAACCTCCCAGCCCATTCGTTCGTAGAATATTTTATGGCGGAACCTGAACATGTCTTCCTTAAGTGAAGTTTGGTTTGCATCATTCTCGGGATTGAGTAGAACGACTTGGCTCATGGCTTACCTCCTTGCAGGTCTGAGGCAAGTATTTTTGCGTTACGGGAGAACTTGTATAACTGTCAGAACTGACAGGTTTTCTTGCAAATACGGCTTTTCCGGTAATCGAGGAGCCTGCTCGGTGGCATTTGTATGACTAATGTAGTTCCTGAATGCACAGATGTTTTCTGTCACCCGGAACGCTTCAATCTGACTACTTCTCGTTGTGCATGCTGTCGATTGAGCCGAATTTGCAGGCATCCACAATACGGCGCGCATCATCGTTGATATCGGTCCAGCTTGCGACCGAGAGTGTATTTCCAATACGGGCGGGCGGGCCAAAACGATGCATGGAGAAGCCGACACGACGGATCATTCTTTCAAGTCCGACACTGGTTACAGTAATGTAGCGCTCAATTCCGTTTTGGAGCGCAAAATTATAGATGCTGCGCAGCATGCTGCTGGTAATCCCCATAAATGTGTCGGCCGGGTTGTTGCGGGATGCGGGTGATACGGCAAAGTAGGAGAGCTCCCAGATTGTCGGACTACAGGGCGCTTGCTGCCCATGCATGAGCTGGGGGAAGGCATCACGTAACATGTATGGTCCGGTTGTGGGTAAAGCTCGCCAGCACCCTTCAATGGTTCCGGAGTCGTTGCGTGCGATGACATAGACCGGGTTCTGAGAATCGTAGTAATCGTTTCCGGTTCCGTTTTGCACGTCCCAGCCGATGGGCGCACGAATCATCGAGTGACGGAAGCGCTGCGCTTTGTCGATTATGGTTTTTTTTGCTGTGCCATCACTAGCGCATGCAAGAATGACATGGCTCATATCATTGCCCCCCTTGGCATATTATGTCCCCAAGTTTTGATGCTTTGCCCGCTTTTTGTAACTGTCAGAACTGACAGGCTTGCTGTTTTGAAAGAGGGATGGGGTTATTACTCCGGTCTGATCAGTCCCAGAGCGACTGCTTTGGCAATCGCATGCGGCTTATTGGTTACATCAAGCTTGTGGAGTGCGTTATGAAGGTGAAAAATCACGGTGCGCTCGGAGACGTTGAGAATGCGTGCGGATTCCCAGGCGGTTTTGCCCGCAGCAGCCCAGAGCAGGCACTCCCGTTCGCGAGCGGTAAGGTGAACATGTTGTTGTGGCACATTGCTAACTGTGAGCTGCTGTACTCTTTCATGGATATAGGGCGTCAGTATCTGAAATACATATATTTTCTCGCTGATGTGTCGAAGCTCCGCTGCTTTTTCGGGGCGTAGTACCAGGCTGAAAATTGCATGTTCGCCATTGGCGCCATGAACGGGAATACTGATGCCTTGCGCAAGTCCGAAATCGTGTGCCTCATTGATAAACTTTTTTTCCTGTCGCGATAGCTTTTTTGCGGCAGCTTTCTCCGGAGGCGTCCAGATGAGCGGAATCGTGCTATGGGAGCAGTGCTGCACAGTCGGATCGACTGTTTCGTAATTTTGTTCAAGATAGCGACGCATCCACTCTTCAGGGTAGTTGGTGGTGAAATATCGCTCCTGTGCACTGCCTGTAACAGAGGAGTGGTTGACCGCATACAGACAATATTCGAAGCCGGATTCATGGCATATTTCCATGCAGATACGATTAACTTCATCCAGCGAACCCGCATTCATGATTTGCTGGATGGTGTCGTTAACCTGTTGCCAGTCCACAGTGCATTACTCCATTAAAAAGTAGAGAGGTGCACTTCCATTATCAAGATAGATGCCATTTACGAATGCGTTTGTGGCAAAACGCAAGCCGCGGGATGTATTGATATTTCGCATTTTCTCCTCCATCCATGAGCATAAAGCGCGCACTTCCCTGTGCTTTCCAGAACATATACGAATATTACGCGCCAAAGAATAGGATATTGTTTGTATTTCTCATGGGGTAATTGCATTTGGGTCGTGTGGAGGTTTCAAGTGATCAAGAGTGCTGGCACTCTTGGGTTGAGAGTGCCAGAATGGGCCGCCACCAACATGGTGAAAGAGTAATCAGCGATACAGGTGCGGGTATTTTGAAAGAGCGTCACAACACTATTTTCGGAGAAATTGTGAAGGCCTACCTCGATTCAGGGCAACCGGTCGGTTCGCGTTTTATTTCGGAACAGACCGATCTGGATTTAAGCCCTGCCTCAATTCGCAATGTGATGGGCGATCTTGAAAAAATGGGGTTGCTCAGCTCTCCGCACACCTCGGCTGGGCGGATGCCTACCGATTACGGGCTGCGTTACTTCGTGGATTCGCTGATGGTGGTGGACAGTAATTTTCGCCATCGGCTCGAATCTGAGGTCTCCAGCCATCTGGGTGAACCTGGTAGTACGGAATTGATTTTAAAGCGTGCCTCCGACGAACTATCCCAGCTTACACAGTTTGCTGGTCTGGTTTCGGTCAGCGAACCTGGATTTTCGCGCATTCGCAAGGTTGAGTTGATGCCGGTTTCCAGCGAGCAGGTACTGGCGGTGATCGTGTCGGAAAACGATGAGGTTCAGAACAGGCTGTTTCCGCGCGAAAAGCATATGACCCCCGAAATGTTGCAGGAAGCCTCGCGCCAATTGAGCGAGCTTTTGAACCAGTGCGATTTTGCCGAGGCCCGCAGACGACTGTCACTGGAGATGGAGTCCGATCGTTTGCATATCAGCAGTCTGTTGCGGAAACTGAAGCAGTGGGCAGATGAGACGCCATCGAGCCAGCGCGATCTGTTTGTGCGCGGGCAGAGCAAACTTCTCGAAATGCCCGAATTTTCCGTGATCGATACGGTACGGGCGTTGATGACCGAGTTTGAGGATAAGCGCAATCTGATGCGCCTGATTGAGCATGTGGAGCAATCGGACAGTGGTGTGAAGGTGTTTATCGGTTCCGAGCATACGCTGGTGCATATGGAGCAGGTATCGGTGGTGATGACTCGCTACGAAGGGCCTGGAAAAGTGGTTGGCACGCTCGGCGTGATCGGCCCAAGGCGCATGCATTATGAACGCGTTTTGCCAGTGGTCGATTGCACGGCCAACTGGGTGTCGCGCATGTTGAAACAGATTCGTTAGAAAGAGGAGGACTGAACGTTGCCGAAGAGCAAAAAGCATCAAGAAGAGACGAAATCGAAGCAAAAATCTCCGGTAGAGGAGGTTAAAGCAGAAGTGGAGCCGCAGGGTGAGCAGGTTTCCGAGATTGAGAGCCTGAAGGCCGCGCTTGCCGAGTCGCAGGATAAGCTCCTGCGCGCGCATGCCGAGATGGAGAATCTGCGTAAGCGGACCAGTCGTGAAATCGAGGATGCACGCAAATTCGGCATCGAGAAGTTTGCCGCAAGTCTGCTGGACGTTGTGGATAATCTCGAGCGTGCGTTGGCAACCGAGGCAGGAAATGAAGAGGCGCTGCGTGATGGTGTGCAGCTCACGCTGGATAACTGGCACTCGCTGATGACGCGTTTCCACATGGAGCGCATCGATGCTGTGGGTGAGCAGTTTGATCCGCATCTACATGAGGCGCTTTCGCAGCTGCCGAATGAGGCGCCGGAGGGCACGGTCATCGCTCAGCATGTGGCGGGCTACTCCCTGCATGGCCGATTGATTCGTCCGGCCAAGGTGCTGGTTTCCAGCGGTCCGCAAAACTGAACGAAATATAATTAAGAAAAGGGGTTGAATTGTGACTCACACGACCCCATACAAGTCATATCAGATTTTTTATTGATTACAGGAGCAACATAAAATGGGAAAAGTAATTGGAATTGACCTCGGCACCACTAACTCGTGCGTGGCCGTAATGGAAGGCAAACAGCCGAAGGTGATCCCGAATAGCGAGGGCGAGAACACTACTCCATCGGTTGTCGGCTTTGCCAAGGATGAGCGTCTGGTCGGCAGCCCGGCCAAGCGCCAGATGGTCACCAATCCGGAAAAGACCTTTTATGCTGTGAAGCGCCTGATTGGTCGCAAGTTCAGCTCGAAGGAAGCCAAGCATCATCACGAACTGGTCTCCTACCCGATCGTGGAAGCCGAGAACGGTGATGCATGGGTGGAGCTCGATGGCAAGAAGATGAGCCCGCAGGAAATTTCTGCCATCGTGCTACAGAAGATGAAGAAGACCGCCGAGGACTATCTTGGTGAAAAAGTGACCGATGCGGTGATCACTGTGCCTGCCTATTTCAACGACTCGCAGCGTCAGGCGACCAAGGATGCCGGCGCGATTGCGGGCCTCAATGTGCTGCGTATCGTGAACGAGCCGACCGCATCTGCGCTGGCCTATGGCCTCGACAAGACCGAAGAGAACCACCTGATTGCAGTGTATGATCTTGGTGGCGGTACTTTCGACATCTCGATTCTCGAAATCGGTGACGGCGTGTTCGAAGTGAAGGCGACCAACGGCGATACCTTCCTTGGCGGTGAAGATTTCGATCAGGTGCTGATCAAGTATCTGGCTGAGGAGTTCAAGAAGGAGCACGGCGTTGATTTGATGGCGGATAAGCTGGCTCTGCAGCGCCTGAAGGAGGCAGCCGAGAAGGCGAAGATTGAGCTCTCTTCCGGCACCCAGACCGAAGTGAATCTGCCATTCATTACTGCGGATGCATCCGGTCCGAAGCATTTGTTGATCAAGGTGACCCGTGCCAAGTTCGAGAGCCTGGTGGGTGATCTGGTGCAGAAGTCGATCGAGCCGTGCAAGCAGGCGCTGAAGGATGCTGGTGTGAAGGCGGCCGATATTCATGAGGTGGTACTGGTAGGTGGTATGACCCGCATGCCTTTGGTGCAGCAGAAGGTGAAGGAGTTTTTTGGTAAAGAACCGCACAAGGGTGTGAACCCTGATGAAGTGGTGGCGATAGGTGCTGCCATTCAGGGCGCTGTGCTGACCGGTGAGGTCAAGGATGTATTGCTGCTGGATGTTACCCCGCTGAGCCTCGGTATCGAGGTCGAAGGTGGTCTGTTCAACAAGATCATCGAGAAGAATACCACTATCCCGACCAAGAAGAGTCAGGTCTATACCACTGCGGCTGATAACCAGACGGCAGTGACCATCAAGGTAGCTCAGGGCGAGCGTGATATTTTCAGTGCCAACAAGGTACTCGGTCTGTTCAACCTTGAGGGCATTGCACCAGCCCCACGCGGTATGCCGCAGATCGAGGTGACCTTCGATATCGATGCCAACGGTATCATGCACGTGCATGCCAAGGATAAGGGAACCAACAAGGAAGCCTCGATCCGTATCGAAGCTGGCTCCGGCTTGTCCAAGGAAGAGATTGAGCGCATGCAGAAGGATGCTGAAGCGCACGCCGATGAAGACCGCAAACAGAAGGAGAGCATCGAGGCGAGAAACCATGCCGATGCGCTGGTCTACTCCACTGAGAAATCGCTGAAAGAGTATGGCGATAAGGTTGACGAGGAGACCCGCAAGAACATCGAGGAGGCGCTGGAAGAGCTGAAGAAGGCGCTGGAAGGCGATGATATTGAGGCAATCAAGGCGGCTGAGACTAAGCTGGGCGAAAAGGCGCAGAAGCTGGGTGAAGTGATGTATCAGCAGATGCAGCAGGAGGCCGAGGCAGGCGATGCTGGCAACGCATCATCCGAGTCAGATGATGCTGGCAGCAAGGAAGGCGATGTGGTCGATGCCGAGGTGGTCGACGAAGACAAGGATAAGAAATAAGTCTTGATAGCGAATGGAGGAGTGGGGTGTCGATACACCTCGCTCTTTTTGTTGTTCGGTTGATTTGCTATTCGGCTGATTAACGAAGGTTTTGGAAAACAGGAGAGGAGAGAAGGTGTCGAAACGCGATTACTATGAAGTGCTGGGTGTGGAACGCACAGCGGATGAGAACACCATCAAGCGAGCCTATCGCAAATTGGCGATGAAATATCATCCGGATAAGAACCCGGACGATGCGAAGGCAGCCGAGAGTTTTCGCGAGGTGACTGAGGCCTACGAGGTGCTCTCTGATGCGCAGAAGCGTTCCCGGTACGACCAGTATGGTCATGCCGGCGTGGACGACCAGATGCAGGATTTCTGGGGACGTGGCGGGTTTCAGGATTCGCATGCTTTCCGCGATTTCGGCGATCTGTTCGGCGATGTGTTTGGAGATATGTTCGGTTTTGGCAGTAGCGGCGGAGGTCGGAGTAATCGCGGCTCCGATTTACGTTATAACCTTTCGATGACGCTTGAAGAGGCTGCACATGGTAAGGAGGTCGAGCTCGATATTCCTAAGCATGTGGCCTGCGATGTATGCCACGGTTCGGGTGCGAAGCCCGGCACCAATCCGGTACCGTGCTCCACCTGCGGCGGGCATGGGCAGGTACAGGTGAATCAGGGCTTTTTTGCCATGCGCACCTCATGCCCAACCTGTCACGGTTCGGGTAAGCGCATCGAGTCACCATGTGCCGCCTGTGGCGGGGCAGGACGTAAACAGACCTCCAAAAAACTGAAGGTGAAGATTCCGGAAGGGATTTATCACGGTGCACAGGTGCGTGTTACAGGTGAGGGCGAAGCGGGCGTGCAGGGAGGCCCGTCCGGAAATCTGTTTATTGTTGTTTCCCTGAAGCAGCATGCGATTTTCGAGCGCGAGGGGGCGGATTTACATTGCAATATGCCGATCACCTTTCCTCAGGCGACACTCGGCGCCGAAATTGATGCACCAACCCTGAGCGGCAAGGTCAAGATCAGGATTCCTGCCGGTACCGAAAGTGGTAAAGTGCTTCGGGTGCGTGGTAAGGGCGTGCCGGATGTGCGTAGCGGTACGACAGGTGATTTGTATGTGCGTGTCTACATCGCCGTACCGAAGAAACTGACGGCCAAGCAGCAGGAGCTGTTGCGCCAGTTCGCCGAGGAGACCGGTGATGAGGTCTATCCGGAGCGCTCCAGCTTTTTGGGCAAGGTCAAGGATTTCTGGGATGAATTATCCCGCGAGGTGAAGCCATGAGAATCATCGTAACGGGCGCAGGGGGCCGCATGGGCCGTATGCTGGTAAGGGCGGTTTCCGAAGCAGCAGGTGCGGAGTTGGCGGGCGCTACCGAACGTGCGGGTTCCGAGTTCGTTGGCAAGGATGCTGGCGTGCTGGCCGGCGTCGGCGAGCTTGGGGTGAAAATTTCATCCAGCCTGAACGAATGCGGTCCTGCCGATCTGGTCATCGATTTCACGCGCCCGGAGGCAACGCTTGCCAATGCTGAGTTTGTCGCTGCGAATGGTCTGCGCATGGTGATCGGTACCACCGGTTTCGAGGCGCCTGCGCTGAATGATCTTAAAAAGACCCTTGCCGGAGTACCGGTAGTGATGGCGGCCAACTATTCAGTGGGTGTTAATTTAGCGCTCAATTTAATCAAAAAAGCTGCGGAGGTGTTGGGCCCTGAATACGATGCGGAGATCTTCGAAGCGCACCATCGGCATAAGGTGGATGCACCGAGCGGTACGGCGCTGGCTATGGGTGAGTCGCTGGCGGAAGGGCGTAAGGTGAAGCTTGAGGATGCAGCGGTTTATGCTCGCGAAGGTATTACCGGTGAGCGTGCAAAGGGCTCCATTGGCTTCTCGGTGATGCGTGCCGGTAATATCGTAGGCGAGCACAAGGCGATGTTTGTTACCGATGAAGAGCGCATCGAGATTGGCCATATTGCGCATGATCGCATGGTATTCGCGCGAGGCGCGGTGCGGGCTGCAGGCTGGCTGATGCAGCAGGGCACCGGCTGGTACGATATGCAGGATGTATTGGCTCTGAAATAGTTAGCGATAGTTGCATTTCTCGGCCTGTTTAAGCTATAAAAGGGCAGGTGCACGGAATGGGGGTGTTGCATGTATCGTTTGACTTTGCTGGTTTTTGCAGTGCTTGTGATGAGCAGTTCGGCCTTGGCGGCAGGTGATGCCGAAAAAGGATATTTCGTATACAAAACATATTGCATGATCTGCCATAAGGATTTAACCCATCCCGATGCGCATACTTATCAATTCAAGGCGGGCCTTGATCTTCGGGGCATTATGGATGCGGAGTCGGCTATTGGTCTGGGTGTACTGGATGATGCGCGCATGACCGAGTGGCTGAAGAGCCCCAAGGATATCCTACCCAAGACTGAAATGATGCGTATGCCACTGGATGATCAGCAGATTGCCGATGTCATTGCCTATATGCGCACCATTCCTTCGCCGTATGATCGCCCCGACTCGATACCTTCTAAGTCTACCGCTTCGAAAAATGTCAGCGCAACGGCATCTTCTCCGCCCAAGCAGATTCGCCGCTGCTACGCTTGCCACGATCTGAGTGCCGACAAGCGCAAGAAGGTTGGCCCTCCGTTATTCGGGCTGTATGGGAAAGCTCCCAGTATCGAGGGGGTGCCTTTTGCCAAGTGGGATGAGAAAGCTCTTGAGCAATGGTTAAGGAATCCGAAGGCTGTGAAATCGAATACGAGTATGAATTTCAACGGGCTCAATAAAGCCGAGGATCGCAAAGCGCTGATCGATTACCTAAAAACTTTAAAGTAATGCTCTTGATTTGGATCCCGGAGCTCGCCATAGCGCGGGCTTCGCATTTTCACAACACAGACCAGGCGAAAAAAGCATCGACTTGCCTTGCGGTTTTCCGCATATTGGGCTACATCCACACAGAGGAATCCTTGTGTAATTTCCCGGTTTTGCATGGATTTGTATAGCGGGGATTCCACGGCAGGAGGCCGGATGACGAACAAACGCGAAATTGTGATCGTAGACGGAATACGCACGCCACTCGGCAAAGCCAGCGGTTATTTTTCAGGGCTGGGTGCAGTTGAGCTTGGGGTGCTGGCGGCGCGCGAACTTTTAGCCCGGTCTGTTGTCTCTGCCACCGATCTCGATCATGTTGTGATCGGTAATGTTATTCAGCCCGTTGATGCTGCCAATATTGCGCGTGTGATCGCATTGAATGCGCGCATCCCGCGGGCTGTGCCCGCGCATACTGTACATCGCAACTGTGCCTCCGGCATGCAGGCACTTACCGATGCTGCCGAAAAGATTCTGTTGGGGCGTGCGGAGGTGGTGCTAGCGGGTGGTGTGGAGTCGATGACACATGCACCGTTGTTGTTCCACGATCAGTTTCGTGCCGCGATGGCCGACTGGCCGCGAGCGAAGGGTATTCCCAATCGATTGAAAGCCGCGCTGAATATTCTGAAAGCGCCGTGGCGGCCGCGTATCGGTTTGCTGGAGGGGCTTACCGACCCTACGGTTAACCTGAACATGGGACAGACCGCCGAAGTATTGGCGCGCGAGTATGGCATTAGCCGTACCGAGCAGGATCAGTTTTCCATGGAGAGTCACAACCGCGCCGAAGCTGCATGGGATGCTGGCTGGTACGAAGATGAGGTGATGCATGTATTTCCGCCGCCTGGCTATGCCCCCGTACATCGCGATGAAGGCATTCGGGCCGGCCAAAACATGGAGGCGCTCGGAAAACTCAAGCCCGTATTTGAAAGGCCGCTGGGTACGGTGACTGCCGGTAACAGCTCGCAAATTACGGACGGCGCCGCCATGCTGATCGTGACACATCGGGAGAAGGCCGAGGCAGAAGGGTGGCCGATTCTAGGCTACATGCATGATTGGGCGTATGCCGGTTGCGATCCGGCTCGTATGGGGCTGGGTCCGGTCTATGCAAGCCATAAGCTGCTGTCGACCTACGACCTGACGATGAAGGAGCTGGCGCGCGTCGAGATCAACGAAGCCTTTGCCTCTCAGGTGTTAGCCTGCCTGAAGGCGATGGACTCAAAACATTTCTGCAGCACGGCATTGGGACTGTCCAAGGCGATGGGTGCCCCCTCTCAGGATAAACTGAATGTGCATGGCGGCGCTGTTGCACTCGGCCATCCCGTCGGTATGTCCGGCGCACGTTTGATTCTGACCTTGTTACGCCAACTCAGACGCGATACGAAGGGTGGGCTGGGTCTTGCCACGTTATGTATCGGCGGAGGGCAGGGCGGTGCTACTCTGGTAGGGAGTGAACCATGGAAGTCGTAAAGCTGATACGCGAAAAGGCAGGTGAGCAGGCTCTTGCCCGGTTGCGGTTTGCCCGTACCGATAAGTCGGTAAATGTGCTGGATGCTGCATGCATGCAGCAGCTCGAGGCGCATATTGATGCGCTGGAGAAGGATACTCCTGATGTGCTCGTACTCGAGAGTGATATGCCGGGGTGCTTTATCGCCGGAGCCGATCTCGACGTGATTGCCGCAGTGCGCGATGCCGAGGAGGCGCAACGACTGGCCGAGCGCGGGCAGTCGCTGTGTCGTCGCATCGAGGATTTGAGCAGTACTTCCATTGCCGTCGTCAATGGCTCTTGTATGGGTGGCGGGTTGGAGATTGCCTTGGCCTGCGATCACATTGTTGGCGTGTATGGCGACAAAACATTATTGGCGCTGCCGGAGATCAAGATCGGCATTCATCCGGGGTTTGGTGGCTGTGTGCGGCTGCCCAAGCGGGTGGGGTGGATTAAGGCGATTGAGATGATTATGTCCGGGAGTGGCGTGGATGCCCGTAAGGCCAGAAGGCTTGGACTTTCTGCCATCAGTTGTCATCCGGAGCAGATAGAAGAGGCGATCGGGTTCCTTGCCGGGAAGGGTAAGGTGAAGCATGTTGCCAAACCGTTCTGGGTGCGCCTCTGGCCAGTTAAGCAGCTGTTTTTCGCCATGGTACAGAAGAGAGTGTTGGCGCGTTTCAAACATCTTGATATTGAGCAGGCCTATCCGGCCATTCCAGCCGCGCTGAAGCTGCTTTCCGAGATCGTCGGCATGTCCGACGGGCAAGCATATGCACTGGAGGCGGAGTCGCTTGGTCGTATGGCCGTGACTCCGACCTGTAAAAATCTGATCCGCGTTTTCAGGCTGGGTGAATCGCTGAAAAAACAGCAAGCGGTACAGGATGGCAAAAAGGCAGCCGATGAGATTGATCATGCTGCCGTTTTTGGCGCAGGCGTGATGGGGGGCGGTATTGCCTGGGTGGCGGCTAGGCGTTGCGAAGTTGATATGCACGATATTTCAGAAGCCGCACTTGGGCAGGGCATGAAGCACCTCTCCAGGTTTGCCCGGCGCGATGCGAAGCGCATGCAGCGCATTCGTCCTGCACTGTCGTCAGGGCACTTGAAAAAAGTACAGGTGGTGATTGAGGCGGTGCTCGAAACCATGCAGGTGAAACAGAAGCTGTGGGAAGAGGTTGAAGAGAAAGTCGGCAAGGATGCACTACTTCTGACCAACACCTCTTCGCTTTCGGTCAGTGAAATGCAAAAGCATGCCAGGTATCCGGAACGCATGGCAGGCATGCACTTTTTCAATCCGGCGCCGAAAATGCCGCTGGTTGAGGTGATCGCAGGCGGTAAAACCAGCGCCAGCACAGTGAACACCACAGCAGCACTCTGTGTGAGCTGGGGTAAGTTTCCGGTGGTGGTATCCGACTCCCCCGGTTTTCTGGTCAACCGCTGTCTGATGCCGTACATGGTGGCAGCCCTGAATTTGATCGAGGCAGGACAGAAACCGGAACATGTGGATGGCGCATTGAAAAACTTCGGCATGCCGATGGGTGCGATTGAGCTGGCTGATCGGGTGGGGCTCGATATATGCCAGCATGTCGGTGAGCATCTGAATAAGGCATTCGGCAAGGCGTTTGTTATGCCGGGGTGGTTTGCCGAGATGGTGGATGGCGGGTTACTGGGCGAGAAGAGTGGCGCTGGTTTTTATAAATATGAAAAAGGCAAACGCACTGTTATCAACCCCAAGTTGAGCGAGCATCTAAAAGCGGCTCATTCGGTCGAGCCGATGACCGACCGGGAGATTGTCGATGCCTGTCTGCTACCGATGCTTGTTGAGGCACTGAAATGTCTGAAAGAGAAGGTGGTGGACACATCCGAGCATCTGGATGCGGCGATGATATACGGTATCGGGTTCCCTCCATTCCGTGGCGGCCTGCTGCGCCATTTTTCCGAGCGGGACAAAAAGGGATTAGCTACGACGTTGGGCGATCATGGTTTGAAGGCGCCTTCGAATATCGGAGTGTTGTATGAGTAGGAAGCCTGCTTGCATGGGTCTGGATATGGCAAACAGGGCAGGCAACTTGTCCGATCTGTTGTTTGCGTCTCCTGCCGCATGGGGTGGAAAGCCGATGCTGCGGTATCGCAGTGAGGATGGCAGATGGCATTCGCTGACACGGGGCGAAGTACAGAAGCGGGTGCTCCGCATTGCGGCATGGCTGCAGAGTCAGGGCGTTCATCCGGGCGACCGCGTCGGTATCCTCGGACATAACTCGCCCCACTGGCTGATGGCCGATTTCGCGATTTTATCGCTCGGTGCAGTGACAGTTCCTGCCTATTTTACCGATCCGCTGGAAGCGGTGCACTACGTATTGGAGGATTCGGGTTGCAAGCTGGTGTTGGTGGAGCCGACACAGCAGGAGAAGTTGTCCGGGCTCGATATTCCGGATATTCCTTTTTTCGGAGATGCGGAGACGACGCTCGAATCAATCTCGCAAGATAGCAGCTGGGATGGCAGGGATGCTGTTTGCAGTGGCGACCGCGATAAGCTGGCTACGCTGATCTATACCTCCGGCACCACCGGCAATCCCAAGGGCGTGATGCTTACGCACGGCAACCTGCTTTCGGATGTGGAGGCGGGGCTCGGCGGCGTGCCGATCTTCCCGAGCGATATTTTTCTCTCCTTTCTGCCGCTCTCGCATGCATTCGAGCGTACCGTCGGCCACTTTCTGGCGGTGGCCAGCGGCAGTGAGATCGCCTATGCCGAGGATGTGACCACCCTGATGCGCGATATGCCGGAGGTGAAGCCCACCGTCATGATTTCGGTGCCGCGGCTGTACGAAAAAATCTATGCCGGTGTGCACGAGAAGGTGCAGCAGGGGCCGGCGGTTAAGCGCTGGCTGTTCGGGCAGGCGCAGGCCATTGGTGCCGAGCGCTTCGCGCTGCGACAGCATGGCAGGGATTTAGGCATGCTGACACGCTTGCTATGGAAGTTGCTGGATCATCTGGTGAACGAGAAGTTGCGCGAAAAAATGGGGGGGAACCTGCGCCTGTTCGTGTCGGGAGGAGCGGCACTCAGCCCGACTATCGCAAGATTTCTGCTGGCCGCCAATATCACTGTGCTTCCGGGTTACGGCCTGACCGAAGCCTCACCTGTACTGACCGTAAACACCGAGAAGCGCATCAAGCCCGACAGTATCGGCCCTGCCCTTCCCGGCGTTGAACTACGCCTGGGAGAGGAGGGCGAGTTGTGCGCGCGCGGTGAGATGGTCATGCAGGGCTACTGGAATAAGCCGGAAGAGACAGCTGAAGCGGTGGATGCTGAAGGGTGGTTGCATACCGGTGATATCGCCGAGATCGATGCGGATGGGTTTGTCTACATCATCGGCCGCAAGAAGGAGCTCATGGTGCTCTCCAATGGCGAGAATGTGCCTCCGGCACTGGTCGAGCAGCATCTGGCGCACGATCCCTGTATCCTGCAAGCGATGGTTGTTGGCGAAGGGCAACCCTTTGCTGCTGCGCTGATTGTGTCGGACAAGGAGATGCTTCCGAAAGTCTGGCAGCGCGAGAAAGGCAGTTCGCTTCCTCGCGATTGGCGCACGAACAGTAATGTACACGACTGGTTGCTGGCCCGTATGCAGGAGAGCACGCACGATCTGCCGAGTTTTATGCAGGTGGAGCGTTTCATGTTCGTCAACGAGGAGTGGACGCAGGACAACGGCCTGCTGACCCCGACATTGAAACTGAAGCGCCCGCGCATCGAGGCACTGCACAAGAGCGATATTCAGCGGCTGTTTGACAACGCCTGATCCCGTCTGCGGCGGGCTTCCCGCCACTGTTCCAGCTTCTGAACTACCGTCATACCGGCATGTGCCGGGCTGCTGGAGGGGAGGCGCAGCATAGGCAGTTGCTGAAGCGCTACCGGAAGTTTCGGTAACACCAGTTTTCGGTAGAGCTGCTCGGCGGTTACACCATTGAAGAAAACAATCTTGATCTCCGGATGAGTCCTGAAAAACGCTTCGAAATCGTTGGCCTCGGCATCGCGGATATTGGAATCCAGGCTGCCCGGGCGAACGCATTGATGCGCCACATCCCATAGCGCGATGTTATTTTTCCGGAGTGCGGCAAGTCTGTCGGAGTAGGGAAGCGCGGGGCTGAAATCGAACAACTCACCCATCATAGGCCAGAAGCTGTTGCGTGGATGCGCATAGTATTGCTGCTGTTTGAGCGATTCCGCACCCGGCATCGAGCCGAGCACAAGGATGATGGCGTTTTCGTCGGCCACAGGCGGGAAGCCTGTCTGTTTCATGTAAGTTCAGTATAACGGAAGCAGCTCGTGAGGTGGTCGTTGACGAGGCCCGCAGCCTGCATATGGGCGTAGATGATGGTGGAGCCGACGAACTTGAAGCCGCGCTTTTTCAAATCTTTGCTTAGAGCGTCCGATTCCGGGCTGGTGGCGGGCACTTCAGACATGTTCACGAATCGATTCACAATCGGTTTTCCGCCCACAAATCCCCAGATGTATTCGTTGAAAGAACCGAACTCCTGTTGCACTTCAAGAAAGCGTTGTGCGTTGGTGATGGATGCGGCGACTTTCAGGCGGTTGCGCACGATACCGGGATTGGCCAGCAACTCCGCCATCTTCGCATCGTCGTAGGCGGCCACTTTTTCCGGGTCGAAATGGTCGTAAGCGGTGCGGTAGCCTTCGCGTTTATTGAGAATGGTGCTCCAGCTCAGGCCCGCCTGCGCCCCTTCGAGAATCAGGAATTCGAACTGTTTACGGTCGTCGTGCACCGGCACGCCCCACTCCTCGTCGTGGTAGGCACGGTACATCGCGCTGCCCATGCTCCACGGGCAGCGGCATCTATCTGCATCAGACGGCGGCAAGGTGTCCGTGGCTGGTGTGGGTGATGGCGTTGTTACCATCCACATAGACCAGCATCGGTTTGAAATGCTCCGCCTCATTTGCCGCCATCTCGGCATAGGTGCAGATAATCAGCAGATCGCCCGGGCTCGCCTTGTGGGCGGCAGCGCCGTTCACGCCGATGGTGCCGGAGCCCCTTGGTGCCGTAATCGCGTAGGTGGTGAAGCGCTCACCGTTGGCCACGTTATAGATGTGCAACTGCTCGAAGGGCAGGATATTGGCGGCCTCCAGCAGATTCTGATCGATGGCGCAGGAGCCCTCGTAGTCGAGCTCGGCATGCGTAACTGTGGCGCGGTGCAGTTTTGATTTCAGCATGGTTAGTTTCATGGCATCCCCAGGGTGGCGTCAGGCCGGAAAATACCGATTTCCGAACCATTGAGCAAAAGATTGTCGATCAACCGCGCCTTGCCGACTCTGGCGGCAATGAAGGCACGGGTGGGTTCGTCGTTTAGCGTCGTACAAGTTTCGAGGTCAGCTTCGCGACGGATTTCGAGGTATTCGGTTTCTATGCCTGCCTCGGCAAGCCTGCGGTGCCCCAGCCCGACCAGCTCTTTGGCGTTTGCGGTTCCGGTAGCAGCGGCATCGCGCATTTCGAGCAGTGCGGCAAAAAGGTTTGCGGCCTGTTTGCGCTCGGCCCCGGAGAGATAACGGTTGCGGCTGCTCATAGCGAGCCCGGAGCTCTCACGGTGCGTGGGTGCGCAAACGATCTCCACCGGCATATGCAGGTCGCTTGCCATGCGGCGGATGATGGCGAGTTGCTGGAAATCCTTTTCGCCAAACACGGCGATATCGGGCTGCACGATGTTGAACAGGATGTTTACCACGGTGGCTACACCGTCAAAATGGCCGGGGCGGGAGGCGCCGCACAGTTTGTCGGACAGCTCCTTCACCGTGAGGTTCACCTTGGGGCCGCCTTCGGGATAGAGGTTGGCCGGGTTGAAGATGAAGTTCACATCCTCGGCTTCGCAGAGCGCCGCATCTTCGGCGAAGGTGCGCGGGTAGGCGGCGAAGTCTTCTTTCGGTCCGAACTGCAAAGGATTCACGTAGATGCTCACCACCACAATATCGGCGAGTTTCTTTGCAGTGCGGATCAGGCTCAGGTGCCCTTCGTGCAGGCAGCCCAAGGTCGGCACGAAGGCGATGCGGTCCTTGCCGCGGAATTCGGCCAGGGCGTTGCGCAGGTCGGCAGGGGATTCGAAGATTTTCACTTCGGAAAGGCCCCGCTGCGCACGTCATCGGCCCAGCGGCCGATGGCATCGAGCATCACCTGCCGTACGTTGGCATAGGCCGGGGCGAAGGGCGGGTTGGATTCGGAAATACCCAGAAGATCG